>CAZURK010000472.1:0-7387 GCA_964623055.1 uncultured Pirellulaceae bacterium
TGTTGTAGCGGCTTCGATACTGTTCCCAACTCTTGTCGTAGATATTGAACCAGCCGGGAACGCTCAGCCCGTACCGAAACGCTGCCAGTTCCATAAGCGGTACATCGAACGTGCGGCCGTTAAAACTGACCAGCGTCGGTCGCCGGTAGGCTTCCCAGCCACGCCAGAAGTGATCGGTGATTACATGGGACCGGAATTCGGGCTCGTCCAATGCCACTACGTCGATCAAGCCATAGCTGGCCCCGACTTTCGCCACAACGACCGAAACTGGAATTTGGAAGGTGTAAGGAATGAAATCGCGACCGGTCTCTTCCATCAACTCGGAGCGATAGCGGGCGACGGCTTCCTCGGGCGCCAAGCCTTCGCCGGAATAGCGTATCTTGGAAACCAGACTGCCGTCAGCGACACTTTCAATGTCGAATACCAAGAACTTGACTGCTGAACTTGCCACGGATGTCCCCTTTCCAATTGCGGATCGCTACGCCATCATTCGCGTCAGCTTAACACAAAACCATCGGCTTGGTAGCAAGGACACCGCTGTGAACAAGGAAAGACTGCTCGACCGCTTCCTCGAATACGTCGCCATCGACACGACCGCAAACCATGCAAGCGACCGCTATCCGAGCTCGGAAGGTCAATGGGAACTAGGCCGTTTGCTGGTTCGCCAGTTGACTGAGATCGGATTGGATGAGGTCGATCAAGACGAACACGGCCTGGTGTGGGCCACGATTCCTCCGACGATCGATAGAGACGTGCCGGCCGTGGCATTCAACGCCCATCTGGATACCTCGCCAGAAACCAGCGGTGTCGGGGTCAAGCCTCGGGTGATTCGTGGCTACAAAGGCGGGGACATCGAATTGACCGGTGATTCAGATCAAGTCATCCGAGTCGCCGACAACCCGGAATTGGACGGATTGCTGGGGGCGACGCTGATCACCACGGACGGTACGACCCTCTTGGGCGGGGACGACAAAGCGGGCGTGGCGACCATCGTCGAAGCGGCGGCCTACCTGATGGAACATCCAGAGATTGCCCACGGCCCGATTCGCATTCTCTTCACCTGCGACGAAGAAATTGGTCGCGGCGTGACGCACGTTGATCTGGACAAACTCGGTGCGATCGTCTGCTACACGCTGGACGGCGATGCCGTCGATAAGATCGACGTGGAGACGTTTTCAGCGGATCTCGCAACTGTTACCGTTCGGGGCGTGAATATCCATCCGTCGATCGCCAAGGGACGTATGGTCAATGCGGTGCGTGCGACCGCGGACTTCGTCGCGCGACTACCCAGAGACCAACTCTCGCCGGAAACGACGGAAGATCGGGAGGGTTTCATCCACCCGTATCACATCGAAGGTGGCGTGGGACAAACCGTGCTGAAGCTCATCTTGCGAGACTTCGAGACCGCCAGTCTGTCGGAACAAGCCGACTTGCTACGAGAAGTGGCGAACGATGTGGAATGTCAGTTCCCCGGAGTCGCCATCTCGGTAGACGTGACGCCCCAGTACCGCAACTTGGCCGACGGGCTGTCAAGGGAGCCACGGGCCGTGGCCTACGCCCAAAGAGCCCACGAACAATTGGGGCGTACTGCCCAACTGACCTCGATTCGCGGCGGTACGGATGGATCGCTGTTGACCGACAAGGGACTGCCCACCCCAAATCTTTCAACCGGCCAGCACAATCCCCACTCGCCACTGGAATGGGCATGTCTTGATGAGATGGCGGCGGCGGCCGAGGTACTCGTCGAACTAACCCGCGTTTGGGCGGAGGGATGAATGTAGCGGGACGATGCAATCGAGGGCTAGTGTAGCAAAAAGGCGCACTTAATGGCTTCGGGATTGTATCAATTCAATGCACCCCGCTCGTATCAATGAACGTGGATCAGTCTACCGTGCCACCAGGAATTCGTCACAAGTCCAGCCGTAGAGCCACTTTTCCGAAAATCCGGCTTTTTCTTCCTATTTGGCTCGCTGTCTGCTCCTATACGCCCACGAGTGATCGGGATGCCCGAGGATTGCCTCGCAGGTCACTCGCCGCACGTCGTGTTCGTTTCTCTTCCGTAGTACGAGACCAACATTTGGGCGGCTCATCTTTCGCTTGACTGTTGGCTGCGACAACATCGAGGAGGTCAATGTCATGGGCGCACGTGGACCAAAAACGATCGACCCAACACCACAAGAAATCAGGTATTGGACCAAAAAGATCCGAGAGGGTTGGAGCGAGCGGACCCACCGGCTGCGGGCGGGCTGGACCGTCGACGCCGCGGACCGGATGGACCAGTGGACCGCACCGATCGTCCACATCGACGATAGGCATCTGGATGCCATCGAAGACGAAGATAAGCCCTACTGGTCTAACTGACCCGACCGGTTTCGATCGGCCACCGACCGCTGATGGCTGGCGGGTGTGATTGGGAGGCCCGAGGGCGTGGCTTGATCGTGCGTGTTGAACTGAAGGCTCGTCAGCCGATATTGCTCGCTTTCCGCCGAGACGCGTTTCAGTGATTTCGCGTACAGCCCCGCGTTCTTAATCTTCAACGCCCCGGACAATAGCTCGTGTGCTCCGCGATAGTCGTGTTGAGCCTCTCGCGCAACCGCAAGATTGTGCATCGCGGCGTGATTCTCCGGGTTTGCCTCCAACGCGGTCTCCCAGCAGCGTACTGCTCCCTGCCAGTCGCCATTGGACGCAAACGTATTGCCGCGGCGGACGTCCGATGATCCCTTGGCGAAATACGGGGCGGACAACGACGCCGTCGTGTACTGGAGATGTGGCGCCACCATTTCGACAACATCGCGCGTGCACTCATGCAACAAATCGGTCAGCACACTCTGGCGTCCTGGAAGGCCACCCTGCCCGTTTGTCATCTGTCCGGTGAAGGAATGCGCCGTTTGGCGTGCCGCCCGGATTTGGCCGGATCGTGCGTCGATCAGTTGAAAAGCCAGCGAAACCGAGCCCTCGCGATTCAATGTCTCGTTGCTCTCGAAGCCGAAGCCGAGGAAGTTATCCGCTACGTTGTGTGCCTTGTCGCGATAGTCCTCGTCGACCATTTCGAATCTGTGGCTGCGGAACACGTCGTCCGAGACATCGTAGCTGACGACCTGTCCAGTCAGCACCGCATCAACGCCCATCGCCCGGGCCGCTTCGAGTGCCGCCTGAACGTTCGGGGGACCGCCATGGGGGGACGCGACGGGGCCGGCCTGTGCGAGTTGCGACTGGTTGACCAACTGATAATGGCCGTTTTCCCACAGTTGGCTCACCAAAGCAGAACTCGCGGTTTTGCCACTATCGCCGGGTCCCTCGAAATCCAACACTGCCAGACGTTGAATTCCCGCCACGTCGAATTCCGCGGGCCTCCAGACCCCAAGCGTGACATTCTGCGTGCAGCCAGCCGCAGTGACGGCCAGCAGTGTCCAGACCAAGGTGGTTGCTGTTTTCATGGCTTCCGATCCGAAGACGTACGGAGGAGAGAACGTGATAGAGATCGGCACTCGCGCGGGGTATATATGCGAGAAAACCAAACAGAAGCAAGGTCGATTGTGATAGCGGTGCTGCGAAGCGTGACGCCGACAGGAGCTAGCTGAGCTTGTCCATTTTGCCGTATGACGCCTATAATCCGAGCTTTCGCTTACCAGTTTTCTTGTCGACCGAACGCAGCAGCGCGAGGCGAAGGAGCAAGACCGTGGCATCCAGTAAGTACCTGTTTACCAGTGAATCTGTCAGTATGGGCCATCCAGATAAGCTGGCGGATCAGATATCAGACGGCATCCTTGATGCACTGTTTGAAGAAGACCCCCTAAGTCGAGTCGCTTGCGAAACACTCGTAACTACTGGTGTTGCGGTGGTCGCGGGAGAAATCACGACCAAGGCAACCGTGGATTATCCCAGTGCCGTTCGAGAGGTGATCCGGGATGTCGGGTATACGGATGACGAAATGGGCATCAACGCGGATACGTGCGCCGTAATGGTGTCCGTGGACAAACAGAGTGGCGACATCGCCATGGGCGTAGACGAGGATGCCCAAGAAGGCAAGGAAATCGGCGCCGGCGACCAAGGACTGATGTTCGGGTTCGCGTGCAGTGACACAAAGGAGTTGATGCCTCTGCCTATCGCTTTGGCGCATCGAATACTGAACCGCTTGACTAAGGCCCGCTTTGATGGCGAGGTCGATTGGCTGCGTCCCGACAGCAAGAGCCAAGTCACGGTCGAATACGATGGACAAACTCCGGTGCGAGTTGATACGGTTGTGGTGTCCACTCAGCACGGGCCTGACGTGTCCAATGAAAGCATTCGCGAATTCGTGATCGACCAGATCATCAAACCGACTGTGCCCGAGGCGCTGGTGAACGGCGACATCAAGTATCACATCAACCCCACAGGCCGTTTCGTGATTGGCGGCCCCCACGGCGACTGCGGCCTGACCGGCCGCAAGATCATCGTCGATACATATGGCGGATGGGGCAGGCACGGAGGCGGTGCTTTCAGCGGCAAGGACCCGACGAAGGTCGACCGCAGCGCTGCGTACATGGCTCGCCACGTAGCCAAGAGCATTGTGGCCGCCGGGCTGGCCGAACGATGCGAGGTCCAGTTGGCCTATGCGATTGGTGTCAGCCACCCGGTCAGCATACGCGTGGATACGCAGGGAACGGGCAAGGTCGACGAAGACAGCATCTGCCAGGCTGTCAAGGAGGTATTCCCGCTGACGCCCGGAGGCATCATCGACTACCTGGACCTGCGGCGACCTATCTATCGCAAGACGGCTGCCGGCGGACATTTCGGTCGGCACGAACCGGAATTCACGTGGGAAAACACCGACGAGGCCTCCAAGGTCGCTGAGGCGATCAAGTGATCAATCGCCATACCGATGTCTGTTGAATTCCACTCGAGCAATCGAGCACAACTAGCCGCAGGGCAACCGATCAGCGAGCTGATGTCGCGCGCCCTGGAGAATCCGGATCTGATTTCACTAGCGGCGGGATTCGTCGATACCGATACGCTTCCGGCGGAGCCTGTTCGCCACGCTTCGGCGGCGCTGCTTGCCGATGCGGATGCCGCGAATGCCGCTCTGCAGTACGGGACCACACCGGGATACCCTGCGTTGCGTGAGATCCTGCTGGAACATGCACGTCGAGCCGACGGTCTGGATGCGTCGGTGCCAATCGAGCAAATCGTCATCACAGCCGGAAGTAACCAACTGCTTCACCTGGTCAGCGAAAGCTTGCTGGACCCCGGCGACATCGTGCTGTGCGCGTCGCCCAGCTACTTCGTGTATCTGGGACTGCTGGCCGGGTTAGGCGCCCGTGCCGTAGGCATTGCTAGCGATGACGATGGCATGATTCCTGAAGCATTGGAAGAAGCGCTGGCACGTCTGGGTGCGGCCGGCGAGCTTAGCCGCGTCAAGGCCGTATACTTGGTTCCCTACTTTGACAATCCAGGCGGCGTAACGATGCCGTTGGAGCGTCGCGCGGCGGTCGTGGGCATAGCCAAACGATGGTCGCGTCGCCAGAGAATCCACGTCATATCCGACGAAGCCTACCGGCAATTGCGATACTGGGGCGACGACATTCCCGGCACGCGGAGTTGCGACGAGGAGGGCAATACGGTAGTCGTGGCCGGCACGTTCTCCAAGTCCTTTTCGCCCGGAATGCGCGTCGGCTGGGGAATATTGCCGCCACACTTGGTCGAGCCCGTCAACGATCAGAAGGGAAACGTCGATTTTGGCTCCCCAAATTTCAACCAGCACCTCATAGCAAAGATCATGGAAATGGGGCTTTTCGAGCCGCACGTCGAACGCATCCGCGACGAATATCGTAGAAAGCTCTCAGCCATGCTGGAGGCGGCGGACGAGCACCTTGCCGCGTTGGAAGGCGTCGAGTGGTTCAAGCCCACCGGAGGGCTGTACGTTTGGGTACGGCTACCTGAGAGCATCCCAACCGGCATGGACGGACCCTTGTTCGACGTGGCCTTGGGCGAAGGCCTCCTGTACGTGCCGGGCCAGTACTGCTACCCGAGCGAAGGAGAACCGGCGTGCCGGAGCGCGATGCGGTTGAGCTTCGGTGTTCAGTCTTGTGAAAAAATCCGAGAAGGCGTAGAAAAGCTGGCGCGGGCTATTGCCACCGTGGCCGAATGAATCGCGGCCGCAAAGGAAACGGAATTCCCATGCGGATCATCGACCGTCACATCCTGCGGCAGTACGTCAAGGTGCTGGTCATCTGCTTCCTCAGCCTGACCGGCCTCTACATCGTGGTCGATGCCTTCGGCCACCTGGATGAAATCCAAATGGTGGCCAAAAAGGAGGGGGGCTGGTTCGCGTTCATTTGCGAGTACTACGGTGCTCGATCATTGGCCTTCTTTGACCGCACAAGCGCATTGATGGCTCTATTGGCTGCCACGTTTGCCGCGACCTCGATGCAGCGATCCAACGAGTTGGCCTCGTTGATGGCGGCGGGAATCCCCAAGATCCGCGTGGTCACACCGCTGATTATCGGCGCGATCGCGGTCAGCTTGCTGGCCGTGGCGAACCGCGAAATGCTGATTCCGTCGTTTCGGGACAAGCTCATGCGCAACTCCCAGGACTGGCACGGCGAGATTAAGAAGGATTTGGAGCCACGGTTCGACAACCGCACGGACATTGTGATCGGCGGGCGCCATTCGGTAGCGGCTGAAGGGAGAATCGTTCGTCCCGCATTCCGATTGCCGCCCGAAATCACCGGCTTCGGCAGCCAGTTGGTCGCCGAGAGCGCATTCTTTTGCGAGTCGAAAGATGAGCGTCCGCGCGGCTACCGCCTGGAGGAAGTGGAAGAGCCGGAGAAGCTGGACGAGATCCCTTCGCTGTACGTCGACGGAGCGCCGGTAATCCTGACCTCGAACGATACGGACTGGTTACAGCCAAACCAGTGTTTCGTTGTCAGCGATATTTCGTTTGATCAACTGGCGGCGGGCAACGCGTGGCGACAGTTCTCGTCCACCGCGGAATTGATATCAGGGCTGCACAATCCAAGTCTGGACTTCGCGCCGGATGTCCGTGTAAGCGTCCACGCACGCATGGTACAGCCTTTCTTGGACGTCACGTTGCTGTTTCTGGGGTTGCCGCTGGTACTGTCACGCGAACGACGCAATGTTTTCGTGGCTGCCGGCCTCTGCGTTTTGATTGTGGCCGTTTTCTTTGTGGTTGTGATCGCCTGTCATGCTTTGGGCAAAGGATGCCTTATGGACCCGTCGCTAGCCGCATGGTGTCCATTGCTGATCTTCGCGCCGGCCGCGCGGCTGACGACGCAGGCGTTTTGGCAGTGAATGTCGGCCACGAGTCAACATCGCGTTCACGGAGAGGGCTTCGCCTTCTCGAAAACGCCATCCTGGCAAATCGGCGCGAATTGCTCGGAGTACTTGG
>CAZURK010000473.1:0-7385 GCA_964623055.1 uncultured Pirellulaceae bacterium
GGTAGAACCACCCCTCCGAGCGATCGATCAGGTACTTGCCGCACTTGCTGAAGGCGAACATCATCGTGTCGTCGAACGTGATCGGTTTGCCGATGCCCCAGAAGATCTGCACCTTGCCGTCGAATGTGTTCGTCCGGTCGACGGCGGTCATCCGCATGGGCAGACGGTATCGCTCTTTCGACCACGTGCGACCATTGTCATCCGAGTACTTGTAGACGTACCAACCCACGCAATCGTTGCGCCCGGGGCACTGAAAGTTGTCGCCGTTGTAGTCATAAAACGCGTAAACCCGGCCGCTTCGAGCGACGACCGGTAGGGAATAAACGGCCGGGGGACCGTCAGACGGCTCCAACTCGACCAGCTTCGACCAGGTGCGGCCCTGGTCTTCGCTGATGGTGGAGACCACGTGCGAGTTGGCCGCCCCCTCGTGTCCTCCGGCCGTGGTCAGAAGGCAGAGCCAGTTGCCGTCATTGGTGATCACCACGTAGGGCTGATCGCAGTAGCCCTCGTCGGGAATGCGATACCCCGTACGGACATCACGTGGGTCGCAGGCCGAAAGAGGTTCCATGCCGGGGCACAGCCGCTGAATATCGGGTTCCGTCAAGGCTCGGTCGTAGATACGCACGTCGTCGATCGCTCCGTGGAAATAGCGATCATACCCCGCGTCGGCAGATTCCCGCCCCACAACTTGGGACACGAGCTTGATTTCCGGCAGTTCGCCAGCGAAATCCATCGCGTCTTCTTCTTGTCCGTTCAAGAAAAGCCGGATCGCCCGTCCTTGGCGATCGGCCACCACGGCCACATGATACCAGACGCCGTTTTTCAACTGTCCACTGCGCATCCGACCCCGACTCGCCTCGCCCAGGTGCCAATGAACGTCGACCCGGCCGCCGCGCGCGCCGATATGGAAGACGCCCTCTTCCCAGCCGTCGCTGGTGACCAGCCCCTGCCAGTCGTCCGTCTTGCCAACGTTTTCACCCTTCATCCAGAATGCGATCGTCACGGCGTCGAACTGGCCCAAGTCGCCCAACGCCACGTGGTCGTCCTGACCGTCGAAGGCCAAGGCCCCGTCCTTGGCTCCCGCGACCGCAGTGGCGCCGTGGACGGCACCGGGCTGTCCGTTGGCGACGGCGTTGGGAGCCATCTGATCGTCGAGCCGGTTAAAGGTCCAATGGCCGATCGGTTCTTCGGCTGCCATCAGTGCCGAGCCGAACAGCCCCATCAAACACAAACAGCATTGTCCCATCAGCATCGTCGTAGCATGCATGGCATCACCTTTCGTTATCTTGTGTCGATTTCTGCTCGGCCGACTCGGACTCATTTCACTTGTTCGAGCTGCTTGTGCAAGACGCGCGCGTGTTCAAAGACCAGATAACCACCGACTCGGCGTGAACGGCCACAGTCAGTAGGCCGAAGGCGAGCACAGCCAGCAGGGTCCTGGCCGACATGACTTGATCTTCCATCTCCTCACCTTTCTCTGTTGGTGCATGAACGACTTTCTCGTTTTCACACCATTCGCCACGGACGTGGCATGCCTTCCGCGGGCTCACCATCGATCATCATTGCCGACCGACGTAGAACGACGCGTTGTATACGCGTGGATTGGGCGCGCGAGTCGGCGAGGTTAGGTCGGGTGGGGCCGGGGCGGCGTTGGTGTAGACCCATAGCGCCTCGCCGTTGTAGACAAAGACCTCCTCCCGCGAGTCGCCCAGCGCGTCGAAGTGCTGTACGAAGCTCTGGTTGGACGAATCGCTCTTTGGGCATGGGGGGAAAGCGAACTCGGCCACTTGGCGGCCTTTGCCGTCGACCAACACGGGCGGTCCGCACGCGCGCCGATACAGGCAGACGAAACTCCGGTTCGGCTCGCCGGTCCAGCCGTCGATCGTACTGGCGATGGTCAAGCCGCCCTGCGGAGGCGTGTGCCACAGCTCCGTGCCGTCCTTGAGGTAGCAATAGACGATGCCCCCAGTTGTCGAAGAGGCGACGATGCGGTCGACGAACACCGCCTGCTTGTCGCTCCGATCGGGCACGAAGGCCCCGATTACCGCATGCTGGGAGTGCCGGTGCTTCTTGCGAAACAGGATCTTGCCGTCGGCCGCCATCAGCACGCTGTCCGCGCTACAGGCGATCGCGATCTCCGGGATGCCGTCGCCATCCATGTCGTCGGCGTCGATCGCGTCGGCGTGGGCGGGAAGCTCCGAACGGTGCCAAAGCACGCGCCCATCGTGGTCGAACAACGTGTAGCCGCAGAGAAGCTCGTCGTGACCGTCGCGATCGAGGTCCACGTTCATCGGATAGTGGCCGGTGTTCAGCGACGCCTTCCACAGCGGCTTGAGGTCGTTGTCGAACGTCCAGATGTTTGCGTAGCGGTCTTTGATCACGAGGTCGCCGGGGCGCTCCGCACCGGTAAAGTTGGCGATCAGGATACTATCGTTGCTGGGCACGCGCGCCTCGCGTTCGGGCTTGCCGGTTTTGCCGTCGAGGAAGCGGAGCATGGTCCCTTCGATGACCATGACTTCATTGTCCCCATCACCGTCGAAGTCGTAGATCTGCATGGCCGCGTCGGAACTAATGCGCGAGCGTGACTTGTCAGGTTCGCCGCACTGCCAGAGGACCTTGCCTTCGAGATTGACCGCCGTCGTGCACGAGATCTCTTGTTTCACGGTCTGCACGAACACGGCATCAGCCGTCCCGTCACCGTCCAGGTCGCCGAACCGGCAGACCCAGCCACCGAAATCGCGAAGGTCGATTTTGCCGACGCATTTCGGCTCACCCACCCGTTCTCCCAGCGGCAATGCCGGCGCAGCGCTCGCAGCGGCACAACCAACAATCAGCAAACACGCTGTCCCCAATCGCAACATCGCAAATCTCCTCGAAGTTGGGTCTCCCCTACAGTTGCATAAAAAAGCCGTACTGAATTCCGGGACAGGCTCTCAGTTCCAACGTGCCTTCACTCGGTCAGCGGCACACTCGCCAAACTTGGCGATTGCCTCTCGGTGAGTCTACTACGACTTCGTTCGCCTGGGAAACCGGGCATGGGCTTCTGGCCGAGTCGGGTCGTGTCCGAAGACTGTCAGATCGTGTTGATGGAGTTCGGTCAGTTCTTCACGCACGCGTTCGGCGTCTCTCGAAGGCGTTAATGCGAAAGCGATCGCTGGATCGGAGGGATCGGGAGGCATGACGCCAAGTACTTGCTTATGGCGCACCAACCGAGAGCATGGCTGGCCGGTGTTGCCGGTCATTTCGGCCAGGATCTGAATGCGATCAGAATACCACTCCGGGCGCACGAGTCGATGCGCTGCGAGCATCGCCACGCCATCCACCGATTCCAGCCGCGCGTGCTCCCACGCAAACCCGTCCGGTTCCAGGACGCTGCCCCGCAGACTAGCCGCATCCGCGTCCGCCCGGTGCCACAGCAACTGTGTGCCGTCTGCCGTCACATGGTGCGAGCGCGGGTCGCTGTGCAGCGTCCACCCGACGTTGTTCCAGAACAGACCACTCCTGTCGTGGAGTTGTATATCGTCGAACACGATAACTCTGCCGGCCCCTACCCATAGGTGCCTGCGATATCGCTTCACCTTTACGGCCTTCGGAAAGGCGTTCGTCGCGTCGCCAACGACATACGTGAAGTCGCGCTGGGCAACAAAGGCGACTATCTGTATCTCCAGGCCGGGGTCCACGAGAAAGTCGCCGCCGTTTACAGACACCGTGTTCTGAAAGCGGCTGCTGCGACGAGCGTAGCCGGATGGAACCACGAGGTACTCGCCGTTGGCAAACAACGTTATGGCGTTGTAGTCAGCGTGGGCGTGTGCCAGGTTGTTTTGAACGAAGCGGTCGCCCTGTCGCACGCGCTTTGCAGCTTGCTGGCCGCCCAAGGGTCCGCACGAGAACGAGACGACAGTCGCATTGTCCGAATCCCATCCCGTGCGGACAATCGCCACGTCGGCATTCTCAAAGTGGTGCGCCAGCGGCAAGTTGGTGGGTGGTTTCGGTTCGACCGATCCATCGTACCAGAACAAATTCCACGCCTGGCAGTACGAGTCGGCGTGAACGTCGTCGCGCAGCTCTTCGCGATACGAGAGCTTCTCGTGCGGAGCGCGTTGCACTCCCTTGCCGCCGGGCGTGAGGTCATATCGCTCATCGCGATCCGCCAGCCACTGTGCATGAGGGTCGTCGAACACCGATGCCAGTCGTCGCAACAGATGGCACGAGGCAGCGCCGGTCGGACCGTAACGCCCGTCGCGAAACGAGTCGTTCAATCCAACATACTCGTCATTGGGCAGCCAATGGTACAAGCGGTAGCGTGCCGTGTTGCGAATCCAGCCCCGATCGTGCAGGTCCTCACCCACACGGCTCTGCCACGCGCTATAGAATATCAGCAGCGGCGCGACCGCATAGCACCAGTCGCCGACCCCTTCGTGCCAGGCGCCATCGTCTCCCAACCATCCAAAAGACACGTCAAAGAGACGCTCGGCTCGCGCCGCCCAAAGCGGAGCGTCATCGGTCTCGCCCAACAAGGCCAGCGCGGCTTCGCCGAATCCACCAACCGGTATCCAATAGTCGTGATGCAGCGGATAAGGCGCCCACCACTGAGCCCCCGGTTGGCTTCCATCCGAGCCGTTGTACAACTCGGTGATGATCGTCTCGATACGATCGCGAATCTTGGCCCGTTCCTGGTCGGAATGCTTGTCGTACAGCCAGTCGTATGCACGAGCGAGCGACGCGACGTACATGCCGAGGCTGTAGAGGCTGAAACGCGAGATGGGAGCGTCGCACATTGCCATCGTCCGCCGCCGAGCGAGCGCGAGCAGGTCGGCTCGCTGCGTGACCGCCGCCGCCAGAGCCACATTCGTGATATAGGCGCCTTCTTCCTCCAGCACCGTATTTGAGAACTTCGGATCGCTCTGACTGGCTTTCGGCGTCCAATCGCGATTTCGTTCCACCCAGCGGACGAGATTCTCGGCGTACTTCCGTCGCCGACCTTTCAGGCCCGATTGTAGCTCACTTAGGCCTTGTCCATCGAAATGCAACCGCGGATGCTCGGCACTGATTCGACGAAGCTGCGCGACGCGTTTCTTCTCTCGTTCTGCGATATCCGTCGATTGTGTTTCGGCCGCAAGACGGCTGGACAGCGCAGTCAGGGCGAGCGCGCCAGCCGTCGATTGGGACAAGAACTCTCGGCGAGACGGCATGATTCCACGTGCTCCCTACAGCTTGGCAAGTTGGTCTCTGTTGTCGTGAATCTTTGCTATTGCATCAGCAATCTCATCCATGAGTTTCTTGCCTCCCAGAAACGCATACTGTGGAAGCCATATACCTTCCTCCGACAGCCGGTCGTTGAGAGGGCACTGGTTCTGCTCGCGATATCTGGCCAACCGCTGCTTGGAGTAGATCTTTTGAAACGCCCGCGAGTTCAACGTGTTCTCGATGTATGGCTGCGTGTTCAACCGGTCGAAGTACATGGTCGAAAACCGAATACCTTCACCCCGCAATGCCCTGAGGAATTTCACCTTTGGACCATTGTTGAAATACTCCTTCTGATACCGGATGCCGTAGATGTAATAGGCAGCCCGTGTCACTCCCTCGTGCAGTTTCTGAGGCGCTATCCCAGGGATTTCTTCCAACCGGCCGGCAAGATACGTGGCGTTCTCGTTTCTGGTCTGTGTCTGTTCTTCGATCGTGGCAAATTGAGGGTTCAGGACGGCGGCTTCGAACTCGTTCATCCGGTACTTCGTGCCGATGCCGGGCCTCTCGCCCTTGCTGTCGAGGCCAATGTTGTGGAAGGCGTAGCACTTCTCGATCAGCTCCGCGTCATCGCTCACGATCGCGCCCCCTTCGCCGCAAGCAAGCACCTTGCTGGACTGAAAGCTGAAGCAACCCAGATCGCCGAACGTGCCGCATTTCTTCCCCTTGAACTCCGCCAGATGGGCCTGGGCAGCGTCTTCGACCATTCTTAGGTCGTGCTTCTTGGCGATACCCATCAGCTTCTCCATGCTGCAGGGGATTCCGCCGATATGAACCGGTTCGACCACCCGCGTATTCTCGTTCACCAGCGGCCCGATCTTGTCGGGATCCATCTGGAACGTGTCGATATCCACGTCCACGAACACCGGCAGCGCATTGCAAAGGAGTACTGCCTGGATCGACGCGATGTACGTACAGGGCGTGACGAGAACCTCGTCGCCGGCCCCCACGCCCAATGCGTGCAAAGCCGTGTGCAACGCCTGGGTGCACGAGCCTGTCGCCAGACAGTGTTTGGCCCCGATCAATTCGGCGAACGTCTTTTCGAGAATTCCAACCTGGCCGGCGCCGTGCCGCCGCTCGCCCAGCCTCCGGCCCCAACTGCCAGAGCGAAACGCCGCGACGAGGGATTTCTCGATATCGGCAGTTGGCTGCGGCCATTTGGGAAAGGGCTCTGTTCTAACGGGAGTGCCACCCAGGGCCCCCAGTGTATCGGCCTTCTTGACGACGTTCCCGTGGGCGGCAACGGTTCCCGCCGTGACGGCCGCCACGGCTCCAGTTGACACCTTCTTCATGAATCTGCGGCGTGATACGTTCTGCTTGCTCATGGTTACCTCCCAATGGAATCAGTTCTGCTGGTCAGCGTGCGCCCCAAGTCTGGCGTCCCTTGCCGCTGGATAGTAGTTGTAGTCAGCGAACGTCCGGAATCCTCGCGGAGACTGGCAGAGGGCAGTGATCCAGACGGCATCTTTGAGTAACATGACGTACACCACGTTCACAATCAAGGAGTCACTCATGAATCACGTCGACGACGGATCCTCGTCACACTCGACCGCGAAGTAACGCTGAAGGAAAGCGATGCAATCGAAATCCGTCTCAACTAAAAGCGTGTCCCGAAACTCGCTGTCGAGTTGGTTTTGACCGTACGATGGGCCTCCGAGGCCGTCGAAACAGGAGGATTCTGGAGACTCGACGGGCTCGGAGGCCCATCGTACGGAATTCCGGGACACGCTCTAATGCGAAGAAAGGTAGAACTCGTGAAAACAAAGCTGTTGGTGCTTCTGTTTCCTGTGCTTGTCTGTTGTTCCGCGACTTCGTTGTTGGCCCAGACTCCTTTTGACCGCATGGACCGCAACAGGGATGGACGATTATCCAAGTCGGAGTTCAGAGGGCCGCCTCCGGCCTTCGGGCGGATGGATCGGAATAATGACGGCTATGTCACTCGTCAAGAAGCTGCGGGCCTGCCGCTCACCGGCGGTATCGCGAAGACGAAGCCGGTTGACCGCAGGTCAACGGCAAGACCGTCAACAGAGTTGATCTATGTGGACACTCATAATCACCTGGTAAATCGACGTGTAAGGGGACAGTTCAACTTTGAAAGACCGGCCCGGATTGCGTTGGAGGCCATGGATCACGTGGGCGTG
>CAZURK010000474.1:0-7382 GCA_964623055.1 uncultured Pirellulaceae bacterium
TAGACATGGAGTCCCGCGTCGACCGCCGCCTGGACGTGGTCGGGGAAGAAGTACGGTGGCGTCTCCAGCGCGACTGCTTCGACGCCGCTATCTATCAACTTGCGATAACCTGACAGGCCGGAGAAGCGGCGTGCCTTGTCGACACCCAGGGCATCACCTGCGGCATCCGCCACTTGCTGGAAATAGTCGGCCACGGCGTACATCTCGTAGCCGCCGTGTTTTTGAAAGAGGCCGGCGATCCACTTTCCGCGGCCACCACAGCCAACCACGCCCAGTTTTACCTTGCGTCCCGGTGCCCTGGAATCCGCTGATTGGCCTCGCACGGCGTTTGACGCCATGACCGCTGCGGCGGTCGCAGCGGTACCGGCGATGAAACTGCGGCGGCCAATAGGTTCCGTACGTCCGCGTATCTGATCAGTTTTTGGTTCGCTCACGGATTTCTCCTGATTCTTGGCTGGGATTGGCGGCCCGCGTGGAGATCCGGAAATCGCGATAGCGGGCCGAGCGGGTGAACATGTGCCTCAGGCCGATGCGACCTTCGAGGATCGGTGGAAATGACTCGTTCTTCCAGTGACACAGCATCTGTTTCTTGTCATTGCGGATCAGCATGAACAACTCCTGCCCGCTCTTGATCACTGTGATCTTGTGAGGCACGCCGGTCTTGAACAGACCGGTTCGGAAACAGTCGGGCGCAAGGTCCGTTCCGCGCAGGCCGTTGGCTTCCGGCATGTACCGGCGTGCGCGGATATAGTCCTCTGTCGAGTCCTTGTCGTTAGGATAGGCGGCATAGCTGATGTGATACGTATGCATGTGGTTGAAGTACATTCGCATGGCCGGCACGGCCCGCAACTCGGCCCACTCGGTGATGTCTTTTGTATGTGGGCCGGCGCCGCTGCCAGTCGCCTGGACGTACAGGATGTTCACGCATCGAGTCTCCGAATCCAAGCGAGTGTATTCGTATGCGATCTTCAGGTCGCCCGCGAACTCTTGCTTCGTCCACAGAACCATGTGGTGAGCATCGTTCCTGAATTCGGGACCTGCCCTCAATTCCATCCCTTGTGGTGTGTTCTTGACGGTGGCCTGCTGCCCGTCCAGAAACCAGAGCTTCCGCCAATCCTTCGTGCATGGATCGCGGAAGACCTCCCGCCAATCAGCGTCGACAAGCCGATCAAACTCGGCGCGGGTCTCGGTCGAATTCTCGGCCTTTTTCACATCGTGGCCCGCCCCAGACGATACCGGAAGCCGGATTGTCAAGGCCAAGCAGAGACACGGCAATGCAACCCTTCTCGCACAATTTGCTGTCATAGTCGTTGTCCTCCTCGCGTCATAGTATAACTGTTTCACGGAACAGATGGCTTTGTGGCACGCAATTTCGCTCGAAGACCGTTCACGTTATCATGGGGCACACGCAGGAGGATCATCCCTTCTCGAGTGCCGATATCCGTGTGCTTCTATCCGTGTGCGCTCTGCATTGCGATGCGCACACGGATAGAATCGCACGGATGGGTGCGACCAGCAATTGCCCGAATGGCCCCTTCCTCCGGGCCTGCCCGCGGAGGAGACGCAGGAGACTTGCCGGGTTATGGCGCGGGCCTCCCAGGAGCGTCCAATACCTCTCGGATTCGCCGAAACAGCGCCTCGGTCTCCGGAGGCTTCTGGAGGAACTCGATGTGCTCGGCCTCGGCCGCGCCGGCTTTGAGAACATCCTCGGCGTAACCGGACATAAAAATGACCTTCGTGTCCGGTCGTTTCCCGGTAAGCTCCTGCGCAAGTTCCCAACCGTTGATGCCGGGCATGGTAACGTCGGTCAACAACAGCTCGATTGCCCCGGTGTGGGAGGCGGCCGCCTCGATCGCTTCGCGCCCGCCGCATGCGCGCATGACCGAATATCCTCGGGTTTCAAGTAGGAAGGCCGCGGAATCGAGCACCACTTGATCGTCGTCGACGACCAGGATCGTCTCGTTGCCGCCGGGTAACTGATCGGCCAAAACCTCCGTGTCATCACTCGTCGGGCCACTCTTCTCGTCAGCGGCGGGCAGAAAGATACGAAACTCCGTTCCCTCGCCCTGGCGGCTGTCGACTTCGATGATTCCGCGGTTCTTTGTCACATCAGCAAACACGGTCGAAAGGCCCAAGCCGGTCCCTTTGCCCACGGGTTTGGTGGTGAAGAACGGCTCGAAAACGCGTTCCACGGTCTCCGGCGTCATCCCGCATCCCGTATCGGTCACGGACAACCGCACATAGAGTCCCGGATGGGCGAGGGGATTTGTGGTTAGGCGAGCCTCGTCAAGCTGTTCCGCGGCCGTGCAGATCGTCAGTGCACCTCCATCCGGCATTGCGTCACGAGCATTTCTGGCCAGATTCATGATCGCCTGCTCGACATCGCCACGGTCGGCTTCGACTGGTCGCAGGTCCAAGGCAAGATCCACTTCTAATGCGATGCGCTCGCCGCTCACCTGTTGGAGCACAGTATCCAGGTCGCTGATCACCTGGTTGATATCAAATTGCGATATCTCCGGCGTTTTCTTTCTGGCAAAGCTGAGCAACTGTTTTGTCAAAGCAGCACCACGCCGTCCGCACTTTTTGATGTCTCGCAGGGGACGGTCGACGTGCGCGGGAAGGTCACCTTCCAGCGTGGCAAGAATCAGCTCGGCACTACCCAGGATTCCGAACAGCAGGTTGTTGAACTCGTGGGCCACCCCAGAGGCCAGTTGTCCGACGGCCTCCATCTTCGTAGCGTGTCGGAGTTGCTCCTCCAGCAGCTTTCGCTCGGTAGTGTCCTTGTCCGTCCCGTGGGCAGACAAGGGTCGACCGGCGTCGTCCCGGACAATCTGATAGTTGGCTTCGATATGCCGAATTTTCCCATCTTCTCTTTGAATTCTGTACTCCTGCGTGCAGTGTGTCCTATCGGATGCCAGGTGTTCTTTGAAGAGCTTGTCGTGCCGGTCCCTGTCCTCTGGATGCACACACTGCAAATGCCGTTCATGGCACGGCGAGACATCCTGTGCGAGGCCATGAATGTCGTATTCTCCCTGGGACCATTCCTCCAGGCCGGTCCGCACGTCCTGTGACCAAGACCCCGACATCCCGATTTTCTCGGCCTTCTCCAGGAGCGTGAGTACCCGTTGCCGTGCCTCTTCCGCCTGCTTGCGCTCGGTGATGTCACGCACGATCGTCAGCACGCTATCGTCCCCGCAGAGAACCATTCGGGCCTCGAAGTAGCGCGCCCCATCCGGGAACCCGAGTTGATACTCAAAAATCTCCGTCGCATGGTGGGCAAATGTCCGCCCGATGCGTCTTATGTACTCCCCTGCCACGTCAGGCGGCAGGAGGTCACCAACGGTCCTCCCGATGATGTGATCCGGCGGGACGTACAGTTGCTGTGGATCCGTTGCGTGAAAGTCCAAGTGTGTGCCGTCGCGCGATAGGCGAAACATCATATCCGGCATGGCACCAAGGATCGCGCGGTTACTCGCCTCGGTTTCTCGCAGAGACTCCTCAGCCCGCCTCCGCTCGGTGACGTCCTGATTGACTCCGACAAACCTGACAGGTTCATCATGGGCGTTCCTGATGACCTTCCCTTTGCTCCAAAGGACACGCTCTTCACCTTCTCCCGTGATCGCTCGAAACTCGAACGGCGGCACTTCACCCGTGGCCATGGCCTCTTGGACTGCCTTTTGTGCCAGGACCCTGTCATCTGGGTGCGTGAATTCACGCATGGCCGTGTCCAGGTCCAATTGAGCATCCGGATCGACCTGCATGATTCGGTACAACTCGTCTGACCACGTGACTTCGCCGCTGGTCAGATCGACCTCCCAGTAACCGATATGGGCAATGCGTTGAGTTTCTGCTAAACGTGCTTCGCTCTCTCGCAACGCCTCCTCACGCCGCCACTGTTCGGTGATGTCATACGCAATCTCAATTGCACCGATAATCTTGCCTTCATCATCCCTGATCGGCTGGGCCTTTGATGACCACGCCCCCTGTGACTCGGGCCAGTGGGCTTGGTTTTGGGGAGTTAACTTTGCCTCGGCGACTTCGCCAGTCTCGATGGCCTTGATGACTGGACAGTTACGGCACGGTTGGTTCAGTTGCCAAACGGTGTAGCATTTGTTGTCTTCTATCTGCGGCAGGGTCAAACCGGTGGCTTCCCTGTAGCATGTGTTCGCCCAAAGGATATGGTTCTCTTTGTCGTGAACGGCAATGATAACCGGAAGATCCTCAAGTGCGTCAATGCCAGCTTGTTTCAGTATGCGGTTTTTCATCATCGATGCCCCGCGACTTCAAGATTCCGCGAAATTGTCCCTGTTTTCCATATTGGCATCGCCCGCGCCCTCTTGCTCGTGATGTCTCTGCCACAACAGTTGACCCTGGCATTATCATAGCCAATTCTCTCAGTCTCCAACTCCCCTGGTCCACGTTTCCACGTAATCCCCACAACTCGATTCATGCGTTGGCCTGCAATCAGAAGGTCGTGCCGCCGTCAAGAAAGACATTGCGGTGTCTCGGATGAACGCCCTTCCTCTGAAGTCTGTCGTGATGCACGCTCGCCCGAGTATGGATTCGAGAGACTATGGACATTACGATACAGTCAAACGGAGGAGGATACTTCGATGAGGCGAAGAGCTTTTCTACATACGTCGGCAGGATTGGTAGCCGCAACAGTCGGAATGGGCGTTTGGGCGGTGGCGAAGCCGCCTTCATCGAAACGGCCCTTTCCTGTGCGTCCGTACCGACCGGGAAGAACGTTTGGCAAGGTGTCTTGCGTGACTCCGGACGACGGGTTCTATCTGCACACCTTCTACGACGTCTGTCCATTCAGCCCTTCACAGCGGTACTTGGCAGTAACCCGATTCCCTTTCCAGAACCGCCAGCCGAACCCGGGCGACACGGCCGATGTCTGCGTCATAGATCTTGAATCACGGACGATCGAAACGGTCTACAAGACAAAGGGCTGGGGATTCCAGTTAGGGGCGAATCTGAACTGGGGGCGAACGGACCGGCATCTTTACACCAACGACTTGATCGACGGTCGCGGTGTGGCCGTGCGGCTGGACCTGGAAACAGGCGAGGCGAAAGCGTTCGCCGGCCCGATGTACCACATCGCTCCTGACGAGTCGAGCGTGATCGGGTTCCCGCTCGAACTGATGAACTCCACGCAATTCGGTTACGGCGTTCCGGTCGATTGGAGCAACGTGCCGCGTCTGACAGTAAAGGCTTCACCGGACGAGGGCCTTTGGAAGACCAACCTGCAGACGAACCAGAAGCAGTTGTTGGTAAGCGTCGCCGATCTGTATGAACGGATCTCGGCCCCGCAGTCTCTTGGGGACGTGGTGTGTTACCTGTTCCATTCGAAGTTCAATCGCCAGAACACGCGTATCATGGAAGTGTTTCGCGCGCTTCCCAGGGCGAAGGGCCGTCAGAAGCTGTCGGTGTTTACGTTCAAGACGGACGGCAGCGACATCCAGCTTGCCATCGACCACCAGCTCTGGAGCAAGGGCGGTCATCATCCCAATTGGCACCCGGACGGCGAACACCTGATCATGAATCTGAGACCCCATGGAAACAGGCTGCTGTTCTGTCAATACCGTTACGACGGGTCGGATTTCCGAGTGATCAGCGAAAAGCATCCCGGCGGCGGGCACCCCAGCATTACCGCGGACGGGAAGTATCTGGTTGCTGACGCCTACTCTTCCGAAGGCGTTGTCCCGCCCAACAAAGAGGTCCCCATACGGCTGCTGGACACGCAGGCGGACGAGGTGGAGGTGATCTGTCACATCTACACGCTGGGGCGCAAAGGAGATCTTGGCCGCGGAACGTTGCGTTTGGACCCGCATCCCGCCTGGAGTCGCGATTTCAAGAAGGTTTGCTTCAACGGGGCCCCCGACGGACGACGTCAGGTGTTCATTGCCGACTTGTCAGATGTGTTGTGAACGATTGTGGAGCACGTTTCCAACGTGCTTGGCACGATGGAATCGTGCCCCACTTGGCCGAGCGATGCGAAGAGATTGACCAAATGAGAATCGCAATCATCGTATCGACGACGATATTTCTACTGATGCCACTTGCTTCCTCGTCCGGTTGGGCAGCGGACGTTCCAGCTTGGGTCGCCTTTCCCGAGGACGAATGGCAGACGATCACGCCGGAGGAGGCTGGGCTGGACGTCGCGAAGTGGAACGCGTGGGTGGCTCGGCAGAAGCCGGTGGGCAATGAGAGCTGGGGGCAGAATCCGAAGCGTCGATTCGGTGTGGTCATCGCGCGTGGCGGCTATCTGGTGAAGACGGTTGGCGACCCTGATTTCAAAGTCAATAGCGCGTCGGTGGGTAAGGCGTTTACATCGTTCGCGCTTCAGTTGGCAATTGACGAAGGTTTGATCGCAGATGCCAACGACCCGATTCGCAAATACTGGACCGGCGCGGGCGAGTTGGACGCCGAGCACAAACGGATCGACCGTGGCCATCATCGATCGCTGACGTTCTTTCACTTGCACGCGATGAAGGGCGGATTTCCGATTAGCAATGGCTGGTTCTGGTCCACGAAACGCGACGTGCCGAGTTGGGCTAAGTGGACCGGCGACCCGACTGGGGACAACTACGCTCAGTTCGAGCCGGGAAAGCAAAGGCGCTATTCCAGCGGCGGGCGCTGGCGGCTCTCGCAGGCGCTGACCGCCGTCTGGAAAAGGGAGCTCAAGGACGTACTCGATGAACGGCTGTTCGGGCACATGGGCATCAAGCCGGACGATTGGGAATGGACCACGGGCAAAGAGCTGCGCGACGATCGCGAGTGGTATCCAGGCATGCCGGGCTACGGGTTATTTTGCGATCCACCTTACGAGATTCACGACTGCCGTGTGCAAGGCGGCGGCGGTTGGATCGTGATGAGCGCCAGCGACCTGGCCCGCGTTGGATTGCTGGTGGCGACACGCGGCCAGTGGAAGGGCAAGCGACTGATCAGCGACACTCCGCTGGTTCGCGGTCATGCGGGCGGAAACAGCAGCCTCATGGACGGATGGACGGATACGATGTTCTCCTGGGGCCAGGTGACAACGGCGGGTATCTCGACAAAGGGACTGAAGGAAACCGTCATCGGCCCAGTGCGGAGATCAAAATGAGAGTGTCCACAGCATTTGCTGTCGTGTTGATCTCGATTATGGCGCCGTTGTCGGCAGACGACGAGGATCGGTCCACCTTCTATTTTCCGCCGCCCGGCGAGTCGCTCGCACACCAAGAACGCCGCGAACCTGCCGAGATCGGTTTACGGCCCGAGATCGTCGAGCGAATCAACTCCAAAGCCGATGGCGCGCGCTGGGCACTATGGCGCCACGGCTACCTCGTCCATGTGAACGGCGATTTCAACAAGAAGACCGAGGTGAAGTCGTTGCG
>CAZURK010000475.1:0-7304 GCA_964623055.1 uncultured Pirellulaceae bacterium
CTGCAGGTGCTTCCCGATCTGGATGTCTATCACTTGTTGGGTGTGCGCAACGCGCCGGAGGGGACAGACTGGACGATCTCGCCGAACTATCTCAGCCAACGAGGTTTCGGTTTAGGAACCAACTTCCAGTACGATCGTTTCGGCTTCCTGCATATCCCAGGCCCGGTCCGAGGCGTGTTCGATGCGTGGGGATTGAAGGACCACGGGCTGGACAATCTCGGCCGTGGCCGGCGCGCCGTGCCTCTGGCTGAAGAATACCGCGGACGCGTCCACTGGCAGCATCGACACTACCTGCCCGACGGCTTCCAGTTGACCGGCGAGGTCGGCCTGATAAGCGATCGGAACTTCCTTGAACAGTACCACGAGAACGAATGGGACGAGTTCAAGGACCAGACCACCGGTCTGGAATTGAAGCAACTGATCGCCGGTAATTCGTGGGGCATTTCGTCCAACGTACGGATGAACGACTTCTTCACGCAGACTGAATGGCTGCCGCGTTTTGACCATTTCCTGTTGGGCCACTCGATCTTCGACCGCGTCACCTGGTTTGCCCATTCTCATGTTGGCTATGCTCAATTGGAGACTGTGGACCCGGCGATCTTCGCCTTCGAGCCTGTTCAGGCCTCGTTGCCGTGGGAAACCACGACCGCAGGCGCACGCTTCGACGACCGATCCGGCCTGCGAACCGCCACACGCCACGAGATCGATTTACCGCTGCTGCTGGGGCCGTTCAAGGTCACTCCGTATGCCCTGGGCGAAGTGGCGTTTTGGAAGGAGGATCGCAACGAAACGGATGTGCGACGCCTCTACGGACAAGCCGGCGTGCGCGGGAGCATTCCTTTTTGGCGGGTCAATCCGCACGTCCACAATATGCTGTTCAATCTGAACGGCCTCGCGCACAAGGTCGTGTTGGATGCAGAGTTCCTTTGGGCAGATGCCGACCGCAATTTCGATAGGTTTCCCCTCTACGACGCGCTGGATGACGATTCGACGGAGCACTTCCGCCGGCGGTTCATTCCGCTCTTGCCCGGCGGTGTCTTGCCAAACGAAATCGACGAAAGGTACTACGCCCTACGCACCGGCATGCAGAGTTGGGTGACCGCGCCCAGCACGGAAATTGCGGATGATTTGATGGTCGTCCAGGCTGGAATCCGTCAGCGCTGGCAAACAAAACGCGGTTCCCCAGGGCAGGAACGCATCATCGACTGGATCGTTTTCGATTTGGAGGGTTCGTTCTTCCCTAAGCCCGACCGGGATAACTTTGGCGAAGAGGTAGGCCTGCTGAACTACGATTTCCGCTGGCACGTGGGCGACCGGTTTGCGGTGCTTTCAGACGGTTTTGCCGATGTCTTCCACGACGGCCTCCGAACGTTCTCGCTGGGAGGAATGCTCAGTCGGCCGTTCCGCGGCAACTTGTACTTGGGCTACCGCTCGATCGAAGGGCCGATCAGCAGCAATATCATTTCCGCCGCACTGAACTACCGCATGAGCGAGAAGTGGATCATGAACGCGGGCGGCGCGATCGATCTGGGCGCGACCGGGAGTATCGGCGAGAAGATCAGCTTTACGCGAATCGGCGAATCGGTCTTGGTTCGCATCGGGCTGAACGTGGATCACAGCCGCGATAACGTAGGAGTCGCCTTTGCCATCGAGCCTCGATTCCTGCCTGGCAGTCTCGGACGAGCCGGCGGCGTGCCGATCCCACCGGTGGGTGCGTTTGGTGTAGAATGATGGTAGGCTGCTGGCGTCATTCGTCATTGGTCATTGGTCATTCCTGATTTGGGTCTTCTCGTGTTTTGGATCCGCACCTGGATACTTGGCGTCAAGAGTCTGCTGCTGCATCCGCTGCGGTCGCTGTTGACGGTATTGGGCATCTTCATCGGCGTGGCCAGCGTTATCTGGCTGGTCGCGATCGGCGAAGGCATAAGCCAGCAAGCGCAACGGCAAATCGAAGGATTGGGTGCCGACAATATCATCGTCCTCAGCGTGAAGCCGCCCAGCGAGTCTACCGCCGGATTCACGGGCCCGGTGCCCTACGGACTGAAGCGAGAGGAATATGATCGTCTGGTGAAGACGATACCAACGCTCAAAAGCGCTCTGCCAATTCGTGAGATTCGACGGCAGATCAGCTACGGGCGCCGTGATCCCGTCGATGGACGGCTGGTCGGTTGCACACCCGAGTACTTCGAGGTGACGCGTCTTGAGATTGACCGCGGCCGATATCTGACCGATACGGACGTGGACGAACGCCACAGTCACTGCGTGTTGGCGGCACGATTGGCCGAGCGGCTATTTCCTTTCGAGGACCCCGTTGGCCGTCGCATCTACTTGTCGGAGAGTCAGGACTATTTCGAGGTTGTGGGTGTGCTGAAGCACCGCGATCCCACGGCAGCGATCGGCGGTTCGCTTTCCGCGCAAGACTTCGCCACCGACGTGTACATACCGATCAGCACGCTCAGGCAACGAATTGGCGACTTTATCATCACGCGACGTGGCAGTACGTTTAGCGTCGAGGTGGTCGAACTGAATCAGATCACACTGCGGGTCGATTCGATCGAAAACGTCCGGACTACGGCGGACCTGGTTCGGGCTACATTGGGTTTGGCCCCGCAGAAGAAAGACGCGAATGCCGAAGACTCCGAAGCATCGGCCGAGCCCAAGAAGTATCGACAAGACGTTGCAGTCGTCGTCCCGGAGGAGCTTCTGGAGCAGGCCCGCGTCACCCGGTTGATGTTCATGGTCTTCATGGGGCTGATCGCCGCGATCTCGCTGTTGGTGGGCGGCATCGGCATCATGAACATCATGCTGGCCACCGTGACCGAACGCACACGAGAAATCGGGATTCGCCGCGCCCTGGGTGCTGCTCGCCTGCACATCGTCACACAATTCCTTGTCGAGACGATTTCTCTGTCCATCGTCGGTGGGTTGACCGGCGTGGTGTTCGGATATTTCTGCCCACCCATCATCAGATCCTTCCGCGATGCGTTGGCCTCGTACCGCCCCGACCTGATGGAAAGACTGCCAGATGTCGTGCGGACCGTCACGCCAATCGTTGTCCACGAGTCCGTGCCGGTTGCATTCGGGATTTCTGTGGCCGTCGGAATCCTGTTCGGCATCTACCCGGCGATTCGGGCGGCGAATATGGATCCCATCGAGGCGCTACGCCACGAGTAGTAAACAAGCGCTCACTTCCCGGTTTTCGTAGTGGTGGCTTCCAGCCGCCACTACGGGAGCTGACGGGTACACATTCCCCAAGCGTCAAGGCCATGTCAGCCGATCCTCAAGCAAGACGCTGACGGATTTCCGCGACGCAGTCATCCATTTTGACTCGCCACTGTTCGAGCGTGTCGCGGTCGCGGATGGTGACGGTTTTGTCCTGCAGGGTCTGGCTATCGACGGTGATGCAATAGGGTGTGCCGGCCTCGTCCTGCCGGCGGTAACGCCGACCGACGGCGCCTTTTTCGTCGTAGAAGACATTGAAGTGCGGCTTCAGCGCCCGATAGATTTCGCGCGCGATTTCCGGCATACCGTCTTTCTTGACCAACGGAAATACCGCTGCCTTGATCGGAGCCAGACGCGGGTTGAATTTCATTAGCGTACGCGGTTTCATCACGCCTTTCTCGTCCGGCGCTTCATCTTCTGTGTACGCTTCGCACAGGAAGGCAAGTGTTGCTCGATCTGCGCCGGCCGACGGCTCGATGACGTGCGGCGTATATCGCTCGCCCGTCAAGTCATCACGGTACGTCAGATCGCGGCCGCTGCCTTTCCACTTGGGTTTGCCATCGGGGCCTTTTTCCAACTCTAGCGGACACGTCTTCTCGTCCAGCTTGCCTTCCATGTGGCTGCGTAAATCGAAATCACCGCGATGAGCAATGCCCTCCAATTCGCCGTACTCGCCGGGCGGCAGGAACGGAAATGCGTATTCGATGTCGGCCGTGCCTGTCGAGTAGTGACTGAGTTCCTCGGGATCATGCTCGCGCAACTGCAGACGGTCGCCGGCCAAGCCCAGGTCGACGTACCACTTCATCCGACGGTCGCGCCAGTACTGGTACCACTGGTTGGACGAATCCGGATGGCAGAAGAACTCGATTTCCATTTGCTCGAATTCGCGCGAGCGGAACGTGAAGTTGCGCGGTGTAATCTCGTTGCGAAAGCTCTTGCCGATCTGGGCGATACCAAACGGAAGACGCACTCGTGAGCTGTCCAACACGTTCTTGAAGTTGACGAAGATGCCTTGAGCCGTTTCCGGGCGCAGGAATGCCGTGCCTTCTTCGCCGGACAGCGCGCCGACGAAGGTCTTGAACATCAAGTTGAATTCACGCGGTTCGGTCAGTGTGCCCAGTGCCTTGGCGTCCGGGCCCAGCACCTTTGACAGATCGTCGACCTCGGGCAGCGTGACGAATGGGCCGTCCCAAGCCAATTCGTCAATGTTCTTCTTGCGGAGGCCGAAATACTTCAGTGCTCGCGACTGCGTATCCTCTTCCTCCTTTTCCACCTCGACCGACGTGGCCACGAAAACTCTGTCGCCCCTGGCCTCCACCCAGCGGCCGCGCACTTGATCGTAGCGGTATCGCCGTTTTGACTCGCGGCAGTCGACCATCTGGTCGTGGAACAGATCGTAGTGGCCCGAGCATTTCCAGACTTGCGGATGCATGATGATCGTGCAGTCCAGCCCCGTCATTTGATAGGCCGCTGGTGCATTGTTCACGACCGACGAATCGTCGTGGCCCGTAACCATGTCTCGCCACCACGCGTCCTTGATGTTGCGTTTCAGCTCCACGCCCAGCGGGCCGTAGTCCCAGAAACCGTTTAGGCCGCCGTAGATCTCGCTGGACTGAAACAGGAAGCCGCGCCGTTTACACAGCGATACTAGTTTTTCCATTTCCATGTCGAATTCGTTCCCTTCATCTTTCTTTGTTTAACCGCAACCCGGTGGGGTGGGCTATGTCGCGCGGCCTATTGGCTTGTCGTAATCACGGCGTCAGCGCCCTTTCTGGCGGTTGCCAGGGCACGGCTCCTCCACGTTGGATTTGGACACGTAACGCGCGGGACAGTTCGCGAAACTTCTGACGATTCTGCGTGGCCAGATCGTTCTCTTCCTTCGGATCGTCCGTCAGGTTGTACAGTTCCAGCGGTGCAAAGGGGCTGTTCTGGAGCAGCTTCCAGTCGCCGCGGCGGATGGCGTTGATTGTCAAACCGCCATAACGGTCGCCGCCTTCGCGACGGTGAAAAAATAAATCGCGATCCTCCTGCGACTGCCGCTTGTCCAGCAGCGTGGGCAGAATGGACCGGCCCTCGATCTCATGGGTGAATGACGCACCGGCGGCTTCGCACATCGTTGGGAACAGGTCCATCGTCAGCGCGACGCGATCGGATCGCGTGCCCGGCTCGATGCGACCGGGCCAAACGGCACAAAACGGCACTCGCAAACCGCCTTCGTACATGCTCTGTTTTCCATCGCGCCACGGTCCGTTGTTCGCACCAACGGAGATCTGCCCGCCGTTATCGGACGAGAACAGAACCAGCGTGTTGTCGGCAAGCCCGGTTTCGTTCAGTGTGGCGATCACACGCCCGATGCCGTCGTCCATGTGTTCGATCAACGCCACCAGCTTGGCTCGTCTGTCGTCAATCCCTGCTTCTCGCTCCTTGACTCGGCCCAACCAGTCACCGGGCGGCTGAATCGGCGTGTGCGGCGCATTGTACGCCAGGTACAGGAAAAACGGCTGATCCTGTTTGGCCGCTCGATCGCGCAAATAGTCGCTTGCCCATGTGCTGAAAAGGTCGGTGGCGTGCCCAGGCGGGTCGATCTCCGTTTCGTTCAACCTCATGTAGTTGATTCCATGGCGACGGTGCTTGTAGTAGTCGTCCATCATGTCGCCAAGGAACCCGTGAAAGTGGTCGAAGCCGCGATCGGTCGGCCGGTTGGGCTCCTCCAGCCCCAGGTGCCATTTTCCCACGATCGCAGTGTGGTAGCCGGCTCGCTTCAACACCTCTGGAAGGAACACGGCATCGGGAGTCAGATACCCCCAACTATTATCGGCGTGTGTGCGAATAACGCCGGGAACCCCAGCCAGTTCGGGGTATCTCCCGGTCAACAGCGAAACTCGCGTGGGCGAGCAGACGGGACAGTTCGCGTAGAAGTTGTCGAGACGAATGCCCGACGTGACCAGCCTGTCGATGTTCGGGGACCGCAAATCTGTAGCGCCGAAGCTGCTCAGATCTCCGTAGCCCAAGTCGTCCACCAGGATCATCAGGACGTTAGGTTGACGGGAGGTATCGGCGAGAAGTCTCGGCGTAGCGGCGATGGACGCCACAACCGCGATTACCCAAACGACAGGAAATGCCGGGAAAAACGTTGCCTTTTGCGTCATCACAGTGCTCCAGACCGCTTCGAGTTGTCCACCATGTTAATCTCCAAGCCGTCTGGTTAAAGTGGGCCATCCCCCACAATACCCCTCGAATCCGCCACAGATTGTTGAATCGGATGTACAATGGGAATAGAATGAACCCGGTCTTCTCTCGAAAATCAGCCGATTCCGGTCTGGATAGCGATGGCCCTTCGCACTGGCGGGGTGTGCTATTTTTGTAGGGCAGAGGGAGTCAGCACAAGGACGATCATTCGCGACAAGTCGTCTACTTTGGCTGCCACGAGTTTGCCCCGATTCAGGGACAACGGTGACGCCCACTCCCACATGATTATGGACTTGGCCAGACAGAGACTTTGATGGGCAGCAGCACAACGGACCAAGAAACCAGTCAGCCGCCCGACCTTTCCGAACCGTCGAGCGACTTAGACGTGACGAAGCGTTCCAGCGAACCGTTCGCGGACGCGAAAGATGCGGCCGTGGACGACTGCGCCGCAATGCCGCCCGACGGCGGATCGGACGAGGACTACTTCTCCAACCTGCAAGAGACGGTTATCTCGAAAGATCGGCCCGTCGTGCAATCGTCGTCCAGTGGTGGAGATGTCACCATCATCGCCGGCACTCCAAAGCAGCTCGGCGAGATGCTGGAAGGCGCCACGCTCGAACACCTCAAGCTCGAGAAGTTCGTCGGCGGTGGTGGTATGGGAGCTGTGTTTCGAGCGCTGGACACGAACCTGAACCGTACGGTTGCGGTAAAGGTGCTGTCAGGCGACCGGACCGACCGCGACACGAAGCAGCGGTTCCAGAAGGAGGCCCAAAACGCAGCTCAACTGGATCATCGGAACATAGCCCAGGTTTTCCACGTAGGCGAGGACAAGGGACTCCACTACATCGTTTTCGAGTTCATCGAAGGCATCAACATCCGCGACCTGGTGAAAC
>CAZURK010000476.1:0-7184 GCA_964623055.1 uncultured Pirellulaceae bacterium
ATCAAAGCGACAGCGTCTATTAGTCGCTTCTCGACATCCGAGGCTTTCCATGCCACAACGTCTCCGTATCGCGATGTCGGAGTCACGAAAAGCTCGCCGTCCCAAACAGGAGGAACGGCACAATGGCGCACCGGCGTGAAAGCAGGACCGTGTAACCGTCCTTGGTCATCAAGTAATCTGAAATTGACCTGCGCCGAAGAGACGACATGTCCCTCGCCGCTGTACAGTAGGCGCCCACCGTGCAGCACAAAACGATCCCCGAAGACCATAATGTCCCGTCCCGCCGGTTCGGGTTTCTGCGCCATGACCGTGTTCCATGCGGGGACGCGTTGGGCCGGGCCGACATGCGCCTCGCCGGTTTCCAGATCGAAAGAGACCGGCGCCACCACGTTGCCAGAAGCGAGCCACAGGCGGTTCTTGCCGATCGCCAGTGTGCCCAACGCGGATGCCGCCTGCAGTTCGTACCGTTCGTTGATCGGTTTGCCGGCAGTGCCATTGTGCCACCGCAGTCTTCCGGAACGAGCGTCCAGTGCCACGACGTGCGTGCCGTCGCGGTATACGAGCCCCGCCGCTGCATAAGCCACCCCGTCATGGACGAGGACGCCGCTGTTCACCGGCCACGTGGAAGTAAGACGCCCGTACACCATGATTCTCCGTTCCACGGGGGCTACTCGGAAGCGCCAGGCGAGCTTGCCCGTTGTCGCTTCCAGACAGTGCACGTACCCGTCGCCCGAACCCACGAACACGCGCCCTTCCCAGACGGTGGGCGAGGCGATCACGGGCCCGCCCGTTGCGAACGACCATTTTTCCGTGCCCCGATTGGCGTCAAGGCATCGGACGAGGCCATCTTCGCCTGCCGAGAATACGAGCCCACCGGCTGTCACGGGTTGGCTCTGAAGAGCGCTTTCGGTACGCGGTTCGCTTTTCCAGAGCACTCGCGCTTCGGAAGATACCGTAGCAGCGGAAGAAGCCGACCGATTGTTGTCTGCCCGGTACACGGGCCAGTCAAGGTCGTCAACGGCCAGTGCATTCTCGATGCGCGGTGACGCGGCCGCTTCCAAGTGCTTCTCTGTCAGTGTTTGTGAATGGGCCTCGAACTTGCCGGCCGGGCCGAGCACCATCTGCCCGAGTATCGATAGGTTGCAGTCGCATAGCCACGGTCCCACGTAGAGAAGACCGTTGGCCGGTATAGCGCCATCGTTGCAGCCGGGCCGAGCCGTTCGTTCCGCTTGATAGACCTTCTGCGCAAAATCGTACCGGCCCAGCCCTTCGCCACGGCAATAGAGCGCCTCGGGGCTGCCGGTCAGCCTCGTCCAGGATCCCTTCCAGAAGTTGTGTTCTTCGAGCGAGTTGCCGTTCTTCGGGTCAATCACCTGCACGGTACCGTTGTTCTCAATACCGCTGATGAAAAGTCTTTCGTGTGCATATAGCATGTTGGGATTGTTGTGAAACTTCTTCTTCGACCACAGGAAATGACCGTCGTCCATCGAGAAAGCCACGACGTTCACGCGTTTCTGGCCCTGTAGGAAGAGCCCAACCGGTGTGGCCAGGAGCATCGAAGTCGTCCGAAACCCAGGCGTGCCGGTCAGTCCCCGCGCCTCCTGCTCGATCAGCGAGAGTTTTTCGCTGTCTTCGTTGACCCACAGGGCCTTGCCGGAGTGACGATCGAGGCAGGCGAGTCTGGAGGAAGGTACGTAGTAAAACAGGCTGTCTCCGAGAATACCCATACCACGCGAGTCGATATTGGATTGCTCGTGCTTCCAAAGCAGTTTCCGCTGCGCGAGGTCGTATGCGGCAAGCGTCTGGCCGAAGCCCCAACGGATTTGGTGTTTTCCTCTGGGCGAGTAGTTCTTGTCGACGTTGCTCCAGCCCCAGCCACGCCACGTGGCATGGACCTTCATGATTTCGGCCGGCGGCTCATTTTCCCCGGCCAGCACGTACAGCACGTCTCTCACCTTGGCCATCCACATCAGCGTGCCCTTGGCCTCGAATATACGGATGCGTTCCAGCTCGGCCCCCGTTTCCGGATCGAGCGTTAGGACACCATCGCCGTCAACCATATAGAAGATGTCGTCAGTCGCAATGAAAGCCGAGCGGTGCACGAGGTAGCCGGCCGGAAGGCTGCGCTGCCAGAGCACGCGGCCGTTGTAGCCATTGCGGGCGACGAGCGTGTTCAGGGTTGGAATCTCGCGATCGTGGTGCGCGATATGCCCCGAAGCGATGAACACACGCCCCGCTGCAGTCGTACTGACCACGGGCATCGCGTGATAGTAGGGCTCGCCGAACCATTGCGTAAGATAAGGCGCCTGGATCACCGTATCGTTCGACACGGGGTTGTTGTCGGGTCCGTGGCACCAATGCGACCAGTCGTCCACTCCGTCGAGTCCCGGTTTGCGCGCGAGCGTCCACCCATCTGACACGTCCTCGACATCGAAACCGGCCTGACCCAGCGTCGCGATCAGTTCCGTGTCACTGCGGACAAGTGTGCAGCCCAGTGGACGCACGACGCGAAAGACCTCGGCGGCTCTGATTCCACGTGGTTGGTCTACCACGACCAGGTCCACGAAGTTGTCGGCATACGGCAAGAGATCAACGTCGAGGCGTTCCATTTGAACGTTCTTTCCCAGGAACTCCGCGCGATCGGCACGCTTGATCGCCTCGTCCACGTTCGCGGTGTCCGCATCGAACGCGTGAACGAGGAAATCGCTTTGCCTCGCGATATCCACGGCAAGATCACCTGTGCCGCAATTCGGCACGGAGCAAATGCCCTTCGAGATCCCGGATCGTTTGACGAGTTCGCGAGCGGCCTGTTGATCGGCGGTCAGCGGCGCATTGATGGCAATCAACAGGCAAAGCACCGAAAGCAACTGGTACGAAGACACACGCATCAAATCCTCCTTTGCGAGTTTGACGCCGGCATTCAGATCAGGGTAGTGGTTCGGCGACTTGGTCGCGTGGTAATGCCGCTCATTATACAATTGGATGAGTCCCCTACCGCAACCCTTCGCAAGTGAGTGATTGCCATGAGAAGAACAGCGATTTGCGTACGCATCCTCAGTCTGACTCTTGTCGTCCTCCTCGGTTTCGCTATGCCCGATGTCTGTGAGTCTGCGGAGGATTCAGGCATCCGGTTGATTGTACGAGCCGACGATATTGGGTCATCACACGCCGCCAACGTGGCGTGTATCCAAACCTATCGCGAAGGAATCGTTCGGTCGGTCGAGGTGATGGTGCCGGCTCCGTGGTTCAACGAAGCGGTCAAGATGCTCTGCGATAATCCCAAGCTGGACGTGGGAGTCCACCTGACGCTTACCAGCGAGTGGGAGAACATGAAATGGGGCCCGGTAACCGAAGCGCCAAGTTTGGTCGACGACCGTGGCCACTTCTACCCGACCACAAGCCAAAGAAGAGATTCTCCTGCCAATACCGGTTTCCTGCAGGCCGGCGCGAAGCTGGACGAGGTGGAGTCGGAATTGAGGGCTCAGATCGAATTGGCCTTGGACAAACTGCCAAACGTCACACATCTTTCTTGCCATATGGGAACAGCCAGCGCTACGCCCGAACTCAGAACGCTGGTAGAAAAGCTCGCCGACGAGTATCACCTTCCGTTGGGAGTTGAAGGGGCGCAACGGGCCGGACGATTCGGCGGCAAGGACACTACGGCCGAGCAGAAAGAGGAAAACCTGGTACGAATCCTCGAAGAACTTAAGCCGGGCCTCTGGTTAATCGTCGAGCATCCCGGCCTCGACACGCCCGAAATGCGAGCCATCGGACATCGCGGCTACGAAGACGTTGCCGAGGATCGCCAGGGCGTCACTCGTGCGTTCACCAGCCCACGAGTGAAAGAAGTGATCCGCCGCCGAGGCATCCGCTTGGTCAGCTATGGTGACGTTGTCGGAAAACGGTCCAAGGTCGAAACTGGGAGGGATTAGCCTAGCTCGAATATTTCACGCCCCTCGGAATTGCGTGACAGACCGTCGTAGCCACGTTCGCCAGAACGTGGTCGTACCCCGAGACGACGTCCCACGTTCTGGCGAACGTGGCTACAAACGGTTGAAATGCCCGGGCTAGACTGCGCATGAGCGTCTCGTCAGCGGGTGAGGAACACCGCCCTGTACAGTCCGGCCGGGATGGACAGCGGGACGCGATTGCCTTCCAAGTGGATCGGCTCTCCAGTCACGGCGTCGATGGCGCCGGTGAAAGACTCTGCCAGTCTCACGGTCAACTCGTCGTCGATTTCTTCGTCACTGCAATTGCCCACGAATACCAGAAGACATTTCAGATTCGGATTCCGGGAGGGCGAAGCTCCTGCTGAGCCGTGTTTCACCGTGGTTTCGGCTCGGCGGGAGCCTCGCCCTCCCGGCTCTGATACCGCTTCTTGAACTCTGCCGGTTCTTGCGTAGTAGGATGCGATCGTGTCGGGATGCGTCGTGCTAACGGTGTCCGCGTTGTTCCAGTACGGATGAAATGTTACCGTGCCATCCAGTCGGCCAATTCGATCCATCGCGGTCCATGCCTCGACGATCGCGGTCTGGCTCATGTTTCCGACCCATTGGCGGATGCCGCGTAAGAGCGTGTGGCGGAACATCTTTCGGCTGTAGTCGTCGTATTCGGCCGGGTGTTCTTTCCAGTAAGGCTCGATACAGTATTTCACCTGGGGCAGGATGCGCGCCTCGAAGCCGAACGTATCGAGATAGTCGAAGTCTATCAGCAGCTCCGGGATCTGGTCGTAGTCGGGTTTGTACGACGAAGGATTCTCGCGGACTCCGCGACTGGATGGACTACCCGCAAACAGCACGTTCATCGCCTCGCCGGTCACGGCCATGTCGACGAACGAGTTTAGCGACTTCAGCGAACGCGACTGATGCTGAATGATGATCAAATCGGGATTGATCCGCTTGGTCGCGATCCACAGCCGTTTCAACAAATCTCGTGTGGCGAACACACCGTAGTGGAACTTGTGTTGAGTGCCCGTTGCGTTGCGGAAGTGGTCGTGGTTGGGATTGCGACACGAGTGGCTGACCTCGCCGTGATCGAAGTAGATGCCGTCAATGTCGCCGAACTTGATTTCGCCCGCGTAAGCCCAAACCAGAAAATCGGCGTAGCTTCGCGGCGAGGGACAGACACGGTATCCGTCCCAGTGGAGCCCTCGCATCAGACTCAAGTCGCGCGTTTCGCCGCGGTCGTATTCGCCCCACCGTTCGAGTGTCGATTTGGAGACAGGCGTGTTGTGCCACCGATCGTAGAACCGGCGAGGAGCCTCCAACACCGCGTTCGTATACCCCAGCGCACCGTACGGGATGAACTTGACGCCCGCTTTGTCCAGTCGCTCCTGCAAACGTCGGTTACGCTCGCCTCGCGAGGACATAGGAAGACTGTTGTGCGTGGCCTCGAATTCGTGTGGCATGCAGATGCTGTAGTAGTCATAATTCTCTTGGCTGATGTCGGCGGCGAAGGCAGTCAGATGTCGTCCGAACGCAGCCAGACGAATCTGGCGCATGCGTAGATCGACCGGTTTCAGCGGCGTTGGAAACAGTGCGAACTCGATTGTCTTCGGTTCGCTTAACGTGACGGGATGATCGACAATACTGACGACCAATTCCACGGAGTCCGTCTTCGGGTAGACAGACAGCGTCTTCTCCGCGTCGATCAGGTCGTACTGACAATTCGTCTCGGCCGCCCAAGTGATACCGACATTTCGGTTGCCCAACCAGATCTCCGGATTGAAGTCGGAATGAATCGGCTCGGTGATCCGCTGGGTACACGTGGCGAGACTCATCTTGTCCGTGCGCAGGGCCGCGAAGTCGTAGTTCAGGTATCGACCGTAGACTTGCGCGACTTTTCGGTCGATGGGCACGGTAATGGTCACTCGTTCGAGCGATGTTGGCGCGTCAGGCATCAAGGCAAGCTTGACATGGATCATGCCATCGAATTCGACAGTCGTCACGGTACGGGCCGTCAGCGAACCGCTTTGTGCCGTGGCTTCGCGGACCACCCTGTCCTTGCGATTCTCGAGCCAACGAGCCCGCGCCTTGCTGAGGTCCAACACTCGACCACCGGAGGCGACCGTGATGGACGCAGAAGCGACAAGCAGCTTGACGTTCTGACTGGTGATCTGTGCGGGCAGCAGAGCTTCGCCGAAGTCGATCGTTCTACCCCAGACGCGCACCCGCTGGCCATCGACCGACACGGGTGTCCAAGGCTCGGGGACATCGTCGGTGATGCCAAGATCGTTTCCCAGCCACGGGTAGTCGTTATCGGCTGAAGCCCCAAGGACCCGCGAGCTGGAAGATTTGACGGGCGCTGTCCACAGATAAAGCACGTGTATCCGACCGTCGTGTTTCGACCGCACGCGCACCACCTTATCGGGCACAACGCCGTGCATGTTGAACTGATGCGAAACGACGCGAGCCCCGGGTGGCAGGCGTGCAAGCTGCGGAAGGAGTTTTTCGTTGTATTCGGGTGTCAGGTATAGCGTCACGACGGTTGCCGGCCTGAGATCGACGGTAAAGAGGTCCTTCTGCTCGACGGACACCCGATCCTCGACACCAGCCTGGCAGACGCTCTTCCGCGCATCTTCGATTCGGAGCGGGTCGATATCGCAGCCAACGGCGCGACAGCCGTATCGTTTCGCCGTCGCCACAACGCGCTGAAGAATGTGGGCCTTGCTCTGCAGAACTTTCAAGACACATACAGGCGTCTGCCGCCGGCGATTCGGAGGGATGACGTGGGAAGACCTGTCGGAAGTTGGCGATACCAGATCGTTCCGTTCATGGAGGCACTCATGCTGGGAATCGACCACAGCAAGCCGTGGTTCGATCCGGCGGTTCGTCTCTTGTCCAGCCGCACGCCGGACTACTTCTGCTTCGATCACGATCTATCGAATCGGGATAGACAGTACACGAATGTGGCGCTCATCTGCGGCCCCGGCACGCCATTCGACGAATCACGAACGTGCTCCTTGGAGGATTTGGATGACGACACGATTCTGGCTGTCGAGGTGGCGGACCTGGATGTGCACTGGATGGAGCCGGGTGATCTACACATCGACAGACTTCCTGCGTCGCTTATGAACGGCCTTGACGGTCAGGGCGTCCTGGTTCTGTTTGCCGACAGTACGGTGCAGTACGTGCCAAATTCCGTGCCGCTCGACGACTTGCGAAAACTCATGACGATCGAAGGAG
>CAZURK010000477.1:0-7164 GCA_964623055.1 uncultured Pirellulaceae bacterium
AAGAACGGAACGGCACTTTCTATTTCACGCTGAACAACTTCCACGACATTCGCGTGGAAACGATTTGGTCCATGGTCAGCCGTATGGGCGGGCGAGTGGCGGTACTCAATTTTCCGCTTATGTCTCCGCCACCGGACATCAACGGACAAATCGTACCGGGTCTGGTCTCTTGGAAGCATCTACGGCGAAACACTCATCCGCGAGAATTGTTCCAGCGTCTGCAGGAGTTGCCGGGTTTCGACGTGAAGCGTGCCGCGTGGGATTTCGCCCGCGAGAAGCAAGCGACTCGGGGTCTCCCGTCCGGCGAGTACGAGGAGTGGATCACGCACCACATCGAACGCGAAATGCAATGGATGTCGATCTGCCGCTACCTCGTCAATAACGAACCGGCCGACCTTACCGCGATACTCCTGGATGGTGCCGACAAGATACAGCACATGTGCTGGCGATTTCTCGATCCTGAACTGGTCCCCACAAACCCGTCGGCTCACGAACGACGGATACGTGAGCGCTGTTTGGACTATTACCGATTGCTGGACGACTTCCTGGCCGAGCTTCTCGGATCTCTGGGGCCGGAGTGTCGCATCTTCGTCGCGTCGGACCACGGTTTCGGACCGACCGAGAAGGTCTTCCGAGTGAATCAGTGGCTGGCGGAGAAAGGCTATTTGGCCTGGCCCCGATCGGATCACCTCGACGAGACGGAACGGCGCAAGCTGGAAGCGATGGCACGAGATCATTTTGTCTGTGTCGATTGGGCGCAGACCACCGCGTGCGTCAGAAGTGCCGCGACCAACGGCATCCACATCCGAGTGGCCCGCGAGCCAGGACAGGTTGGCATCTCGCCCAACGACTACGAGTCTTTTCGGGAGCGTCTGATACGGGAACTCTTGGCGATTCGCGACCCGGACACTGGAGAGCAGATCGTCATGGACGTGCTCCGAATGGAGGACGCATTTCCGGGAGAACACAACGAGCGTTGTCCAGACCTGACACTGGTTTTGCACGATTATGGATTTGTGTCCACCTTGGACAAAAAACCTACGTTCTTCACAAGACCGGAAGTGGCGGGAACGCATCGTCCGGAAGGTATTTTCCTGGCCGCAGGACCTGGGATCAGGAATGACCACCGACTCCAGCAGCAGACCATCCTGGATATTACGCCGACGCTGCTCTACAGCCTCGGTGCCGACATCCCTTCCGATGTGGAGGGAAGTGTGATGGAGGGCGTGTTCGAGCCCTCTTGTGTGGCGGCGAATCCAATCGAATTCGGCCCCGCCACTGACACCGTGCTTGCAGGTGAGGCTGAATCGCTGGACGGAGAGGAAGAGGCCGCTGTGATGGAGAGATTGCGGGCACTGGGCTACGTGGGGTAGAGCAAAGGAACATAAGAATGCACCTCGTCTGTCGAGACGGCGTCGGAATCAACTGGCGGAAGATAGGCCGCGGTGAAGATGTCGTTCTCCTCCATGGTTTGGCGGCGAACCTGGGCTTCTGGAGCGTGCAACTGCTACTGCCGTTGTCCAGACGGTATCGGGTGACCGTCTACGACTTGCGTGGTCATGGCTACTCGTCAATGCCGCGACAAGGCTACAAGCCGACCGATATGGTTGGCGACCTCGTCGATCTGCTGGACCATTTGGGCATCGAGTCAGCTCATCTGGTTGGACACAGCTACGGTGGCGAAATCGCCTTACACGCTGCGGCCATGCACCCTCGACGAGTACGGTCGTTGACGCTTGCCGACTCGCGAATCCGCGCCCTGCAACCGACCCAGCGACTGCGAGATTGGCCAAACTGGCAGGCGACCCAGGCAAAGATGGCTGAGCACGGTATCAACATAGATGTAGACGATCCCGAAGCTGGAATGAGGGTGCTGGAGATCATCGCCTCACCAGATTGGCAAGCCGCGCAGCAGAGCAGTTCGGACAAGACGGTGATGGTGCCATTCCGCGGATGGTCTACGGGCAATCGGGCGGCCACAAAATGGTTGCAGCTCCTGCGCACGACAAACGCGCGCGAGGATCTTCGATCGGCTGGCGAATTGACGCGTGAGCGAATCTGCGATATCGACCAAGCCACACTCGCGATGTTCGGCGAGCGATCGAAGTGTTTGCCCACCTTCTATCAGTTACCCGAGATCCTACGGAATTGTCGAACGATGCTGCTGCCGGAGGTCGGACATTTCTTTCCCCTTATCCGCCCCAGATTCGTAGCAGAGAAGGTGATCGAATTCCTCGACGAGCGAGGTGACGACTTTGGCGCAACGCAGTTGGCAAATGCTCGTGAAGCAGTGGCGGTAGATGCTCACCATTATCCGGAAGCGGAGATGGACCTAACTCACTGGGCCGATGAGGTTTGGAAATGACACAACTGCAACCTGTTAACACGACCTACGAGCCGTTCAGTCTGGAGCCGGAAGCGATCGCGGCAAATCGTGAGTTCCTCGCACGCCAGCCTCTGGTGAATGCGCGACGAATTCTCGACATCGCCTGCGGGACGGGGATGCTGAGCGAAATGCTGCTGGAGGCTGCTCCTCACGCGCGGCTAATTGGAGTCGACGTCGATCCGGTTCAAATCGACCTTGCCGTGGACAGATTCACGAAGCTCGGATTCGATGTCCAGCCGTGGACCGGGTTCAATGGCCAAGACGCGGACGCGAGTACCGCGCCGTCGTTCGTCGTTGGCGACGCTCTGGATCTCCCGTTTGCGGAAAAGACGTTCGATTGCGTGACGATGGCAAACGCAATCCACATGGTCATTGAGAAAGAAGAACTGTTGAACGAGGTTCAGCGAGTGCTCCGTGTAGGCGGCGTATTCGGATTCAATTCCTCTTTCTATGCGGGGACGTTTCCTGACGGCACACACCGGTTCTACGAGGAATGGCTGAAACAGGCCAGTGCGGAAATTGCGGCGATCAACCGGCAGCGGCTGGCAGACGGCGAAGAGCCGATCAAGAGAAAACGCCGCAAGACGCACAAGGCATTCCAGAACAAGTGGCTGAGCCCGCGCGAATGGGCCGACCTGCTCGCGCAGCACAGTCTTGCGGTACGCGAATTCAACGAACGCATCGTTATGCTCAACGCACGTTGTTTCGCGGCGATCGGGGCTTACGGCGGACTGGCCGAGGTGTTGCTGAGCGGTTATCCCGTCGAGATTGCATCGCGTGCGCTTCAGACGACAGCCGAACCCGCACTGCATGTGGTGGGCGAAGACGCGATTCCGCGTCGATGGCTGGAGATTTGGGCATCCAGAGTGCCTTGAGCCTTTGTGGTCGGCAGGTGCGTTGGAGGAAGGTTGCGGGGTGGATGGCAAACTGAAAGAGCGTGTTGCCGTTGTGACCGGTGCCAGTGGCGGCATTGGCCGGGCTACCTGTTGCGCCTTGGTCCGCGAAGGCGCAAAGGTCGTTGCCGTCGGCCGAGATCCAACGCGGCTTGACGAAACGGTCGAGATGATCGACTCGATTTCCCCGTGTTCGGCGTTCGGTCTGCAACTCGACGTCCGCTCGCCGTCCGACATGGAAGACATGGTGGAACGTACGTTGGAGCGATTTGGCGGGCTGGATATCCTCGTTGCCTCAGCCGGAATCCTCCGCCCTCCCGGACGGTCGTTTACACCTTTGTGGCAGATGTCAGTAACGGACTGGGACGCGGTGATGAAGACGAATCTCAGGGGTACATTCCTGAGTAATCGAGCGGTGCTGCCGCAGATGATTCAACAACGCGGCGGGGACATCGTCAATGTATCGTCCAAATCTGGGCGAAAGGGGCTGGCGTTCGACTCGGCGTATTGCGGATCCAAGTTCGGCATCATCGGCATGACGCAGGCGTTGGCCAAAGAAGCCGAGCCCTTTGGAGTGCGGGTCCAGGTGGTGCTGCCCGGTACATTCGACACGGCGCTCTGGGACCAGAACCCCGCGGCGCCCCGCCCTGCCGGCTTGCCGCCGCCGGACCGAGTGGCGGAGCTGATTGTCGCCATCGTGAGCTTGCCGAACGACGTGCAGGTGCTCGCGCCGCTGGTGGAACCGCTACGTACGCTCGAGGCCGCATCCTGGTTGAAACGAGCCTGACACGAACCCGATCATCGACCTCCTTGGGCAGCCGAAAGACACAGAAGAGAACTCAACACATGAACGAGACGACGAATGAAACGGCGTTGAACGACCGCGTAGTGATTGTCACGGGCGGAGCCAGTGGCATCGGCCGAGCCGTATGTTTCGCGGCGACTCGTGCGGGTGCGCGCGTTGCGGTCGTCGATTTGGCGCAGGAGCGGGTCGATGCGGTTGTTGACGACTTGAATCAACTGGATTCGAGTTCTACATCGAGCCACCTGGGATTGGCGCTGGACGTGCGCAGCGAAGGTGACATGGAAACCATGGCCCAGCGAACGTTGTCCGAGTTCGGCCGGATCGACGTTTTGGTCGGTTCCGCTGGAATCCTCCGCGCCGGTGGCAGTTCGCCAAAACCGCTCGTTGACACCTCGGTCCAAGAGTGGGACGACGTAGTGGATACGAATCTGAAAGGCCTGTTTCTGAGCAACCGTGCTGTCTTGCCGGCGATGATCGGCCAGCGCAGCGGCGACATCGTGAACGTCTCGTCGGTCTCCGGCAAACAGGGCCGCGCGAACGATGCCGCCTACTGTGCTTCGAAATTCGGAGTGATTGGTGTTAGCGAATCGCTGGCCGAAGAGGTCCGAAGCTACGGGATCCGAGTTCAACTCGTCATCCCCGATGCTGTGGATACGCCGATCTGGCAGCAAAATGGTCCGGTGCCTGCTCCGCCCGACGCGCTGCCGGCAGAACGCGTCGCCGAGTTGATTCTGTATGTGCTCACACAACCGAGGGACACGATGCTTGTAGGACCAATCATCGCGCCGATCCGCACCCGACGACGGCGCAAGAAGAAAAAGCCTGTTTCGGAGACGGTCTGACATATGCCAACGATGGCCAACAGCGAAACTTCGATGAACATGAACCCGCCCGCCGCCCAAGGCCTTGCGGGGCGGGAATTCGCGTGCATTGCCCGAAACGGTTTCGGCGATCCCGGCAATGCATACTGCCATGCGATGGGATGGTTTCGCGACCGCCTCTACGTCGGTACGACTCGGCACACGCTGTTCGGCTGCAGTCCGTACGACCGCGGGATGGAGATGGAGATTTGGCCTGTCGAGGTGCCCGACGTGCCTTGGGAAGTCGACTGGCGAGCGCAGATATGGCGGTTCGATCCGGATGAATGCAGATTCGAGAACGTATTCGTTTCACCGACCACTCCCGGTTCGCGAGGTTTCGACGTCGCCACCAACGTTGGCTTCCGAGACATGGCGGTGTACCAGGGCCGCAGCGACCCTTCGCCTGCCCTGTACATCACGAGTTGGGGATCGCATATGGGCGTGGGGCCTTCCCTCGTGCGTAGCTTTGACGGCGTGGAATTCGAACGCGTCGGCTTGGATACGATTGCACAGTTCGCGAACAAGACCCTGCGGCCGCTCGCTACCTTCCGAGGCCGTCTGTTCACTGCAAATGCAGGCCAGGTCGGCAAGACCGACGCCGATCAGCGAGGTGGCATGATCCTGGTCAGCGAAGATCCAGGGCGCGGGCAATGGGAACTGGCCAGCGAGCCATATTTTGGCGACCCCAAGAACCTGGCTGTCTTTGACCTGGCCGAGTTCAACGGACATCTCTATGCAGGCACTTTCAATCCGTATGACGGGTTCCACATCTGGAAGACAGACGCCGAAGGCAAACCGCCATACAAATGGAAAAAGGTGATTGGCGACGGCGCCGGCCGTGGGCGACTGAACGAAGGGGCAATCACTCTGTGCGAATTCCGTGGTGCGCTGTACGCGGGCACGGGTATCTACAACTGCGGATACGATCGCCTCCACAACGTCGGCCCCGCGTCGCCCGAGTTGATTCGCCTGCATCCCGACGACAGTTGGGAACTGGTTGTGGGTGATCCCCGATTGACGAGCCACGGCCTGAAGGCGCCCGTCAGCGGGTTCATGTCCGGGTTCAACAATCCTTTCGCCGGCTACGCGTGGCGTCTTTGCGCACACGACGGTGCGATCTACGCCAGCACGGCGGTGTGGAGCCCGTGGCTGCCGTTTGCGCGTCGGCACCGATGGCCCAAGTCGCTTAGGGAGACGTGGTCGCGGAAACGCGAGGAACAACTGCTCGAGCAATACGGGGGCTTCGATCTGTGGCAATCCTCAGACGGAGACCGTTGGCAGCCGGTCACGCTGAACGGCTTCAACAACCGCTTCAATATGGGCGCCCGAACGATGGTCTCCTCGCCTCGGGGTCTGTTCGTGGGAACCGTCAACCAGTTCGGGCCCAAGGTGGCCCGCCAGCGCGCTGCTGGGTGGCGGTACGAACCAAATGATCAAGCGGGTGCGGAAGTGTGGTGGGGACGCGGCGATCCCTTGGATCGTGATGTCGAGATTGTGCCGTTGGAGGAGCCGCCACGTTGGCGGCCCAAAGCGACGCTTCCCACACGCGCGGAACTGCCGCCGGTAGATCCCCTTGCCGAGTTCTACTCGCATTCGGAATGGAGGCACGTGGGGTACTGGCGAAGCGGCATCAAAGATGCCGCCCGAGCGTGCGAGAACCTCATGGAAGAACTGCTGGCTTTCACGCGGCCCGAGGGATCGCTCAAGGCGCCGGATCATCCGAGCGAACAATGCCTTCAGCAATGGCTGCAGAACCGCCCTGATCCGATGGCGAGCCCCTGTGTTGCCGCGTCACCGCCCGCGGCCCGCGATGTGTTGGACGTCGGCTGCGGCTTAGGCGCGACGACTCATTACCTGATGAAATACTACAGACCCGACGGAATCGTGGGGCTCTCGGGCAGTAGACGCCAGGTCTCGCGTTGCCGCAAACGAATGCCCCTGACCAGCTTCTTCCACAGCCGCATACCTCGGCTCAAGACGAAAGAACGAAGGTTCGACCTCGTGTTTTGTGTCGAAGAACTGGGCCGGCGTGGAAAGCGAAGGAAACTGTTGGAGGAGATCTATCGCGTCCTAAAACCGGGCGGGCGCCTCGTCGGCTCAGACATGCGCGTCGAGAACGAGGTTGGCAAGGAAGCGGTGGATCCAGATCGTTACCGTCGCATGTTGGAGCAGATTGGCTTCGCCAACGTGCACATCATCGACGCAACCGAGCAGTGCGCG
>CAZURK010000478.1:0-7001 GCA_964623055.1 uncultured Pirellulaceae bacterium
TCGGGATTCCGGGTAGTTGGAAGACCGATCCAGACGATGGCTAGGATCAACGTGGCAATCTTGCATGGTAGGCTGGTGTGTATCATGGCAGGCTCTTGTGCGATGTACTTCGGACGTTTTCAGGATGACGAGCATAGCCGACCCGCACTGGGCCATGCAAGGCGACGGCCATAACCGGCTTGTTTCGGGCGATGACGTAGCAATTGGGCAGAAGAGGCAGTAGATTATCAGAGGCAAGCGACGTCAACTTCTGGTGATCAGAGAGGAATTGACATGCAATCAACACCGAATTCAACGACCCGACGCCAGTTCCTTAAGAAAGCTGCCGTGGCCGCGGCGGCCCCGTACGTCATCACGTCATCCGCCTTGGGTGCAGGAGGAGCAGTGCCCGCCAGCGATCGAATTCCCGTGGGTTTCATCGGCCTGGGCGGGCATGGCATCGGGCGAAACCTGGGGATGTTCTTGAACCAGCCAGACGCCGAACCAGTCGCATTGTGCGACGTCGACACGCGGCAGGTCGCCAGCGCACTTGGCGTCGTGCGGAAACAGCGTGGACAGGATTTCTCCTGCCCAACGACACAGGACTGGCGCGAAGTCATCGCTCGAGACGATATCGACGCAGTCATGATTTCGACCGCCGATCATTGGCACGTCCCCTTGTCGCTGGCGGCCATTCACTCTGGCAAGGACGTCATCTGCGAGAAACCGACACATACCATCGCCGAAGGCCGACGGTTGGCCGATACTGTCAAGCGATACGGCGCCGTCTTTCAATTGTCCACCGAGGACCGTTCGGTCGCCGTTTACCATCGCATGGCCGAACTGGTACGGAACGGACGGATCGGCAAGCTCGAACGAATCCGCGTGCAACTGCCGGCTGGTCCCGGCGGACCGGGAGATGCTACAACCAAACCAGTTCCCGATGGCTTCGACTGGGACATGTGGCTGGGCCCAGCTCCGTGGGCTCCGTATCGCGAAGGCCTGCACAAGTTCCATTGGCGTTGGGTGCGGGACTACTCGGGCGGCATGCTGGCCGATTGGGGCGCCCATCAGTTGGACACGGTACAATGGGCCAACGATACTGAGCGGACCGGGCCGGTCGAGGTCGAGGGCACAGGCAAACGTCACGAAAACGGACTTTACGACACGTACTACGAGTACCACCTCAAGTACCGATACGCCAATGGCGTGGAGCTGTTCGTCGATAGCGGCGGTACGGGCCTGCGATTCGAAGGTTCCGACGGATGGGTCGGCAACGACGGCTGGCGTCAGCCGGTGAAGGCCAGTTCCGACGAGGTCCTGCGTGAAATCGAGCCCAACGAAATCCACTTGTTTACCTGCCCAGCCGGCGAGCACCGCAACTTCCTGGACTGCGTCAAGAGCCGCCGCGATCCCTACTTCCCGGCCGAAGTCGGCCACCGCTGCTGTTCACTGGCCCACATCGGCAACATCGCCATGGACCTCGGCCGCAAGCTGCGCTGGAATCCAGACACCGAATCCTTCATCGACGACGACACAGCCAATCGCAAACGTTCACGTGCCGCTCGAGCACCTTGGCAGATCTGATTTCGTGGGCGGCCGCTGGTGACTGTTTCCCTATGCGGCGGGTTGGCCTTTGGACAAGATGGAGCAAGCGATGGGGATCGTCCCAGCGTGGGCCGTTGCACGATCCAGCGAGACGGGCAACCGTTGCCGTTGTGCGCCGGCTTGGGCTCGACGATCACAGGTATTCTCTGGTTGTGAAGAATGAGTGGCTGTTCCTCGGCAGGGCTCACCTGCCGGCCCTATGAGAGTCTATGTTGGGATGCAGCCCGGCCCGACCGTGCGGAGGTGGGTCGTCGCCGTACCGTCATTATGTTCGGTTAGGCCCTGGCCTTTGAATACCCATGAAGCTACGAGCTGACTCTTTCTGCTTGTCGGTATGCCTTGCCATCGGGCATCTGCTTGCACGCGGATGAGCTACCTGCGACGATATTTCCCGGTCGTCTCGTACGAAAGTGAGGTACCCATACCGCACGGAACCCGGATTCTCGGACGTTGGGCCGTTTGAGGGCTCCCTGCCGTCCTTACGGGCGGCTTCGCCGGTAGAGCCAAAAGGCGTCGAACGGTTCGACCTCCTCGATCGCCCGGAGATACACTGGCCAATTGCTCAACAGCGTCATGAACCTAAGGGCATCGTCGGCGACACTGCCGCAGATCCGCGTCTTCTCCGCATCGTTGGTGCGTTCTCGCGCCCACTCGGCGAGGAGGCCGTAATCGGGCTGCATCCAGATCTCGATGGCTTCGCCAAACCGTTGATCGCAGGCCGTGACTAGCCGCTCTCTGAGAGCCAACCGCGCGCGCTTGGTCAGGGGATGAACTCTGAGGTCGTGTACGACACGGTTGACGGCATCGCCTAGGCATCCCGGATTCCCAGACGGTGTCATGATGCAGGCGTCAACCAGACAACCGCGGAGGAGTCGCTCGAAGTACACTCGCTTCGCCCAACTGAGGTCACTTTCGCGCACGCCGTCCGGATGTCGATCCTGTCGCAGGCCAGCCTCGACTTGCTGGACGGCCGTCGGGGGGATGTCGCCGATGACCTCCAAAAGGGCCCGCTTATGCCAGTCGTCGACCCAGACCGTGTTTGTCCAATTGGTGCACGGAGGCAGCCGTCGACAGCAGAGGGGAGTTAGAACCAGCCCCGCACCGCTGATCGGCTGTTGCCCACGGTTCGCGGCTTTTGGTCCGCGGCGCTCGGCGAGCTTCCGGGCCGTGGGGCTGCACTTCTCCAGATCGAAGCCTTGGGGCGCACCAATAACGCCTAAATCGGCAAGGAACGGCGTCACGGCGTGCGGCGACAACCAGTGAGTGCGCACGGCATACTGGTTGAGCGGGTCGTTCGGCGCGGTGCCCACGTAGTGGGCTGAGAACAGCGAAGAACGTGCGACAGACCAATCAGACTGGTAGTGGGCTGCCAGCACGCCGAGGGACTGGGGATCGGGCAATACGTCGGCGTCGATCCGCAGGAGCGGTCGATCTGTTTGCTGGGAACTTGCTAGCCGCAGATTCCACTCAACGAATTTTGGGGCTTCGTAAGTGAATTGCCCATTGGAATTCGTGAGGTTCGTCACAAACATGGGGTCTTCTTCATGCAGCCGATTGAGAAGACTAACGAGTTCCCGGGAACCGAGGAACTGAAATGTTGGCAATTGGCCGGAAGGCAGCATACCGCGGCGTGCCAAATCCTGGAAGGCTTGGTCCGCCGCGCATTGCACACAGCTAATTGTGCGACCTTCGTTCTCCAGCACATCGCTTGGAATCTCGATTTTCCCTGTCCCGTTGTCCGTGTTCAGAATCATGTGTTCGACGGCATAGGAGATATAGATGTAGACGCATTCCACCGCGTCAGCGCAGCGCAGATATGCCATCATGGCAGGTAACATCCCCTTGATAAACTTCTCCACCGCCTCTCTGTTGTCGAGACGACCACCACGAACGTGCGTGAAGAGGTCAGCTCGAAGATGCCGATGTTCCAACCCAATCTGACGCGCCCGGTCTGCGGTGGCGGCACGCACGGTTCGGCGGGACCTACGTGACGCGTCTGGGGAGTCGTGCTCCGCACCTTTGCGCGGAACCGAAGAGCGTCTGTTTCTCTTCCTAGTACTGCTCATAGCCGTGTCTCCCTTTCGTAGAAGGAAATGGGGGAAGTCATTCCAGCTCCTGCATTGGCAAAAAGCGCCTCCTGGAGTACCAAGAGTCTGGATTGTTCGATATACTGCGCCTTGAGGTGATCAACATGACGTTCTGGCTGTGATTGGCTCATGGCGGCAGGAGAGTCATCAGCAACGGGTGGCTCATAAGGTTTGTACAACTGAGCGATAGCGCTTATCATCATTCTTACCTGTTAACGTTGGCGGACCACGGCATGTCTCGCGCGAGTATTGCGCGGGTTTTGGTGGAAACGATGGTTGCAGCAGGCAAGGCGCGGATAAGGCGCGGGTAAAGCGCGAGTTTCGGGCCTGCGTCTATTCAGCTAGAGCAGCACCCCTGAGTACGAGTTGGACTCATGCAAGTCAACGGCGCGAAGATCAGGGAACTCAGAGATCGCAAGGCCATGTCTCAGAAGCGCCTCGCTGAGGCAGCTGGGATAGGCGAGCGTACAGTGCAGGACGCGGAAGAGAAGTGGAGATGTAGCCCGTACACGAAGGCGAGCATAGCGAGGGCCTTGGAGGTAGAGCCAGAAGTGCTTACCCCTCAAGCCTCGCCGGGTCCCAACGCTCTACCCTGGGATTTGCTGCAGGTCTCGCGGAGATTTCGAAGGACTATGTCCGCGATTCTTACTCGTTACTACCGCCTGGTGAAGACCAGCACGTCGTGCCTGCCCGATCACGTTCCGGTTCTTTGTCCATCTTCTTACTGCCCTGGACGGCCGGTTCCACTGACGGACTTGGATCAGAAGCTTGCGTGGCAATCGGTTGAGACCGAGTGGTCTCGGCCCGATTTCGAGTTATCCGAACTGCTGGAATTGCATGACACCAACAGCCATCTCCATGACGGCTACTCGTATCGGCTATTGTCAACGGATGGAAGGACGACGTTCACTTTTTGTCCTGGCAGCTACTACGGCTTTCTCGATAGTTGTGAGTACCTCGGATACGAGGCTTTTGAGGCCGTCGTCTGTAAGCTTCTTAAGTACGGCCGTGACTCCCTGAGGGACGTTATCGACGTGCCGTCCAAGGAAAGGGATCTTAGACATCAATTGCGTGACAAATGCGAGGCATTAGCCGAGACCTTTGCCGAAGAGCCCTCTGTGATCCCGACGCGGTCTGCGACTGGGTTGTTTGACTTCGGGCAACGTCACACGGCTTTCGGGACGGCTACGCTTGTGGTACTGGCGTCGCGGAATAACCCCCCGCGCTTCTTTTTGAACAAGCGAACCGCGGCGCTCGCAGAGACGCCGAATCTACTGCATGTGATCCCCGCGGGGACCTTTCAGCCCATCGAACCGCAAGATCGTTTGCATGGGCAAGAGTTTTCATTTACGGAAAACGTGATCCGCGAATTCGCCGAGGAGCTTCTCGGCGAGAAGCGAGTCGAAGGCCAGAGCACCGTAGTTCTTCCCATGCCGGAGGATCTCGACGCTGTCTACTCGAAGAAAGCGCGCCGGTTTCGCAGCCTCGTCAGAGAGGAGGACGCAACCAAACTCCTGTACCTGGGATTGCTGGTAGATCCGGTCAACCTCAAGCCTGAAATCGCAACAGTGTTGATACTGGATCAGGATCGTATGGAGGGTCTTGAACTCTCGTGGGAGAGCCGCAACTTACAATTCTACGACTTCACAAAGGAAAAGGTAGAGAGATTGCTTGAAGAAGACGCACTCGTGCCAACGGGTGTCGCGATCTTGTGGCTCGTTCTCGAGCAATTCGATGACTTGGCAAACAGGCTACCTCATCCCTGAGTCTCGGAAGCGATATCGATTTCTCGCGGTGGGTGTGCAGAGGCGGTTTTGGGGTACATCGCAGAAGTTCGATTTGCTGTCCGGCGTTATCGTTCGCGTCCGCACTTCTTGGGCGCGGTGCGTTGGTCCATGATGACAGGAGTCGCGGGCGTGAGTCTGCACTTCCAGTACCTGTTGTGGGAAGGAAAACGACACGCATTATTCACCTGGAGCTGCGAGGCCAAGGCCTTTTCCGATCGAAAGGAAACAAAGAAACCTTGGACGCATTGGCTGCGGGAGGGCGAGGCTCCCGCCAAGCCGCGCGCCTATACCGGCAATCCGGCTCAGCAGGAACTTTGCCTCCCGATTTCTCGCCGCCGGTGATGCGGAAACCACGGCTCTATTTACGGCGCGTCCGTAGCCCTCTTCCGTAGGTACTGCATTGCCGCCTCCAGCACTGTGTCCTTACCGGAGGAAATGTCCTTTGCATTTGGCATCAAGGGCACATCGGGTTCCAGACCGCGGCGTTCGATGGGGCGCACGAGGAATCCGCGATATGCCTTTACGGGGAAGGTTACGTTGTAGAGCCCGTTCTTTGTCGTGTATGTCGTCTTGCGTGCCGAAGCACCGGCGGTGGCTTGGCCGAATATACGTGTTCGTCTGTTGGCGGCGAACCAGGATGCCCACCCTTCGCCTGCGCTGATGCAACGTGCGTCGATCAGCAGCGCCATCGGGCCTTCGTGCCGAGGGCGATCCGGTTCTGACGGATCATTCAAGGCAAAGTTGCGATGGGCACGAACCGCGTCGAAGCCGCCGCCGCTGTTTCCTCGCACGTCCACGATTAGCCCGCGAACGTCGGCCAGCTCGCCCACGGCCTGATCCAGCCGCTCGATCAGATCGCCGCGGATGCGGCGTACGTAGATGTAGCCGATATTGTCGTCTAGTTTCGTCCAAGAGACGTTGGCCGTATCGGAAATCCCGGATATCGGCACGGGGAGTCGCGGCAGATAGCGAACGCCGAGCGTGGCGGGCAGTTTGAATTGGCGGTTTTCGCCTTCAGCGTCTTGCATCGTCAGGGACACCACCTCGCCGCGCTCCATCCGCCTTGCGAACCAGCGAGTGGCGTGGTAGCGGAGGTAGCGTTGGCTGGAGTAGCCCTGATATTTCGAGACCTGCTTCATGCACTCTGCGATAGCTTCTTCGACCGGTTTTCCGTCTATCGACACGACGGTCATACCGCGTTGGACGCCCGCCGCTTTGGCCGGCCCGTCTTCGTCCACAAAGTAGACGACGGGTTTGCCTTGATCGTCGATCAGGCAGGCAAATCCCGGATCCCACCTCGGAAATGGGATCGAGGGTATCTTGGCCGTGCCGGCGCTCACGTGCGCGTGACTGTCTTCCAGACGCGCAACCAGTTCAACGCAAAGCACGCCGAATTGTGCGTCGGTTTCCACCTCCTTTGCGCGCGGAATCAACTCCTCGCCGATGGCATTCCAGTCGATCCCTTTGAGTTGGAAACAGGGGTAGTTACGCCCGAGGCACTGGTGCAGATCCCGAAATGCGTATTCATAACTGACTTCTG
>CAZURK010000479.1:0-6969 GCA_964623055.1 uncultured Pirellulaceae bacterium
ATCTGTCGTATTTCCTCTGGCCGGAGCAGCGTCGCTGTACGCCCAGGACAAGCCGGACCACCTCGCATCCGAGCCTGATCTGCGTGAGCTCATTGTTAGCCATGCTGACGAGAACAACCGACTGCAGCTTTATCGCGTCAAGGAGGACGGTTCCTCCAAACACCAGATCACGGACTCCAGAAATGACTGCATGATGCCTGCCTGGTCACCCGATGGCGAGAAGATCGTATACGCGAGAAAGAGTGACAAAGGCTTGGATCTCTGGCTCATTTCCTCGGACGGCAAGAATGCAAGAGCACTCACGGAGACCGGAAGAAGTATCATTCCTTCCTGGTTGCCTGACTCCAAGCACATCGTGTGGATGGTTTTCACACCGGGCAAGAATCCTTCCGCGGAGAGCCAACTGAGAATCATGAATACAGAAACGATGCAATCAAGGCGTCTCTTCAGTGATCCTGAGCAAATCAAATACAGCAATTCGATGCCGGTCGTTTCTCCGGATGGAAAACTGGTTGCATTTGTTTCCAATCGAGGCGGCCGCTTTCGAATCTGGATAAGCAAACTCGATGGTAGTCAGGCAAAGCCCATTTCACCAGTGAGCGTCGACCGCGACGAAACGCTCAACGCCCCCATCGAACAGAAAGTCCCTTGCTGGTCGCCAGATGGCAAGTGGATTGCCCATTGGGAAGGCGTCGAGATGCATCATATGAGCAAGTTCACAGGGAAGCACGATCCGGAACGAGACAAGCTGATCTCCGAAACCTGGAACGTCTGGGGTGTTGGACGTGACGGGAAGAACAAGCGCAAAGCTGGGCGTGGTGACGATCCGACCTGGTCTCCCGATGGATTTGTGACTCGTTCGTTTCCGGATCCTCAAAAGGGCGGCCCCAAGATCATGATCGAAGGAAGATCTGAGTGGAAAGAGCTGCCAATCGTGCCTGCCCGAACGCGCTACGGTCGCTTTGCCTGGAAGCCATAATACTCATCCCCTGCCGCGTCTTGTTGCTAGTCGGCAGTAGCAACTGGGCATCCAGTCACGAAGACGTACAATAGTCAGTCTAGTCTTAGATCAAGCGCGGCTGGCATTGGTTTGCTACACTTGGCAGGTGATACGATGAGACGAGAACGGGCTTCTTCCTGGATTGTTGGCCAAACGCTCATTGCGGCATGTTGCGTTTCGATCATGGCGTGCCCGGCCGGAGTCCGCGCAGAAACGCCGTCAGTCGATTTGAAGATCGAACAGGTCACGTTCGCCCCAAAGCATCATTTCTTTGGGTATATCGGTCAATGCCAGACGATTCCGTGGAACGCCAGTGGAAGATATATCCTGGGCATGGAAATCGAAAACATCGATCGCATGCCGAGGCCCAAGGAAGCTGCCGTCGTGATCCTCGTTGATACGGAACGGCACAACGAGATCATCCGAGTCGACAAGACACACGCGTGGAATCCGCAGCAGGGAACGATGTTCTATTGGAACCCGCAAGCCCCTGGAACACAATTCTTCTTCACCGACCGGGATCTTGAGACCGGCAAAGTCTTTACAGTCTTGTACGACATCCACAAGAAGAGACGCGTGCGCGAGTACCGATACGATGACGCGCCCATCGGCAACGGCGGAGTAGACCAAAGGGGCCGAACCTTTCTCGGTTTGAACTACGGTCGCCTGGCGCGATTGCGTTTGGTGACCGGTTATCCCGGCGCCCTAGACTGGTCGAAGAAGGACAATGCCCCGGAAAATGATGGCATCTTCATTGTGAACATCAAGACGGGCAAAAAACAACTGCTCGTCTCTTATCAGCAGCTTGCCGACCGGTTGAGGCAGCGTGAGCCGGATATGCAAGACACCGCGCTGTTCATCAACCATACGCTATGGAACCGTCCGGGCGATCACGTTTACTTCTTCGTTCGCGGCGGATGGAACAAACGCGGTACACGGATCAACACGCCTTGCTCGATTCGCGTTGACGGTACCGGCTTAACGTTGCACAACATGCACATTGGCGGGCATCCCGAATGGGCCGAAGACAATCTACTGATTGGACGGCAAGGTAAGAACCAGATTCTCTACGATGTGGACAAGAAGATGGTCGTCGGGCAACTGGGCACGCCGGAGGTCTTTCCGAATCCGGAGGGTGATATCTCGCTGTCGCCAAGCGGCGAGTGGTTTGTCAACGGCTACAAGAAAGGCGACAAGAACTACTACGTGGTGTATCGGCGCAGCGACGGCGCCCACGGTCGTAGCGAGGGCCTTGACAAGGGATCGTATGGCGGCGACATCCGGATCGATCCGGCCCCGCGCTGGAACCGGACCAACGATGCGATACTTGTGCCGGGTATCGCCAAAGACAACACCCGGCAGATGTATGTGATTCGAGTGGTCGGGTCAGTGGGATCTTCGAAGTGATTCAGTTACCGATGGAATTCTGCGGATCACTGCCCAACCAATCGGGAACGCCTTCGCTACGGAGTTTCTCGACCTTTCGACCAAATGAATCTGTGTCTCCGTCCTTCATCGAGGTTGGCACGGCATCATTCTTCGGCATGAATGCGCCCAGCTTCTCTTTGATCCGCGCACGCTCGGGATCTCCGGCCAGATTGTTGTGTTCTTTGGGGTCGGAGCGGTGGTCGTAGAGTTCCTCGGTTCCGCCCCGGTAGCGAATGTAGCGGAAGTTCAGACTACGTGCGGCGTGGTTCCTGTAATGCCAGGTCGTGATGACGGGCTCGATCCGTCGGGTGGCCGGGTTTTCCAGGATAGGCATCAGGCTCGTGCCTTCAAGCCCTTTGACGCTTGGCAAGTTGCAGAGGTCCAGCATGGTCGGATAGATATCGATCAGGCTCACCGCTCGATCGCTGCTTAGGCCGCCGTTCACCGATTTCGGCAAACGAATGGCCAGGGGAACGCGTGTGGATTCTTCCCACTGGGCTTGCTTGCGCCAGTGACGCTTCTCGCCTAGATGCTGGCCGTGATCTGACCAGAAAACGACGATGGTATTCTCGGCGTGAGGGCTGGCGTTGAGTGCGTCCAGCACCTTACCCGCCTGTGCATCGACAAACGACACGCACGCCAGATAGGCGCGGACCATTTCCCGCCAATAATTCGGCCCGATATCGAGTACGTTCCGGTGGTCACCGCCTTGGATGGTCCCGTAGGCCATGGCCTTGCCGAGCAGCGGGATATCGTCCATCTCATCGGCGGGAACTTCCGGCATGACGATGTCCTCCAGCGGATACAGGTCGAAGAACTCCTTCGGCGCGGTGTAGGGGACATGGGGTCGGACGAAACCCACGGCCAGGAAGAACGGCTTGTCGAGTGACTGTTTCAAGCGCTCCACTGCCCAAGCCGCGACCTGTTCGTCAGGCATTCCTTCCGGCGGCGTGTCTGACTTTTCGAGCGCTCCCCAACAGAGAGACTGACCATCGACGCCTTCGCCGTACTTCTGGTAGATCGCTCCACCATCGCGAGGAAAGGGATAGAAATGTCCGCCGCTCTTGCCTTGGTACCCGTGGCCGCGCGCGGCTAGCTCCTTGGGCCACTTATATTTTGGCCGCTCCTCGTCCCAATAATCGTAGCCCTTCACGTCGCTGGTTCCCTTATGGAACACTTTCCCTGCGGCCATCGTTTTGTAGCCGTTGTGTTTGAAGTGTGTTGGTAGTGGAACCGTGTCGCCCAGAACTCGTTCGTAGCTCTCTCGACTCTTGGACGCATTGGTATACCAACCGGTGGTCGAAGGTCGCAGCCCACTGAACAGAGCGTGTCGGGAAGCACCGCAAACCGGCGCGGCGCAATGAGCATTTCGGAACAAGACGCTTTGGGAAACCAATCGGTCGAGATTCGGCGTCTTCGCCTGAGGATGCCCGCCTAACGCGCCGACCCAGTCGTTCAAATCATCGATCGCCAGGAACAGAACATTGGGATGCGGTCCTGCGCTCGCCAATGAATCCCGAACGGCCGTTGAATCTCCGCTAGGAGCGCGGCGATCCGACTTCCTCAAGCGGCTTCTCTTGCTGTCCGTTCTTTGGGGTTCCGCCTTCGTTTCGGCGAGGAAATCGACCATCATGGCATGAAGTTCCGACGTCTTCTCTGGCAACTTTTTGGATAGGTCCTCGGTTTCGCTAACGCTTTTTGACAGGTCGAACAGCTCCAGCTGATTCTCCTCCCAAGTCTTCACTAACTTGTAGTCGCCGTGGCGCAACGAGGACTGTCCAGTGCGTGTCACAGCGTGATGAAACAACAGGAAGGGGCGATTGCGAGTGATGGTTCCCTGGCCGCGGTTGAAGAGCACTTCAGTCATGCTGCCGCCGTCGAGAGCATCAGGCAGTGGGTCCGAGTACCCCGCGAGTTCGGCCATCGTCGGGAAGATGTCCAGGCCCGTTACCGGATTCCGGCTGACGCTACCTGGCTGGACGTTCGGGCCAATCACGATGAACGGCACACGCAGTCCGCCTTCATACATCGTGCCTTTGCCCTCGTGTAGCGGATGGTTGCGAGGAAGTTCTTTTCCCTTCTGACCGGGCATCGTGAGTCGGCCGCCGTTGTCCGACAAGAAGAAGACGTAGGTGTTGTCCTGCAGTCCGAGCGATTTGATCTTGTCGATGAGAGTGCCGATTCCTGAGTCCACATCGCTAGTCATCGCCGCGAACTCGGGCATCGTGTGCTTCTTGCCCTTGGGCTGCTGCTTCGTCTGTTCCAACGTCTTCGCTCGGTAGAAGATGTCTAGATGAACGGCATAATGGGACACTTGAACGAAGAATGGATGGCCGGCTTTCGTCTGCGTCTCGATGAAGTCGCACGTGCGGTCGGTGATTCCAAAAATGAGTTTCGGATCGTCCTTTGCTGCGGGACCACCGGTGCCCTTCCCTCCGCCTGTGCCGTTGCCGGTGTAGCCGTCGCTGAAGTCATACCCCATCTCCTCTGGTGTGACCTCATCGAACCGCATATCCCACTTACCAAAGTGAGCCGTCCTGTAGGCGGAATTCGCCTGCTTAAGCATTCGTGGAAGACTCAATTGTTTGCGATATTCTTTCGGCCAGTTTTCTTGGTCTCTCTGGTAAACGTGTCGAGCCGGTGTTTGGCCAATCAGCAGACTGCGACGCGTGGGACAGCAGAAGGGTGCCGGTGAATATCCCTGAGTGAACCGCATCCCCATCTCTGCGAGGCGTTCGATGTTCGGAGTTCGATAATAGTCGCTTCGAGTCCGCGCGTCGTCGGGGTCCATCAAGACAGACGAACCGACCCAACTCTGGTCGTCTGTCAAAATCACAACGAAATTGGGAGACGGATCGGAACATCGGGCCGGTTGCAGCGACAAGCCGCCGCAAAGGAACCCAATGAGCAACATGAGTGAGAGGCGTTGATGCAGTTTCATTTGTGCCTTCGATCTTCGTAGGGCCGGTTCCCACCGGCCGATGAAATGACGATCAAGCGCCCGGCCGGTAGGAACCGGCCCTACTCGCTTAGTCGCCTAGAAAGTCACGCAGTGCATACACATTGGCATTCAGTTCACGCATCATCTCTAACAGGTCCGGATACGGCTCGTACAGGCTGCTGACGATCCCTTTGTTCGAGTCGAGGTTGGAAGGGTCGGCCTTCGTGTTCGTCGGGTCGTTGTCTATGTACTTGAACCAATGCCAGCCGACGCAACCCGGTTCCTTGAGTAGGCCAAGCGTGTAGTTCTGATAGAAGCGGCCTCGGTCCTTCTGCGTTTTCACTGTCCAGCCGGCCCCCGTGATATTGGGCATGCCGCTATCCATGCCCTTGGCATACCATTCTGTCACCATGAACGGTCGGCCGGACCACTCAACCCATTTGGCCAATCGTTCGGGATCGGGCGACCAGGATCCGTAGTAGTTGCAGGAGACCACGTCGACATGTGGCCCACAGCCGCGGAAGACACCAGCATACCGCAAGACGCTTCCGTGAAATCGCGAACCGAAGAACATGTGATTGGGATCGGCCTCCCTGATCGCCCGGCTGACGATACGGAAGTACGTGTCAGACAGAAACTCGAGAAAGGCCTCACGGTCTTCGGTGGAATAGGAGCCTCGGGAATCTTTCTTGACGTTGTGCTTTTCGGCCCAGCGTTGGGCCGCCCGTCGGCCTGGGTCCGAGGATTCGAGTTCTAGATAGCGGTCCAACGAGTCGTGTCGAAACGGCATCTCGTTGTCAGAGAAGTGACCCAGCAGCCAAGGATCGTCCTTGGTGTTGGAAAGATCTTCCTTGGCGTGGCGTCGGCAGAAATCTTCAAACTCCGGGTCGAACACGAAGATGCAATCATTGGGATAGCCCGTGTGACCCGGCTTCTGATACGTCCCGCCGCGAAGCTTGCCGTATCCGCTCATGAAATTGGATTGCGTGGTGTAGGGTATTCGCGGCTGAGTAGAGCTAAAGTGCTCGGCCCGCGACCAGCAGGCAAGCGTGTTGAAGCCGTGATCCACAAGTAGTCGGGCAGTATGCCGAGCCCAGCCGGCAGAGTCTCCGTAGCGACTCTCCAGTGCTGCCTGGCCTCGATCGGTCTGGTTGGGGCGTACCGAGCAGCAGCCAACGGAATACCACAGGAATCCTTCAGGATCAACGAACCACCAGCGATCTTTGAGCTTCTCGACGCGGAAGAAACCGGACGGTTCGAGCCGACGATCCTTGCGACCGCCGTATTGACTGGTCTCGATGCCGCAGTGGTCGGGCTGGAAGCCGGGCAGGTGTTGCATGGTCGTCGTCACGCGCGGTGTCCACTTCGCGTCGGTGGTCCGACGCTTGGCGTCAACCAGGATATGGGATTCGCCGGACAGGGTCGGAGTCGCGGCTAACGCCGAAGCGGCCAGCAGTACTGAAAGGCGAATCGCCGCCGAAATTGAAATCACGGGGAACTCCCATGCGAAGGCTGATTAGCGACAGGTCAATATACTCTCTGCAGCAAATCGCTGGCTGATTCACTCGTGCGTAAACAACACGCAGATCGCTGCTGGTGC
>CAZURK010000480.1:0-6966 GCA_964623055.1 uncultured Pirellulaceae bacterium
CATCGCCGTGGAACTTGGTGACGGGGATCGCAAGCCCCAGTTGCTGCTCCAAGTAGTGCGTATAGCCGTGAATGAAGTGGTAGGGACGCTGGTTGCTCTGGTGAATCAGCGGGTAGTGCATGTCCAGTGTTTCAACACCCGGGTCATTCTCCTTCAGTGGCGTGACGTGCGGATTGTTTTCCCAAATGGCATCGGCGGAGGTGCGGACATCGGTCTGAAACTGACCTGGGCGGGCGACGTGCAGATCACGAACTGCCGCCGTCAGCATGATGATGTTGCCGGGACTCTGAAACGACCGGAGTACCAATCGTCTCACGGCACCATCCCTCCACGAAGTGAGGGTGAGGAAGAAAACCCCCGCACGCAAGATACCTTCTGGCCGTTTCCACAGCCGTCAACGAAAGTACTCCCATGCAATTTTTCGGTGCCCCTCCGTGAGAACTGAACGGCATTGTTTCTACCACCAACAGTGCACCGTGTCAACCGTCCATAGGAGCGAATTCTTCGCGGGATCTTTGAGGGCAACGGTTTGCCACCAAATGACCATCTCCCCGTCACTCTCGCTCAACCGCTGCCACGGTGCCTCCGAAAGGACTTGTCCCCGGCAGACAATCGGAGAACACGACCTCGTACTTCGCCAAACCGTGTAGCTGAATTTGCATGACTTCAGAGAATCGCAGACGAATTTGGCAGATTCAGCTGCCCCCTTTCTTACGTCGTTTCGGCTAAGTCACGTGCTTCCGCCGGCCCATAAGGCGGTAGATATTGTGCGGACGCTCGACCATCAATCGCAACTCGGCTTCCAGGACTTCATAGCTGAAGAAATTGCGAGCAACGCAGTAGTTGTGCTCGACCATCTCCTCACGATACTGCGAGTCACTCAAAACCCGATGAATCTCGTCCACCGTATCGTCCGTGGGGAATCCATCAAACAGAATCGGGCGCAGTCCGCAGGGTTCGATGTCGGTCCGGTAGATAGCGTATCGATTGCACACGATCGGGCACCTGTGGTACACCGCCTCGAGGAATGCGTTTCCGAAGCCTTCGTAGGTGGACGGGTAAGCGACCAGATCCGCCTGAGGATAGACATCGTGGATCGTGAATAGCTTTCGTCCGTCCGGAGCGGTGCCACGTTCGTCGGAGATCCACTTGTCCGCGAAGATCACTTCCACCTCCAGCAATTCTGCGAATTCCCGAATCCGTTTTGCGTACACATCGCCTTCGTCGCCGGATGCGTGGGTGATGACCAGCTTCGCTCGATCCGGCGCCAGTCTGCGCACCAGTTCAATCGAATGTTCGATTCCCTTACGTGCGACCACACGCGTTGGCTGGAGGATCAAGAGATCGTCGTCATTCAAGCCGATTTCCGTTCGGAACTGCCGCGAGTAATCGTCCGCTGGTGCGGGAGGATTGGCATAGTCCATCACGTTGGGAATGATGCGGCAGGACAAACCGGTACGACGACTGAACTCTTCGCCCGCCGGACTGTTGATCACGACATGCTGAATCTGAGCCAAACGCGGAGGGAACGCATGGCTGATGATGTCATCCACGGCATTGATCAGAAACCGGTCCCGCTCCCAGAAAAAATCGTGGTGGTGTGCGACACATCCGATTACCCGCTCCTGGATCTCGTGTACCAGCGCGACGCCCAGCGGCAAGTTCATCGGAATCGTCAATGCGTTCTCGGCAATCAGGACGTCGATGTCGAGTCGCCGGACGGCTTCGTCCAGTTCGTCCCGAATCTTGCTCGCCATCTGCATGATATCGTTCGTCAGGGCCGGAGACCGGACCTCCGCATCAAACGCACGCCGCGACATGTCGAGGATGTCAGGGTGATTGAAGTGTGCCTCCTCAATCAAGACTGTCCTCTCCGGCGGACGGTCCGACAGACCGGTGATGTAGTAGCACTCGACCCCCATCCGCTCGATCACGTCAGCCCACTTGCCGATTTCGAGCGAAACACCGTCGGTTCCCGATATGCGAGTGGAAACGAACGCGACCCGTTTCATCTCTCGCTTCAACAGGGCATTCATGGGTCTACTCATCGAAGATCTCTCCCAAATAGTCTCACGATCGTCTTGGCACAAAACGATGTATTCGGCGGCGAGGACGGGCTGCACGCAAGTAGGTCCCATCTGCCGGATGGGACCTCGAATCGTGTGGCGGCGTCCCACCTGCTCCACGTCCCGTCCGGCAGCCGGGACCTACTGAAGGACCAGCCGTCTTGACTTTCGTTCGTTCAAGGCGAGACTACAACCTTTGACCGGGCAGCACGAACGTTCTTTCGCTGTCTTGCTCCGGCGAGGTAGCGTCATTTTTACCCGCGCACCACTGCAAATGCAATTGTGACAGCCTATAGAGGAAATCGGTCATGGAAACACATCAAGCGGTTCTTATTGCCGGTGACGGCATTGGCCCGGAAGTGACCGCGGCGGTTCGCCGCACGTTGGCGGCCGTCGATGCGCCCGTCGAATGGATCGAACACCGTGCGGGAATCGCGGCTTTGGAGACCGGAGATGACGTGCTGCCCGACGAAACGCTCGAAGCGATCGCACGCTACGGCGTCGCCCTGAAGGGCCCCTGCACCACGCCCGTCGGCGAAGGCTTCACGTCCGTGAACGTTCAATTGCGCAAACGATTGAAGCTTTACGCCGCGGTGCGGCCGGTGCGGAATTTGGAGGGTGTGGAGACCCGTTTCGACGGCGTGGACATGATCATCATCCGCGAGAACACCGAGGGGCTCTACAGCGGAGTAGAGAATCAAGTAACCGATGATGCGGTGATGAGCATGAAGGTTGCCACGGAGTCCGCGTGCGAACGAATCGCGCGTTGGTCGTTTCGCTTCGCGACTCGCCGACAACGCGAGAAGATCACGGTATTTCACAAAGCCAACATTATGAAGATGACCGACGGACTGTTCTTGCGTTGCGCCCGCCGGATTCACCAACAGGAGTACCCGAACATCGAATACCAGGAAGGGATCATCGACGCCGGTTGTATGAAACTGGTACAGGACCCGACGCAGTTTGACATTCTGTTATTGGAGAACCTTTACGGCGACGTCGTCAGCGACCTGTGCGCCGGATTGGTGGGTGGCTTGGGCGTCGTGCCCGGTGCGAACTACGGCGACGAGCAGGCCGTGTTCGAGGCCGTGCACGGCTCGGCGCCTGACATCGCCGGCCAGGGCGTGGCCAATCCGTTGGCTCTATTGATGTCGGCCGTCATGATGCTGAATCATCTGGCGGACACTCGCGACGATGAGTCGTGCCGGGCCGCGGCCGAGCGGATCAAAGCGGCGTACAACCGTGCGCTGAAGGACGGTCAGAAGACGGGGGACCTTGGCGGCGACCTCGGCACGGAGGCGTTTGCCGACGCGGTGATAGAACGACTGTGAAGCCTGAAAGGACGGAAGGCACGTCATGCTGCAACAACAGGATCTGCAAGTGGCATCATTGGGTGATTGCTCTTTGACGTCTCCATTGAAAGGCGCAAAGGACGTTGTTTTCGTCGATGATTCGCATCGCGTGCGCTATCAGCACAAGATCGGCTCAGGCGTGCCAACGGAAGAAGCCGAGTTGTCCTTTGAAGAAGCTGGTCCACGGGAGCGGATCTTCTTCGACCCCGCGGAAACGACGGCGGCCGTGATCACATGCGGGGGCCTATGCCCAGGTTTGAACAACGTGATCCGCTCGGTCTTTTCGGAACTGACCTACAATTATGGCGTCAAACGAGTGCTGGGGATCCGCAGCGGATATCGCGGGCTGAACCCAGCGGTTGGCCCGCCGCCTGTGGAAATGACGCAGGCTTACGTCGAGCAGATCCACAAGCTTGGCGGAACCGTATTGGGCAGTTCGCGCGGGCCTCAAGACGTGTCGGTCATGGTCGACTTTCTGGAAAGTCAACGGATCGACATCCTTTTCTGCATCGGAGGCGATGGCACACAGCGTGGTGCTCACGCGATCCACGAAGAGATATCGAGACGCGGTCTTCGCAAGGCGATTGTTGGCATCCCAAAGACAATCGACAACGATATCCCCTTCGTATGGATGACCTTCGGATATGTGACGGCGCTGGAGCAGGCCGAGGAAGTCCTTCGCGGCGCACACGTCGAGGCGTGCGGCACGCCAAACGGCATTGCGATCGTGAAACTCATGGGTCGCGACGCGGGCTTCATCGCCGCCGGCGCGTCGCTGGCCAGCGACGAGGCCAACTTTGTCCTGGTGCCCGAGATCGAATTCCCATTGGAGGGTGAAGGCGGTTTCCTTGAGGCCCTTCGCCGGCGAATGGAATTCCGTGGCCACGCGCTGGTGGTTGTGGCCGAAGGCGCCGGACAACATCTGTTCCGGGAGCAGGGCGACACGCGCGACGCATCGGGGAACGTCAAGCACCAGGACATTGGCATCTTTCTGCGGAATCGCATCAAGACGTATTTCACGGAACGCGACATCCAGGTCAGTATCAAGTACATCGACCCCAGCTACGTCATCCGCAGCGTTCCCGCTAACGCATGGGACCGGATCCTGACCAATCAAATGGCGCGCAATGCGGTCCACGCCGCTATGGCCGGACGCACGGATACGTTGATCGGCTCTTGGAACAATGAACTGATCCATGTTCCGCTGCGGACGGCGAACACAACCAAGAAGCATTTGGATCTAAGCAGCGACTTGTGGGTCGGAGTCCTCAGTTCAACCGGGCAACCTCGCTGGGGCGGGCAGTAGTGTTAGCCACGGTCGGCAAACCGGCTCTCGTTCAGTTACAGCCCGGATAATCGAACCTCGCCTCTTGCGAAGGGCGCCCGCGGGGCGATTGCGCGTAGCAGGATGCAGAATCCTGGTCGATGCAAACAACGCAAGCAGCGCCTTCGCTTCAACGGCCACAGCGCGGCGTGGCACAAGGCAATCCATCGGTTCCAGCATGCAAAAACCGGGATGACTCACCACCGACACAGCGTTCTCTTGTTTTGCCAAGTGCTAACTCTTTGGCTCGTCTCAAGCGTCCAGGCTCAACCACTGCGGCGATTACCACCCGTCGAGGCCGCTTCAGCGTTCTACGGCATCCCGTTCAAGTCAGTCGTCTCCGAGTCGTCAACAAGCGATTTTGCTGCGCCATCCACTCTCGGCACATTCCGGTGTGACGGTCGCAGGCTATGCCGCATTGCCACAACTCCCAAGGCCTTCGAGCCATGGAGTACGACGGAGATTCAACTCCAATGCGGCAGACTGGACGCGCCCAGCTTCGCTGGCGGGGCAAAGGCGGATACCGCGATCTTGACGTTCCAGCACGCAAGCGGGTGGAAGTACGGCGACAATTTCTTCTTTGCGGATCTAGTCGACGACCAATTCGCCGACGGCTTCAACGACCGAGACGTCTACATGGAGTGGTACCCGACTCTCAGTCTCGGAAGAGTCCTCGGGCGCAAAGTCGGCTGCGGCATCCTTTCCGACATCGGGATCATCGGGGGCATCAACTACGGCGCCGATGCCAACTTCATGAAGTGGCTGCCGGGCGTGCGATTCTCGTGGGATCTGCCCGGCTTCGCCTATCTCAATTCGGACATTACGGCATTCCTGGACGACAACGCCGGTGCTGCCGGCGGCGGCGCCCCCAAGGAAACGGACAGCTTCATGATCGACTTCAGTTGGGACTATCCGTTTTCCATCGGCCGGCACGACTTCAGTATCCAGGGACATGCCGAGTTCATCGCCGGCCGAGAGAATGAACTCGGCAACGACGTCAGTTGGTGGATCCTTGCCCAACCCCAATTTCGCTACGATTTGGGAAAGACGTTCTTCCGCACCCCCAATAAGCTGTTCGTCGGCATCGAATGGCAGATCTGGCCGAACAAGCTGGGCGACAGCGTCACGGACGAAAACACGGTGCAGGCATTGGTAGTGTGGCGACTGTGAGCCTCCATTACATGCATTTCTTCAGAAACGGACGCGGCTCGTAACGGCCCCTGCGCTGTGCGCGTTTGGACGTTCATTTCTTCAGAGCCGACGCATGAATGAGTCGTGAGGGCGTTCGTAGCCCCGCCTTTAGGCGGTTTTCGCGCTGCTTCTTGTTTTGGGGCCGCCTAAAGGCGGGACTACAAACCAACTCATGCGTCTGCTCTTTAGGCTCTTGCCACAACTGCACGTACGTTGTGGGATGTGGCGAATGCCTCGGCCTAGGCGTTGGGTAGACCCCACCTTCGGAAAAACAGGGCCATGAATGACCGCAGTTACCCTCTAAAGGCAATACACAAGGTGAAGTCATTCTCTATTCGCAAGTGGACAAGGTCAGGCCATGTCAGAAGAACAAACGGCAACGGCGATGGCAGCCGACGGGGAGTTGATCCGCCGAACGCTGCAAGGCGACAACGGTGCGTTCGGCGAACTGGTGTGGAAGTACAAAGATCGTCTGTACAACTCGGTGCTACGCATCACCAGATGCTCAACGGATGCGGACGACATCGTACAAGATGCCTTCGTTCGGGCATTTGCGACATTGAAGGATTTCAGGCAAGATTGTGCCTTCTTCACGTGGCTGTATCGGCTGGCCATGAACGAGGCCATAAGCCAAATCCGCGAGCGACGGCGGACGGTCTCCCTGGACGCGAGCCGCGAATTTGGATTCTGTGAGCCTGTCAATCGAGAGGAATTGCCACTGGACAGTCTGATGCGCGAGGAACGTGCTCCGGCCATCGCTGCGGCATTGGCCAAATTGAACGAACAATACCGCACCGTTCTGCTTCTACGGGAGATCGAGCGGTTCGACTATGCGACGATCGCCAGAGTTCTTGATCTGAATGTCGGTACAGTCCGCAGTCGACTTCACCGAGCTAGAATGCAGATGCGCAGATTGTTGAACATGGCCGTCTGAGGCACTCCGACAAGAATCGGTAGTGGTGCGGCTATCGATATTTGCTTCGGCACCAAAATGCTGTTGGATTCTCGATGGCGAGCCGGATACGTGGCGAAA
>CAZURK010000481.1:0-6954 GCA_964623055.1 uncultured Pirellulaceae bacterium
GTCCCGTCCGGCAGACGGGACCTACTTTGTTTGGAATGTTAGTGCTGGCAAGCCGCCTTTGTTGAACAGGTTGGCCCATGTGTGGTTTGTGGACCAGCCGTAGCGCACGTGGGCTGGTTTGGCTACCTCTGTGCTGGACACGACCACCGTGTCGCCGTCGATTTCGGCATTCGCCCAGCGGTAGACTCCGTCGTCGCCGGCAATCTCGAAGCCTTGCAGTTTGTCTCCGTGCCGGAACGCAAGCCCCTGGCCGACGTGGCTGAAGCAGATGCGAATTCTGTGGTCCTCCACGGCGTGCGAATCATAGATCGGGCCGTGTGTCTCCACCTCGAGATCGTATACGAAGCCAAGTGCCACGTGGCAGGCCCGTCGCCCGTAACCGGATTTGTTCAGCGGGTGAACACCGCTGCCCAAATCGCTGGCTGTGGCCATGGCCGTGTTGGGGTGCTGCATGATCTTGATGTGCAATTCGCGGTACAGACCATCAATCTCTCGGTTCGGGGCGGCGGGCAGCTTGGCGAAGGCGTCTGCCATACGCGTAACCGGATCGTCGGTGTCCCATGCACATCCGCCGCCGCTGGGCTTCTGCACGTACAGGAACGGAAAATCGCCCTGTCCCCACACGTTTCGCCAGCCGCGAATAAGCGCACCCATCATTGTGAACTGGTCCACACCAGCCACGGCCGTCCCGCTTTCGCCCTGGTCCCAGAGGACGCCGCGAATGGCGTAGGGGACGACGGGTTCGATGTTCGCTGCGTACAGATCGCCAATCTTGATCGGGGCGCGAGGTCTACGTGGTGATTTCTTCCCCTGTTCCTCGGCTGCTTTCACCGCTTTCTCCCATGCAGTCAATGCCTTTTCATGCTGCGCGAGTTGTTCTTCAGGCGACGGTATGTCGCCGATGTCCTTCAGTGCCTTTATCCCCGGATCGGACGCGTACATCTCCGGGCTCAGCCAGCGTCCTGAAGGCGTACCGCCGACTGCACCGACAATGAGGCCGACAGGCACATCGAGAGCTTCTTGCAGCGGTTGGCCAAAAGAAAAGAGCAGCGCGGAGAATCCCCCGATGTTCGCCGCATTCGCCTCTTTCCAGCCGCCACGGTAAAGCCGAAGTTTTGGGTATGGTGCCTCGCTGACCATCGCGGCCAGTACCTCGTCACGCTTCGCATAGCCTGCTGTGCCGCCCGCCATATTCGACTGTCCGGAGCCAACCCAGACCTCGCCCACCAGCACATCTTCGCACGTTATCGAGTTCTTGCCCGCGACGACCAATTCTGCAGGCTCGCCGACCTTAAGCGGCTGCAGCTTCACCATCCACTTCCCGTCCTTGTCCGCCGTGACAACTTGCTGTTGGTCACGAAACGCTACGGTCACTTTCTCGCCCGAATCAGCAGTGCCCCAAACCGGCACCGTCATGTCGCGCTGCAGGACCATATGGTCGCCAAACACACGATCGACTTGAACATCGGCAACGACATCGCCTGCCGTCACGCTCAGAAGGATCACGGCGAGGAGGAATCCTGTGGTACGACTGTTCTTCATGGTAGCGTCTCCCTAGAATGAAGTACTTGAGCGCAAACCGGTGATTACTGAGTCTGAGCTGAAGAGCTATTGTAACCGCACATTGGCACGATTGTCGCCCTCACGAAGATAGTGAATCCTGCCTACTTGCCACTGAAGACCGTTGTTGAGTCAGCGGGCTGCTCGACAAGCACCTGCGGAACCGCAGCGGACGGCCGCGATTGCATCAGCCTTGGCCGGCTGGATCTCAACGTCCGGGACGTTAAAACTCGTCTTTCGCGCCATCTATTCTGGGTTGCTCACCGCGATCGTGGCTGGGTCCTATGCATTCGCGGAAACATGTATCAGATTCCCGATGAGAAAAGGGTTCAGGAACTCTGTCTGCTACTTCTCGGCCGTGCCGGCGACACGGTGGCTCCGAAGATTTACGAATCGACACGGCACCGTTTCGGATTGGTACCAATCGAGATGGAATCCTGGGTTGAGCAAACTGGTGAAGCTAATCGCAAAGCGATTCAACGACTCAAATCGGAGGGGAAGTACGATCAACTCGAATATGGTATCCGCCAGGCGGGATTCCATACTCTGCTTCATCCGGATGACGGTCTCATGTGCGGAGTCAAGCCCGATGCTGATGGCAAAGGAATCCAAGGAATCTACATTACGGTCTGGCTTCGCAATGATGGCTGCTACATCACATCGTTCTCCCAGTATTTCCGGTTGTCCGCAGCATCATCAGTCCTCGACGTGTGTCTCGACCAGCTCAATCGAATGCGTGAAGCGCCAACGGACGTGATCGCGAAGGAGATCGCAGCAAGACACAATCTGATCGAATTGGATGATAGTTCGTTTCTGTGGTATGAAACGTGATTTCGCCATTCATTCAAACCCCGACGCTGCGTGACTCGCGCAGTATCGAGATGCTGAGATGCACGCTTTGTTTGACCACTTGATCTACAGCAGCAACAACGGCTGACGGCTCTCAGGACATAGAGCTGCAGTCTTGCCGAGTGGTCGACATCTGGCTATAATATAGCCAGAATGCAGTGCGAGATCATTTTTGCCCCAGAAGCCGTCGAAGACTTGGACTGTCTGAAGGCAAATCGCCGTGCGGAAGTGTGCGACACGATTGATCGACATTTGCGTCACGAGCCGGCGAAAGTCAGCAGGAGCCGTATCAAAAGGCTTCGAGGCATCTCACGACCGCAGTATCGTCTTCGAGTAGGAGATGATATTCGCGTGTTCTACGATGTGACCGAGGATACAGTCGAGGTACTGGCGATCATTCCGAAATCCGATGCCGATGAATGGCTTGAAAGGGACGGTGAAAGCGATGAAGCAGGTGGCTCTGTCTGAAGTCAAGGATGATTTGTCGAAATACGTGCGGATGGCGGAGAAAGAGGCCATCGTGATAACCAGACACGGCAAACCTGCCGGGGTCCTGGTTGGCTTTGCTTCTGAAGATGATTGGTTCGACTACAAACTCGAGAATGATCCCCGATTCCTTCGGCGGATCGAACAGGCTCGTCGTAGTTTGCTAAGCGGAAAGGGGATCAAGCTGGAAGAAATCGACGGCGGCACGCCGCACTCGACGAAGTCATAGACTCGATCGACGTTGTCGGTGCCACCGGAGACGTCCGCCGAGGACGACGACGTCACTCGTCCTTGGCCCCGCCTAGGGTGATGGAGATGTTGTACTTGTTTTGCAGATGGGCGTGGGCGCGGCTGGCGTGGGAGTCTTTGGGGAAACGTTTGCAGACTTGCTGGAAGGCTTTGATGGCCTGTTCTTTCTGGCCGGCTTCTTCCTGAGTGTAGGCGATTTGCAGCATGGCCCAGGGGGCCGAAGCCTCGTCGCCGCCGGCAACCTGGGCGTACAGCATTAGGGCCTCTCGATATTGCTTAAGCCTGCGGTTGCAGTAGGCCATCTCTCTGTAGTTGGCGGGGAAGTTCGTGCACTGCCGATACCAGCCGATCGCATCCTTGAACTGCCTGCCATCGCGATACGCATTGGCCACTCGAAATCGCCAGCTTTCCGCGTTCTCCGGATCCAGTGTGATCAACTCCTGGAACGTCTCGGCGGCTTCCTTGTACTTCTCCGCCTCGTTGTAGGTGGCCGCAATCTGCGACGTCCAGCGGACCTTGTTTTCGGAATCGCGGCCGACAAGCTCCCGGTACGTGGCCACGGCCGGTTCAGGGTTTCGCTCGTCGCGGTAGCTGATCGCGACCTGGTTCGATCCTTCTACCTTATCTTGGAAACGACGGTATATGCGCCGTGCATCCTCGTAGCGGCGCCCGGACTTGTGCCAACCGGCCAAGCGTCCCAACGTCTCGTCGTCCGTGCCGAATGTCCTCATGATCTGCGTGTAGGTGTCGGTCACCTTCGTGTCCAACTTGGCCGAGGCGTATACGTCGGCGATGTGGAACCAGAATTGGCGGGCCTGTGCTTTCTGCTCGGGATCGGACGTGTTCGATGGCATCTTGCCGCGGAAATAGGCAACCGCTTGTGTCGCCAGCTTTTCGCCCCTGGTTTGGGAATCCGCGTCGGCAACAAGCTTGCCCAGCGGCCCGCGCACCCGCGCCGCGACTTCGCCCGGCAGCGTGTCGTCCGCGTAAGTGGTAGCCAAGGCCTTGACGCCGTCGTTAAACGCGACCACGGAGAAGTAGTGTGCCGCCAGTTGTCTGGACGCCTCGTCACACAGGTATTGGCTCTCACGTGTACGGGGCATGTCGAAGGCAAGCTTCTTCCACAATTCAACCTGGCTGTCACGGTCCTTTTCGATCGTGGCAATCGCGATCAGATCGGTCATGGCACGAATTGCGACCAGATGCTTCGCGTGTTCTTCCAGCACTTCGTGGTATGCTTTCTTGGCCTTTGATATCTGGCCCATGTCCTTGTAGGTTCGGCCGATGTAGTACGCGGCGGCGACGGCGTCGGGCGAGTCGGGCCAGTAGTCGATGACCGATTGAAAACCTTCCTTGATGGCCGTATTGGCCTTGCGCAGTTGGACCTGGCAGATGCTCCATTTCAGTTGTGCGTAGGAACCGGCTTCGCCGCGTTCGTAAAGCGTGAGGTATTTTTCGTACTCGGCTAGTGCAACTTTCCAGTTCTTCTCGCGGTAGTACTTCTCGGCGATCTGCAATTGGTACCGTTCGACTTCGCGCAGCTTGGCCCAACGCTCCAAGGACATCTCGTCGAGCTTGGCGGCGACAGCAGGGGAAGCTGATACCAGCGCGACAAGAGCCACCAAAGGGAGAATCCACAATCTGAAGTCCGAAATCCGAAACATACTCAAACGTCGAGATTCAACGGTCTTTACCGCTCTTTCTCTTGAGCCTCGAGCCATTTGTTGTACTCCGCGTAGGCGTAGAAGATCACATTTGTGCCGAGTTGGTAGCACGCTTCCCAGATTTCCGCTTTCACGCCGGAGTGGTCGTCGCGCCAGGCATCGCCGATGTCACCAGGATGATAATAGCAGAGCCAGCGGCCGTCTTTCCACCACCCTAGCGCATCCCTGCCTCCGTGCGGCGATACATAGGGCAAGAAAGGAATCTGGTAGGGGACGCGGTGGATAATGTCGTCCAGCGGGATGGGCACGGGCCGAATGTCAGGCAGGACGCGGTTCATCATGCCGATGAACTGATTGTGGAAGTGCCGGCTGCCGCAGTTGTCGGCGAACAGCATCCCGTGTTTCGCGAGCAGGTATTCGCGGAGGACCTTCAGTTCGGTGTTCGACAGCGAGATGTTCTTCTGGCCGGTCATGAACACCAAGGGTGGGCTCTTGCCAACGGGGAAATTCCTCAGTTGGCTGATCCGGCGGGATTCCGTTTTCTCGGCCACTCTGTGATTGGTGCGGATGCCGTATTCGATCAGCATATTCATGTCGCCGCCGATACCGAAATTTCGGTCCCAGTCGCCGCCGCTGTATTCCAAGCGAATCAGGCGAACTTTGCCGCGAGGCGTTCCGCCGCCGAACCCCGCACCGGCGCCTTCGCCGTAGCCGACTGTGTAGGCGTGCTCGGTGGCCTCGTTCAGATTCAACTTCACCTCGTCGATCGGCGGGACCTCGAACAGGATCGCGCTGTACGGATTGACGACGAATTTCTTGCGTATGATCTTCTGAATCTTCACCGTCTGGGCTATTGCCTTCCGCTGCCCGCCGCCCGAAGGCATCTCGTCGATCTCTTCGCAACCGCGCATTTGGCTGAGCAGAAGGAAGACCAATGCGAAGACGAACGAATAGGTCACAAAGGTGGCCAGCGACTGGTTGAGCTTTCGAGATCGGCGGCCGTAGTAGCAGGCTTCCGGATCGAACGGGTTCCAGGTGCGTGTGAGTGCGCACGAGGGAGCTGTGGGGCGGGCATCTTGCCTGCCTGGCAGGCTGGAAGCCTGCCCCACAGCTTCCAGCCGCAGGGCGATTCGTTTTGCCTCGATCCGCGAAGCCACCCGATCAACGAACCATACCACCCATGCCAAGCCGACCAGGAATAGGCCCGCTGTTCCGTATCGAGCAAGGTTTGCGCGGAGCGTGTCCCAGATCATCGTGTCGGCCGCCGCGACGGCAAGCTGCCACCAGACGACATACAACATGCTGAGGAAGCAGCCAACGGCCGTGGTTGCCCGTCGCACGGCCCAGGCAGCCCAAACGACCCACAGAAGTCCCAGCGGCAGGGAGGCCAGAGCGACCGTCCAGTGGATCAAGCTATCCAGCCGCTCGAACCAGATCCGGTCGGCCTGTACCGGCAGCCACACGAGGAAGTAGAGGCCGGCTAGTACGGCCCAGAGTTTCGATGTGCGTGAGGCTCGTTTCATGGGTTTCGCAATGACGCACGCGAATTCGTTTAACGCCGAGCCGGCAGGCGACGGCAACGGTAGCAACCATCCAATAGAAGCCGTCGCCTGCCGGCTCGGCGTTAAACGATATTACTCGATTCCGTCCAGGAGCTTGTCAAGTTCATCCTCCCTCGGATTCTTGTTGGGATCGGCAGTACGTGTCTCGCCGATTCCCATGGCGTCGATGGCTCGATCCGGGTTGAGTTCGTCGCTAACGCTTTTGCCCTTGGGTGTCGTCGCGACGGCCTCCGTCGGCTGCTCGTCAGGCTTTGATTCATCCGGTTTGGCAGCGGGCTCTTTCGCTGTGTCAGTCTGGCCAGTCGCCGGACCCGTCGCGCCGCTGCCAACTCTCTCCCAAAGGTACGGGCCGATCGTAAGAGCAACCAGCAGTACGACGAACAGGAACGTCGCCAGGACGATGCTGCGGGTAAGACCGCTCTTGGCGACCATCCCGATGACCTCTTGGGGGCTCTTACCGTGCATTTGGTCCAGGAATTCGCGAATTTCCGCGACCGTGGCGGCGCTGTCAGACCTGAGCCGCTCGATATCGCGGAATGCGCCGCTGGTCTGCGGCCGGATTTCGGACAGGTGTTCATCTGCTT
>CAZURK010000482.1:0-6919 GCA_964623055.1 uncultured Pirellulaceae bacterium
CCTGAACGCCTTCGATCACAAAACTGACAATGCCGCCTTTCTCGTCGGGCGTCGGGCCCAGAAGGCGCACTTCGTCAAATTGCTGGAGGATCTCGTGGGCCTTGCAGGTCAATTCGTGCTCGTACCTGTGAATGGCCTGCAAGCCGACCTTCTCCAGGTATTCCACCGCCGCCGCCATACCCATCGCGGGGACGATGGGAGGAGTGCCGGCCTCGAACTTGGTTGGCAACTCCGCTGGCTCGAAACCGTCAAGGTCTGCGCGATGGATCATGCTGCCGCCGCCCAAGAACGGAGGCATGGCCTCCAACAGCGATTCGCGACCGTACAAAGCTCCGATGCCCGAAGGTCCCAGCATCTTGTGACCGCTAAACGCGAGGAAATCGGCGTCTAGCGCCTGGACGTCCGTCACACCGTGCGGAACGCTCTGGGCGGCATCGACCAGCACCAAAGCGCCGGCATCGTGGGCACGCCGGATGATCATGTCCAGCGAATTGATTGTGCCTAGCACGTTGGATACCGCGACGACGGATACCAATTTCGTTCGTTCGGACAAAAGGTCATCCAACGCGTCGGCGACCAAAAGCCCGTCGTCGGTAAGCGGCACGAATTTGATAGTGCAACCGGTCCGCTGAGCCAACTGCTGCCAGGGAATGAGGTTCGAGTGGTGCTCCATTTCCGTCAGCAGAATCTCATCGCCCTGGCCAACGTTTGCATCGCCCCAACTTCGAGCCACAAGATTGATCGACGCCGTCGTGCCTGATGTGAACACTATCTCGTGAGACCGGCGCGCGTTGACAAAACGCTGGACAGTCTCTCGGGCGTTTTCGTACAAATCGGTGCTCAATTCGCTGAGATAGTGAATTCCGCGGTGGACATTGGCGTACTGTTCTTCGTACGCGGTGGTCATCGCGTCGATCACCGACCGCGGTCGCTGAGTGGTGGCCGCGTTGTCGAGATAGACCAGCGGTTTGTCACCATGAACCTTGGTGGACAAGATTGGGAAATCAGATCGCAGGGACTGTACGTCCAGCGGTAAGGCCTCGGTCCGTGTCATCATCTTTCCAATGCACGATTGTCACTCATTCGTTTAACGGCAAGCCGAAGGCGACAGTGTCCCGACCCCGCGCAGTCGCCTTCGGCTTGCCGTCAAACAAAGTGCTCACATGGACAAACGGACGCTGGCACGTCTCCAACTGGTGATGTCCAACGAGCTACGACTTGCAGTAAAGTCTACGTGGCCAATGTGCGGGCGGCAAGGACCAGAGGTACCCGCCCCGTTTCCACGAGCCTTGTGGCTCTGTACCTTGACATCCGTCGCGTGTTGCGAACATAGTATTGCCTTCGATGAACCGGTTCGCTCGGACTTTCAACGAACCGGCCGCTAGCGTTGTACTGGTTTAACGCGACGTGCCATGACATCTCGACGGCAAACTCGTCGGTTGCTGATTGCCTTGCTGATGGCGATTTCCTTTCTTGGATGTCATCGCCGCCGAGAGTATCCAAACGCACCGATCTTGCTGATTTGTCCATGGGCGGCGGGGGGAGGTACGGATCGCGTATCACGCCAAGTGGCCGCACTGCTGGAACGAGAACTCGACGTGCCGGTCAACGTGATCAATGCCACGGGCGGCGCCGGCGTCACCGGGCATACCCGTGGCGCGCTTGCTCGTCCCGATGGCTATACGATCACGATGGTCACCGTCGAGATCAACATGCTTCATTGGCGCGGGTTGACCTCGATCTCGTACAAGGACTACGAGCCCGTGGGTATGCTGAATTGCGACGCGGCAGCGCTGTTCGTGCGTCAGGATGCGCCGTGGCGGGATCTCAAGCAGCTTGAGGAGCACGTTCGCCAGAATCGCGGGGAATTGAGAGCATCTGGAACGGCGCAAGGAGGCATCTGGCACTTGGGCTTTGCGGGATGGTTGAATAGCGTCGGACTGAGCCCGTCGGATGCTCGGTGGATCTCGATCAACGGATCGTCGCCGTCGTTACAGGAGCTGCTAGCCGGCGGCGTCGACGCCGTGTGCTGTAGCTTGCCCGAGGCGCAGGCATTGCTCGAAGCGGGCCGAATACGGTGTTTGGGCGTCATGTCGCCAGAGCGTCTGGGTCCGTTTCCCGACGTACCGACTTTCACAGAACAAGGGGTCGATTGGACGCTCACCGGCTGGCGCGGCATCTGCCTGCCCAAGGAAACGCCTACCGAGCCGCGTGAACGCCTCGCGGCCGCACTAGCGAAGGTTGCGGCGAGTGATGATTTCCACACGTTCATGAGCAATGCCGGTTTCGAGGTCGACTGGCAGCCAACGGACCAGTTCGGCGACAGGATGGCCCAGGTCGATGAACAGCTAGGCCGCCTGCTTACAAGCCCTGAGTTTCAATCCATGCGGCAGACGCGTTTCGGCCCGAAGTTCTTCCCGGCCGTGCTTGGCGTGGTGATGGCTCTGGTGCTCGCGATGCTGGCTGCGTCGGGAGGGCTGCGTCGGCCGCCCGAGATACGAGGCGTGACGGTGCGCGATGTCGTCCGTGTAGTCGAAGTGATGGCTTGGGTTGTGGCGTATGTCGCAATCGCCGAGATCGCTGGCTTTCTGGTCACGGCTGGCGTGCTGCTCGTCCTGCTCATGTGGCGACTCGGGAACCGCTGGACGGTCAATCTGGCCGTGAGTGTGACGATTGTCGTTCTTACGTACGAGTTGTTTGCCGTGGGGCTTCGCGTGCCGCTGCCACGCGGCTGGTTGGGTTGGTGATATGGCGGAAGCGTTTGGTCTGGTGCTGGGCGACCCCAAGGTGCTGTTGATCATTGCCGCAGCAGCCATCTATGGTGTGTTCATCGGCGCCGTACCCGGTCTGACGGCCACCATGGCCGTGGCCCTGATCGTGCCGTTGACGTTCTTCCTTGATCCCATATCCGCGTTGGCAGCGGTCGTCACGTTGGAGGCCTGCGCAATCTTCGCGGGTGACATCCCCAATACGCTTTTGCGTATCCCAGGTACTCCTTCGTCGGCAGCATATGCCGACGACGCGTACGCGTTGACGCGAGCAGGCCGATCCGCCGAAGCCTTGGGCACGTGCTTGACCTTCAGCGTGGCAGGGGGACTGTTCGGTGCTGTGGTCCTGATGCTGTTCGCCCCGCAACTTGCGAAAATCGCCACTTTGTTCGCGGCGGCTGAGTATTTCTGGCTGTACCTGCTGGGGCTGAGTTGTGCCGTGATCGTCTCGCGCGGATCCACGCTGAAAGCCTCGCTGGCGTTGCTGACCGGCCTTCTGCTTTCCACCGTGGGACTCAGCGCCGTTCACACCGAGGCAAGGTTCACGTTCGGCAGAGCAGAGCTGTTCCAAGGGATTCAATTCATACCCGCGATGATCGGCCTGTTCGGGGTGTCCGAGATATTTCGCAACATGCTGCGGCTGGACACGGCGCCCGAAATGGGAGAAAGCCCACGTTCGGATTCTTCTACCCAGAAAGGGCGTACGTTCGGACGCTGGCTGAAGGAGGCGATTGCCTCCGTGTTCCGACGCTCCGTACCGTTGCTTTGGCGGCGAAAGTGGCACGCGTTACGGTCGGGGGGCATCGGCTCGGTGATCGGCATGTTGCCCGGGGCTGGGGCGGATATTGGGGCTTGGGTATCGCTGGCCGCCTCCAAGCGGTTCTCCAAAAAGCCGCAACAATACGGCTCGGGCTCGGTGGAGGGCATTGCCGATGCCACGGGAGCGAACAACTCGGCCCTGGCCGGTGCGTGGGTTCCCGCCCTGGTTTTCGGCATACCAGGCGATTCCATCACGGCAATCGTTATCGGCGTCTTGCTCATGAAGAACGTGAAACCAGGCCCCGAGATCTTCGAGAAGCAAGCCGCGTTGGTTTACAGTGTCTACATCGTCTTTCTGTTGGCAAACCTGATCTTGATTCCGATCGGTTTTCTGGCGATCAAGGCGGGCGGCTACGTTGTGCGGGTGCCGCGGCGGGTTTTGTTGCCGGTAATTCTGCTGTTCTGCGTCATCGGTTCTTACGCGATTAGCGGCAGCTACTTCGATGTTGGCGTCATGCTGGCAATGGGAATCCTGGGATTCACTCTTGAACGGCGACAAGTTCCGCTCGGCCCCGTCGTGTTGGGAATCATCCTCGGAGGCCCGCTCGAGGAGCGGTTCATCCAGACACTGACTGGTTCCGATCTAGGTGTGGGAGCGTTCTTCTCTCGCCCTCTGGCTGCCTTGCTAGGCGTCGTCTGCCTGCTCGTCTGGCTGGGACCGCCCGTTTGGCGCGCCTGGCGCCGCAACAGGTAATCGCGAGACGCAGCCCGAAAGTGAGCAAGACCGCCGGCGTAGGGTGGGCCGAAGCGGACAACTTGGTATCGCCTCGGGCACCGTAAGAATTCAGCAAGGGCAAGGTCGCTGCCCGACCGAATACCGAGCGGCGGCCCACCGAAATACGCTTTCCACCACTGTTCCGTCTGCATCGTGGCGAACGACTCGCCCACCATCAATGCGGTGTGGCCCGTGCGATGCCCGGCCATGCGATGGCGAGCGGATTGCGGTGGGCCGCCGCTTGTGTTCAGGCGGTTCGACGTTGGTCACCCTTGGCCCATCGTTCGCGGGGGCACGGGTAGTCGTCGCTGGTCCGCTCCGGCCCACCCTACACCCGTGGCAGAGGCAAGAACCTGTCTGACTACAGCAGGCCGTATGCGGTCAGCGTGTTGCGCAGCTTCGCTTCACCGGCTTCGTCCAGCGGCGTCATGGGCAGTCGCAGTTCGCCGGTGTCGCGTCCCAGCATCTTCATGGCCGCTTTGATGGGAATGGGATTCGTGGCCAGGCCGAGCATGTCGCGGCACAGCGGGAACAGCTTGTGGTGCATTTCGCGAGCTTTCTCGCAGTCGCCCGACAGGAAAGCATGGACCATGGCGATCATGTCCTGCGGGACGATGTTGCCCGCCACCGATATCACACCTTCGCCGCCGACGGACATCAGCGGCACTGTGAGGCTGTCGTCGCCGCTTAGCACCGTCAGGTCGCTTGCGGCCAGGACCTGCGATGCCTGATCGAGCGAACCGGTGGCCTCCTTGACCATGGTGATGTTCTCCAACTCGCCCAATCGGCAGATCGTATCGGGTTCGATGTTCTTGCCGGTGCGGCCCGGAATGTTATAGACGCAAAGCGGAATACCGATAGTTTCCGCTATCGTCTTGTAGTGCAGATAGAAGCCTTCTTGAGTCGGCTTGTTGTAGTAAGGCGCGACCAGCAGCGCCGCGTCCGCGTTTTCTTTCGCTGCCCAAGTGGTGAATCGGATCGCCTCGGCCGTGCTGTTCGATCCGGTGCCGGCCATCACCTTGATGCGCCCGGCTGCGGCTTGCACGACCTCGGAAATCACGCGTTCGTGCTCCTCGTGAGAGAGCGTCGGTGATTCGCCCGTGGTGCCCACGGGGCAAACGCAGTTCGTACCGGCTTCGATCTGAAATTCCACCTGCGATCGAAGCGCATTGAAGTCGATGTCGCCGTCACGGAATGGGGTGACCAACGCAACGGATAAGCCGGCAAAATCAGAACCTTTTCTCGTTGTTGGCATGACGCACGCTGGGGGCTGGAGGGTTAGGAAGAGCCCGGTAAGATCGCGAACGAAACGATATCGGTGGCTGCGGAACTCGGGAACTCATTCTATTGGCGATCCTCATGATAGGGCCAAGAGCGACGGGTGTGAAGGGTAAGCCCGCGGCTCTTTACCCCTGAACAAGCTCCTTCATCTCGCGCACAGCTCGTTCCATCCCGATCATGATGGCTCGCGAGATGATGCTGTGTCCGATGTTCAACTCGTGCATGTCTTCGATTCGAGCCACCGGCTGAACGTTGCGGCAGGTGAGGCCGTGCCCGGCATGGAGCGCCATGCCCAGGTCGCGCACGCGCCGGGCGGCGCGAATCAGTGATTCCAGTTCCTCTTGCTGTTCTTGACCACGGGCCAAGGCGTATTGTCCGGTGTGGAGTTCGACCGCCCGTGCACCCAGTTCCGCGCCCGCTTCGATCTGTGCAATGTCCGGATCGAGAAACAGGCTGACGTAGATTCCGGCCTCACTCAGTTGCTGTATAGCCCGTCCGACGGCTTCCCGATTGGAAACGACATCCAGGCCACCTTCGGTCGTGACTTCCTCGCGCTTCTCAGGCACCAGCGTCGCCTGTTGGGGGCCGACCTCACAGGCGATATCCAGAACCTGTTGATCGCAGGCAAGCTCTAGATTCAACTTGACAGTCACCGTCTCCCGCAGCAAACGCAGGTCGCGGTCCTGGATGTGGCGGCGATCCTCCCGCAAATGCACGGTGATGCCGTCGGCACCGCCAAGTTCCGCCAGCGCGGCCGCCCAAACGGGATCCGGTTCGTATGTTTGTCGCGCCTGACGCACCGTGGCCACATGGTCGATGTTTACACCTAACTCTGGCATGAACGTCGTTCCTCGTCGATGGAGTGAAACGGGAGTTCGTCTGCTTCGATCGCGTTGCTCCTGAATGCACAGCGCCGCTTCGAGGCGTGATAGCTTGCGTAAGTTCTTGTGATTACATCGTTCTACTACTTCGCAGATTGTTGTTTTCTTGCGCGCATTTTGGTTGCGGCCGAGCAAAGCGAGGCTGCGTTGGTTAACGGCAAGCCGAAGGCGACTTTGTCTCCGCCGCCGCAGTCACAGTCGCCTTCGGCTTGCCGTTAAACAACTGTCGTAGCCGAAGTGGCAATACTTCGGGTGGATGGGTCAAATCCCGAAGTCGTGCGACTCCGGCTACACTCAAATGGGACAGTCGTTTCTCGAATGATACTTGGCCACCCGGGAGGCAAGCGGTCCCCGGATAGCACAGACAAATCATAGCAGAAAGAGTCATTGCGTGCGACGATTGGCAGCAACCGCGGCCAGCATGCAAACGCTCCACAAGAAACGCATAACGGCGG
>CAZURK010000483.1:0-6049 GCA_964623055.1 uncultured Pirellulaceae bacterium
GTCCGCATAACGACTGGCTGGGCCCTGGATGGTATCGCGACTTGGACATTTGTCTCCAGGCGGCGAAAAAGCACAACCTGAAGATGTGGATCTTCGACGAACGCTGGTGGCCCAGTGGCGAGGTGGGCGGGAACGTCCCGCAACGGTACGGCAGCAAGTACATGGATGCGGCTGCCACGGATTTCGTGGGGCCAAGACCAGTATGGCTGGAACTGGGGACCGAGAAGTTGATCGCCATTATTGCCGGCAAGGGGGCCGGTGACGGAATCGACGGCGACAGCCTCGTCGATCTGACCGAGAAGCTGGATGGCCGACGACTCCGCTGGGAGGCGCCGGCCGGAAGTTGGAAGGTCATGGTCTTCACATGGCGATACAGCGAAGGGCGCCGAGGTCGCTTTCTGGTGGACGGGGCAAGCCGTGACGCCGTCGACTGGTATATCCGGACGGTCTATCAGCCGCACTACGATCATTTCCCCGACGACTTTGGCAAGACGATCGTCGGCTACTTCTACGACGAACCGGAGACGTTCGGCGATTGGGGCACGGAGGTGATCCCCATGCTGAAAGAGCGCGGCGTCGACTGGAAGAAGTCGCTGGTCGCCTGGAAGTTCCAGCTTGCCGATGCTGACCAGCAAGTCGCCGCCAAGTACCAGTACCAGGATGCTTTCGCCGAGACGTGGGGGCGGACGCTCTATGGCGCGTTGACCGAATGGTGCCGCGAGCACAACGTGCGTTCCATTGGTCACTGGTTGGAGCATCGACGAGAGTACCTGGCTCCGGAGAAATGTGCCGGCAACATGTTTCAGGTGCAGAAGTATTCGGAAATGGGCGCGATCGACGCGATCGGCAGACAGTTCGTCCCAGGACAGAAGGACGACAACACCTACCAGACGCCGAAACTGGGTAGCTCGATCAGCCACGTCTACGGCATGGCCGAAGACCTGGCGATGGTCGAGATCTTCGGGGCTCGCGGCCAGGATCTGCCCTACCCGGAGATCAAGTGGTGGACGGATCATATGCACGCCAGCGGGATCAACTTCCACATCCCCCACGCGTTCAATCCGCGCAGTCCGTACGATCGCGATTGCCCGCCGTATTTCTACAACAACGGCTACGAACCTCGCTGGCCGCTGTACCGAGTCTACGCGGATTACACGAGCCGCCTCAGTCTGATGCTCTCCGGCGGCCGTCATGTCTGTCCTGTCGCACTGCTCTATTTGGGCAACAGTTACCACGTTGGCGAAGCGATCACTCCGGAGAACATGACGACCGCGATGCAGGACGCGCTGTTCGATTGCGACTGGATGCCCTACGACGTGTTCGAGAACGATGTGAAGATCGCTGGAACTGAATTACACGTACATCGGGAGCAATACCGTGTGCTGATTGTTCCGGCAGTGGAGGTAATCCCCTACGAAACGCTGGCGAAAGCCAAGGCGTTTCTGGAAGCCGGGGGTGTCGTCGTCGGCTACGCACTCCTGCCGTCGAAGTCGGCCACGCTGGGAAAGACCAACGCGGACATCACCGCGCTGCGAACAGCGATCTGGGGCAACGCGATCGAACCGGGCCTTGACGTTTGCCGAACGAACGACAACGGCGGACGCTCCTATTTCCTGCCCGAACAGCCCACGCCCGCGCAGATTCAACAGGTGCTGACCGGCGACGCCGGTATTCATCCAACATTGGAGGTTCTGGATGGCGAAACCGACGATTGGTTGCACGTGCTGCATCGAGTGAAATCGCAACGCGATGTGTTCTTCATCGCTAACCAGCAGCACGAGGGACCTACAAAACGATTCCGTTTTCGCGCTCACGCCAGGGGCACACCTGAATGCTGGGACGCGATGCGGAACGAGATTTATTCTATCCCCTTCGACCGCGTGGACGAACACACCGCGGAATTCGACTTGACGCTTGAGCCGTTGGAAAGCGCTCTGATCGTGTTCCGCCAAGAGGCGAGTTCCTCTCCGCCTCGGGTCAAATCAGACCAACAGCCAGCTCGCGATCGAATTGCTGTGACGCGTCTTGTGCCCCCGCCCGAGAGGATCATCCCGAATCAACCGCCCGTGAAGGAAATGGAGGAGTCGCCTTTGAAAGACTGCTGGTGGGTGTGGTATCCCGAACAGAATGCGCATCAGACCGCCGCGCCGGGTACGCGATTCTTCCGCAAACGACTGACGCTTCCGGCCGGCGTTGGCGTGGCTGCGGCGAAATTGTACGTCGCGGCCGACAACTACTTCATGGCCTACGTCAACGGTCGCCAGGTTGGCGACGGTGGGGGTTGGCATCAAACCGTCACGATAGACTTGGCGCCGTCGCTGCGGGCAGGAGAAAACGTGCTGGCAATTTCCGTGACTAACGCGACGGACCAGCCGAACCCTGCGGGGCTGATTGGGTACTATCAGATCAAGCTCACCAACGGAAAGTCGATCACCGGCAGGATCGACAAGGGCTGGAAGGCCGCCGAACGCGAAATCGACGGATGGAAGAAAGCCGAGTTCGACGATCGCGAATGGGGCATGGCCAAGGAAGTCGTAGCCGTAGGCGGCGCCCCATGGGGCGAGGTGGACGGAAAGAACGCCCTGACGGCTTCGCCCGTCAAGGCGGATCCATTCGTCGGCCGTTTCACGCTCCCGGCCGACTGGCTGCAGGACGGTTTGAGAGTTTTCCTCGAAGCCGACGAAATCCAACCCGAAGGTGCTGCCGCAATCACATCAAACGGCCGTTACGCCGGTGGGTTCATTGGAAAACCGTATCGACTCGAGATCACTGATGACATCCAATCGGGTGACAACAGCATCGCTATCGAACCATTCGCACCGTCGGCTGTCCGTATTGTCGCCTACCGAACTACTGATTGACCCGGCGCGGGCCAGGAAATCCGGCCCGCGCATCATCCGCCTTTTCGAGGCGTCTCAATCCTCGGGCAACGGCTGGCCTTTGGTTTCGGGGGCCCAGATCAATGCGAACAGTCCCAGAGCAAAGATGAACGACAAGTACGTGGCCGCCTTGCGGAACGGTTCGTCGACGCCCTGGTCGAGCAGTGCCGAGTTCAAGTACATGAGCGCCGGTGGGAAGCCTGCAGCCAGGTAGCGTACGGTGTTGTAACAGAAACCGACACCCGTGCCCCTGAGCCGCGTGGGGAAGATCTCGGGGAAGTAGATAGAGTATCCCCCAAACACAGACAACTGGGCAAAGCCCATCAAGGGAAGCATCCAGTAAGCGTCGCTTGCGGTTTGCAGATTGTTGAACACGAAGATCGTCGTCGCCAGGCAGAGAAGAAAGGCGAAGAAGAAGGCGGGGCGACGGCCCCAGGCTGTGGCCACGATCGTGAAGACGACCATACCCAGGAAGGCCCCAACGTCCTGCAAAGCCGTGGCCCGTCCCCGGACCAGATCGATCACCTCTTGCGACTCACCCTTCAAGGCGGCCGTGATCAGTTCCGGCGAGAAGAAGCCGATGCCCCACAGCCCGGCCATCCCTGCCAGTCCCAGGCACACGCCGACCAGCAAGTTGCGCCGCCAAATGCGGTGCCGGAATAAATCCGGGATCGAACCGACGTGCTTGGTCGTGTCGCCCGACTCGCGGACCTTCCGCTTGGCCTCTTTCCAGCGTTCCGGTTCGCGGAGCACGAGAATGATCGGCACGACCAGGATGGCCGGCAGGATACCCACGAAGAAAATGACCCGCCAGCCGGACAATCCCCACAAGAATTCGGCCTTGCCGGGTTGGACGTAGGTACCCAACAGCGAGCCCATGATATTGCCGCCAGCCGACAATGCCTGCAACGATCCCAGGGCGATGGCACGTATCTTGCTCGGCACGCTCTCCGCGACCAGTGTGGTGGCTGCCCCGAACATGCCTCCGACACCCAGCCCGACCAAGAAACGATACGCCAAGAACTCCATGGGACTCCGCGCCATTCCCGATAGGCCGGTAAAGCCGGAGTAGACCAGTAGCGTCACGACCATCGTTTTGACGCGACCCCAGCGATCGCTCATCATGCCGAAGATAATGCCGCCCGTCGCCCAGCCGATCATCATGATCCCGGTAGCCCAGCCGACCCAGGACTTGATCAGCGCCCCACGCACTTCCTCGCGCTTCTTCTGTTCCTCGGCCGTTTCATCCGTGGGCACGTCCTCGGCCGGCAGCAACTCCGCGATTGCAGGTTGTCGAGCCAGGATGAAGATCCGTTGATCCATACAGTCGAACAGCCAGCCGCATGAGGCAATGATCACCACGAGCCAATGGTACCAGGTGACGCGCTCGGCGGAGGCCAGATCCGGCCCGCTATTCCCATTCGGCGAAGTTGGCATTGGATTTCCTTTTCTACTTAGTGCTGCCGCCCCATGTCACTCTCGAAACACGAAGTGGCCATTGTCAGCAACACCGCTGCCCCGGTCAACCCGCACCAAGCCCAGCTTAGCGATTGTCCTGCAGACACCGCAGAACCCGCGGATTGTGTCCTTGCGGAATCAGGACTAAGCAGCGACAATCGGAAGCGTCAAACTTTGACTATTCTGGGTACTTGTTTGGGTAACAACACTTTTTCTCTCCAATTTGCGTGAAAGGAGATCCAGAGGATGAGCGACAAGAAGAACCCTTCGCGCCGCGAATTTGTGAAAGCATCGGCAGGCGCGATCGCCGGGGCAAGCGCGCTTGGCAGCCTGAGCCTCACTCGGAGTGCCCACGCGGCCGGCAGCGAAGTGATCAAGGTGGCCTTGATTGGATGTGGTGGACGCGGCACCAGTGCCGTGGGGCAACAGATGGGCGCGGACAAGGGCGTCAGACTGATCGCCATAGCTGATGTGTTCCAGGAAAACGTATCCGCCAGACTGAAACAGTTGAAGAGGTACGGAGATCAGATGGATTTGCCGTCCGACCGGATTTTCATCGGTTTGGATGCGTACAAGAAAACTCTGGCCACCGACGCGGACTTGGTCGTGCTAGCCACACCACCCGGTTTTCGTCCGATCCAGTACAAGGCCGCGGTAGAAGCGGGCAAGCACATCTTCATGGAGAAACCGTGCTGCGTCGACGCTCCAGGCTATAAGGTACTTCAAGAGGCCAACAAACTGGCCGACGAGAAGGAACTGATGGTCGGCGTCGGACTGCAGCGCCGTCACGAGGGCAAGTATAAGGAAACCGTCGAGCGGCTTCATGACGGCGCCATCGGCGACGTCATGTTTACCCGTGTCTACTGGAACGGCAAGGGAATCTGGAATAAGACGCGCAAGGAAGGAATGACCGAGATGGAGTACCAGGTGTTCAACTGGTATCACTTCTGCTGGGTCTGCGGCGACAACATTTGCGAACAGCACATTCACAACCTGGACGTTGGGAACTGGGTACAGGGTGCTCATCCGATCGAGGCCAACGGCATGGGCGGGTGCGAGCGCCGATACGAAGGCGGCGCGGCAGGCACGGGACAGATCTTCGATCACCACTTCATCGAGTTCACCTACGAGAACGGCGCGAAGATGTACAGCCAATGCCGTCACATGGCGGGCTGTAAGGTCGAAATTTCTGAACACGCTCACGGCACCAAAGGCTCGGCCGACTGCAAGAAGGGCACGATCTTCGACGCTAATGGTGAACAAGTGTGGCAAACCACGGGCGGCGGCGGCGGTCACCAGCAGGAGCAGACCGACTTGCTCGCCGCGCTTCGGGCTGGCGAGCGATACAACGAAGGCCCCTACGGTGCAACCAGCAGCATGACCGCCGTCTTGGGGCGCATGGCCACCTATTCGGGCAAGGTCGTCAAATGGGACGACGCGGTCGAGAAGGGCACCAGCGAGTTCCCGGAACAGTTGGCATGGGACGCACCGGCTCCGGTCCAGAAGGACGAGGCAGGGAATTACCCGATTCCGAAACCGGGGGTATTCAAGGCGTACTGAGCCAAGTCTGACGCTTCGCAGCGATGAAACTGTGGTTTTCACAGGAGACACCCCGGTTGCTCACAGCAGCCGGGGTGTTGTGACTATCCGAGGGGCGGTGTCGAAATAGAGCCCTCGTTTAACCCGAAGCCGGAGGCGATGGCGGGTGCTAC
>CAZURK010000483.1:6059-6912 GCA_964623055.1 uncultured Pirellulaceae bacterium
GGTGGGTTGGGGGGGTGCTTGGTTGGTCGTTCCAACCGCCGTCCCCCCCTGGCCGTCGGGCTTGGGGTTAAACGACAACATTGTATGAACGGAGGTCGATCATGATACGAGCGCGAATCGTCGGTGCCGGCGGCTTTGGCGGCGCCAACATTATTGAATTGCTGACTGCACATCCCGAGACCGAGATCGTCTCTTTGGTCGATGTTGAAGGTGTTGGGCAGCCCATCAGCGCAAAACACACTCACCTGAAGGGCATCTGCGATTTGCCCGTTTCAGCCCCGGACGACGCGCCCTGGGACGATTCGGTCGACGTGGTTTTCACGGCCACGCCCGACGGCGTGGGCATGACTTTGGCCAACGACTGCATGAAAGCCGGCGCGCGAATGATCGACTACAGCGGCGACTTTCGCTTCAACAGCGCCGAGGCGTACGCCGGCTACGCCGAACGCATTGGGCGTGATCCGAGCCATGCGGCTGTCGACCTGCTGCCGCGATCCGTGTACGGGATCGCCGAACTGCATCGAGCGGAAATCACCGACGCTGCGGTGGTGGGCAACCCGGGCTGTTTCGCCGTCTCGGCCATTTTGGGCGCGGGCCCCGCGGTGCGCGGCGGTCTGATCGATACTAGCACGGTCATCTGCGACGCCAAGACGGGCGTCTCGGGCGCAGGAATCAAACCGGCGCAGACGTTCCACTACCCGCTGCGTTACGAAAACATGAACGCGTACAAGATCGCCGCTCACCAACACAACTTCGAGATCGAGCGCGAGTTGTCGCTGCTGGCGGGCGCAGAATTGCGAGTGACGCTCACGACCCAAGTGGTCCCCCTGTGCCGCGGAATCATGACGACGGT
>CAZURK010000484.1:0-6860 GCA_964623055.1 uncultured Pirellulaceae bacterium
ATACTCGGCTTGACGCGACACGACACGGCGAACATGTGGGCAGTTCGTCTGTGCGCGAGTTCATCGAATTGACTCGACCAGCCCTGGTGATCTGCGGGCACATCCACGAATCGCGAGGAGTCGATCGGCTTGGACGTACGCAAATGGTGAATTGTGGTACGGCGTTCCGCGGTCAATACGCGCTGGTCGAGGCGGGGACGGACGTGAAGATTGAACTGCATACTGCCGAGTAGCCGCAGACATCGAGCGGTCCTAGCCCGGGCATTTCATCCGTTTGTAGCCACGTTCGCCAGAACGTGGGGCGTCGTCTGGGGTTGCGACCACGTTCTGGCGAACGTGGCTACGACAGTCTGCGTCGCCTTCGACGCCAGTACCAAACGCCCGCTGCGAGGACGATCATCGGCAATGTGACCATCCCCGCGACTTGCACCCAGCCTGCCAGCAACAGAATCTTGTTGACCAGCGAGTCGTGCTGATCGGGGTTTTCAGGCAACTGGCCGGAGTATTCGGCCACGTGATGCAGGATGTTGACGGCCAGAGAACGATCTGGGATCTCTTTGTGGCAACTGAGACAGACACCGTCGCGGCTGATGTGGAGACGTTCTTTCTCGTTTAACGGACGCGAATGTTGGAAGTGGTGCCCAACTGTCTGTAGTTGGTTTCCGTCCTGGTCGAACACCCGCGACCAATCAGCGGATAGTCCTTTGATGGCTTCGCACTGTACTTGGAATTGTTCAGGCAGCACTTGCTTGTCAGCCGTTTCCAATTCCACCACCAAGGGTTCGTTCCACGGTCGCGTTTGCTTGCCGTTCCCGACGCCGTAACCAAGGGCTTTGGCCGACAGATGACACGATTCACAAGTACGCGCCTGCTTGGTCATCGTATGCGGCTGCGTGGGGCTCAGGTCGATCGCCAGTTTGCCCTCGCCGTCGTCCGGTGTTGGATAGATGCGATTCAGCACGATCGGTTTCCCATCCGCCCCAATGACGGTGACCGATGGCTGGCAGCCGGGCGCGATGGGCGTCACGCGTCGTTCGCCGTTGACGCCCAAGATGGGATTCTCCCAGCGCAGATACGATCGCTGCTCTTCGATCTTGCCGGGGATGATCGTGTCGTAGCCCGTTTCGCCTCGATCAGCCCGGCACTCGGGCCGCTGGGCGTGACGATGACCGGCGCCCAGCCAGTCAAAGCAGGTCTTGCCATCTGAATAGTCGATCTTGACGTGACACCCGTAACACTGCGGCACCCACGACGCATGACATGCGTAGCATTCCATTTTTCCCACATGAAGATCCACTTCGGCCATGGCCACCTGGCCTGCGATTTCGAGCGAACTTTCCTTCTCCAGCAGTTTCAACGGTTTCAAACGAAGCTCGGTCTCCTTGGCCCCGGCCGTGTAGATGATCACTTCGTTCCCGTCGCGTACGACGTTGCCAAACGGGTTGCCGCGAGCAGTCAGTAGATAGCCGTCTTTGGACGGAAAAACCGTGCCTTCCCGGATGCGATCTGGGAGTTCATCTGTGGTGCCACGCGCCGAATCGTCGGACAACATGTCGTCGAATTCATCCCCATGGCCTAGCGGCAATTCCCAGGGATAAGCTTCCGGTGTCCCGTGACAATCTGTGCATTCGATCTGAACGGCTCCCAGGTTAGCCGCCGCAATGAAGCCATCGCTGTGCACGTCGATCGACGTATGGCAATCAAGACACATCATCCCTTTTTGGTAATGGATGTCCTGGTGCATCGCGACGTAGTGCTTTGTGTGCAAAGCCGGTTGGTGACCACCGTCCTTGTTGTACGGCGACTTGTAAGGCGTCTCCATCAAACCCTGGAACGATACGCCTATCCGCTTGCCCCGATCGTGACACGTGGTACACGTTTCCACGGGGATGCCGCTGTATTGCTTGCCGTGCACCACAACCTTGGCTTCTCGTGTTGCCTGAATCGTATGGACCAGGCTGTGCCCCGGAACGTCTCGCGGGATTGTCTTGTCGTCGCCCTCGTAGAGCCCTTCGTTGCTGTACGGTATGTGACACGACGAGCAACCCATTCCACGATAGTCCCCGCGTACATGTCGGCCCTTGACGGCGTGGTGACATCGCAGGCACTGGTTCCTCAAATACGTGAACGCTGCGAGTTCCGGCTTCTTGGACAGCACCGCTGTGTCAGCCGGCGCGTCAGGCAGTCGCGTGAGTCTGTCCACAAAGACCTGCGGTTCGAGCTTCGCAAGTCGTTCCATGTACGAACGATAGGCCTCCGTCCCAAGACGTTCTGAAGGGTCTTTCGGGTTGGCCAAGTCGTAGTTACCCCAGAAATGCTCGTACCCGGACTTTGCACCGTAGTCACGGTGAAACGCTCCGAAAGCCCAGCATACGCCGTGGATCTTGCCCGCCTCGGTCATCATCAAACTGTGCCATTGAACGCGTGTATGCTCGGAATGGCATTGGCCGCAGGTATCCTCATTAACCCAAGAACTGCCCGGGTCCGGATAGAAATCGCCTCCGTGAGCCTCTTCCTTCTGCTCGGCGGCCGGGTCGCCACCGTGACAGACGCTGCATCCGTCGGGATCGTCGAATGCTTCACCAAAGTCGCGTATCTCGGCGAGCATCTGCGAGCCCTCCTCGCGGATCGGTTCGATCCCTTCGTGGCATTTCATGCAACCCGAAGCCGTCTCTTTCGGCGTAGGTTCCTGCGCCAACCCGGACACCCAGGCGACCACAATCAAGCCCAATGCCACTGGGCCCGTTGCACCTCTGATCATCACGCTTGTCCTTTCATGCCACATTCGGTTGGAAAAACCGCTCGTGACAGTCGATGCCCCGCCGTATCCCAGAACCGCTTGTCAGTATAGAAAAAAGATAAACGGCGAACCATATTATCAAATACTTTGGATGTATTTCTCCGACGAACGGTGGTAGCAAAGGATGCCGAAAATACGCCGAACTACACCCTACTCTGAGGTGTGTGCTATGCCAGTTTTGTTGACGCAGGAACCAGAATGAACGTAGAATGATCAATGTACAAGGCATCCACAGCCGATGGCACAAGCGCTAGAGGACTGCGCAGGGGCAAATGCCGGGGCGGAGGAGAGTATCATGTCACCAGGACGAGTTCTGATATTGGTGGCGGTTGTTCTGTTAGCCGCGCAGCCAAGCACTGGCTATGCCCAGTTCGGCGACGGATCTCCGTTGAACTGGCAATCCTACGGATCGAACGGGTTCTATGGCGGGTTGTATGGCGACTACTACGGTGGTGTGCCGGGGATGGGCTACTTCCCTGGCAACATGAGTATGGTCATCAGCCAGACGCAGCAGAACCACGAGCAGATCGCCGATCTGTTGGACCAACTGCGGCGCATGCAGGGAACGCAAGTGCAGATTACGACCCCGTACCATTCGCTGAACGACAGCTACTACGAACGCATCGGGGTGGACTTCGACTTCAGCTTCAAACCCGGTCGTGGCGTTGTCGGCCTGGATGCGCACGGCAATCCGACTTCGGATGGCAGGATCCATTTCAACCAGGGCAGCTTCGATTCCGCGTTGCCGCAGTTCGGCGGGCATGATGCGTCGACCGACGCGATGTTCGGCATCGGTGGCCTCGGCAAGAAGTTCAGTCCCTCGTTACGGTTTGCGCTTGGCCAGGGCAGCAACCGCAGTCACGTGATGCAGGCACCCACAGTCGTGATGCACGATGGCCAAACGGGCTTTGTCAGCGACACGTCAATGCGCCCGTTCGTCACCAGCGTAATCCCCGTCGTGGGAGCGGGCCTGCCCATGATGCGGCCATCGCCGCCGATTAGCCCTGTGAAACAAGCGCTCGCTCGAATGGAAGCGGAAAAGAAACTTGCCCGGCAGCGTCAGCCTAGAGCGGAACGAGACGTTCCGCGCGAGCAAGTTCGAGTAGACCCTTTCGGCGACCCCGTGATGCCGCGACAGGACGACGGTGCTTTGTTGCTGGGCCAGGATAGACCGGCCCCGGCCGACGATGACGAACCGCTCGTTCTAAAAGGCCCGCCAGGATCGGGCGAGGCCACGCCGGCCGGTGGTGCCTCGGGTGCCGGAGACAATCGGCCGCAGCAGGCAAAGGCTGACGCCGCCCGGAAACAGGAAGTTCGCTCGCACATCCAGAAGGCACGACGATATGAAGAGACCGGTAAGCTGGGTATTGCCAAGATCTACTATCAACAAGCCGCTGCGCGTGCCGATGGTGAACTGAAGAAGGAACTGCTCCGGAAGATCCAATCGCTTGGCAACTAGGACTCGCAAAGAAACGGAATATGTTTTTCGACTTCGGCCTGCTGATCTTCATCGCACCGGCCCTCCTACTCGGTATTCTGGCTCAGTTTTGGGTTAAATCTGCATACGCACGCGCCCAGCAAGTCGCGGCGGGAATGAGCGGTTTTGCCGCGGCCAGGCATTTGCTGGATTCGGCCGGCCTGCACAACGTTGATATCGAGCAGACACCCGGTGTCCTGAGCGATCATTACGACCCGCGGCAGAAGGTGCTGCGACTCAGCGGCGACGTGTATCACGGCCGTTCGATGGCGTCCGTCGGAATCGCCGCTCACGAAGCCGGTCACGCCATCCAAGATGCACGCAAATATGCGCCGTTGGTCATCCGCAACGCCGCGGTGCCAGCCGCCAGCTTTGGCAGCAGCGCAGGAATGATACTCCTATTCCTCGGCATTTTCTTCACCCCGCTGCTGCTCTTGGGCATCATCCTGTTCAGCGCTGTGGTCTTCTTTCAGATCATCAACCTGCCGGTCGAGTTCAATGCCAGCGCCAGGGCAAAACGGCAGTTGGTCGATCTGGGCATCGTCCGTGACCAAGACATGTCCCACGTGAAGCAGGTGCTGACCGCTGCCGCAATGACCTACGTAGCCGCCACCATGCAAGCCGTCCTGACGCTTCTGTACTACATCCTGAGATACGCCGGTTCAAGCCGCCACTAGATCATGAAGATAGCCGTTACCGGTGCTACGGGATTCTTGGGAAGATATGTCGTTCGACAACTGGCAACGGACGGCCATCAACTGCGCTGCTGGCGCCGACCCGATAGCGACCTGAGCGATTTCGACGAGCAGGCCAACAGCATCGAATGGATCGGCGGCCAATTGGGCGACGCCGACTCGACGCGGTGTCTGGTGCAAGGCTGCGACGCCGTCGTCCACGGCGCGTTATGGCGGCCGGGCAAAGCGTTTCGCGGCGGCGAAGGCGATGTCGTGGAGTTTACGGAGGTCAATCTGATCGGCACTTTGGAGCTGATCGAATCAGCACGTGCAGCCGGCGTCGCACGTTTCGTGTTTGTATCGACGTGCGCGGTGCACGAAAGGATCCTTGACGACCGCCCCCTGGACGAAGCGCATCCCTTGTGGCCGTTTTCGCACTACGGCGCGCACAAGGCGGCGATCGAAAAATTCGTCCACAGCTACGGTCTCGGACACGAGTACCCGATCTGCGCACTGCGCCCTACCGGCATCTACGGCGTGGCTCACCCCGTCGAGCACAGCAAATGGTTCGACCTTGTCCGGGCGGTCATTCGCGAGGAGCCCGTCGAGTGCCGTTATGGCGGCAAGGAAGTTCACGCCGCGGATGTGGCAAAGGCGATCGAGGTGCTGTTGACCGTCGACGACATCGCGGGCCAGGCGTACAACTGCTGTGACATGTACATTTCCGAGTACGACGTAGCGACGCTTGCCAAAGAGCTTACCGACAGCAGCAGCGAGATTATCGGCGAACAGCGACGCCCCAAGAACCAGATTTCTACGGACAAGATCCAGGCATTGGGCATGGAATTCGGCGGCGAGCCTCTGCTACGTGACACGATTCGCCAACTAATTCACGCAGTCTGACCCGCTCCTGATCAACACCTCTCCGCGTCCGCCCTCGATCATATCGCCATTGTAGAGTTGAAAATCGGAATCGGGCGCGCCGGACGGAATGGAAAAGCCCAATCGTTCTAACTCCCGAAAGAGCACGCCCAGGGCGACCGGTCGGAAGCGGCAGGCGCGGCGGAAAGTCGGCAGGAGCCGCGGAGCGTTCTTGCCGCAGTACACCAACGAGCCGCGCCGCATACCGGCTCCGTGACGGATGCCGCTGTCGCCGCAGATCACGATCGTTCCCGCACGCATGTTGAAGCCCGCCAAATCGGCCACGTCGCCACCCACGGCCAGCAAACCGCGACGCATCAGATGGCCGATCTCGTTGCCCGCACTGCCGTCAATCAGGATCGTACCACCCGTCATCCCTCGAGCGCTGCCGCGATACGCAGCGCCGGCCTGGTGCCCAGCGGATCCGCGCACGTGGATCAAGCCGTCATGCATCTCTCCGCCCAGCCAGTCGCCCGCGTCGCCGTCCACCTGGATTTCGCCCCCCGTCATCTCGCTGCCCACGTGTCGCCCTGCATTGCCCGCTACGTGAACGCAGCCCTCGGTCATTCCGGCACCGATCCAATGGACTCCCGACAGATCACCTTCCCATTCGACACGACCATCCGCCGCGTCGCCGGACACCTCGAAGAAGTCCGCCAACGAGGTCGCTGCATTGCCGGGAAACGTCCCCAGACGCTCGATTTCCGCCAGCGACTTGCCGCGAATGGCCGTTGGCGTGATCCCTTGGACTTCCAAGGGAACACGGGACGGAACTCGATAGCGCAGTCGAACAGTCATGGGAATGGAGTATAGCCAAACCGCGAGTCAGGCAATAGGATGCGGTGATACTTAGCAACGCGGGGAGAATAACTTCGGCGTTTCGACCGTAGCTGCGTTCGCCAGAACGCGGGTTCTCTCGGCACTCAACCGCACTCTGGCGACGATGTGACATTGATGCACTCTTTCGTAAAGGGTTAAAAAAACAGGG
>CAZURK010000485.1:0-6859 GCA_964623055.1 uncultured Pirellulaceae bacterium
ATCATCGCCCAACCGCCACCCCCTACGCAAGACGTCCACCAATGCAACGCTCACGTATATACCGCAACGACCCAAGCGTGTTTCTCCAAGACCTTGTAGTCGCGGTCAGCGGGGAAGCATCTTTCCATTAAGTTCAATGTGCTTTTCGCTTCCCTGAACTCCTTTGAGTTGCTATCTAGACCTTTGTCCGTGTCAAAGAACTCATATATGTCAGACGGTTGACTTGCTTTTGCCCCACGTCTCTCATAGAAAAGCATTCTTGCCACATCGGGGAACGACCCGTATCTGCGTTTGGCAACTGCCGTAGATTTCCGTATGAAATCATGCTCTGCCAACTCTCGTACTAATCCAACGATTCTTCCGGGCTTTGCATTTAGCCTTTCGCCCAAGCTCAGTGGTCTCCCGCGTTGCAGTCGGCTGAAGATCAGCCTTACCCTTTCATCATCGTAGTCCTCCACCACATGAAACTTCATTACATACTCAAGAAAAGCCTCTTTGTCTGAATCGCTTAGAGGGTTCTTTCCGTTAAAGGTCTTACCATGTTGAGAGTCACCTGAGAACTTTTTGTTCAGCTTGATTCTGTTGTCGTAGAAGTCAGCTATGCAAGCTAATCTCTGCTGGCCATCAACGACATAATACGCCTGTTCGTCAGATTTGTAGTTCAGAAAGAACATGGGCATGGGTTCTTTCCTTAAGATAGTATCAATCAGGCAGTGCCTATCCTCAAGCGTCCAAGCATCAGGCGGCCTTTGGTAAGTGTAATCTACTTTGTACTTGTTTCTGTCGTTGATATAGGATTGTATTTTCATGCTTAGAAGTCCTGTCGCAGCGAGAGCTAGAGGATGCGGAACATCTTGATCTTCGCGGATATCTGAGACAATCAGCCGGCAATCACTGGGGGCTCGCCGAACCCGACCCCAGCCACACCGCCGACACTGTCTACCAGCTTGTGGAGTCGTCGCATGCCGTCTGCGGCGTGCTCTAATTGTTCGATTACTTCTTCCGATTCTCTTCCAGCCAGCGATACCGCGACGGCGCGTCGAGCGTTTTGACCAGCGTTTCCACGTCGATCATGTCAACCGGCACATCCGCCTCGACGGCCATTGCAGCCGCCATTCCGGCGGCGTGGCCGAGTTGGATGATCACACGCTGCAATCGGCAACTGGATGCGGCTATCTTGCTCATGCCCGCGCCGCGACATGCCACGAGCAGGTTCTCCCAATCGCCCTTAGGGATAAGGCAGCGGTAGGGCACGCCATAGGCGTTTTCCAGGTGACGCAATCCGCCGCCCGCACCGTGAATGTCGCACGGATGATCACCCACGGCGATGATGTCGTCGTGTTTCTGGCCGGTCAGGCAGGCGATGAGATCATGTTCGTTCAGCACGTAGTCGGTCACCACACGATAGCTCTCGCGAATGCCGAGCATCGGTGCAACATAATCCAGCTCATAACCTTCGAAGTCGGCCTGCTGCTGGAGCCAATGCCAGTGGGCCAGTGCGGAGCGTTCGCTTAGTTCCATGCACTTCCTGTAGCCGAAATCGATCAGCGCCCGGCCCGGCAGTGACGGCAGCGGGTTGATGACCCGATGCCCATCGACCCAGCCGGTCACATGGGCACATTTTGCGAAATAGGGCACCGGCTCGATCGGCGGCTGTCGTATGGGATTCTTGCTCGGCTTCACCATGTAGCAGCGCGAGATGGCATTCAGTTGCAGGGAGCCATTCTCGAGTGCAGAAGGTTCGTCGAAGCGGCTCTTTGGATCAAACCCAAGCATCGTTTCGCAACCGACGGCACGACAGAGATGCACGCAGCCGGTGGAGTCGACAAAGACTCGCGCGCTGATTCTTGTCACTTTGCCTTGAGCGTCTTCGACGAGGATGGACTCGACGCGGCTTATGGCGTCGTTGGCTGTGGCGTGGAAGAAGGTCGTCCTATCAAGCAGAGTGACGCGTCCGGTTTCCTTCAGCAGATCGCGGCATACCCGATCCATGGCTTCTGGACGATAGGGGATATTGTGAAACTCTTGGTGTGGGACTCCTACTCGACGGGTGGTCAGGACGTACTGATCCGCAAGCGACTCGTCGATCAGCCAGAGGCCCATCGAGAACCCCGTCGACTTGCGCGGCCAAAGCCTCGAGACACCCGTCGAACGCGGGATTTTGCGCATTTCGTCGTAGATTTCCTTCGCGATCGAGCAGCCTGGGCCCGGTTCCCAGCCGCTGACCAACGCGTTCACGCCCGTGCCGCCTATCCTCTCTTGCCGTTCGACCAGGATCACTTTGGCTCCCCGGCGTGCAGCGGCCAGTGCGGCACCGATACCGCCGCTTCCCGCACCGACGATGCACACGTCGGTCGACATTTCTTCGTCCGCCGGTTTCGGATCGGTTTTCCACGGATAGATCGCACTGGGACTAACGCGACCGGTGTCCTGATAGTCGATCCCGTATTTGTCGCAGAGCGTCCGAGCAAGTGTCTCTCGCTCTTGATCTGCAAGTGCGCGATCGTAAACCGAGATTTCGGCGATCGCGCCGTTCCAGCTCAGCAAATGACGTCCTAGCGGCAATCCGCCAATCCAATTGGCCGTACCAGCCACCGCGCCCGCGAGATCTGCACTCGCCACAGGGCCATGGGCCCTGTTGAAGAAGACCTGTGTGGTCGATTTGCCGACCGTACCTCTCCGCAGCACGCCTATCCAAACACCCCAAGTGCCATTGTGCGGCGCTTCTATCGAATTGGCCGCCTTTCCCGATTTGTCTCGCACGATGAACCGGGCGCTTCCATGGGCGTCGGTGTCGAGTTGAATCACCGGGTTCGTTCCCTGGCGGATCGAAAAGATCCCAACAGAACTGGCCATCTCCATACGTGCGACACCCACGATGGTCATCTCCTGCGCATCCTTAGGTAAGACTTGGCCAGCGATCGCGAGCAGATCGCGTCCGGCAAACGCGATGCACGGCTTGCCACCAATTTCCTTCGTCTCTTCAATGAAGCGAGGCCGATCGTATGCTTCCGGTACCACGGCCTTCCAACGCTCACTGTCAGCCCAGGCCGTCACCCTCCCGCCATCAACCGATACCCCGAGACTCGCGTCCAGATGAAGCCGCGGACCGTTATCGTCGGCAGTGATCGTGGAAATCGGCAAAACGGCAAGGAACGCCAACAACGGCAAGGAACGGCGTTTGAGATTCATTGTTGCTCCTCGTGATTTCATGCTTCATCATCACGGAATAGTGCTATTCCATGACGAGAAATCGTTGTGGATTGGGAAGGCCATGTTATTCTAACACTCGGTTGGCATACCGAAAGCGACGCATCCCCGTAGAACTGAGGACTTGCTCATGAAGGACGTCCAACGAAACACACGGGCCGTCACGCATCTCCGGCGATTTCCAATCGTCCTTTTCGCTCTTCCCACACTGCTGCTACCGGCCGGTGCCTTCGGGGCCGAGCCTTCGCCGCAGACGCATTCGTCTGGAGATCATACCCTCTGGTTCATTCCTCACACGCACTGGGAGGGGGCTGTATTTAAGACCCGCGAAGAGTATCTCGACATCGGATTGCCCCATATCCTGCGGGCACTCCGGTTGCTGGAAGCCCATCCCAACTACCGCTTCGTCCTCGACCAGACCTGCTACGTGAAGCCTTTCTTGGAACGATACCCGGAAGAGGAAGCCGCGTTCCGCAAGTTCGTCGGCGAGGGCCGGTTGGCGATCGTCGGTGGAACGCACGTGATGCCCGACGTGAACATGCCGAGTGGCGAGTCGTTCGTGCGGCAAATGCTCTACGGCAAGAGATACTTCCGCGAAAAGCTGGGCGTGGACGTGACCGTCGGCTGGCAGCTCGATACGTTTGGACATCATGCGCAGATGCCGCAGTTGCTCAAGCTGGGCGGCTACAAGTCGTTCTGGTTCTTCCGCGGCGTGGCGGACATGGATACGCCGTCGGAGTTTCTCTGGGAAGGGATCGACGGATCGCGCATCGCAGCATTCTGGCTCCCACAGGGCTACGCCGTTACTTACGGTTCTCCGCAGACACTGCCCGCATTCTCTTGGTGGATGAAAAGACGCTTCGATTCGCTCGGGCGCCAGTGCCCCTTCGCTGACCGCGTGGGCCTGGCGGGGGCGGACGTGTGCGAGCCGGAGGAGCACCCGCCGGTGCTCGTCGCGCAGCACAACGGCCAGCCCAACGGGTTCGAAATGAAATTCGAACCCCTGCCAAAGACAATCTCGGCAGAAATGACAACATCAGATGAAGTTCCCAAAGGGAACTATGCAAGGGTATGCGTCTATGAAGCCGAGAAAATGCCACATCAGTGTGGATATGAAGAAGCAGATGCCGAAGCGGCAAATAGACGAACGTGGGTGGCCAAGCCAACAACCGATAAACCTTCCTACATCGTCTTTGGGCCATACGATGAATATCCTCCGGGGAAATATCTGATTGTTTACAGGATGAAACTCCTTGAGACCACAGACAAGGATATTGCTACTCTGGACGCCTCGATCGGTGGCCGGATCTTCCTTGGTTCCAGAAAGTTGACTGCCGACGACCTTCCGGAGGGCAAGTTTGCATCCGTGCCACTTGTTATTGATGTTACTGAAGGCCAACAAGGACGTCTGGAGTTTCGTGTTAACTGGCACGGAAACGCTTCTCTTGCTCTGGATTCGATCACAGTATTCCAACTTGAGGGCGACGCCTCGAAGCCTCAACGCCCGAAGGTCGCGCCGCTGCAACTCCGCATCGCCGTGCCGACCGATTACGAGAAGGTTGTTGCCGCCCGACCCGACCGGCCGGTGATCAAGGGCGAACTCAATCCCATTTTCCAAGGCACGTACAGCAGCCGCATCGAGTTGAAGCAGTGGACCAGGGAGCTGGAGCGGCTATTGGCGACGGCGGAAGAGCTGGGCTCGCTGTGCAACTGGCTGGGCGTGTCGACCGATGACCAGGCGGTTTGGCGGGCCTGGGAGCCAGTACTCTTCAACCAGGCCCATGATCTGGCATCCGGCGTGATGACCGATAGGGTCTACGAAGACACCATCCGCGGCTTCGAGTTCTCGAAACGCTTGGCGGACGAGCTGATCGAGGCGCGGCTGAACCACGTCCTGTCCCGAATCGACACTCGCGGTGAAGGGATCCCAATCGTCGTCTTCAACACCCTGAACTGGCCGCGCACCGACGTAGCTGAAGTGGAGGTTGACTTCACTGAATCAGGCGTCATAGCCGTTGATGTACTCGACCCTGCGGGCCAGCCGGTCCCGGTCCAGCTCGTCGAGCCACAACGCTACAGCGACGGCGGACTCCGGCAAGCGAAGATCACCTTCCTGGCCCGCAACGTCCCAGCGCTGGGATACTCCGTCTACCGGTTACGGCAGACGACCGCTGAATCGAAGCCCGAAACGAACGGCGATAAACCGACCGATTCCATCGAGAATGAATACTATCGGGCGACCTTCAACCTGTTGACTGGCGAGATAACTGGGTTGACGGTCAAGTCGGGCGATTGGCAAGTCTTTGATGGTCCTGCCAACGTCGTCGCGCGCCAACACGACGCCGGGGATTTCTGGGAACTCTACCGTCCGCTCGACGGCGGCAGCCGCATTGCCATGAAGAACGAGCAACCGGTTCCGAAGGCAGGCGAGGCGAAGTTCAGCAACGAAGAGATGGGCGATCGCGGATCGATCGTCGCCGGCCCGGTCTTCTCCGAGTTTCAGGTTTCCCATCCGTTTGACGATGAAGGCAAGTTCGCCACTACCGTCAGGATGTATGCGGGTTTGCGTCGCATCGAAATCCGCACGCAAATCCGCAACAACGCGAAGTTCGTTCGCTACCAGGTCTTGTTTCCCACGTCGATCAAAGACGGTGTGAGCGTCCAGGAAATCCCGTTCGGTGCGATCGAGCGACCTGCAGCGATCGAGTTTCCAGCGCAAAACTGGGTCGACTACGGGAACGGCAAGAAGGGGCTCGCGTTGCTCAACCGCGGCCTGCCCGGCAATCTTGTGACCGATGGCACGATGATGCTATCGCTGATGCGCTCCACAAGAATCGTGGCCTACGGCTTCAGCGGCGGCTACGAACGGGGCATGTCGTCCGATACCGGGTTCGAACTGGATAGAGAATTGACGTTTGACTACGCCCTCGTGCCCCACGCAGGCGATTGGTGCCAAGCGGAGATCTATCGACAGGGCCCGGAGTTCAACTATCCGCTGATCGTCCGCAAGGCGACTCCGCACGCGGGAACCCTAGCCAAGCGATGGGGCTTGTTGGAAGTGTCGCATCCCAACTGCGTCATCTCCGCGCTGAAGACTGGAAAAGGAAGGATGACCGTGCTGAGGGTTTACGAGGCGACTGGAAAGTCCACGCCGGGAGTGAAGATCAAGTTCCAGGCCAAGGTGGCGTCGGCTCACGAGACGAACCTGATGGAGGATCCCGGTCAAAAGCTGGAAACTCCCGGCGACGTATTGTCGTTCGACATGGCTCCATTCGAAATCAAGACGTTTCTGCTGCAACTTCGGCAGTGAGTGTTTCAAGAATGGGGCGAGTATGCTGTGCGGTGGGATCGAGGACGAAACAACTTCCTCGTTCTACTACTTCGCAGATTGTTGTTTTCTTGCGCGCATTTTAAGCGGCGAGTTTTGTTAATTCGCTGGTTGTGGCATTGGCGGCGGGCAAGAGGGCGGTGAGGGATTGGCGGCCTTTGGTTGTCACTCGGTACCGATGGCTTTTTGAAACCTTTTCGATGATCCCGTGAGCGCGGAGCAGGCTCAAATGCCGACTGATCTTCGATGCGCGGCGACGTTTTTCGACAGGGTCCGATGGGTCGGCGCCGTGCAGCGCGGTCCTCAGGTCCCGGTTGCGGA
>CAZURK010000486.1:0-6844 GCA_964623055.1 uncultured Pirellulaceae bacterium
CGTCGCGGAAGTTGTAGATCACGTTGTTCCGCACGTCGGCCGGCCCGTTGGCAATTGCTGGACAGCGGCGGGCGTGATGGGCAAAGAGGTTGTGATGGATCGAAACGCGTTCTCCGCGTGGCCCGCTGATCAGCCCGTAGTTGTGCCGTCCTTTGGGATGACCGGTGACGACGGATTCCTCGATGCTGCACCACTGGACCGTAACGTCCCGGGCACTATAGATGTCGATCGTCTCGTCGCTCGCCCAGGAGCAAGACACGTGATCCAGAATCACGCGCCGGGCCTGCGAAAACTGAATGGCGTCACCGCCGCTACCTTGAGCACCGGTAGGCCGAACTCGGAGGAATCGCACCACGACGTCATCTATTGGCTGTGGCGAATTGTAACGCGTCGAAAGCATGCCCTCGCACAGTCGGCTGTCCACCTAAGCGGCTTGACGGACACGCCATGGCGGAAGAAGTACGGCGATTCTCAAACGCCCCATTGGACCGTTGAAGAAAAAAGCAGATGTTACGGCCTATTGCACGGGACCGGGTACGAGTTGGCAGCCGGCCGGTGTTTCGGCGTTGAGGTCTCCGTCAAAATGAAACATGGCCAGCTCATCGGCGAGGGCCATAGTGCGGCGCGGCTTGGCCGAACTCATAACAACCGAGGTCGGGTCGGGCGCCGTGAAAGTCGTCTGTAACTTGCGGTATGGCCACTCCGGAATCGACACACTTGGCGCCGCGTCTGAGCCGCAGATCATAGTCGGATGGTTGATACGTCTTGGCTTCCTCGGGAGGGCCGGCCTGGACAAAAATGTCATAGCCTACTTCGATACCATGCTCCTCAAGGCCAGTGGCGCGATGTAGTTCCTGCAGAGACTGATAACGACCGACCGTACGATCCGCATCGATCCATTTCAAGAATCGCTCCCGCGAATTGCGCCGATAACCGTTGTAGTCAAGAGTGCTGTACGGCGTTGGGCTACCTGTTTCCATAGCGTAATTCTGACCGCCCATGAACAGGTTGTTTCGAAAGTGCCCGTTTTGCCAAATCGCAGGCGGCTGGAAACCCTGGCGCGCGGAACAGACGGTGTTGTTGTAGCTCAGGATCCCGGCTGGGTAGTTGTTCAGCTTGAAATTGTGGCTGGTGATGCTGTAGGCCTCGTTACGTATCAGATAAACAGGGCCTCCATAGAACGGCTGAGTCGACAAGGCCGTGTGCGTGTTGTAGCAGCGGTTTCGGTATACGCGTACGTTGTGGCAACCATAGTCCGCCTCGATCGTATCATCCTGGGCCCACGAAAGTTCGTTGTTGTAGAAATCGATCGCAACGCAGTGTCGTTCGACATCGGCGACGGGCGTACCAAAGTTGGCGATGGCCAGCGAATCGCTGAAGCGAGTGATGCGGTTGTAGCAAACGACATGTCCTTGTCCGTAGACATTCACTCCCGTGTGACCGGGGGACATGTAGGCCTTGGGACGTGGGTACCAGGTTCTGTTGATTCCTTCTATGTCGTTGTCGGCAATGTACCAGCCTCGCGAGTTCTCCGAGCCGGTGTTGATGCCGTACACAACGTCGCGGATTCGGCAGTTCTTCACCGTGATGCCCTTCGAGCCGGGCTTTCCCGCATAGATGGCTGTACGCCCCTTGCAGAACGTCAGGTTTTCGAACATCAGGTAGTCGACACCGCTAGTGCGGACAACGTCCGCTTTTTCACGTGTGCCCCCGGCTTCGAGAACTGCCTCGCCATCTCCGGCGCCGCGAAAGACGATCGGCCGTCCTGGTCTACCCGACTTGCGAAGCTCAAACGGACCCTGGTACCGGCCGGCATGAAGTAGGAGGATGTCTCCCGGTTGCGCCATCTGGTAAGCAGCCATGATGCCTTTATCGGGATCGACGTGGATTGTTCGTCCGCCTTCAAATGCGGCCGGTTCCCCGGACGTGGCAACACTCACGATTTTTGGTCCCGCCGGGGCGCCTCCGTCGGGATCGCTCATGGTGAACCGGACCTCGTATTGCGTTGCCGGTTTCAGGAACAACACGCTGCCGGCAAAGAGATTTCCCACGCGATAGGGGCCATAGTCCTGGTTAACGACTTCATAGTGTACGCGGAGCATGGGCAGAGCGTCTTTCCACTCGACATCGCCCTTGCGCCGAAAGGCCACCTCCACCTTCGCGTTCCGATTGCTGTCGCCCTCAACGTACCAGCGAAATCCTAGGTTCTCTAAGGTGGGAGGGTCGATGAGAAATGGACCGGCCCGAATTTCATCCATGCGCGCACCTGGTGCGGCTCCCTTGATGGGCTCCTTCGATTCTCCAATGAACGGCGGTTGGGCTCCCAAATGAGGAGCTGAGACAACAAGAACGATGGCGGCGATGACCGTTTGCAGCGCCGTCTGGTGGTTGCCAATTCGAGACATGCCGCATCTCCCGTTGGTTTAAGCCGGGCGGCTGGGCCGCCAACCAAATACGAACTACCGCTCGGTTGCACTGGTCCGCTCCCGTTGGTCGCTCGATTTTGTGAAAAAGCTCACAATGATCCGAAACGGTGGCATAGAGCCTAGCGCGCGAGCCGCGCGTCTGCAATGATACGCCCAGGAACGGGCTATTTGCGACGCTTGAACATCGCGTCTGTGATTGGCATGCGCCGGTACGTGGCCCTCTTCCATCTGCGGCACGCGCACCTAGGGATAACCTTGCACTTCATCGATGTCCCAGTAGGCAAACGACTCCAAGAACTGGTCGTACCTACCGCCAAGTGTCCCGGTGCGTAGCCAAAATCCCCTTCAGCCTTTCGCGCACGTCCTCATAAGCCGGATCCTCCGCCACGTTCCGATTCTCATCGGGATCCTTGTTCAGATCGAATAAGCCGACTCCCCGCAACTGACCGGCACCGTTCTTCGTTCGCATTTCCATGTAGCGGTACCCGTCCGTCCGCACCGCATCACCTCCGCCGTGACGCGTGATCACCGCATCCTTGTGCTCCGCATCGACGTCCGCCAATAAGGCACCGAGACTCTTGCCTTGCAGATGAGCGGGCTTCGGCAGACCGGTTAGGTCGCACAGTGTCGGGTAAATGTCAATGTACTCCACGAGTCGCCGACTCACCCGGCCACCCTCAACGCCCGGCGCCACCACCAGCAGCGGCGTGCGCGAGGCAACCTCGAAGTTCGTATGCTTGCACCAGAATCCGTGCTCGCCAAGCTGCCAACCGTGGTCGCCCCAAAGAACGATGATCGTATTGTTGGCAACACCCAGCTTCTCTAATTCGTCAAGCAGCCGACCGACCTGCGCGTCGATGAAACTCACACAAGCATAGTAGCCTCGTATGAGCTGCACGGCGGTTTCGTCCGAGACGGGTCCCTTTTTCGGAATGCCGTAATACGATCTCATTTCTCCCCACGTATAGTTGAATGCACTCGGCAAGCCGTGTGGAAAGAACATGTTGTCCGGCAGCGTCACACTCTCGGTCGGATAAAGGTCCCAGTATTTCTTGGGCGCCACGAACGGTAGATGAGGGCGGTAGAACCCGCACGCCAAGAAGAAAGGCTTGTCCTGCTTGGCCAGTAGCCGCAGGTCCGCCAGTGTCTTGTCGCAAATCTTGTGGTCCGGGTAGATCTCGTCCGGCTGGTCGGCCTCCTCATAGGCAGGTCCCCGACCGCGCGATTCCGACTTCAGTGCACGGTTCTCCGGCAGCGCCCACCAAATGCTCGATGGACTGGGATGCCACGCCGGTTGACTCCAAGCCGCAGAATCGTCCATGCGATGATGATAGATCTTGCCGTTGCTGGCCGTGTGGTAACCGTTCTGCTTGAACACCATCGGTAGCGACGGCACATCCGGAGCGTCCTTCTCCGCCCAGGTCAGATACGAAGTGAACCGAGTCGGCGTCGGACGCAGCCCCTTCATCAAACTCGCCCGCGATGCACCACACACGGCAATATTGCAGTAGGCCCGATCGAACTTCACTCCTCGTTGGGCCAACCGATCGAAGTTCGGCGTCACCATCTTCTCAAGGCCATAACAAAAGAACTCTGGTCGAAGATCGTCCACCCCAATAAACAGCACATTCGGCCGCTCCTTTGCATGAACGGCTGCCACAAGAACAAGCATCGAAAACAGAGTCAGACGGGTCACTGAAAAACGACGTTGAAGAGTCATGTCAGCCTTTCGTAATTCATGAGGTTGATTTCAGCTCGCAGGAAATCTGTCTTCCACGACCGACAGGACTGATTCTAGGAGGAGGAACTGACGATTCAAAGGGGCAGCTCGGCAATGATTTGTATCCCCGACGGAGACTCGCTAGATTGGTGTGAGCGCGGGTCTGTTAGAGAGGCCGTAAACAGCACGCGAAGGGAGTTTTCCAACAGACTGACCTCAAGTCAATCGAAGGGAAGGTGAGTCCATGCGGACCGTGATGATCCTATCGCTGGTGGTTACGTTTCTCTTTGCGCCTGCGCCCACCGAATCATTTTCGTTCGCTGCCGAAGGAACGGGACTTGGTGAGCCCGCCGAGCCCGCGGGCTTCACTGTGGACGGAATGCAGTATGGCGTTGCGTCGAAGTATGCACGTGACGAGGGGCTGGACGACGATCCGGATGTGATCTTATTTGAAGGATTCGAGGTTGAATCTCTCTCCGCGTTGGAGGCCAAGGGCTGGGTGCCGCGGCACGGTCCGGGTTTGTGGACAGACGGCACGCGGGAAAAGCTGGGCTGGAAATACTACGAAATCACGGCCGAGCCAGAGGCTGCGTTTGCAGGCAAGAGTTGCCTGAAGAAGTCCATCACCTCAGTCGCGCCAGATCCACCAAGCCAACCCGTTGGTGTCAAGGCCACTTGGGATCTGCCGGAGCCCCAGACCGTTGTGTTTGTCAGAGCGTACGTAAAGCTGTCGTCAAAGCTGCCAACCGGTGGTACTCCGTTCCGAATCCTAGGTGTGACCGGCGTGCCGGACGGTCAGCCGACCTATCAAACATTCGGCGCGAACACACCCAGCAGCGACGGCACCGGGCCTTTCTGGATCGACCTGAGCCTGTTCAACTTGGAACGCTACAACGTGCGCCACCTGCGCATCGACTGCAAGAAGACCAACACTCACTACGTCCTCTACGGGACCGAGGGCAAGCTGCCGGCTAACCGCTGGCTCTGCATCGAGATGAAGGTCAAATTGAACTCGCCCGGCCAACGGGACGGAAAACTGCGCGTATGGCTGGACGGCAGCGAGGTCTTCCGACATTCGCGGATGCGGTACCGAACCGTCGATACGGTCAAGATCCGTTCGATACACGACCAGTTCCGCAGCGACCGCAGACGCTTTACCAGCGGTGGACAGTTTTGGGTGGACAACATTATCGTGGCCCGACGTTATATCGGTCCGGCCGTTGAGAAACCTCTGAAGCCCTCGTCGCCAACGCTGTTCCCCGCGCCCAAAACTGATCCTCGGTCCTCCGCGACAAGCACCTCTACGCCGACGGCCATCGCAACGCGCTACCCGGGCGATGTCGGAATCGAAAACGACCCCAATGTGATCTTCGTCGAACAATTCGAGAATCCGGACTGGGATACGAAATGGCAAGAAAGATCCGGGGCACACCGGAAGTACGGGTCCTTGGAGACCGACCCCAACATTGTCCTTTCCGGCAAGAACTCGCTGAAGCTTCTCTTCAAGCCGGAGGCGGGCCCCGGTGGAGCCGGCTGGATGCATCACTGGTACGAAGGTTCGGATGTCGCCTACCTGCGATACTACTTCCGACTCTCTGAGGGAGGAGACTGGCGCAACCAGAAGATCATGCAACTCCACGGACACAAACCGGGCGTGCGCTACGGCCGCGGTGCCGGCAACCGAGGGATCGACTGGCTGTGCGCGGGCGATGGCGTGGGCGGGCATGAGGGGCCGCCATGGAATAAGAACATCCTGTACAACTACCACCCGCACCAAAGTGGCGGCTTTGGCGACAACCTCCAGCCGACAGTGAGCGATGCCCCCGCTGCTGCGGAAGGCCAATGGATTTGTCACGAGCTGATGATCAAGCTAAACGACCCGGGGAAGCTGAACGGCGAGGTTCGCAAGTGGGTGGACGGAAAGCTGGTGATCGAAAAGACCGACATGGAGTGGCGCCTGCAATCCGATATCGTCGTCAACAACATTATGCAGCCGACCTACACGCTGAAGCCGCCGGAGCCGGGCCAAGAACGCATCCTTTGGCTGGACAATATCGTCCTGGCGAAGCGCTACATCGGCCCCATGCTGCCCCGTCGCAAACATCACCCCTCTCGGTAAGAGCGGGAGTGAACCGTCTGGCTTCAGAAGGAGAGGTTGCATGCACCTTGGATTCGTGACGGAACAACAAGAAGATGACCCTCGCAGCGAGATGTTCACGACGAAGCTTCCTTAGGCGTTCGGTTCAAGCGGCTGGCGGTGTGATGCTGTTGCCCGAGTTGATTCCCAACGGTGTGTTGGCGGGGGAAGGACGGCCGGGGGCCAATGACCGTGTCAACCTCGGGTACATTGGCGTGGGTCATCGGGGGCCGCAGTTGATGACGTTGCCGAAGGACGCGCGGATAGCAGGCGTGTGCGACGTGGATCAGCGTGTCGTGCAAGTGGGCACGCATCAACGGTCGATGGTAGCCAATCGCCTCGGGTGTGAGGCCGTCCGCAACGGCCTGATCGGCGAGGTTCGCGAGGTGATCAGTTCGGAGTACGCCAGCCCGTGGAATGCCGAGTTGCCGGAGCAGCCAGTGCCGGCCGAGCTGGATTGGGACACCTGGTGCGGCCAGACGAAACCGCGACCGTATCACTCGGCAGTCTATCCAGCATACGGTTGGCCGGGGTGGACCTCGTTGCGACAGTATTCCGGCG
>CAZURK010000487.1:0-6833 GCA_964623055.1 uncultured Pirellulaceae bacterium
CCGCCGCCGTAAGCACGACGATATCGCCAGGGCTCTGAAACGATCGCAGCACCAATCGCCTCACGGCACCCCCTCCACGACACGAGGGTTGGGAAGAAGATCTCGATCAGCAACGTACTTTCTAGCCCGTCCATCGGTGGTAAATACAAGTACTCAGATACAGCTTACTGCACCCCTACTTGAGCACTAGTTATCCGTATTATTGCCACGAACAGAAGATATCGTCAACCACCTATAGCACTACCTGTTTTCGCCCGCCTTTTGGTGTAGTGGCGGTGGAACGATATGGTTGTGTCATGGCCACGGTAGGAGAGTGGGAAATACAGAAGACTGTCGGAAGCAGACAGGATATTGGTGATGTGAACGCTCGCGGATACGAAGGCCGATGCCAACAGACCACACGCGACTCTTTTGCCCGATGTAGCGATTTCGACCAAGAAAGGCCGCACGGCACTCCAAAGATCCTCGGCGCTGTGCCGAATAACGAGTATCCAAGAAAAAGACACCGCGCGCCCGCGGGATCCGTGTATAGGGGAGTGGGGTACAATGTTTGGCAAAACAGAATGGTTTGAGAATAGGGGCGTTTTGCGCCTGTGGCCGATCTGTTGGCAGGGCTGGCTGTGTGCGCTGATCTGGGCAGCAGTCTTGGTCTTGCCTTTCCTTTTCCTTTTGTCCATTCAGAAAACGCCGGAAGCCTTCATCTGGCTGTTGGTGTTGATAGGATTCATTGTGTGGCAGGCGAGGCAATTCCTCGCCAAGGAGGGCAGCGTCGCAAATGATGTCGCAAAGGAAGATGGCGCGAGCAAGGATGATGTGCTCTACATTGGCGACGACGCAGACGCAACCCACGTAGCCACTCGCAACTACGACCTTCACTTGCGCGACTAGTGCTCCGTCGATCTTCAATTGCCGAGTCGCGTGTAGCTGGATTCGCAAGAATTCAGCCGCCTGCTCAATTGGTCTGAAATCTTGCGAATTCAGCTACCGCCCTCCTCCCTACAACGGTGGCCCTTGCGGTCCTACGTGCGGCAACTGAATTTACACTCTGAGCCCGGAATCCCGCCCTTCCACTTCCTAGCCGCCTTGATTTCGCCGACAATGTCTGCGGGCTGTGCATTTCTTCCGATCGCGGCCCCTCTGCGGGTATTCGTATTGCACCACTTTTCGAGTTACAGGGTGCTGAGCAATGAAAAGACGTAAGTTCCTGAAGGTCATGACCCGTTTGGGCCTGGTGTCGGGACTGGCACCTTGGCGGACGAGCGTACTGGCGGAAGAACGCAACGAGAACGTGCATGGGCAAGTGGTGGGCGGTGACAAACCGCTTGCGGGCGTGCTGGTCTCGGATGGGTGCCGTGTCGTCCAGACGGATTCAAATGGCGAGTACACGCTGCCCATCGGGCAAGATAGCGGGCGGTTCGTTTTCGTGACCACGCCGCGAGGGTATTGGATCGACAAGTTCCATGTGCCGATCAGCATCGCGGCACGAACGGGCCGGGCGGATTTCTCGCTGCGTCCCGCCGATCAGCCGGACCGATTCGACTTTGTCTTCATGACCGACATGCACCTGGAGCGACGCGATCCCAGTATCTCGAAACTGCGGGCCAGCATCGCGGAAATGAACGACCTGCGGCCCAGCCCTGCGTTTCTGCTGGCCCAGGGCGACATCTGCCTTCAGGCAGGTGTTGGGGCCGAGTATGCGGAGTGCTTGAAGCTGGCGAATATGCCGGTCAGAAACGGAGCGGGCAACCATGAGATGATGCTACGGCACGCGAACCCGCGCGACGACTTCGAGCGGTTCTTTGGCCCCACCTACTACTCATTCGACTGGGGGGCGATTCATTGCATCGTTGTTGACGGAAACAAGCCGATTCCAGAGCAAGAAGGCTGGAAAGCCGTGCATGGCGCGGTGGAGGAAAGTGAGTTGGCATGGCTGGCGGCCGACTTGGCTGCACAGCCGAAAGGCAAACCGATCGTGGTGGGCGTGCATATCCCGATCGTGTCAACCTACCCAGAGCGACGAAGCCACAGTCCGAAAGGTGCCCCGTATTGGGAGATGACAAACAGCAAGGTATTGACCGACCTGTTTGCCCGCCACGGTGTTCGGCTCGTTCTACAAGGCCATATGCATGAAAATGAACGCACCACCATCGACGGAGTCGAATATGTATCATCGATTTCCATTTCTGGTAGCTGGTGGAAAAGCGGATCCGGATTCGAACGCGGCGTGGATAACTGCCCTCGCGGTTATCGCGTCATTTCCGTCGATGGGCAGAAGATCACGCACCGTTATCAGTCTTCCGGCGAGTCGCGAGTCGATCGTCGCGCCGAATTCTACGGTCTGGATCGTCCGCAGGTAGCGAGGGCCGAAACGGAGTTTGTCTTCAATTGCTACGACGCTCCCAACGGATCGGTCGCCAAAGTACGATTCGACAGTGGTCCTTGGCAGCCCATGCCCGCCCACGCTGCCCCGAGCCCGGCAACCGCCAGCCTGACGATGCCTCACCATTTTCGGTTGCTTGCGGACACAACCGAATTGGCCGCGGGACCGCACTCGATCGATGTCCGTGTGACTTGGCCGGACGGCACGGTGGTCGAGGAGACGGGGCGTTTCTTGTTGCGAGCCGCTGATTGATGCAGACTCTCGGAGGAGAAAACTGTCAGACTTCAATGAAGGCACGAAGGAGACTTGTGATGATCCGCCTGCGATTTCTTAGTGTGTTGCTCGTGGTGTTGGCTACCAGTGTCCGGATATCTGCGGACGAGAACGCGGACACCGACGGCGACGGGGTACGGGACCGCTACGAGGAGGCCCTTGGCACGGATGCGAACCATCGAGATGCCTTGCGTACCGTGGTGGAAGATGGACGCGAATCGGACGCTCGTCGCGCACTGGAAACCTATGACGCTACAAAGGACCTCTCGGACGTCGAATTCTGTCACATCGGCGATGACCGCTACCTGTGGCGAGTCACGTTTGCGGACAGACCGCGGCTGGATGACACGGTTTTGCACCTGTATGTAGATGCCGACGCCGACTCGTCGACCGGCCGGAAGGGAACGGAAGGGGCCGCCAGCACCGGCACCGAGTATATGCTCAGCGTGGTAGGCGGTCGGGGCACGTCGGGATTCTATGACACGGAGGGAAATCGGTCCAACGGCCCGCTGGTGTCGCACGCCGTCGATGGCAAGCAGGTGCTGATTTCGGCCGATGTCGACCTTGGACGCGACGACCAGGGGGTCCGTTACGCCCTTTATGTCCTCTGTCATTCGATCACGACGAAGTCGGGGGAGAGTCCCCGGATGAGCGATTCCAGTGGCAAGCGAGTGATTGCGGGAATCCCTGTTTCCGAGCGGAAGAAGATAATGAGGCCGCGAGACTATCGAGAGAACCACGGCGTCCAGGCGACATTCGGCCTGAAACTATTGCGGGAAGTTTTGCTTCACGAGGGCACCGTCGTTGTTGCCCACGACCAGTTGCAGTTGGATGGCTTTGCGGTTGACCACTTCACTTCGCGGCGATGGCCTCACGTACGACGCGAAAGGGACGACGGCCGAGTCTGGACCACGGCACCGAAGGCCGGCACGTACCATGTCGGGTTCATGATGTACGACGACGGGAATGACGAGCGGGTCGCCTTCTATGTCGACGGCAAGTTTCACGGCATCGCCGTGTCGAATCAAGACAACAACCGAACGTGGCTCTACTGGCTGGACCACCCCATCGAATTCCGCGGCGGCGAACGGGTCGAACTTCGAGCTGCGGGCGCTGGCGGAAAACACGGCATCTCGAATCTCCTGTTTCTCAGCCGTCCGCCTGAGATTCGCAAGATCCAATACGCCGTCGAAAACCCAACGGCCTTCGCCGATTTCAATACTCCTGGACGCGTCACCGTATCGTGGACTACGTCCTGGCCGTGCCCCACGCGGTTCGAGTACGGCAACGACGCCAAGTACGGCACGATCATCGAGCACGAAGGCAACTGTCTGGTGCACCGTGTGGTGTTGGATGGTTTGGATTCGGGCGTCGAGTACCACGGTCGAGCGACAGGAGTAACTCGTGACGGTTCGCCTTATTGCGGTGACGATTTCGTTTTCCGGGCCTCACCTTCGGCAGCCCCAGCAACACGTCCCGCTATCGGCGTGGTCCCAATAAGCGTTCAGGATCCGAACGCGTTCGCCGTGGAGGATTGGCCGATTACGACGGGGATACCATTCCCACGAGGGTGCCTAGGTTCGCCGGACCATGTTCGATTGATGTCAGAAGGCCGTGAGGTGCCCGCACAAGTGCGTTTGACGGCGCGATGGCCGGATGGCTGCGTCAAGTGGCTGCTGGTCACGTTTCAGGCGGCGGTTTCTGCCGAAACCCGGGGAGAGTACCAGTTGGAGTTCGGCCGCGACGTGCGCCGGACGGTGCCGCCACAGTCGTTGAACGTGACCGAAAACGACAACGGTGTGGTTATTGACACTGGCACTCTCCGTTTTCGCATCGATCCGCAAGGTAACCTCACTGATTTCTACTCTGGCGAACGACGGTTGTTGCAGTCGGACACAGCCTGCAATTCGCACGCCGTTGACGCTGATGGTGTCGTCTACAGTACGGCTGGAGGCAAAGCCGAAGTAACCATCGAGGAAACAGGACCGCTTCGCGCCGTCGCCAAAATCATCTCGCACCTTGAGAATGCAGATGATAATGCGTTGATGCGTGTGGAAAAACGGATCGAAGCGTACAGCGGCACTTCCCATATTCGCATTCACCACACGCTGATCGTGGATCGACCAGACAAATTCACGGAATTCGACGAATTATCCTACCGCATTCCCAACCCGACGGCGAGCGACAGTTGGAGGATATCGACGGCAAATGGCAAGACGATCCTGCTCGACGCGTCAGGGCGCCGCGTGCTTCAAAGATTCGACGACGAGTTTGTAACGGAAAACGGAGGCAGGGAAACGATCGACAAAGATCGCATCATCGGTTCGATCATCGCTCAAGAACCGGAGGGCTGCGCCGTTGCCGTTCGCGACTTCTGGCAGAACTACCCGAAGGCGTTTTCGCTCGACAACGACGTGCTGTGCATCGATTTGTGCCCAGATTTCGACGAGGGGCTGTATGACCAGTTCCCGTTCGAGAAACAGGGCCATCAACTCTACTACTACCTGCTCGATGGCCGTTATCGATGGAAACGAGGCATGTCGAAGACGCATGAGATGCTGCTGTGCTTCGAGCCGGGCGACCGGCGATCCGAGATATGTACTCTGTTCCAGCGACCGCTGCTTGCCACCGCGTCGCCGGAGTGGTACTGCGACAGCAAAGCCTTCTACGACGTAGCGCCGCGCGATACCGAACGGTTCAAGCTGTACGAAGAGGCGATTGATAGGAACCTTGCGGCCTATGCCGCTCGCCGCGAGCGCCAGCACGATTTTGGCATGCTGAATTACGGCGACTGGTACGGCGAACGCGGAACGAACTGGGGCAATATCGAATACGACACCCAACACGCTTTCCTCCTCGAATACATTCGTTCAGGCAATCCTGATGCGTTCTTTCTGGGCGAATCGACCGAGTTGCACAACCGTGATATCGATACCGTCCAGTGGAGCGAAGATTCTCACGAAGTCGGTGCGGTCTACGTCCACCAGATGTGCCACGTGGGCGACTACTACGACAAGCCCGTGCCGGGCCATTTGGGATACCCGCGCGGCGGCTACACGGTTAGCCATGCTTGGACGGAGGGGCACTTCGAGCATTATTTCCTGACCGGCGACCGCCGATCGTACGAGGCCGGATGTGCGGTGGCCGACTTCTTCATTCGCAAGCAACTCGGGCGGCCGTACGACTTTTCAACGTGCCGCACACCGGGTTGGCATTTGATCATGCTCGCCGCGGCTTACGCTGCCACAAGTGACCCTTACTACTTGAACGCCGGTCGAGTCATTGTGGATCGCGTCCTGGAGACCCAGGAGACCAAACCGCGACCGCTGCCCGCATATCAAGCCGAAGGTCGGAAGCCGTATCAGTTGGGCGGCTGGTCGCGAATGATGGTCCCGGGGCACTGCCGCTGCGAGCCACGGCATCGAGGTAACGCCGGTTTCATGGTCGCCGTGCTGCTGGCCGGATTGAAGTACTACCACGACGTGACGGACGACGAGCGTGTGAAGCAGGCGATCATCCACGGTGCCCACTACCTGTTGGACGAAACGTACTCGGACGAAACCCACGGTTTTCGCTACACATCCTGCCCGAAGACGGGCTACGGATCGGGTGCCTCGCCGTTGATGGTCGAAGGCGTTGCCCGCGCCTATCTATGGACCCGGAACGAACGATTTCGCCGAGTATTGACCGAGGCATTGCCAATCTCGGCCGGCGGAAGCGGTTACGGCAAAGGTTTTTCTATGTACTACCGAATGGGGCCTCGCGTGCTGGCAGATCTAGATGCAGCGGGGATCACACTGGACAAGGCGCCGGATCGTTAGGGCGCGGGACCAACGGCGGGCGACGTATCAGCAGACCCATGCAACTTCTTGAGTGGAATCTTAACGTCGTTTCTCCTTGGTATTCTGCGATCACGGCGCGACTTCCATTGGCCCGGAACCACGGGCGGGTCCGCTGGATTTAAGATCGATTGTGACCGTGTTTTCGCCTTCCTTGATCTCCTTAACGATATCGCTGGTGGACTCGTCGAAATACCCCTGGGGAATTGGTGACTTGGTGGTTTCGGCCTCCCCAGGCGGCAGGGCTTCAGTCAGTTCTGGCGGCGACACGCTGACCGTGTACTTGCCTACTGGCATCTCGCCGGTCACGGAAAACGAACCGCCCGGCTGGATGTCCGCCG
>CAZURK010000488.1:0-6792 GCA_964623055.1 uncultured Pirellulaceae bacterium
GGACGCAGTCGTCCGCAGGAGATCCACGCACAGCCGGTCGCGACCAGCGACCAGCCCCCCACCAAGACGTGGAAAGACGTGGCCAGCCCCAGCAGAATCCACGCGACGCTCCAACGCCCGCGAAGCACTGCCTCCAGAGCGAGAAACACCAACACAAACGCGAACCCTTTGGCCTCGACTCCTCCGATCACCCATTCACCGGCCATGTGGAAGCGTTGCGTAAAGTAGATGAACAGGCAAGCCGTCAGCACCGAGGCCATTCGATGCGGCACGGCGGCATAGCTGAGGCGTCGCCAAGACCATGCCAGCAGTCCCCACGTAGCGAGTCTGCCAATCCAGGCTACGGTCGGAAGGGAGAAGAACTTCGTCAACCAACCAAATGTCCAGTAGAAGACCAGATGCGCATCGGCCGATTCCAGGAAATGGTCGCCAATGCACCACTCCGGCTGCCAGTAGTGTTTGGCCTTGGCGAGATAATGGGCCTCGTTCACATCGGGCGGCGGCCAGCCTGCGAAGAGAAACATCAGCAAGAATATCAACACGATCTCCGCCACCGCCCACCATCGGCTTGTTGCGGTGCTCGAGGATCCGTCTTTCGATTTCACTGGCTGGCCTCCAATTCGACAATTATAGAGTATACTCCTTGCCAATCATTTGGGGACATGCACAATATCGCGTAGAATACCTTTGGATCTATTGTCGTTCTTGCTTCTTCATCCGCCAAACAAGCGAGTTGCTCCCGTGTCCATAGTCAAACGCCTCCTCCAGGAGCGAATCATTCGCGAAGCTGAGGGCTATCTGGACCTGGCCACGGCTTTTGCGGATCTCTGGGAATTGAGCCCACCGGTCAGGGACCGACTGGCTCAGCGCGCGTTGAAAGCCCTGCGGCGTCTCGAGGACCGCGAGCAGGCAAAACCTTATGTGTTTTACCTTTGCGGCCAGACATTGCGCACGATGGAGCGTTACGAAGATGCCATCAAGCCGCTTCGCGAGGCAGCGGAGCTGGAGCCCGACAACGTCCACACCTACTTGGCGTTGGGGTGGTGCTACAAGCGTATCGGCAACTTGGATTTGGCGATCGAGTCTTTGGAGGATGCGCTTGCCGTCGATCCCAAACAGGCGATCATCCACTACAACCTGGCATGCTACTGGAGTCTGTCGGGCAACACGAATCTGGCCTTGGCTTACTTGGCCAGCGCCCTGGAGATCGACGCCAGCTACCTGGACCTTGTGGGAGGAGAACGCGACTTCGACCCGATTCGCGACCACCCGAGTTTCCAGGAACTCACCAGCGTGATCGTCTAATGCTCATACCCTTGAGGTCGGAGCGGCTGCCTATCCCCTTCTCCGGAATCCGTCCATAGTCCCCGTTCTTCAATGAACGTGCCAATCCGTGTGAGCGGAGTATCCAACGGCTGGTCCGCTAGCATGCGCCCGGCCTCGTCCGGCGGTACAGCGAGGATCAACTCGAAGTCCTCGCCGTCCGACAGTGCATGTTCCAGTGCTGTGCCTCGTTGCGGCGATTCGTTCGCGAGTCGATGGGCATCATCGGCAATGGGCACGGCATCCAGGGCGACCAACGCACCACAGCCGCTTTCGTCGGTGATGTGCGAAAGATCCAGCGAAAGCCCATCGCTCACGTCGACGGCGGCGTGCATCCGATAGTTGGCGTGCAGCAACAACGCCTCGCGCACCCGCGGCGTGAAATGAAACTGCTTGCTTAGGATGCTGCCACCGAACTGGCCAGTTGCCAGGATGGCATCACCCGCGCGAGCCCCGTTACGCAACAGCGGCCCGCGCCCAGTGACTTCGCCTACCGCTGTGATGCTGATCACCAAACCGCCATCCCACGTGTTCGTATCCCCTCCGGCAATCGCGATCTCGAACTGTTCCGCCAGCGGTATCAACCCTTCGTACAGTCGCTGTGCGTTTGTCAGAGCGTCCCGGCGGGGCAACGAGAGCGACACAAACGCCGCCACGGGCCGCGCGGCCATCGCGGCAAGATCGCTGAGGTTGACGGCCAGGGCCTTGCGGCCCACCAGACGCAAATCGCAATCGCCCGACACGAAGTCTACGCCTTCGTTCAGCATGTCGGTGGTGATTACGGATCGCGAGCCCTGGGCCCACCCGAGGACGGCCGCATCGTCGCCCATGCCGAGCAGCAGACTGGGGTGGGAAGGCAGCTTTGCCCGCAGCCATTTCAGAAATTCGGTTTCCATGTTCCTAATGTAACATGGAATGCTCGCCTTGTGTCAGTTGCCGCGATCCAATCGACGAGAGACTTGCATGACGGGTGTCCGATACATTTGCATGTGGCCGAACAAGGTCTCCTTGCCACGCAAGACGTAGAATTTGATCGGCTGGAACTTCTCGAAGTCGTTGTGATTCAAGATGTACAGCACGTTGTCCTTCGAGATGGTTTCCCAAACGTGCATGCCAACCAGTATGTCGCCGGGCCGAATTCCCTGCCGCGCCGCAGGCCCTTCCGATTGCACCGCAGTGACGCGAAGTCCGCCGTGATAGCGTACTTGAAGGTTGCGCAGTTCCTTTTCGTCGATCGGGGCAAGCCGCAGGCCGCAAGCATCCCACGTTTTCCTGTCGAAGTCGTCCGCAAGCTCCGTTGCGGGGGACAGGGCCAACTCCAGAGTAAGACGTTGACCGTTGCGATCGACCAACAGGGAAAGTGTCTCGCCTACTCTTCGTCCCAACAACGCACGTTCGAAGTCCAATTTGCGATTGACGGGCATCTGTTCTACGGCAGCGATCACGTCTCGAGGCTGCAGACCGGATTGAGCCGCCGCGGTGTTTTCGCGAACGCGGGTCACGACGAAATAGCGATCGGTGTTGATCTCTTCCGTCCGGCCAACCACGCCATGGACCACGCGTTCGATGCGTTCGACGTTCAGCAGTCGAGCGGCGATTTCCACCGTTTCATCCACGGGAATCGCAAACCCGATTCCTTGGGCGCCGATTCGAACAGCTACGTTGATGCCAATCATTTGTCCGTGGATGTTCAGCAACGGGCCGCCCGAGTTGCCGGGGTTGATGCTGGCGTCAGTCTGTATCAAGTCGTGATACTCCTGAGTGACGCTCACCTGGACTTCGCGGTGCAGCGAACTGATGATTCCGCGCGTCACCGTATGTTCGTACCCGAAAGCGTTGCCAACGGCGATAACACGTTCGCCCAGCATCAGATCACTGGACACGCCGATGGGGATCGTCGGCAGGGGCTCGGCCGTGCCGATTTTGATCAGCGCCAAATCCGAAGCCGGGTCGTGCGATACAAGACGCCCTTGGAATATGCGTTTGTCTGCCAGTGTCACCTGAATCAATTCCACGCTCTCCACAACGTGAAAGTTGGTCAGGATGTACCCTCGGCTATCGATGATGATCCCCGTCCCCATCCCGTTGACTTGGCGGAATGGATCGGCGCCGCCGGCTTCGAGCTGATCGGATCGTATGGTCTTTCGACCCTGTATGTTGACCACCGCAGGAGCCGCCTTCTCGATTGCTTCGACGATGGGGGTCCGTCGCAACGAGGGCGCGTCGGCAGCATTGGCAGGGGCAAGAATAGGGCCGCTTGTGCTGAGCAGCGAGAATGCAGCCACCCACAGCAGACCGGTTCGCAGGCCGTGTAGTCTGTTTCGCATATGAGGTCGGGATCGTTGGAGGACTCAATGTTGTCACGCCAATAACCCGCTACTAGCAGGCAGGTTTGCTAGCATTCAGCACAAGGCGAGCAGGTATGCCAACATGATCGGTCCGTGCCTCTTGGCGTCTTGATCGGCGAGGTTCTCACCCGCACAATTCCCCTAGGTTTCCACTCGGAAGGGCGTCCCACGCAAAGACGGGCTGGAACGCGTGGGAAGTTTTGCGTGTTAGAGCAAGTAGGGGACTGAGCGAACCAACGGTCAGAAGCGAGACGATTTCAGTCCAGTAGCGTCAACAGCCCGAATGTCAGCAACGCCCCGACGATAATGGAAACCGGTATCGCAATCGACAACGCGATGACCAAGTTGGTCGGTGCGCGACGGCCTGCCATCGCACGGGACTTCCTCCGCCGTTTGCTCAGCGCGAGGGGTGGAGGCGTCACGGAGCGTATGCGACGGGTCTCCTGGCCTCCGGAAGCCACAGGAGACGTACTCTGCGAGACTTGACTGGAACTTCCGCTTCGGCTGTCCTCGAATACGTCGCTGCCGAACTGGGTGTCCGCCAAGTCCTCCTCGTCGTCGACGCCCGTGGGCAGTGGCGGGGGCATCCACGGAGATTTGGTCAGTTGCTGCGACGGCAGCAGGGCAGACTCTTGGGCCCACGGCTCCAGACGCGAGGCCACTTCTGCCGCAGTTTGGATTCGCGACCCAGGGTCCTTTTCCATCATGTCGGCGATGATTTCCACAAACTCTTCGCTGATCTCCGGATTGAAGCGTCGCGGATGCCAGGGCGTCTCATCGCAGTGCCGGCGGGCCTTGTCCTTTGTCGTCCCTCCGGGATACGGCACCTTTCCGCTGATTGCGTAGTACAGAGTACAGCCCAACGAGTAAATGTCGCTGACCGACGTGATCGTCGCCGGATCCAGGATCTGTTCCGGCGACAGATAGTCTGCCGTGCCTACTATCTTCCCGGCGCGAGGGTCTTCTTCGGCTTCGTGGATGAACCCGGCCAGGCCCAGATCGGATACCTTGGCGACGCCATCCGGCGTGACCAATATGTTGCCCGGTTTCACATCACGATGGATCAAGCCGCGTTCGTGCGCGTAATCCAGGCCGATCGCCGACTGGACCATGACGTTGGCCGCTTGCTGCATGGTCAGGGGACCTTGGCGACGAACCAGTTGTCGCAGGTCTGTACCGGGCACGAATTCGGTGACCAGGTAGTGGACATTGCCGTCGTGCCCGGCATCGTACGCGCGCACAAGATTGGTGTGATCCAGTTGGGCCTGAGTCCGAATCTCACGCGTGAAATTCTCGATCGCATCGGGCGTGGACTTGTGCAGCGGCAGTACTTTGATCGCACACTCGCGGCCCATCATCGTGTGCACTGCCTTGAATACTTGTCCCATGCCGCCTTGCCCGATCCAGTCCGTGATCGTGTACGGGCCCAAGGTCAGCTTTGTCCGCCCGGATTTCAACTGACTGGCCTGATAGGGCGTCAGCTTCTCCATCTCGATCAGCTTGGCGGCCAGATTATCGTCGCTGATCGCCTCGACCGGCGTCGATGTTTCATCGTCCTGGCTTGCGAGTGCCGCAATCGCCTCGGCGATCTGCTCTTTCGTCAACAGACCGCTCACTCGGGCGGAATCGCGAAAGACCGATCTGTTGGACGTTTTCTCTGACACCGTTTTCCGTCCGCAGAAAGCGACAGATGGATGTGGAACAGGCGACTCGATCAGCGCATAAATAGTATACGCTACTCCAGAGAAAAATCACCCGGGGTTACCCCCCTCTTTATGGCTGCACGAGACAGCGTGGGAGAATGCTCCTGGTAGGTCCCGCTTGCCGAGCGGGACCTGGGCGCGCGACAACGGCACAAGAAGTCCCGTCCGGCAGACGGGACCTACCAAGAGCGATCCGTCGTGGCGGCCGTAGGCCTGCCACGTGGTACTAGCAAATACGCGGCATCTGCTCGCCGGACGGCAGATCGAGCAGTCGCCCACCTCCGAACGAATTGCGGAGTTCGACCATGCCTGGATGATCGGCCGTGACGCTGCCAATGACAGCCGGTTCTGGCGCAGCATCATGGTCCCTCATGATTCGCAGCGCCGCGTCGGCCTTGTCTCGCGGTACGAAGGCGACCAATCGCCCCTCGTTGGCAACATACAGTGGATCCAGACCAAGAAGTTCGCAGGCGCCGCCCACCGACGGTGAGACAGCGATTGACGCCTCGTTCAGGTCAATTCCGACACTGGCGTGTTCGGCAATCTCGATCAGTGCGGCCGCCAACCCGCCGCGTGTCAGATCGCGCAGACAGTGCATGTCGCCTCCCAACGCCGTTAACTCTGCGACCAAGCTGGCCAGCGACGCGCAGTCGCTCTCCGGGGCGCCTTCGAACTGCAGGTTCTCGCGGACGGACATTATGGCGATTCCATGCCGACCGATGTCGCCACTCACGAGGATTCTATCGCCGGCGGCAACTCTGGACGGAGAAACGTCGATGCCCTCTCCAATCAGGCCCACACCTGCCGTGTTGATGAAAATGCCGTCGCCTTTGCCCTGGTCTACCACTTTCGTATCGCCGGTCACGATACGTACGCTAGCCTCATCCGCAGCCTGTCGCATCGAAGCGACGATACGGCGTAGCGTTTCCATCGGCGTGCCTTCTTCCAGGATCAAGCCACAACTCAGGTACACCGGCTTGGCCCCGGCCATGGCCAAATCGTTCACCGTCCCGTACACCGCCAACTTGCCGATGTCGCCGCCAGGGAAGAACAGCGGGCTCACGACGAACGTGTCGGTTGTGAACGCGAGCCGGGTGCCGCCCAACTCCAGAACCGCACTGTCGTGAGGCGGTCGTGGCTGTCCGTCGTCGATGGGTGGGAACGCACCGAATTCAGGCAGCAGCACCTCCTCGATCAGGCCCCGCATCAAACGGCCACCGCCGCCGTGAGCAAGTTGCACCGTGTCATGCCGGCCCAACGGCGTCGGACAACTCATTGTCAGAGGATCTGGTCGTTTGTCGGTCATGGTCAGACGAAGGTCGGAGAGTCACGGAATCGAAAGGTAGCACGGGCCCCAAGCCCGTGGCGGCCAACACGGGCCGGGGGCCCATGCTACGGAAATGCTCGCACGGTGCGCG
>CAZURK010000489.1:0-6775 GCA_964623055.1 uncultured Pirellulaceae bacterium
AAGGCCTTCGGCCAACGAATCAAACGGAAAGGCGCAACATCAGAACTTGCGCGTCGGGCGTTGAATAGCCCGGGTAAGCGTACGACTGACGCCCCCAACTACGGACGTTCAGTCGCCAATACAAAACAGGTGCTTGTCCGACCGGATGAATAGTTGCCGCCGGGATACGGCGATGGATGCCTGGCATCTTTCGTCGACGGTGTTTCGCGCGATGATCTCGAGCTGCGGCGTCGCCTTCATGACGACCGTCTCGCCGCTTTCCGAGAGGAAATAGATATGGCCGTCTGCGAGCACGGGCGACGCGCAGTGTTTGCCGCCAATGCGCTTTTGCAGGATGACCTTTCCGTCTGCTGCATCGTAACAGGTGGCAACACCTCCATCGCTGACCGCGTAGACATGAGGTTTCCTATAGAGCAGCGATGACTGGCTTGGCACGCCCTTGCGCGTCTGCCAAATGATGTGACTATCGGTGACCTCTTCCGTACCCCCGGTGCGCACTGCGCGAAGTATGTGCTCCATATAACCCGAGGCCGAGAAGATCCAACCGTCGCCCGCGGCAAATCCCGAAGTTAGGCCCTCACCCTCGCTGTAAACGGACCAGATTCGGGCGCCGGTTTCCGGATCGAAGCCTTGAATGGCATCCCCGGCCGTGCTGATCAATTGGGCCTCGCCGTTGACCTCGATGATATTCGGCGTGGTGTGTGCAACTCGGGACATCCCTCGCTTTGCCGTCCAGACCCGTTTGCCGGTTTGGACATCAAGGGCAAGAATGAACGCCTTGTCCCAGGGGATCCGCCAGCCCAGTTTCTCCTCGTCGGTATTGTTCGGCCATTTTCCCGGTTCCGCGACGCGGTTGCTTCCATCGAAGGGCATGATGAACAGATTCTTGTAGACGATCGGCGACGCACCCAGCCCGTGACGGCTGTAGAATTTCACATCGCGATACGTCCAGGCAATGGATCCGTCAAAGTCGAGCGCCGCGATACCGCCGCTGCTGAATACGACGTATACCCTCTCACCGTCGGTGACCGGCGTCGGCGTCGCATGCGAGTTCTTTGGCTGCTTGTATTGGGGTACTTGACGAAACACTTCGCGGTTCCAGAGCGTCTTTCCCGACGATCGATCTAAGCAGAAGACCCGGCAGGAAACGCCGTCTTCCGTGGTGGAGGTCAAGAAGATCCGATCCTCCCAAACGATGGGGGACGACCACCCGATGCCCGGAATGGCCGTTTTCCATACGACGTTGGATGTAGGACTCCAGTGCAGGGGCAGGTCGTTTTTCGATGAAAGGCCCTGACCTGTCGGCCCGCGGAAACGGGGCCAGTTTTCCGCATGTGCCCATCCCGCACACAATACAGCCAGAAACAACACCAGTGCGTTCTTCATGATCGAAACGAATCCTCACTTCACTACATCAACAGCGGCCTCGTTGAAAAACGTAAGGTCTTCCAGGCGACGTTCCACATTTGAGCCTGGATCGGTTTCAGGCTCAACCCTAATCGGAAATATCGAGTTAGAACACTCCTCCGCGGAAAGCGGCGATCCTGCACCGATTGGGAGCGTTCGTACCGGTCGCCGCCATGTTCAATTCAGTGGTGTTTACCGGGCGAATCTGTTCTAATGATGGTACAGGGGTTCGGAGAGGAGTTCTTGTCATGAAGAGGCGGGATTTCTTGCGCACCACCCTACGTACAGGTCTGTTGGCCACTGCGGGTGCTTCCGCGGGGTTAACAAGCATCTCAATCTGGCCGCGCGGACAAACCTCAATCCAAAGCGTTTACTGCGATACGCCCGCTTACGCGGTCGTCCCCGTGGTCGGCGACGGGAAATGGATCTGGACCAAACCGCCGACAAACCAAACGGGCTACCTGGAACCGCGCCAATTCGACGTCAGCATCGGCCTGCAGATACAAGGGCGTGGTGCTGCCAACGGCGTGTGCGGAACGACCGCGGTACCGGTCGAGTTGCAGGAACAGAGTATCGACGATGTGAGCATCGAATCGGAAGGATGCGTGGCAACTTTGAGGCAAGTTGCACCCGAGGCCGGGCAGCTTTGTCTTTCCGCCCCAACCGTTCAGCGCGGCCAAGTAATCGGCGCGGTGGTTCGTTTGCGTGTGACTTTGCGCAAACAATATCAGGGATATGACCAGGACCAATTTCCCGCCGAACAAGAATTCCCCAAGGGTTTTCGTAAGCTTTATGTGTACGACAGTCCTGGAATCCAAACACGACAGAAGCTGGTGAAGGATCTGGCCGCCGAAATTGCCGGACAGATCGAACATCCGTGGGACCAAGCCAAGGCATTTCACCAATGGGTTTGGGAACATATCAAAGCCCGTCGTGGATTCTACACCAGCGTGATTGAGGCCATTCGCGACCGCGTGGGCGACTGCGAGGAACGTGCCGCCGTCTTCGTCGCGCTCTGCCGCGTATCAGGAATTCCTGCGCGTTTGGTTTGGGTGCCCAATCACAACTGGGCGGAGTTCTGCCTGCGCGATCACGATGGTGATCTGCACTGGATTCCCGCGCATACCTCCGCATACTCTTGGTTCGGCTGGACCGGCGCACATGAACTTGTTTTGCAGAAGGGCGACAGCATTCGCGTGCCCGAGAAACGCAAGCCGTTGCGGCTGATGGCGGACTGGATGCAGTGGCAGGGTGCGCGGCCGAGGGCGAGATATTATGGCGAGTTGCGGCCCGTCGCGACCAACATCGGCGACGACCCGGGGCCGGGCGGTCGTCGTAAGAGTGCCAAGGGCGAATGGGTCCGCACCAGCGACCATCCGCTCAACGAAACCAATCAAACGAGGGAATAACTACCGTGGCCGACATTCGGTGGTTTGAAGAAGTGTCCGGGAATAGGAATGACCGATGGAATTGCGGAGGCCGTAACGGCTAAGCTCACCGGCGGCAATGAAGCGCAGCGGAATTGTTGTCCGGTGCAGCGACTTGTTCGGCAGTATCCTCAGAATACCTCATGGGCTCAACCGAGGTCTCATTGTCTTATCCAGTCAGGCCCGGCTAGGGCAGAGATCGCTCGCAATTCAGCGGGCGGGTTCAGTTGAAGCCTCATCGTCTTTTCTAAGGAGGCAGCAAGCCATTTCTTCACTTTGCTCGGTTTTCCCAGTAACGCGGATACGTCCCTATCAATCTCTTGGCTCGACTTCGAGGCGCCACAGAAGACCTCTAGAGTATTGGAAACAATTTCCATCCGGCGGCGAATCGGTACCAGGGTGATGTTCCTGCCACACGCTGCAAATGGCTTGTCCGGATTGAGCCGTCCGCCAATCGCTTCAAGGACAATTCGGAAATTCTCCACAAACCTCCAGTGGCAAGGCATGAGCATATCGATGGCGAGGCCTAACGACAGATCTGCCTCATCGCCATTTTCAGTGTCGTGAATGACGGTCCGAACTGTTCTCAGCCAGAAATCTTCATGTTCCTTGTAGTACTCAGGGCATTCATTGCGGTAAGCAGATTCATATTCGCCTCCACCTAAGAGAATCCACACGTACTGGGCCGTTGGGTCATCACACGATTGCGGCCAATGGATTGCGCTGCGAATCTTCTCAATCACCCGTTGCACCTGCCATTCTCTCAACGGCGAGCGCTCCCCAAGGCCAGCGAGGAGTTGAGACGCCGGTACGGTGTCGATAGACAAATCGACCATTGTACTCGGACATCCTGCACACCACGCTGAGAGGGCGGCGCAGGCATTCTGCCAGACGTTTTCAGCGGGGTGCTGCTGACCAGGCGAACGGGTGCCCAACCCCTTCCTCGTTTCTCCTGCTCCGATGGCGTTGATGATATTCCCAACCCATCGCTCGGCCTTGTGATGGCACAACTCGAGACTGGAAATGAGTTCCCGAATCTTCACTGCGTTTGGGTCAATCGGAGCTATATGGTCTTCCATCCTATCTATGGCCAGAATCTCCGAATCAGCCTCCAGGGCGCAATTTCGCCACCATGATCGACATGATGTTGTCATGCAATTCGCTCTCCCGGCTTTTGTCCCGCTACCCGTCAGACCGAATCCTCTGCCGGACGGTTTCGCGCATCAGTTCAATGGGCGCGGGCCGGTTGGTGAAAAGCTCGAATTGTCTTGCCGCTTGGCGGACGAACATCTCTACGCCGTTGACGGTCTCGCACCCGCGCTCGCGAGCTTGCTGCAATAGAAGAGTTGTCTCGGGATTGTAGATGGTGTCGAAGACCAGCATTCCTTCGCCCAGCCAGTCGCCCTGATACGGCGTTTGATCGACGTTGGGAGACATACCGACCGCAGTGCAGTTGACCAGAATATCGGCCTCCGCAGCATCACGGTTTTCCCACGGGACCAGATGGCAACCGAGTTGTTCTGACAGTGCCACGGCTCGGCTGTGGGTCCGGTTGGCGATGGTCAAGTCGGCTCCTTCGCGCAGCACGGCCATTCCGATCGCCCGGGCCACACCGCCGGCACCCAGCATCAACAATCTTCGGCCCTGCAGGCTGGGATCGCCGAACAAGTTCTGCAAACCGATTTGGATGCTCTCCAAGGCCGCCTGGTAATCGGTATTGGTAGCCTGCCAGTCGCCGCTTTCGTCACGGAACAGGGTATTGGCCGCTCCGCTGTCCTGCACCGGTTCGTCACAGTGATCGGCTTTCGCGATCACCGCTTGTTTGTGCGGAATCGTGATGCTGTACCCCTGGAAACGTAACCACTCGTAATCGTCCAGTGTCTCGGAAAACACGTCCGCCGGGACTCGAAGCGGTACGTAGACTGCGTTAAGGCCTTCCTGACGAAAGGCGGCGTTGTGAATCAAAGGGCTCATGCTATGTGCGATCGGATCGCCAAGCACACCGAAAACTTGAGTCTCCGAATCGAGGTCGTCGAGATGATAGACCTTCTGCATGTCGTCAAACGACAATTGTCCTGGCGCCACGCCTCGGTCGCTGCTGGCGGCGGCATAGGTGAACGGCGCCCCATATTTGCCGCACAGGATTCGGCTGGGCAGTCCGAATTCTCCCATACAGAATCCGACTGTCGGCACCTCCGAAGCTTCCACGATCTTGAGGATTCGGACCATGTCGCTGGGCGTCTTCGCCATGGTCACCAACTTGACGATGTCCGGATCCAACTGACACATCTCGGCATGGACTTCCTCAAGCCGATTGGGCGTTTCGTCGAAATCATGGTGACTGACGATCCGCTGCGTTCTGCCCGAGCGTGGAATCAGCCCAGCGACGTCTTTCTCCAAATCGACGTATTCCACTTGGAGGTCGATCGCGGCGCGCAGCAGGTCCAGACGCTGCTCTTCGGAGTGTTGCCAGCGACCTCCGTCGTTCGGCCGTCGACAAGTGACAATCGTTGCAGTGGGCGGGTCTGTGAGCAACCTGCTGAGATCGGGAACTTCGTCCAAGTAGTCAAGACGCAACTCGACCAGCGTCACCCCCTTCTCCGCCAAGGAGCGATGCTCCGCAACGAACGCTTCGTGATTCGCGTGGCCAATGCTGACGCAGATCATGGCTATTGCCCCACGTACGTCGTTTAACCGCGACCCAGCGGGGAGCGCGTCGGAGATAATGTCACGTCGCGTTTTCTCTCTGCGCCACGTTGTTCGTCCTACGCCGCGTTCACACCGCGCGCTCCCCGCTGGGTCGCGGTTAAACGACTTCGGCGACGCGGCACCCAGCGGTGCCGCGTATCGAGCGTTCCAGAATCTCCCGAGAATGCCAGCTCCACTGACAACACCCTACTTCTCGAAGAAGCTCTGATACGCCACGTGCTGCATGTAGTAGTCCAGCAGGATGACAGACGTCAGGGCCTCGGCAACGGGCCATACTCGCGGGACAATCGTCGGGTCTCGACGCGTCACCGCCGACAGCACCTTGTTCTCCAGGCTCACCTTGTCGATCGTCTTTTGGTCCTTCGCGATCGTCGGGGTCGGCTTGACGGCGACCCGTGCAACGATGGGCTGTCCAGTGGTCAAACCACCGGTAATGCCACCAGCATTGTTCCCTGTGAAACAGACGTTGCCGTCTTCAGTAAAGATCTGATCGTTGCACTCAGAACCCATCATATCCTTGACGGCCAAGCCAGCCCCGACTTCCACGGCCTTAACAGCACCGATGCTGAGCAAGCTGCCAAGTGCGCCTTCCAGCTTCCGGAACACTGGCTCGCCGACGCCCGCCGGCAAGCCAGTGGCGACGATCTCGACGGTTCCGCCGCTGGAATCGCCCGCTTTCATCGTGTCGATGATCTTCTGGTACATTTCGTCCGCTGCGTCCAGATCCGGGCAGTTCAGTTTCGGATGGATGCCGTGTTCCTCGCGAATTGCCTCTTCGTCCATCACCTTCCCGCGCGCGTACAGTTCCGGGATGGTGGGCTCGAATTCGGCCAAGACGGCCATCTTTTCAAGAAAACGCATTTCCGGATTGATGCGGTTCGACGCAAAGATCTCCTGGTAGACTGGATCGTGGTCTTTGCGCACTTCTTTGAAGGCGGCAACCTTCTTCCGGATCTCTTCGATGGGCATGTCGGTCATTCGCACGCCGGCCGCCTCTCGCACGTAGGCGGTAACCTCGATGCCTTGATCCAGCAAAATGCGTTTGGCAACAGCACCGGCCGCGACGATCGTCGACGTGTACCGGCCACTGAAAATGCCGGCACCGATGGCATCGTCCCACTGGCCGTATTTCTGGTAGGACGCATACGAGGCGTGCCCCGGACGCGGCGTTCGATTCGTCACCTGGTACTGTTCGATGTGCTCGAAATGACGGTCCATATTCGGAATCAGGA
>CAZURK010000490.1:0-6759 GCA_964623055.1 uncultured Pirellulaceae bacterium
GTCCGGCGCCATATCGTTGCGAAGCCATTAAGGTGGGCCCGAGGGTCGATTGTCCTCGCGAGGAATGAAATGCCCAGATCCGAGCGCCTCGTTTCGCGGAGTCGACTGGAGCGTAATGTGTGAAAGTCGGCAACCGTGCCCAGGCCATTCGATTGTCGCCCGCGTCGCTGATCTGGAAAACGGGATGGGCCAGCGCATCCTCGGTGAGCCGAAAATGAAACGGCGCCCCCGTCGATCGTCCACCCGAGAATGCCCCGAACCGCACCGGCAGCAGTTGCTCCAGGCGGCTTTGCTGCCACGAAGCGTCGAACGTGCTTGGCCCGCCGATCATCAAAACGCCGCCACCCAGTTCGTGGCAGAATCGCGCCAGAAGGTTCTGCTGATTCGGCGTCAGGTCGGTTGGTCGCAGATTCGATAGGACGACCACTCGAAAGGATGCCAAGTGGTCCATCGTCGTCGGAAATCCGCCAGACACATCGTCGGCGTTCTCCACGTACTGAAAGAAAGCCGACTTGCTGGTCGTGCGGCTGAGGCCCGTCAGTTTGATTGTCGGGTCACTCTGCACCGCCAATCGGACGAACTTGTAGTCCCAAGTTAAACCTCCCTGCACATACAGGACTCGCAGATCCTTCTCGCCCGCGATTCTGACCGATACGGTCGACTCGGTGTTAGGGCATTTGATGGACGCGTCCGCCGGTGGTAGCAACTTGATCGTATATTTGTATAAGCCATCTTCCGGTTCTGTTATCTCAAAGCTCTCCTGCCAAACACGAGCCCCCGAGCCTGCCGTCACGGTCTTCTGTTCGACGAATTGCCCGTCGCGCAACAATACCAATCCGAATGGCGGGAGTTCTTCGGCTCCGGTCACGCGCAGTCGAGCGGAGACCAGAAACTCTTGTGCAGACGAAACGACGGGCGGAGCCACCACGTGTTCCAGCGAAAGCACGCGTGTTGCCGTCTCGTCACCGAAACCGATCCCGATGAACGGAACGCGGTTCTCGACCAGCGTCGCAATCGCGCGCGGGTTGTCGGCCTCGTCCGTCGTTGCTCCATCGGTCAATGCCATTACGGCCAAAGGAGGCCGTTCGCTTTCGATCAGACTCCGGGCGACGGCTCTAGCCAGATTTGTTCGTTTCCCGTCCGGAGCCGTGCCAGCGATTTGTGCCCCATCGGCTGCTTCGGCGTCCTCGGCAAACATCATCAACTCGACTCGAAGATCGGCATCGTACAAGGCCGGCATAAGGCCCGTTCGCGCAAACTCGACAGCCGCGTGATAGCGACTGCTCGACGCGTCCGCCAACGACATACTCTCGCTGCGATCCACCAACAACACAACTTGATCCCTCTTCGGAAGCTCCTCTTCTGGCGTGACCCACATCGGACGCGCGACCAGCATCACGAGAATCAGCAACGCGATGGCCCGCAGCCCGACAAGCACGGCCGTCTGTGGCCAATGGCAGCCCAGACGCCGGTGACAAAACCCCGACAACACTAGCACTACGCCTGCCAGTGGCAGCCCGATCATCCACGCCAGCGAGTTATCGAACGCGAAACTTGTCATCGCTCTTCAGAGAGTTTCTGGAAATATGTTTCGATCGACTTGCGATAGGCCGGGGGCAGCCGCGAGGGATCAATGTGCTTGATTTCCGGCTCGCCGTCCGGGCCTTGGTCCTTCATGGTGACCTCGCGGCGCAACTGCTGGATGTCTTCCCGCAGCTCGCGTATCAGTTCGAGGTCGATTGGAATGGCCTGTTCCTCCAAGTCTCGTCGGAACTCCTCAACCACTTGCCGGCTGCGTTCGTTGTAGCCGGAAGGCTCGGACATGCCTGCTTCCAGATTGGACGCTGCCTCCCGGCCCAGCCGGGCTTGGTCTTGCCGCGAAAGCGGACGCCCACGGGCTTGTCTTTGTGCGGCACCTTCCAGTAGTTGCATGCCTCGCGAGATCGCATTGCTGCCACCTGGCCTCAAACCACCGCCGGCCTGTAGTTGGCCCTGCATACCTCCTGGTCGGCTGGCATCGAAAGCGCGGGAGACTTCTTGCAGGGCTTCCTGCAGCCCGCCAGCGGCATCTTTCTCCCCACCGGAACCCTCTGCTTGGGCAAGTTGGTCGGCCAGCGAATCCAGTTTGCCTTGATTCTCGTCGGACAGCGCCTCGCGCAGCTCCGGCCCGAACGCTTCACTCGTGGGCGGCTGTTCGGCAATCTGTTTCAACTGGCCTGTCGTCGATTTGGCTTGCCCGGCAAGTTGTTGGCACTGACCGGGGCTTGCCCCGCTGTTCTGGCATTCGCCGAGTTGCTCGATCTGCTGATCGAGCATTTCTTTCAGCTTGTATGCTTGCGCCAGTTCGTTTTGCTGTAAGTGCTGTTCGAGGGACTCGTCGAGTTCCTGTAATCGCTCGGCGGCCTGTCCGGCGCGTTGCCGGGCGTCCCCGCTTCTGTCTGCCATGGCTTGAGCAGCGTCTTGCATTGCCGATTGAGCGCCGGAACACTCCTTCCCGGATCGGCAGAAACTCTCGGGGTGCTGCTCGATGAAATCGTCCAACGAACGGTTCAACTCCCGTTGTTTGTTGGCCAGTTGGGGCAATTGATCCTTTTTGCTGGGGTTGGCTTGCTTTTCGAGATTCCGTTCCTCCAAGAGTGTCTTCTTGACGAAGTCACGAGCCGACTCGATCTCGCGCTGCAACCTCTCCAAACGTCGCTTCTCTTCAGCAAGACGCGCGTTGTCGCGGGCCGCCTGCTGCTGTGCACGGTCGGCCGACAGGGCATCGGATAGCTTTCGCAAACCCTTCTTGAGTTCACCCGCAGCCTGGCTTTTGTCGCCTCCCGCCCCGCTCTGGCAGAGCTTGCCGCACTGGCTCGTCAAACGCTGCTTTTCGTTCTCGGTCAGTTCTTTGCGAAGTCTGGATGGGGGTTCTGGTGGCTGCTCGTCGGCCGCTTCGTCGAGTTTCTTCAGAAGCTCCTTAGTCTTCTCGGTCGTTTCGCTAACCTGTTCCGGCGAGAAATCGTCGGGCTGTTCCTCGATTTGCCGGTACTGTTCAATCTGCTCTTCAAGAGCCTGCACCAGCGGATCCAAGTCATCCATTGGCGATGCAGGGTTATCAAGGGCACGTTCGAGAATCTCGTGAAACTGCTTACGCGTCGCAACCAGTTCGGCGAGTGCCACTTGCTCGTGCTGGCCGGCTTCGTTCAGTTCGTCTTCGCGCAATGACTCTGCTGCCTGCCCCAGCGCTGTTTCCGCGCGACCCAACGGTTCGTTCAATTCATCAAGCGCCGTTCCGCCAAACCGGCTGGCCACCTCGGCCGCAACGTGTTGCGCTACCTCGCTCAGTTCGTCTTCATCTTGAGCGAGGCTTTCGTTCCGATTCTTTCGGTCCGTCTCAGACTGGTCCGTCAGCCGCTGTTGGCGGATTGTTCGACGGATGACGTCCTGCTGCCGTTCGATCATTGCGGTCAGTTGCTCCAGCAGTCCGTAACCGGTGTTGTCAGGGGCTTCGTCAAGCCGGTCGAGTTCGTCACGAAGCGGCAATACCTCGATGAAGTACACATCCGATCGGTAGGTCTGTCCGTCTTCGGCGGTTGCCTGCGCGAAATAGCTGAGTACGTCCCACGGTTCTAGTGAGTAATCCAGCAGATCCAACTCGGGCGTGTACACCGCGTATTGCGGATCGTCGGACGGCGGCAGGTCGTGACGGACGTCAGGTTCTCCGTTGATCCCCGTGAACCAAGCGACTTCCTGCAAAGGACGATTTGCGGCCGCTTCGATTCGCAGCGGCACCACGTCCAGCGTGATGACTCGCAGATCGTGTCCCGGCTCGCTAATGCGCACTTCGCCCCAAGGCGGCTCTTGTTCGGGCGGTACTTGGCCCGGCTGTTGAACTGGCGGAATCACCGGAGGAGTGTACTCGTCCTCGGGCGTAACAACGGTGTCGTCGTCCGAGGCGGCTACGACGTGCCCAAACGGATGAAAGCAACCGTAGAAAAGAATCGTGGCTAACAAGGCAGCCAGGAAAACGCCAAAGTGCCTCAGCGACTCTCTTGGGGAAAAGGGAAGTGGGGCTCCCCGCCGGCGCAGCACCTGCCGGGCCTGCTGCTCGATACGCTTGGTATAGGCTTCGATCTGCCGATCTCGTCTTGGTCTCAGGAAGATGAGCGTGTTGAGCCGATCCATCAGTGGTTTGTCGACGCGCTCCAACGATGCGGCCAAGTGAGACGGATCGTCGTTCGAAACGGCACTTGCGACGGCAATACAGAACCATGCGAACAGGAAACCGAGCACAAGCACTACGAAAGAGATGGTGACCCACATTGGACTGGTCAACCAGTCAAGCAGCATCGTAATCCCCAGCAGCAACACGATGCCTGTCGTCACCGTTGCCAACGTGGCCGATCCGCGAAGGAACCGAAGCCACCGACAGCGTAAGGACGCTTGCTGCAAGAACCCGTCGATTATCGGATCCAATCGTCTCATGCCGATGCCTTTCTTATCGAAAGCCACGCTGTTTCGACAATCAATAGCGTCAAGCCACCCAGCAGCAGCCACCACCAGATCTGTTGACGTAGAATCTCCGGTTTCGACAATTCCAAAGCCGGGCCGGCCGATCTGCTGACTGGCTGGCCTTCGGTCGCGTCACATTTCCACGTTTCGACTACTTCCGCCGAATCCATGTAGTTCAGGAACGACTCCTTCGGCGGCGGGTTCACCGCGAGCAGATTCTCGATGCGGGAATCGTCATCGTAGCTCAACGTGTAGAGCCCCGGTAGACCGGGAACTCGGAGGCGACTTTGGCCATCGTCCGCCGGAGCACGGACCACTTCCCGTTCGGCTGTGCCATCACGTTTTTTCAAAACAACGTCACTTATGTCCCGGCCCGCTGGAATCGACCAGACGCATGTTCCGCCCGGTTGGAAGTCTGTCTCCATAGTCGCCGCGGACCGCACGCGGCAAAGACACCTGTCCAGGAAGGGGACGAACGTCGGATGCAAAGGCCAATTCGTCTCCGTGCGATCCAGCGAGAACGCAAAAACCAGCAGCCGACCCTTCGTTTGCTCAGACTCGAACAGCAGCGGATCGCCCGCGTCCGAGAAGACCAAAGGCAAGGCACCCGGCATTCTCAAACGTCGGTAACGCTTTGCCGAGATTTCCGTCAGGTTGCCAAAGTCGGCCGCGCGAAACGGTCGAAAGATCTCGTGTTCCATGAAGACGTACCGGATGCCGGATTTCGCGGGAGCCTCTTGTGGTTCCGGCATTGTTTCGATGCCCAACTTTCGCAAGAACCCCGATACGACCGGACTCACTCGATCCACCACCAAGACGACGCCTTGACCTTGATTGAGGAAATCTAATACGAGATCTCGGGCAAAGGGCGCTTCCAAGTACTGACTTTCGACACAGAGAACATCGTCGTCCGAAGGCCTTTCATGGTCGTCCGCGGGATTCGACGCATCCGGCACGTAGACGGTCCATCGGCCTTGCATGACCTCGGGCGAAAGGGCGGTCTGTAGGAACGGCGACTGCGACAGCAATCCCACGCGACCTTCGCGCACTGGTGGCAAAGAGAATACCACCCGGTCGTCTCCAGAGAGCGCGTCCGGCTTGCCTTCCAGACGGACTTCGCCGCGAACCCACTGGCCCGGGTCAGCCTCCCATTGCGCGAAGAGCGTCAGCGTCTCCGGCTGCCCATCCAGTTGGATTTTGCGCCCAAACACATCTTCGCCGTTGGCGCCGAAGACCACGGTGGCCTCGTCCACATCGCCTTGGTGGCAAAGGCTCACGGCGCATTCGATCAAGGCGCGATCACCCGTGAATAGCCGCTGCACGATGGGCTCGGCCAGCCCCAGATTCGGCACCGACGGCGCCGTGACTTCCGGCAACGTCACCTCAACGTTCTCCAGGAAAGGCGGTACATGTCGGTTTTCGTTCCATTGGTTTTCCTGGCTATCGCCAAGCAAGACGATGCGTCGATCGTGTCCCAACGACTGTCGTAGCACTCGATCAGCCGTGCGAAAGGCGGCCAGGTACGAACCTCTTTGGTACGAAGGGTGTAGGTCTCGCAGCTTGGCCGTTGCCTCTTCCCGGCTGTCCCCGAAGCCCACGAGCAAACGGGGCTGAGCGGTCAATTCGACGACGGCAACCTGGGTGTCGATTCCCGCACCGTCCAATTCGTCGAGAATCTCATCTCGTGCCTTCTCGAATCGGCCATCGGCCTGATGGCTGAGTGTGTTATCCAGAATATAGACGCGGCTCTCGCGGACAATAACCTCTTCGTGAGTTGGCAGATACGGCCAAGCGAAAGCGGCGATCAGCAGCAAGAGCGCAAGCAGGCGAAGCAGCAACAGCGGCCAGTTGTGCGGCCACAGCGGACGAGCCCGTGCCGCCGGCTGATCCTCCAGGAACCGCATCGCCGAAAACCGCACCAAATTCGTATCCGCTCGCCGCCGCAAATGCAGCCAGATCGGCGCCGCCACAGCCAGCGCCCCCAGCCAGGCAAGAGGATACAGAAAGGCAATGCTCATAACATCCGTTTCCGTTCGACGAGAAACATCGCCAGCGCTTCCCAAGGATCTTTGTGCGTTTCGATCAGGCAGTAAGGCATTTCCAGGGCCCGAAACTCTTCGCGGTGCTGGTCCATAAACGCGCCAAATCGCGCCAGGTATCGCTGACGAGCCGCTTGCGGCGAAACGTGCCGCCGCACGCCGCTCTCCAATCCCTCGAACACGGATGACCGCCCAAACGGGAACTCTGTCTCGTCACGATCCAGTA
>CAZURK010000491.1:0-6751 GCA_964623055.1 uncultured Pirellulaceae bacterium
CCGACCAATTGAGGCAAGAACTGTCAACGCTTCAGGTTGCGCCATGAGAAAGTCCTCTTTCTGCATCCCAAACCTTCACCGTCCGGTCCTGGCTTCCGCTGACAATCCATCGTCCGTCCGGACTGAACGACACGCTCCAGACGTATTCGTTATGCCCTTTCAGCTCGAGCAACTTCTGTCCATTTTCCGCGTCCCACACCTTCACCGTCTTGTCGTAGCCTCCGCTGACAATCCGCCGTCCGTCCGGACTGAATGACACGCTCCTGACAGAACGGGTATGCCCAAACAGCGTTGTCTGGTTTCTGTTAAACAGAGTGTAGAGATAATCATGCTCCCAACCGCGCAGGTTCCACTGGCAGGCGTCAAGGACTGTGCGAGCGTGACCGACGTTTCCGTTTTCCCACGCTCGCTGGGCCAAAGCAATCTGGCTGGAATACGCCAGCCATTCTGCCCGTCGTCGGGCTTTGTCGGCACGATCCTTCTGCTTCAGCGCAAGCTGCGTCTGCTCTTGGGCTTTCTCGGCGTTTCGAATGGCTTGGTCTTCATTTTCTTTCGCCCGCTTTTCACTGGCCCGTGCTTCCCTCGCCTTCTGGTCGGCAAGTTCGGCGCTAACCCGGGCCGCCTTTGCGTTAGCATCCGCTTGCCCCCGCAGCAATTCCGCGGTTTCGAAATTCTCCTTAGACTCCTTTGCCCGCGCGTTCGCGTCGATCGCAAAATGCGTCGAAACGCACACTCCAACAACCAGTGTCAGTAGAACGGCCGCGGTCAATCCGGACACAACCGGATTCCGACGGCACCAACGCCACAACCGTTCCGTCCGACCCACCGGACGCGCATGAATCGGTTCGCCTCGATGAAAGCGTCCCAACTCCTCCGCCAGTTCGTGGGTCGTGGCGAATCGTCGGTTCGTGTCCTTCTCAAGGCATTTCAGGCAGATCGTCTCCAAGTCTCGCGGCAGCGTGCCGTCCAGCCTCCGGGGCTGGTCGGATCGTCCTCCACGACTTGCCTCAGCAACATCCGCACGTCGCCGCGAAACGGCCGTTCACCCGTGAGCAACTCAAACAGAACTATGCCGAGCGAATAGACGTCGGTGCGCCGATCAACACGGTAGCCCTCGCCTCTGGCCTGCTCGGGCGACATGTAGGCGGGGGTGCCCAAGATGGCGCCCTCCATGGTCATCGTAACCTCGCCCGCCTCGCGCTTGGCGAGTCCGAAGTCCATGATTTGTGGTTCGCCTTCGGTGTCCAGCATGATGTTTGCTGGCTTGAGATCCCGATGAATCACGCCTTGCTCGTGCGCGTAGTGAAGTGCTTCGGCTATCTTCACGCAAAGTCCGGTGGATTCGCGGTGGCTCAGGCGGTGATCAGCCAGCCAGTCGTCGAGTGGTTGCCCTTCGACGAAATCGCTAACAATGAATACCGTGTCACGGTCCACACCGACTTCGTGAACGCTGACGATGTTTGGATGCTGAAGCTGGGCCGCGGTGCGAGCCTCGCGCAGGAATTTCTCTGTCTCCTCACGGCCAATGCTGCCTGTCCGCGGCATCTTGATCGCGACGAGCCGATCAAGCTGAGTATCGCGGGCTTTCCACACCGCGCCGAAAGCCCCAACGCCCAACCGTTCCATCAATTCGAAGTGGCCAATCGTTCGGCAGCGTGTTTCGGCCTCTGCTCCCAGTGGATAGTCAACCGTCTTGTCAACGGCCAGCGTGAATGTGCCACCGCACGAGGGACACGTGATCTCTTCCGACACACTGCGGTCGGCCAATTCGATCGGATCGTGGCAGTGCGGACAGCGAACAGGCAACGAACTCGGCAGGCGTAACGTACTGTCAAGACTCCTGTCGCCGCTTTCGACCGCGGCTTCCATGCTCGCAAAGGCTGCCTCGACCTGCTCCTCGCATGCCGGAAAGCGAGAATTGTACTCATCTCGCGTTGGCTGCTCCTGGTCCTTGAATCGCAGTTCCACTTCCACTAGCAGCAGTTCCTGCAGCAAGCGGCCTCGTTGTGCTTCGGATATGCGCTGCAAGCACTCTTCTATTCTCGGCTGTTGCCCATCGTCCCAGGCTACCTTGAACTGGTCGCAGATCGCCTCGATCTCGTCGAGCGGTGATTGCGAAGCCAAATGCTGCGGATTGTCTGGACCGTCACCGCCCATAACACCCCGCTCCTGCTATTGCCAGCGAACACCGGTGTGGATATGGAACAAACAAGTCGTACCCATTGTACATTCAGTGGTTACGAAATCCACAAGTCACGAGCATTCGGCGCCTCGGTTGCTGTTCCGGTGTAAACGGTTGCGGTATCATGTCCACATGTAGCGGAGCAACATGTCCAGGTAAACCAGCGGAGAGAGGTCCATTATGGTTCGAATCAGTCGACGACTTTTTGTTGCGGTTATGGTGCTGAGCGTTCTTGCTCAGGCTTCTTGTTCGGCTCAGACGGACAACGCAGAGAATGGATTTCGCGAGTACACGGATCAGGAGGGCCGTGCGATCAAGGCCCGCGTGGTGCGCGTGGACGGCGACCGGGTAACCATCGAGCGAGAGGATGGGAGGCAATTCACCGTCTCCGTCTCGATTTTCTCCCAGGCCGATCAGGACCATATTCGCGGTTTGGCCAGCGGCCCGAAACCAAGCACGTCGAGCGGCGACTGGGCCCGATTCCGCGGTCCCAGCGGTATGGGTACCAGCGACGCAAACGGGTTGCCCGTGGAGTGGAATGAGAACGAGAATCTCGTTTGGAAAACGGCCCTTCCCGGTCCCGGAGCGTCCAGCCCCATCGTGTTCGGCGACCGCATCTATGTGACCTGCTACACGGGATACTTCGTTCCGCCCGGCCAACCGTCAGGCAGTCCGGGAGAGCTCAGACGGCATTTGATCGCTCTGCGAAAGGACACCGGCGAGATCATCTGGGACGAGGCCGTTCCCGCGAAACTACCCGAAGAGTCAAAAATCCGAGACCACGGTTATGCCGCCAACACGCCTGCTGCTGACGCGGACGGAGTGTATGTATTCCATGGGAAGACCGGTGTCTTCGCGTACGACCACGATGGCGGTCAAATCTGGCAGGCCGACGTGGGCTCGAAAACGAGCGGCTGGGGAACCTCTGCATCGCCCGTCCTCTACAAGGACATGGTGTTCATCAACGCCAGTGTGGAAAGCGAGTCGCTAGTGGCGCTCGACCGGCGGACCGGCGACGAGAAGTGGCGGGCTGGAGGAATCCGCCAAGCGTGGAACACGCCGTTAGTTATCACCAACGAATCCGGCAAAGAAGAACTGGTGGTCGCCATTGTTGGTAAGGTGCTTGCCTTTGATCCGGATTCCGGCGATTCATTGTGGTCCTGCGACACCGACATTACCTGGTACATGGTCCCCAGCGCTGTGGCCGCGGACGGCGTCGTCTACTATCTCGGCGGGCGTTCCGGTGTAGCCGCGTTGGCGGTGCGAGCCGGTGGACGCGGCGATGTGACCGGGACGCACCGCTTGTGGACAACCAAGACCGGGTCCAACGTCACGTCTCCAATCTACCACGACGGCCATCTGTACTGGATGCATGAGAAAAATGGCATAGCCTACTGTGCAGAGCCCGATACCGGCGAATTGGTTTACGAAGAACGTCTCGAACGAGCCGGGCAGATCTATGCTTCGCCGTTGCTGGCCGAGGGGCGAATCTACTACACGAACCGCAGCGGCAGATCGTTCGTATTGTCCGCCAAGCCTCAGTTCGAGTTGCTCGCCACCAACGATCTTAACGACGGCAGCCTCTTTAATGGTAGCCCCGCCGTGGACGGCGACCGAATTCTGCTGCGGTCAGACAAGCACCTGTACTGCCTGGGCCAATGAACCGTCTCCGTACTGCACGCTGCCAGCGTGCGATTGGAGGTGCACTACCCCGGGGCGATGAGCCACAGAAAAGGAACCCACCATGCATCGAGATAAATCTACGCGCCGTGATTTCCTGCTGAGTTCGGCAAGCGCCATCGCCGCGGGTGCCGTGACGCCTTACTACTGGACCAGTTCGTACGCCAAAGCCGAATCAAAGAACGATCGCTTGAATGTTGCGGCCATTGGGACCAGCATCTATCGCAACCGATGGGGGCGCACGGACGCCTTTGACGGGCGTGGTTCGGTGATCGGGCACCAGGCGGGCAAGCTCGGTAACATGGTCGCCTGTTGTGACGTGAATCGCGAACACGCCGAGGGTTTCGCATCTCGTTACGGCGGCCGCTGCAAGATCTACACCGACTTTCGCAAGCTGTTGGAGCGGCAGGATATCGATGCAGTCACGATCGGCACTCCCGATCATTGGCACACCGCGATCGCTATTGCCGCGTGCAAATCGGGCAAGGACGTTTATTGCGAGAAGCCGCTAACGTTGACGATTGATGAAGGCAAGCAGATCTCGAAAGTGGTCAAGGAGACGGGCCGCGTGTTCCAGGTCGGCACGCAGCAACGCAGCGAGTATGACCGGATGTTCCTCAAGGCAGTTGCATTGGCGCGCAGCGGCCGACTGGGCAAGAAGCTCCACGCCCTCAGCTCCGTCGGGCAGCCGGATTTTGTTGTGGGTAATACCGGCTGGGGGCCGTTTCAAAACGCTCCGCCGCCAGAAGAACTCGATTGGGATTTCTGGCTGGGGCAGGCTCCGGCCCGCCCGTACTGCGCCCAGCGGTGCAACTACGATTTCCGCTGGTGGCTGGAATACTCCGGCGGGCAAGTCACCGACTGGGGAGTCCACCACACGGACATCGCCTTGTGGGCATTGGGAGGCGAGGAGAGTGGAGTGGTGGAGGTTGAAGGAAAAGGCGACTTTCCGCTGTTCTCTGCGAGCGAAGTGAACCTGCTCGACGTTCTGAACGGCCACGCACGGTTGCCCAACAGCTACAACGTGGCCCATTCGTTCGACTGCCACCTGACACTTGCCAACGGCAACACGATCGACCTGGTCAGCGGCAAGAATGAGTTGATTATCTCCGGCGAGCACGGCCGTATCCGCGTCAACCGCGGCAGCCTGACGGGCAAGCCGATCGAAGAACTGAGCGCGAAAGACAACGAATGGCTCGACCAGGAAATCATCAGACTCTGCAGAGGCAAGAGCCCGGGCGGCCACATGGCCAATTTCTTTGAGTGCATCAAGGATCGCTCGCTGCCAATCTCCGACGTCTTCTCGCACTTGAAGTCCATCGATGCCTGCCACATGGCCAACATTGCCTTACTGGTCGGACGCAAGGTACGCTGGGATCCGAGTAAGCAAGATTTCATCGACGACGAGATGGCGAGTGCGTTGTGTGGCCGCAAGCAGCGTGAAGCGTATTCGATCGATAAGATGACCTCTTGAGGAGACGACCTGTGACCAGAAGAACCAGCGTTTGGATCGCATTGTCCACATCGACGGTATTGTCTCTAGTCGGTCTTCTGATTGTAACCGCCGCACGCGCCGGTGAAGATGTTGCCAGCGAACGTGCCACGGTGCGATTTGGCGTAACCGCCGATTGCCATTTGCTTGGCCGACGAGCACCGGGCAATGAAAAGCACCTTCAGGCGTTTGTGGACGAAATGACTCATTGGAAGCCCGACTTCGTCATTGACTTGGGCGACTTCGCTTGCCAGGCGGGCGAAGGTCAGACAACAATCAAACTCCACGACGCCCAATTGCAGGGACTTATTCATCACTGGTCCGTCTTATCCAGCGTGCCTTGTCCCGCCTACCTCGCCATCGGCAATCATGATGTCGGCTGGCTCCGAGGCGGCAACGAGACGATCAAGCCGACCGACCTGTATGCCGGCCCCCACGGCGGAGAAGACATCACCAAGGACGAACTGCTTGCCGTAACTCGCATGCCGCACAGGTACTATTCGTTCGATGTCAAGGATTACCACTTCATTGTTCTCGATGCGAACAATGCCCGCGGGACAGTGCCACCCGGCCACGATGGTATCGCTGGCGGCTATTACATCGACGATCAACAGATCACTTGGCTGCGAAAGGACTTGGCTTCCCACCGAGGGAAGATCACCGCAGTATTCTGTCACCAGGAACTGCATCACACGCCTCCGGAGGGATCAGGCGAAGGAGGCGACGTGCCGTTTCCGCCCGTTGGAAAGGAGGGCTCGTACGTGGACAACGGATGGCAATTGCGCGAGATGTTTACCGCCCACGGTTCGGTGTTGGTCTGTTTTGCCGGACACAAACATCGCAACCGATGGACCGTGCATGGCGGCGTTCACTACATCACCCTGGCAGCAACCCACTGGGGAGGCAGTCACGCCAAGGTTACCATCGCTGACAAGTTGCACATCCAAGGCCACGCAAACCAAAGAGACTATGCAATCCCTTTGCGTCAGGTGGAATCACGATCGCGATGAAGGAATTCGTGAATATGTGCGGAAATGCTGGGCGCAAAGCCTGGTTGTCGTATGATGTACGTCAAGTGTCTCTTGTCCATCGCCGCTTGTTTAGCCGCAAACCGTCTACCGCGTCGTCAACATCCACAGGAGAACTGTCATGCACGAGCACAAACATGGTTGTTGCGGATGCCTGTCCGCTCGGGTTAGCCGTCGAGGTTTCTTGGCTGCCGCCGGCGCTTCGGCCGCAGCGTTGCAGATAGGGCTGTTGGAGTCTTCCTCGACCCTGATTGCCGGCGAACCTAAGCCCACATCGAAGCCCAGGGTACGCGTGGTCTTCATTCGGCCCAAGGATCAGGCCAAGTACTGGATGAGCTGGCCGGGCAATGATTACAACGCGGACGAGCG
>CAZURK010000492.1:0-6733 GCA_964623055.1 uncultured Pirellulaceae bacterium
TATCAGTGCCGCGCTCGCGATCCAGCGATATGTACGCTCCAATCAGGCGTTGGAAGTGCTGCAGTTCGTACCAGTGCGGAGATGTCGGCTTGTTCGGCTTCCATTTCTTCCAGCCTGAGCCCGTTGCCTCAACGCTCCACGCCCTGTCGAACCACGTGACGCTCATGGAGAGATGCGGATTGAACAACGTGAATCCGCGAAGCAATTGGAACGCCCGCTCACGCAGCGAAGGACGCCAAGTACTGCCGTCCTCCAGCGGGTCAATCGCGTCGAAGGGCCACAGGCCGTCCTCGCGTTCCGCCCACTCGATCCGCACCTCCGCCCCCACCGTTTCACCGACTTCGTCCACATCGGTGTTGACGACGGCGCGCTGGCCGATCGGATCGGCCCCGCACGCGATCTCTCGCCGCTTTCCGTGAGAGGTTATTACGAGTTGGCCGCGTTCCGGATCGACCGCGTACGCCATGGCCGCCAGGGTCTTGAGCGCGTTTCCTTGCGCCCCGCGGGTTGGTGATACGTACGCCTCACGACTGCTGACCCTAACGGTGAAATCCAACACACCTTCAACCGTCGAGTCCGGCAGGCCCGGTCCATTATCGCTCACTGTAATGCCACACGCGTCGGCTACAACGGTCAACCTGGGCGCGATATTCGCTTCTTCACACGCGTCAAGCGAGTTGTCGATCAGTTCTTTCAGGAATACCAAGGGCCACTCGTCAACATCGTGGCCGGTTTGAGTGACCAACTCCCTCCTGGAAAGGAAGTCCATTTCCCGTGAAGTCTCAAACGTTTCACGCTGTAACACCATCATTACGCCAGCCTCCTTCTAGGCAAAATGCGCGGTTCAGGACGTGAACCGAATGTCCCGTCGCCTCTCGTAGGTCGCCGATCGAGAGAGATCCCATTTTCCGCCTTCCGATCTTCCGGTTCTTACGCTCCGGAAGCCACCATGGCACAATCTACCACATATAAACCATGTTACAATTAGCCATTTCTGCGGATTTTAGATAATCTCCAAGACTAGCCGGACTCACGATCGGGCTATGGACAATCAGCCACACTTCGGGTAGTATTAGGAGGAGGCGAATTATGTCGGAAATTCCTGGGCTACTTACTTTGCACGAAGTTGCCGACGAGTTGGGCGTGGAATACTCTACCGCCTGCCGTTACGTCCGCGTCGGTCGACTACCGCACCTCAAGGTCGGGTACATCAAACTCGTCCCGGCAGACGCGCTGGGCGGATTCGAGCTGCCAAGGGTCGGAAATCCGAATTTCAAGAAGAAGGCCACGGTGGAACCGCCGAGAAAGCCGATGGAGGTGGAAATTGCGGCGCGGAAGGAAGCCGAAGAGGCGCGAGCGGTTGCAGCAGAGGCGTTGAAAATGGCGAAACGGGAGCGCGAGGCAGCCGAACGAGAGCGTGCCAATGCGGAAAAGGCGGTGAAACGCCTTGAGGAATTGTTGGCAAAGGGAAACGCCAGCGTCTCATCGTCCGGCAAAGGACCGGCAGAGGAAAGCAGGGACGCCTAATCGGCCTGCGCGGTATCCACCACAAACCAGCCACCATTGCCGTGGCACGGCGGATGCAATGTCTCCGAGGGCAGCTCCAAGTATGCGCTCAATCAGTGTCCATACCCTCACTGGTCGAGTACAACTGTACTTAATAAGCGATTCGAAGGCTCGGCTGCAATATCGGCCATTCCTTGCCTGTTCAGGGTTGCGATACTGTCGGCCGGCAATCGTCTGTTGTCCGTCGTATCCGGAGACTCTTGTGCACACAGGGAGTCTTTGGGTAGATGTGCGCGATCTGGTCGGTTGTGAAGATGGGGGATGCCGCGACAGTGTGGTCTCGAAGGCGTATGCCTCCACCGAGAGGTGAATCAGTCGGGTGACATCGATCCTTGTCGCTGCTATTCACCGGTCTTCGTGTGTGAAACAGACTGGAATTCTGAATGCGCCGCGGATTGTCTTCGAGCACTACGAGGGCCAGTCTGATGTGGGGAACAATCGCTGGCCTCGTTCCTTGCCCATCAGCTTGCGCAATCGACGCATCGCCCGGAGGTACCGCATGCTGGCAGCTTGCTCCGTCAGGCCAAGCTTCTGGGCAGTCGCACGATTGGAGAGATGCTCAACACAACGTACGTTATGATCGATTTATCGAAGTCGTTGAGTGAGTCTAGGGCAGCATGAAGCCGCTCAAGTTGTTCAGCGTGCGCAGCGTCGTCTTCTCGGTCGCGTTCGGGATCGTAGTACGGTTCAGAGACAGCCATGCAACCGGGTGCCCCAATCAACGCCCATTTCCACAAAGCACCTAATCGTATTGTACCTCCCAGAACCACAGCGCAATACCTTTCGGCGCACCACGCGCCGGGCCTAGAAGCGATAGGAAATCAAGTCGTCAAAATGGTGGACGGAAACGCAGGTCAGAGCGGTTTGCGGACGCCCTTGCCAGATTCGGCCATGCCCCACTGGGATGGGCATCGACCCGAACGCGAAGTCTTCAAGGCTATTGGGCCTTTCCCAGTTTCCCAATGGACCGAGACAATACGAGCAAGGCGATAGTAGGGATGGCGGGGGAGTGAAACATTCACGGGGAGATCCAACGGACGAGAGTGTGACTTCGTGTCCGCGGTGGCGTCGCGTGTTGCCCACAACACAAACCGTCGGCACCGGCGGGGCGTTTGCCTTCCCCCCGCGTGCGATCTCGGCTCACGCCGCCTTGTGCTAGTGTAGGTAGCGCAGAACCGTACGCCGCGAGACTCCAAGAGCCTTGGCAATTTCGCCGTGCGCTAGGCCCTTGTTGGCGAGTTTTCTTGCCCTGCTCGGCCGGGCCTTTGTGGTACCTGGCTTGCGGCCTTTGTAGACACCAAGTTCTCTTGCTGCGTCAATTCCCGCCCTTTGCCTTTCACGCCGAGTCTCCTGCTCCATCTCCGCGACTGCGAACAGTACGCTGGCGATCAGCTTGCCCGTGGCACCACTGAAGTCTAGTTGCTGGGTGACGGACACGAGCCTTAGCCCTCGGTCGCACCAGTCGCAGAGCGTGTTAATGCCGTCACGGACGCTTCGGCTCAGGCGGTCCAGTCTCCATACCACGACGGTGCCAATTTCGCCGAGGAAGATGGCGCGCTGGAGTCGATCGAATCCTGGTCGGTCGAGGTGATTTCCGGTCTCCTTGTCCAATTACCAACGAACCGCTGCTGGGTCGATCCCATTGCCGCTAAGCCAGCGGAGTATCTCCCGGCGCTGCCCCGCTTGTTTTTGGCCAGCCGTGCTGACGCGGATGTAGCAGGCTACGAATTTCATGGGCTTGATCTCCTCTAGAAATGGACGCTTGCGTGGAAGCACGCTTGAATGCCGTGTCATGTTTGGCATGCTGTGGTCATGTAGGGCATACCACAAATGTCACAATCTGAGCGGTCGCGAACTGAAGAAGAATAACCGTCCTCTTGGTGAAAACCGACCGACACCCTAGTTGTCACACCGACAACCCCTCTGAGATTGTTCGTTGTCCCCGTTCTCTGGTTCCTTGCCCCGTGGTTCTCGTTCCTTTTGCTTTGACAGGCGGTAGTACGCGATCAGCTCAACCATCCAAAGTGTTCCTCCTCGTCTAGTCCATCGTCCAGCAGTCCCATACGTTCGGCTTCCATCACGATCCGTTCCGCGTCGGGAACCCAGTGGCCGCGGAGTTCTTCCAACTCGTCGGGCGCGGCACCGGACACGAACGCCTCGTCAAATGCCAGTGCACAGATGAGGGTAGTGATCGCATTGTCGAGTAGTTCACGTTCTTTGTCGGTCATGTCCATTCTCCGTTCAGTTCGAGGGTCACGATCGAGGTCTGTAGTGATTGGGCAGGCCAGCCGTTGGCGGAACATCAGGAAGTGCGCTTCAGTCTCCCAGCCCGTCGATGTGGATGGACTCGGCGGCGGCGATCAGGTCGGACAGATTGATAACCGCTCCGTGCCTGGCCTTCTCGAACTGCTGGTCCGTAAGCTCCTGGCGGAGCCTTCTTGCTTCGTCACGCTTGCCCTGTCGAAGCAGGGCATCAACGCGTTCAGTGACGGGGAATTGTGAATCGCAGATGGCACACCTCCAAGGAATGTGGCAGTGACAGAACAGAAGCGCCGCGCCGCCGACTTACACAGCGGTCGATGATCTCCGCGGCGATGCCAGTAGTGCTGACTGGCGACAGTCCAGGTTGCTCTGCTCGGTACTCGCTGGCGTACCTGTCCCGGATTCACCCCCTTTGTTTTCGCGGTGTCAGCTCACTCCGGGCGGGAATGTGTGTCCGCGTCTATAGCCGGTGATCAGTCGGCCAGAGAGCCCAGCGCCGGCAGCGAACCGGAATCATTCACTGCGCTGGGCGGTCGCCGCACCTTGTCGGCGATGTGGAAAAAACGCGGCAATCGCGCTGCTAGTCCAGCATCTCGCCGGCTTCGATGCGTTGCAGGACTTTTCGCATGTTGCAGCGGCAGTCCTTTACCAGGTCCACGTAGGCGTCCAGGGCCTTGCCATCGAGTTGCTCAGCTTGGGCGATCTTGCGAGCCCGGATGGCGAATGCCAACTCCAGTTCCGGCCCGTGGTTCAGAACCAATTCGATGGCTCGGCTCAAGAACGGGCCACCGGTTTTGTCGTCGTCGAACAACTGCCGCTGGGCTTGCTCGTTGATCGTGGTGGTGAATACCCACGTGCTGTTCGCCTGGACATGCGGCAACTCCAACGTGGTCTTGAGCCGGTCGACCACCCGCTTGCTCAGAGTATGGGCCTCATTGACCAGAAACGCATAGGCCCGTCGCTGGTCGGCACCAAACGCCAACGGCTTGCCTTCGCACTTCTTCTCCCAGAGTCGGAGCGTGTCCAGTGACAGGTCCTGCGCGTCGACTTCCCACGTGCAGTGGTCATCGGCAACCTGATTGGCGATCAACCGGCCGATGGTTGTTTTCCCCTGGCCGCTGTGGGATGTGATGAAAAAAACACGCCCAACCGGACCGCGACGGGCAAGTATCTGGATTTTGCGGATGACCTCGTCTTGGCCTACGACATCGGTGAACGTCGATGGGCGCCACTGTTCGTAGAGGGGCTTCATGGCTATCTCCTTTCACTGGCGGCACACGGTCCTATGACCAGACCTTGACCCCCCCGGCCGGCTCCAGGATCTTAACCCTGACCCCACCCCGGAAATCGGTTCCATGTATAGGTGCACCCCATTCGGCGCGCAGACACTTTTTATTAGGAGCGGATTATGGAAGCTAGTCTGTATGCCTTTTGGTGTGCAGCGGAATTCCACTTCTCTGGCTGTTGTACTCGCCATATTTCGAACCGACGAGCCGACGGGGTCTGATGGAACAGCAGATTTCAGAGATCAAGCGGGGCGAAAGGGACTATCTGTTTAACCCCGACCCCGAGTTCGCGCATTTGGTGATTGACGATCGAGCTTGTGCAACAAAGGTCCGCGGAATCCATTTGTCAAATGACTTGTGGACCTCCTACGATACGATTGCTGACGCGCGACTGTCGCAACTTGGGAACTTACCCAACGTCGAGGAGATCTGCCTGGAGAAGATATTCAAGGGAAGCAACGTCTTCTTGAAGAGTCTGCGTGGAAAGGAGTCGGTCAGAACGGTGATTATGTACGCCAGCGGTGCGACCAGCGAGGTCATACAGTACATCGCGGAGATGCCCAATGTAGAAATGCTCGCAATCGAGCCAGTGGTAGGCGACAGGGTCGATCTCGATCCGCTGATGAACCATGCGAAACTGAGAAGGCTGCAGCTTGGCTATCACAGTGATCCTCCTTACCGCGGTCCTGTATCCGTACTTGCAACCCTTCTCGGGTGGATCGCATTGTCACTTGTCTTCGGCGCTCCTTTGATCTTGATTTGGCTGTGCAAGCGAGTAGCGAAGCTTACCAGACCTCGGCCATAGTAATACTCGGCTGGACTGTCGACGATTCCTGCGGGCCAGCACCTCTTAATGACACACTACCAGCCATCCCGCCTTCCAATTCCCATCCGGCCGCCGGTGTGGAATAATGGGGGTGGTGGAAGTAACAATACCTGACACGTCCCCGACTTGACGGATGGTGCGTCGGCATCGGGCGTGCGAAAGCGTTGGACGGACAGGTAGTGCCCGATTATTTGTTGCAGCCGAAAACTGAACGGCACGCGAGTTGCGGAACAGTGGTCACGTCACCGCTGTTCGCTAATCGCGCTCAACTCTAGCCTTCCTTTTCCTTTAGCCGCGCGAATCCATCATATCCGTTCTTGGCAAACCACTTGGGGAATGACTCCTGGGACTCTGAGGAAAGCATGCCATCTCCTAGCCACGGACCATCAAGCCAACGCAGATGTGTGCCGTGGTGATGGCTGACAGTGACAAGATGTTTGTCGTCAGCATAGAAGTGGATCAGCGTATCGCCGTGACAAGCGCAGACATCGTCGCTTTTCTCTTGGTCGATCGTCACCGTCGCGATCAACTCTTGGATTCGGGCTCTGCCACTTATCTCGATGGATTCAGGAAGAGGCGTCAGCCAGCCCTCAAGAGGTTCGACAACGATACGATCCGCTGGTTCCACGGCGTCACGGAACGATTTGTTCCAATCGAAACGCGGCTCGGATCGAGGTAGCAAGAATGCACGCCCCGGTCACGACAACTAGCAGGGTTCCCATTGAGTATTGCAGTTTGGATCGAGGAGCAGCCATATTCGATCCGCCATCGGTATGTATGGAGCCCTTCCACC
>CAZURK010000493.1:0-6727 GCA_964623055.1 uncultured Pirellulaceae bacterium
AGTAAGCCCTTGTGAAGCTTGCAGTTGCCGTCCTTATTGGTACACTTTGCCCAGTGATTACGACCTGTCCGGATGAGTTGGAGAAAACCGCGGATTCGGGAAAAGGCGAATGAGCCGAAACGATGAAGAGAGTGACGGACCCATCGAAATCCCCATCATGGGCGAGTTGACCGATCACGAGGCGGACATCTGCGATAAGCTGCTGAGCGTGCCGATTGGCGGCGAGTGTACTTTGTACTTCGATTCGCCGGGGGGCAGTGCGTATTCGGCCGTTTCGCTGCTGACGTTGATTGCTCTGCGCAAACTGCGAGCAACCGGAATCGTCACCGGCGAATGCTCGTCGGCCGCCTTATGGCCTCTGGCGGCCTGTCGGCACCGGTTAGTGACGCCGTACAGCGTTCTGTTGTTTCATCCGATGCGGTGGCAGAGCGAGGAGAGCGTCCAGTTGGCCGAAGCCGCTGAATGGGCTCGACATTTTGGCGACTTGGAGCGCGAAATGGACGATCTGCTGGCCGTCTTCTTGGGGACAGAGGCAAAGCAGCTTGCGGAGTGGATGAAACCGGGGCGATACGTGAGTGGCCGCGAATTCGCCGAGGCTGGTTTGGCCGAGTTGATTGATCTGGCCGCGCTGGCGAAGCCCGGGCCCTGAGGGGCTATCGCTTTGTAGGTCGGGTCTCCTGACCCGACTTGAGAAACAAAAGAAAAGACGGGTCGGGAGACCCGTCCTACGAAAAAGCGCAGCACAAAAAACGCGTCAGCCAGGGTGCGCCGCGGTTATGCCTGGAACGAACCGCCGCAGCCGCACGTCTTCAACACGTTCGGATTGTTGAATGCGAAACCGCGTTGTCCGATGTCATCAAGGAAATCCACGGTAGTGCCATCTAGATACAGAGCACTCTTCTTATCCACGACGACATCAACGCCATGGCAGTCGTATTTGCTGTCCGCTTTTTCGTCGAACTGACTATCGAATTGCAGGCTATAGTTGAAACCGCTGCACCCGCCCGCGGCGATGCCAATTCGCAGAAACTGTTCAGGATCCAACTTCTGCTCTTCCTTGACCCGCTTTACTTCTGCGGCAGCTTTCTCTGTAAACGTGATCGCCATCGAAACCTCTCTATATGTGGAAATGCTTGCGTACTTTTCACATCACAATGTGTCTAAACTATACCAATCAAGCCGGAAAAGGAAGGCACCAGCGGTGAGCAGTCAACTTTTATTGGGTGCGTTGCAGACCAATAGGCTGTTTGGAATGACTGATTGCTCCCCCCGAGAAAGTGCCATCGCGTTCAGCGAGACGTTCGCGCCGTGGATCTGATGATGGTGACCGCAACCGAGCGTTCGCCTTAACCGCAGATCGATACCACGGGCCGTTGCCCATCTCCCGCAGAGACACTGGAACTCGGGTGATTCGAGCTCGTCAGTAGGATGGGGATCCTGCCCATCTTCTTGGGGTCGGATAAGAATGCCCAACCTACAGAAACACGAGACGCGAGGTACTGGCCGGCACGGGTTACATTGGGCTGATGACCGGAGTTGGGTCTTCCAGGCCGAGCCGCTTCATTTTCTTATAGAGGGTCGTCCGGTTAATGCCCAATTGGGCGGCTGTCGCGTTGCGGTTCCAATTGTGATGCTGCAGGGTCTCAAGGATAATCTGGCGCTCCGGGCCTTCCAAAGCCTGCTTGAGCGTGCGGCCGGCAGTTGCACGGGAGGCGACGGGGGCCGAGATGGCCAAGTCACGGGGCAGATCTTCTGGCATGACGCGTGGGTTCTTGCCCAGCAGCACAGCTCGTTCCACAACGTTCTGCAATTCCCGCACGTTGCCAGGCCAATGATAACCCTGCAATACAGACATGGATTCTTCCGAGAACCCGTCGACCGGCTTGCCCGTTTCCTCGCACACCCTGGCCAGGAAATGCTCGGCGAGCAAAGGAATGTCCCCGATGCGTTCGCGTAGAGGAGGCAACTCGATGTTGATTACATTGATGCGGTAGTAGAGGTCTTGACGGAACTTACCCGCCGTCACCGCTCTGGCTAGGACTTCATTGGTAGCCAAAATCACTCGGGTGTCCGCGCGAAAGGTCTTCGCGCCGCCGACCTGTTCGAATTCGAAATCCTGCAACACGCGCAGCAGTTTGACTTGCATGCCGGGCGAGGCAGTGCTGATCTCGTCCAGGAAAATGGTGCCGCCTTCGGCTTGCATGAACTTGCCGATCCTGTCGCCGACCGCTCCGGTGAATGCGCCTGCGACATGGCCAAACAATTCGCTTTCAAGCAACGTCTCGGGTAGGGCTCCACAGGCGACCTCGACAATCGGCTTGTCCCGACGGCTGCTGCGGCGATGGATGGCTCGCGCGATCAGCGACTTACCAGTGCCGCTTTCGCCCGTGACCAGCACCGTGGCTTTCGTGTCGGCGATGCTATCGATCATGTCGAAGGTCTTCAGCATGCGATGATCGCGGCCGACGATATTCTCCATCCCGAAACGGAGATCCAATTGGGCCTTCAGCTTCGCGTTTTCCTCGATCACCTCTCGCTGGGAGAGGGCGCGGTCGATAGACAATTCCAGTTCTTCATCGATCAACGGCTTGGTCAACAGGTCGAACGCACCGGCTCGAATCGCCTCGATGCCCGTCTCGGCCGTGGCATATCCTGTAATCAGGATCACCGTTGTGTCGGGATGTGACCGACGGCAGTGCTCCAGGATTTCGAAGCCGTCGCCGTCCTGAAGGCGAATGTCTGCCAATACGAGATCGAATGCCGTTTCGTCCGTCAACCGGATCGCATCTCGGCAATTGGAGGCCTCGGCGACTGAGTATCCCTTTTCACGCAGCCAGTCGGCCATTGCGTCCAAAACGAGACGGTCGTCGTCGACCAGCAACAGGGAGTCTTGTTTCATTTTTGCCTCAACGAGTGCTGACGAATCGCGCTGTCGTAATTTATCTAGGTTACTGGTTGCTCAAAGTCAACGCGGACTGTCGCCTGTGCTTTGTTTCAATTGGCCAAGCAGCTCGAATTGTTCACCATCAGGTAGGGATATCCCTACTTGACCGGCACAATCGCTGCAGACACACTTGTCCCCGCCGAGACCGGGGGCGAATTTGTAGTACAGATTTTGCGGGATTATTGTGGTATACTGGGTTTCAGAGGATATGAATCGTTGTGATAATGAATGCCATGTGAATTAGCCGTGTATCGATTGACTCCGTTCATGTCCCTTCGTACAGGAGCGTCGTGTGAGTATTGAGGTTTTGGTAGCGGACGATCAGTTGGTGATCCGCGAAGGTCTCCAGGAATTGTTCCAGGATGAAGACATCGAAATCGTCGGCGAGGTGATGACCGGCAGTGACGCGATCGCAAAGACGCTTGAGATCAAGCCGGACGTGTTGCTGATGGATGTCATGATGCCGGACACAGACGGCCTGGATGCCCTGGAGAAGATCCGCGTGGAATCTCCGCAGACGCGCGTGCTGATGATGTCAGCGCACGACAACCCCACCTACGTGGCTCGTTCGGTGGCGTTGAGTGCAGATGGCTTCATCCTGAAAACCGCAACGGCAGAGGAAATGGTCGATGCGGTCAAGCGCGCTGCCCGCGGCGAACCTTCCGTGGATGCGAGGCTGAACAAGATCAAGGATCTCCTGGCCACTCGGCTGGATCCGACTGCGGACGAGGTACCGTTGACAAAGCGCGAGTACCAGGTCTTGCGTCATCTGGCTTTTGGTCTGAGCAATCGCGAGATCGGCCGGTCGTTGAGCATCAGTATCGAGACCGTCAAGGAACACGTGCAGAATATCCTTCGCAAGTTGGATGCTGCCGATCGGACCGAGGCGGCTGTTTGGGCGGTCAAGCGAGACTTGGCTTGACCCTTCTCTCGATGTTGGCTTGCGGCCTGCGAGATAGACCACCAGTCTGTCGAGGTTGCTTTGGCTAGTGGTACGGATTTTCTGCCCTCGCCCTCGGTGCGCACTAGCCGTCACTTCGTGGCGTATCGCCGAACCAAGCGGAAACAGAAACAGGCTCCGATGGCCTGTCTTTCCCTGCGCTTCTACCTTGCCCTCGGATGCGCCCGTTCGTACGCCTCGCGCAATCCCGCCGTGCTGACGTGCGTGTAGATCTGCGTGGTCACCAGGCTCTTGTGGCCCAGCAATTCCTGCACACTGCGGATGTCGGCCCCGCGATCCAAAAGGTGTGTTGCGAAGCTGTGACGCAGCGTGTGCGGCGTAGTACGCAGGTCCAGGCCGGCTTGCCTCAGGTACTTCTCCAACATCCGCGCCACACTTCGCGTTGTGAGCCGGCACCCGAACTTGTTCACGAACACGGGCGCCTCGGGCCCGCCTGCCTCTTTGGACGAGAGTTGGCGGACTGCGAGCCATCGCTTGACAGCTTTGGCGGCAAACGAGCCGAGTGGGGCGAGACGTTCTCGGCGGCCTTTGCCGCGTACGCGCACCAGCCCGGCGTCCATGTCCAGATCGCCGTCGTTGATGCCGACCAGTTCGCTGACCCGTAACCCCGCCGAGTACATGGTCTCCAAAATGGCTCGATCGCGCAGCCCCATAGGCTTGCCCGCCGGCGGAGTCTCCAGCAGCTTGGCGATTTCGTCAGTTGAAAGGAAATGAGGCAGCTTGCGTTCGGGCCGCGGGTTCCGCAGCGGCTTGGCCGGGTTCGAATCGGCCAAGCCCTCGCGCTGAGCGAACCGAAAGAAGCTTCGAAGCGAGGCCAGACGCCGGGAAACCGAACTCTTGGCGTATCCGGCCTCATGAAGCGCCGCAACATAGCCGCGCAGATCCAGCGGGTCGATTTCCGATGGCTTTGGACGACGACCGTAGCTTTCGGTCAGGTATTCGGTCAGCGCCGTCAAATCTTCGCGATACGACTTGACCGTCAAATCCGAAGCATTGCGCTCGACCAATAGATACCGCAGAAAACGCGTGATGGCGACTTGCATGACATCCGTCGTGGGGTCGGCTTCCAGCCTGCCAGGCAGCAGGTAAGATGCCAGCACTGCCTGCTATCTAGGCGGCTTCCTCTTCGCTGTCGAACCAATCCACCGTATTGTCCCCGCGGAACGGCAGACGGAACCGGGAGGAGAGATCCAGATCGTGTTCCTTCTCCTCGGCGGCTTGCACCGTCTGGCGGATCTTCTGACTCATGACGGCGGCGTCGTACCAACTGAAGCTCAGATCGGGATTCGCGGCATACCGGCCGATCTGCCGCAGCGTCTCGGTGCGGTTCTCGTCGTCGAACAGAAAGACGTACCGCTCGTTGCCCTTCACCAGCGCCAGCACATTGATTTCCGTAGTCACTTTCTTGGCTCCTTCGTCAAACCGCAATCCGCCGGGAATGACGGCAACTCGTCCGTGCGCGGTCTCAGTTTGTAGCTTTGACACGGGAATTATCGGCTTGGAACGGGCGGACGCGCCACTTCCGTTTCAGCAACTGGGATATGACGGCATCGCAGCTTCGACGCTGTGCGCAAGACGGCTAAGCTTGGTAAGCCCAGATGGGGCGGCTAATGGCAAGGACAACTTGGCAAAGGGAAGGTTCGGCAGCACTGCTGTCAATGTGTTTCGCGCCCGTCCGCGGCGATGGTCGCCATACTGTGAAACGGCGTGGACTCGGAATCAGATGGGACTTCGCGTGGCCGGGTCCTGGCGGAAACCCCCAAGATGCGGAGCACCACAAGCCACAAAGCGACGATCACCAAGACCACCACCGCAAGTGCCATTATGCCAACCAACGCTAGCCGGTGCCCCAGCTTGTCGACGGGCGCGGTTGCCGTGTCGGCGCCGACCTGGACCAAGACCAGGAGGTCCGTGCGGTTGTCCCCGCCGCCGGCTGCCTGACCGCGCCCGGGCAGCCGAACCGGCTCGGTGGCTGCGATCCAGTTGCCGGCGTATTCATCGCCGCCGGGAGTCTTGGCCAGTGGATCTTGGTACTTGTATTCCGGCTCGCTCCTGATTCTGGCCAGTTGCCTATCCGTCACTCTGTAATCCTGTGCGGGCGGTTCGGCCTTGAAACACGGATGCTGTAGGATGGTTCCTTTTCGCTCGCCTTCGCGGTTGTCGATCAACACGGCGAAGTAGTCGGTCGGTTCGTGGTTGCTGCGAAAGATGGCGAAATCGCCCACGTTGATCGTGAACGCGATGACACCCAGCAACTCGCGATCTGACGACGCGGGGTCGTATACCGGCGTCGAGATCGCAACGCGCCATGTTTCGGTCGTCGTGCTCTTGAACGGGGCGGACAGATGGGTCGTAGCGATGTGTTCCGGCAACTCTCGCGGACGTACACGATCTCGGTCTTCCGGGCCGCCGTGGAAGTAGGTCCGCCAACTGTAGTTCTTTCCCACCGAGCGCGTCGTAACGTTCCTTTCTGCGTACGCGACGGCAACGATCGTCCCCCAACGGTCCAGAGCGATGATACTGGCAAACCTTGATGCATCGGGACGCGGGTTCTCGTTGAAGCTGGCCAGGCACTTTTCCAGATAGGTTTTCAAACTCAGACGCTGCGACTCGACCAAGAACTGTTGACGCAACGTTTCGATTTCTTGTTCGTCCGTTTGCGCATCGGACAGTTTGCCGAGGAGCGTGCTGTGGAACGCTGCGGTCATCTCCGCCTGCAAATCCGAGCGGCTCGCCTCCTGTTCCGCGATTTCGAAATACTCAGCCAGTTCTGCCTCGAAGCTCTTGGCGATGAACTTGGCTGCAAACTCGTTGCTCTTGTA
>CAZURK010000494.1:0-6683 GCA_964623055.1 uncultured Pirellulaceae bacterium
GTGGCCCGAAGCGAGTACACCACGGTGATGAATCGCTATCCCGACTCGGCCCAAGCGGTCGAGGCGGAGTTCGGCATCGGCGAAACGTTCATGGCCCAGAAGGTATTCGATCAGGCCGAGCAAGTGTTCGAGAAACTGGCCAATCGTCCGGAAATGGACATCGTCGTGCGTGCCGAGTTCCTTCGCGGAGTTCTGGCGTTGCGCCGCGGCGACCATGAAGATGCCCGTGATATCTTTCGCGGCGTGTTGGACCGTGTCCCCAGCATCTCCTTGGCCAATCAGGCTCTGTTCAGTCTCTCGGAAGTCTATGGTGCCGAGCAACGGTATCTGGACCAGTTGCGGCTGTTGCGCACAGTCGGACGTCTGGGGCATCACAGCAAGCGTTACCATGCACCGGGAATGCCGCTTTCGATCGTGGTGCACGATAGCGACTTGGGAATCAGCCGCGGACACCACCGGATTCCGGTGGTCGTGACCACCGAACCGGGCGGCGACAAAGAAACTGTGTACCTGACCAGCGCCGGCGCGGGCAAAGGACTGTTCCGAGTGGATTTGGAGACACGATTGGGCAGCGCGGCCGCGGGCGACAGGGTGCTGCAGTTGACCGGCCACGACGTGATCAAATCCGACTACCCCGACGAGTTCAAGGCGGAATTCCGCACGGTGCCGTTGTCCGACGTCGAAATCCACGTCGCATCGGACGCCGAGTTCGACGTGGCCAGCAGCAAGATCGTCGACGAAGAAGAAGAGTCCTTCTCTGCAAAGCTCGAACGGGAAGCACTCGAAGAGGAAGAAGCCGACGAACGAGTATCACAGGGTCGGCCTGCCAATCAAATCAAGCCTGGCAATCTTGTCTATTTGCGTGTTAAAGACGCCGACCGTGACGTTTCGGACGATGCCGACCAGGCGATCATCAAGCTGGTGGCCGATAGCGGCGATCAGGTGCAGGCAGGGCTGTTGGAAACGGGCCCGCACACGGGTGTCTTCGAGGGCACGATCAAGACCGGTGAACTGCCTGCCGGAGCGCTTGCCACGGACGCGTCTATCGACCACGGCCCATTGATGGCAATCGACCGCGACCCGGCCACCTTCTGGCAAAGTGAACCCGACGGAGCGACACCCAAGAGTCTAACCGTCGACATGAAAGATCTGAAGCGAGTTGCTCAAGTGACTGTTTCGGTGCCGGACGCGGATGCCAACCGTCCCGTGCGAGCCGAACTCAGAGGGAGCCAGGACGGCGAGTTCTGGTTCTACATGGCCGGTCATCCCCATATGTTGCCGGCCGCGTCGGTTGCCGGCGAGTGTGGTCAAATGACACGCAGGGTCTACAACGGCAGGAATAGGAACCTTTCGAGTTGGAACGACGTGGTTGCACTGACCAACACCTTTCGCCCGACCGAAGAGGAGGAGACCGACGAACTGCTCTGGACACGTCCCGAAGACGAAGAACGTGTCAATAGGTCTTACGTTGTGGTTTGGCGAGGCACACTGGTGCAGCCACGTGCCTCGGCGGCGCGGATCGGGGTATCCGGTGCCACAACCGCCGTAGCCATTGACGGGCGGCTGGAGATGCCGATTGGCCAGGGCAAACGCACGGTCGACGTTTGGCTGGAAGCCGGCGCCCATGACCTGACGATCGTCGCCACGATGGACGCGAACCGACAAGAGGTCGAAGCCACATGGGCTCGGGCTGATCTCACTTCCGCCCAGCCCAGGCTGCGATCGTTCCGAGCTGCGGACTTCGACGTGCACGCTGTGCCCGGGTCTCCAGTCGCCGCAGGCGCAGCCGAGGGCGAACCTGCTGGTGCCGCCGCAAAACCTGCTGCCGGGAGTCCGGCGGGGGCAGAAGAGTCGGACCCCGCTTCCGAAGTGACGATCGCCGATAATGCCTGGCAATTCAACTTCCAGCCGGCCGAGGTGCGCTACGTGCGGTTGATCGTGCACGAGTACTTGGGCGAGGCTGTGGCGATCAGTCACGTCGAAGTGCTTGGCGAGTTGCCCGACGAGGTCTACATCCCTACCGAGACTGACGTGCTGAGTTTATCGACCAACGACGTACTGGAGATCGCCGGAGGCGACGTAGTCACGGCCACCTATACCGACGAGTTCACCCAGGGCGAATCGGGCAGCAGTCGCCTGCTGATCGACAAGCTGACCGCCACCTACTACAACGCCGACATCGCGCCGATTGCCTACGATTTCGTGCGTTCGTCAAGTGGTGTTGTCCAAACGGAAAGTAAACAACTGCTCCGCGTCGACCCGGGCGAACGAGTCATTGTCGAAATCACGGACTACGACGAGGACCGCACCGATGCCCGAGACGAGATCCGCTTCCATGTAAGCGTGAACGGCGGAGAGCCGGTGGAACTGACGGCCACCGAAACGGAAGAGTACACGGGCGTCTTCACCAAGGAGGTCGACACCAGCGCCGAGCCGGCCGAAGGCAAGCTGACCGTCAAGCGTGGCGACCGAATTCTCTGCCAGTATTTCGATACACAGAACACATTCCCGGGTCATTCGGTACCTCGCGAGGCGATCGTGTTCGTGAACGAGCCGACGGAGGGGCAGATTCGCGTTTTGGAGAGCCGAGTGATTCTCCCGCCGCCGGAGAGCAAGGCCGGACCGAGAATCGAGTACTTCGCACCGGACGAAGAAAAGGAGATCAGCGGAGTTGCGCTGGCCGCGCCGATCACGGTCGAAGTGATCGACCCCGATGCCGCGAAGGACAGCCGCAGTTCGGTCGTCGTCTCGCTTGTCACGACCGACGGGGCAAAGGCCGATGTGCGCTGCGCTGTTTCCGGTGCCCTCAAGCCCAACGCGCGGCAATGGTCTTCGGACGAACAAGCCGACGACGCATTGCACGAAGGGCGTTTCATCGGACAAGTGGTCCTTCAGCTTGGCGGCGCCAAAAGCCCCGACATCGTTCCACGCACCACCGACATGCCTCGCACCCTGATCGGCGAGCCGGCGTTGGACGAAGAAGCCGAGGAATCGTTCGACGAGCGTCTGGTGGCCCAGGTGCTGAACCTGACCGGCAAGGACATTGTCACGGCGTCCTACGAAGATGCGAACCGCCCGGACAACGAGGCTGCGCAATTGGATGGACGTGCGCGCCTGATCACCAGCGGGGATCTGGAGTGTACCGACCGAGACTACAGAGAGCCGATCGAACGGCTGCACGTAGGCGAACGGATGTTCCTCAAGGTCACGGACGCCGACTGCGACGCCACCGACGAACGTGACGCCGTGTCGCTCGAAATCGCCACCGAAAAGGGCGAGAAGGAATCGGTCAGCCTCGAAGAGACCTTGGCCCACAGCGGCGTGTTCACCGGATCGTTCCTGTTGCGAGCGACCGACGAGCCAACGGCCGGCAACCTCCAACCCGACGATCCGGCAATCGAAAGCTACTTTGGCGACACGGTCCGAGTGCGTTACGTGGACGCCGCCGCAACGACCGAAACGGGCGAATTGGAGATCGTTCGCGAATTGCCGGTGGTGATCGGCACCGACGGTTTGGTGGCGGCGTTCACCAAGACGTTCAACGACGAACGCCTGGCAGTCGAGACCAAGTTCCATATCGCCGAAAGCTACTTCGAACTGTTCAAGAGCCACAAGGATCTGGGCCGCGACGAGGAGCAGAAGACCGATTTGGAGGCCGGACGGCGACTCCTGCGAGAAGTGATGGAGGATTACGCGGATCCCAAATACGCGCCTCGTATAGCCTACTTGCTGGGACAGTTCGCTCAGGAGCTGGAACAGTGGAACGAGGCTGTCGAGTCGTACGATTTGATCCTGCGGCGCTATCCCGATCATTCGCTGGCCGCGGACGCCCAATACAAGAAGGGCCAGTGCCACGAGAAGGCGGGGGACTTCGACCAGGCGTTGGAAGCGTACGTCACTCTGGCTGCGACCTACCCCAATAGCCCATTGATCGCCAGCGCGATGATCCGCATCTCGGACTACTTCTACAAGAACGAACGTTTCCAGGTGGCCGTCCAGGTCGGCGAGAAGTTCCTGGAGAAGTTCAAAGGCCACGAGCACGCAGCCCGCATGGCTTTCCGCGTCGGCCAGTGCTTCTACAAGATGGAAACCTACCTGCCAGCCGCCGAAGCATTCGATCGGTTCGTGAAGATGTTTCCGGACAACCAACTGGGCGCCGACGCGCTGTTTTGGTCGGGCGAGAGCTACCGTCAAGGCAGGAACTTCCCCGAGGCGTTCCGACGCTACAATCGTTGCCGCTGGGACTTCCCAGCCAGCGATGCCGCCAAGTACGCCCGAGGCCGGCTCGCCATGCCCGAGATGCTCAGACAATTTGAACTGGAGGCCATGTTGGACGACGAATAGCGCAAGTGGCCTCCAAGTCGTTTAACCCGCAGCCGGAGACGCAGGTTTTAGTGAGGTCCGATTTGTGTTGGATCAATGGCCGAAGGCCTATTTCAACGTAGCCTGGGGTAGCACCCCAGGGAGGTGAGTGCGCCTGCCAGTGTTTGGACGAAGGCCATATTCAAGGCATTTTGTGCGGGCGACTGTGAGCATGGCCTTCGGCCAAAATCGACTTGAATACAACGTGTTCCTGGGGTGTTGCCCCAGGCTACGGTGAGAATTGGCCTTCGGCCAAACAACTACGCACGAAAACGGCAACCGTTGTGAGTAAAACATGTTCAACGCCACGCGACGACTCCTGATCTTTGCCCTACTCGCCACCGGCACCGTCCTGCTGGCGCAACAACCATCCGATCCGCCTTTGGATATCGACGCAGCCATCGACGGGCCCACCTCGCCCGAAGACGAGTCAACCGCAAAACCCGCAGACGATGCCGAACTGGCCAGCAAGGACACGGATACTGAAGGCGAAACCGAAGCTGGCGAGCCCGAAGAAGACGTAGCCGCGGAGGATGCCGGCGAAGAAGGCGTCATGGAGCCCGAAACGCCCGCATGGCAGGATGTGGCGAGCGATATTCTGGATAGTGGTGCCATCGGACTACTGCTCGAAGGCGGCTTCTTTATGTGGCCAATTCTGCTCTTGGGCATCGTCGCCACAGGGGTGATGATCGAACGCTATCGTAGCCTGAAGATGCTGTCGACCGACACAACGGCGGTGCGCAACGAAGTGGCCGATTTGCTCCGCTCGGATCGTGTAGAAGAGGCACTCAAGAAGTGCGAATCCGAGCAGGGCCCTGTGCCCGCCGTGCTATCAGCCGGCGTCCGTCAGTTCTTCGTGCTGCGGCGACTAGACTATGACGCTGGGCGAATCGAGGAGCAGGTCGTCAAGGGGATGGACGACTACAGCGTTCACATTGTCGCGGCATTGGAGCGGCATTTGCCGGTCCTGGCCACGGTAGCCAGCGCCGCACCGATGATCGGGTTCCTGGGAACGGTACAGGGAATGATTATTGCGTTCCGCGACATCAAGGCAGGAATTGGCCAGGCGAACATCGTCGAATTGGCCGCCGAGGGTATCCAAACTGCGTTGCTGACGACCTGCTTCGGTCTGATCGTCGGCATTCCGGCCTACATCGCATACAACTACTTCACCAGTGTGATCAACCGATACGTACTGGACGTGGAACAGTCGGCAACCGAACTGATGGAAACCGTTACGCTCCACATGGCGTTGGAGCAACACGATACGGGCGAGTGATGACGGCTTTTTGTTACTAGCTGGTCAAACTGGCGTTCCTGCCACGCAAGGTGGCAGTGGCAAGGCGAAAATGGGGGTAACAACCGGCTTTCCAGACCCGTCCTACATTGCTCGCGGCCGAACGCCGCGTTTGGACTAGAATCGAATGAGAGCGCGTCGTGCAACCAGGCTGTTGACCGAACCACCGTCGAGCGCGACGGGCGATATCGCATTCAACTTGATCGTGTTCTTCCTCGTGTGCGCGTCGATTCAGCCCGACACTGGGCGGCGGCAAACGCTGCCTCGTAGCGAGACCAAGAGCGAGAAGACGCCTCAAAGCGAACAGATAAGAGTGCTGTTGAAGCCTGACACGGCCTTCATCAACGACAATGTCACGCTCGAAAACAGGTTCGTCCCGAAACTGAAAGCGTTGCTTGCCGACAAGGTCCGGCTCGAAGACAAGGTGGTCGTCGTCAAAAGCGACAAGAATGTCCCCTACCATCACTGGATCAAGTACACGACGATGATCGAGGAAGCCGGCGGCATCATCACCGTCTTGCGCGAGGAAGAGCAGGAAGTTCGAGTACCGTAGACATGAAAATCCAACGCAGAGCATCGCGAGCCGAAGTCCCATCGTTGGCAATGGGGGATATCGCGTTCAATCTGCTGATCTTCTTTGTCATACTCGCACAGGCCCACGACGACAGCTTCCTGAACTGGCAACCGGCCACGGCCAGGCAAACCAAGCCCGCGGGCCATTCCAAGGTCAGTGTGCTGATCGACGACGAGAGCAAATTGTACATCAATGGACAAGAAATAGGCATTTCGCAGCTTGCGGATCGCATTCGCGAGACTTTGGGCAACGCGCCGCCGGGCGAGCGGAACGTGCTTTTGAAAGTGCATAGCGAAGCACACGCTATGCGCTTCGAACCGGTGATCGAAGCGATCAGCGAGGCGGGGGGCGATATGGTCCATATTCTGGAAGAGCAAAGGAAGTGACGATGGGCAAAGCAGATGAACACCTGTCCGAAATCCGGCCGCAGACCAGCGGCGCATTCCGCGA
>CAZURK010000495.1:0-6637 GCA_964623055.1 uncultured Pirellulaceae bacterium
CAACTGCTGGCCGGCCAGCGAGCCGACCAACGCGGGTTGGATGATCGGGTTGGCCTGTTGGTCGGTTCGATAGCCGATCACGCCCACGTCCATATAGTCACGAATGCCTTCATCACCCGAGGAGCGAATCGACATGTTGTACAACCAGGAATTGACCGCGTTGGCCAGTTCGTCGCACTTGCGGCTGGGCGAACCGCCCAGCGGCTCAACCATCGAATAGGATTGGTCCAGCAGAAACAGCACACATGCTTTGTTGTCTCGGCTGATTTCTCGTTGGTACGGCAAGTCTCACCCCCTTGCGGTCCTAGGTCACGGATGTGCGCTTCTTTGGTGGCCCATAGTAGCCCGAAGCGCAAGCGAGGGAACACGTTGCGTCAGTTTCCTCGCTGACGCTTCGGGTTTCGATATTCACCCTCAACGCGTAAGCCGTGATTATCCGTCGAACCACGCCGATCGGCAAGTGCCGACGAACATGCGGCCCGAGTCCGAATGACCAATGACCAAGCCCCAATGACCAATGACCGGGGCTGTCCTTAGGATTCCGCCTCCGGTGCTTCTTCGCCGTTGGGCGTCTGCTCGGTCTCTTCCGTTAGCTGGCCTTCTTCGTTTGCCGAGTCGGTTTGTTCTGATTCTTCTTCCTTCTCTTCCGCAGCCTTTGCCGCCTTCTCGGTCTTACGGGATCGGAACAGTCCCCATCGTCGTTGCGGTTTGACTTCGATCGGCTGGATGTGTCCAACCCGGAACGGCTCGCTGAAGAATGTCTGATAGCCGAGGTCGATCACGGCCCAAACATAGACGTCGTTGCCATCCAATTCTGGGTTCTGCTGTAGCCGATGACCTGTTGCCTCGTCCCACTCGTGGCGTTGGATGGCGACCGAGTATTGGGCATCCACGTCTTCGGGTAATGCGTTAGCCGACGGCCGGGTTGGGCAAATCACCAATCGGCATTCGTTGCTGATGTTCGGTGCTGGCCACGTCCACCGGATCGTCAAGTTGCCTTCTTCATCACGCACCACGGCAGTCTCGGCGTCCGTTGCCAAGCCGAGACGCGATACCGGTAGAATCTCCGATTCGACCCATTGGCTGACAACCGGCTGATGGTGTCGGAACTGGCCACAGATGTCGCTGATCAGCGCGGCGTCGAACAACTCGACAAAGGCTGGCCGATCGTTCTCCATAAGCGTGCTGACGATCGCCTGACGACTGGCCGCCGTGGCTTTGTGGATCTTGGTGCGCAGTTCCTTCAGTTTGCCGGTCAATTCGGGTGGCATTTCCTGGCCTTGCATGCACGGTTGGCCAAGCAGTTGTTCGGCTTCGGCCAGATTCTCGGCCTCGACGGCGTTTTCGATCATTTGCAGCGTTTCGCGGCCGGCTCGCACGCGGTCATATATGCCCTGCCATGCTGACGCCTCGTGACAACCGTCCAGCACCGCCGGATCCCAGATTTCCACCACGCGACGTTCTTGTTCCGCTTCGTCTTCGGTGTCCGGAATTGCCTGCAACCGCTGAATCAGTGGCACGCGAGCTTCAGCCAACTGGACACGCGCGGAGACCTCGTCCGACGCCAGAACGCGGCCTCGCACCTCGCCAAGCTTCTCCCAGGCTTTGACAATATCGCTTTCGGAACACGGCTCGTCCAACGCACGGGTCAAATCGCGATAGATGTACAAACGCCGGCGCGCCTGCTGCGATCGCCGGGCGAGACCTTCGTGATATGAATTCGGCAACTGTTGCATCACGCCGGCAATGAACCTCTCGCTTTCGACCGTTCCCCTCTTTTCCACCTCGTGGACCTTCTTGATGTACTGCAGCCGCTTCTGGGCTGCCAGGTACTGCTGTACCAACGGGGACGACTTGTCCATGGCCTGGAAAGCATCGGGGGAACCGCAAGCGACGATCTTCTTGTCGTGCGCGAGCGACGGAGTCTGCGGGGCGTGGAGCAGCAGCTCTTGCAGCTTTGTCATGCTCTGGCGCTGGGCCAAGCTCTTCTCGACCTGCTCGCGATACGGCTCGGCGGTGGGATGTCCGCCCATTGCCTGCAGTTGCTGCCAGGCCTCCAGCAGCGCGTGATTGTCCACCTGCGGCGACGCCAGCAAATCGCGTATGCGGTCCACGGTCAATAGCTTCTGGACGTCCGCCTCGTACGTCTGCGTGCTGGCGCGGCTAGCCAGCACGTGTTGGTTGGCCACCCACGTGGTCTTCAGTTTGTCCCACGCCTTCAACTGCTTGGCCGATTGCAGAATCCGCAGTATGGGCCTGACCTCGCCAGCGTGCTTGGCCTGTTCGGCCACATGCTCGGCCGCTGGATAGTTGTGCAACAATCCCGTGGCGTGCAGCATCTCGACCCGCTCTTCGTTCCCTTCGGCCAACGCCTCTTCGACGGCCTTCTTGCACGATACCCGCTGTTGGGCCTCCTGGACGAACGGCTGCAGTTCTGGTGCGATCTGTTCGCCCGGCCCCATGCGCTCGACCAACTGAACCACTTTGTCCCATTCCTGAGCGCTGACCAGACTTTCGACCGATTCGCACCACAGCAGCACTTCATCCACAGGCGGGATGTCGTGTATGTCGTATCGGGCCAGTTGGAACAGGTAGTGAGCCAGGTCGCGCACTTGCTCGTCGGGCGAGTTCATCAACTCGCGGTACAGCGGCGACATGGCCGGATTCTCGAAATCCTGCGGGCGGAACAGGATCCTGTCATATTCCATCTGGTCAACGTATGTGATCCACAGGTGCGGAGCGGCAGCCAAGGCCCGCAAGGCAACGTAGATGACCAGCGACGAGAAGTTGTCCAGTCCGGGAAACAGAATCGTGTCGGCATTACGCGCCGGGTGCTGGTAGGGAGGTAAGCCGGTCTCTAGATTACGGCGTCCAATCAGGGACGGCACACACATGCAGTCGTAGTCGACCAGCTTGAAATGACCGTCCGGCGAGACCAGCACGTTTCCGTGCGACAGGTCGCCGTGCACGATCTGATGCTCGCTCAGTTCGCGCACCAAGTGCAGCCAAACATCGGCCGCGATCGTAAGTGCCTCGGCATAACCCTCGCGGCTGCGGTCACGGGCCCATTCAAACAGCGTGATGCCCGGCACCCAGTCCATCGTCAGCAGCGGATACAGCTTGCCGTCGCCGGCCGATCGAATGCCGCGCTCGTCATAATCGAAATTGACGATGCTGGAGACGGCCCGCTGGTCCAAGTAATCGCTGATCGTCTGATAGTGCTCCAGCCGTTCGTCCTGGCGGCGGTTGAAGACGCGGATGGCAAAGTCCTTGCCGTCAGGCCGGAAAGCGCGATAAACGGTGGCAAAATTGCCGCTGCGCGCCTTGGGCTGGCCCAGATGATTCAGTTCCACGGTGCACTGCTTCAACTCGGGTGCCCGAAAGGCGACCTGAGGGTTCTGCACCATGCGGGCAAAGTCAGAGATCAGCGGCCACGTTGACATCAGAAACCAGCGGTCCAAGATCGGAGTGCAACAACGGCGGGACAATTCCTACAGAGCGGCATTGCGCCCTCTGTTTCGCGTGTCCTCTTGAGCCATACCCGCAAACTAACATATTCCATTATAGCCCCTGATTGGGCTAGCCGTCGAATCGCGAAAGGACCAGCACCACGTTCTGCCCACCGAAGCCAAACGTATTGCTCATAGCATGCTGGCACGAAATCTCGCGGGCCGTGTTGGGCACGTAGTCCAAATCGCACTCGGGATCAACGTTCTCGTAATTGATCGTCGGCGGGGCAAGGTCATCGCGGATGGCCAACAGGCATGCGAGCGCTTCGATGGCGCCGCAGGCCGTGGTCAGATGCCCCGTCATACTCTTGGTGCTGGACATGGGAACCTTGTAGGCCTGATCGCCAAATGCCTTCTTCACGGCAAGCGTTTCGGTCTTGTCATTGATGGCCGTAGCCGAGCCATGAGCGTTGATGTAGTGGATGTCCTCGGGATTCTTCCCCGCATCCTTCAACGCCAGTCCTATGACTTTGGCGGCCGAACGCCCTTGGGGGTCCAAGTCGGTGATTCGATAGGCGTCATGGGTGACGCCCCAACCCGCTACCTCCGCCCAGATCTCGGCGCCGCGGCGACGCGCCAGGTCCAAATCCTCAAGCACCAGCATTACACCGCCTTCGCCGATCACGAACCCATCCCGTTCGCGGTCAAACGGCCGTGCGGCTTTCTCCGGCTCGTCGTTGCGCGTGCTAAGCGTTGAAAGGCGGTGAAAACCAGTGACGCCAAACGGGTGGATCATGCTGTGGGCGCCACCCGCGAGCATCACGTCGGCATCTCCGCGACGGATGATTTCAGTCGATTCGCCGATGGCCTTGCTACACGAAACACAGGCGGCCGTGAAATTCGAATTCGGTCCCTGAGCGTCAAACATCCCGGCGATGCAACCTGCAGCAGCCCCGGGTTCCATGATCAAGTCTTCATCCGTCGAGCCTTGATAGACCTGGGTGGCTTCGTCCACGAACCGATCGATCTGAAGTCGTTCGTCGACCAGTGCAGAACCGGTCAATTGGCAGAACTGCGAGAATTCGGGAAAGATCTCCCCACAGCCCGTAATCACACCGAATCGTCGTGGATCGACTTGCGAATCTTCGAGGCCCGCGGAGCGAACCGCCTGGGACGCAGCGCCCACGGCAAACTGCGTCTGACGGGGGTGTCGCCGCCAGCGGGCCGGGTCGTCTTCGATTGCGGAGACGTCCCAATCGGAGACTTCCGCGGCAATGCGGACGGGGAACCCCGTCGCATCGAACACAGTGATTGGACCAACTCCGGACTGGCCCTGCATCAGGCGGCGCGAGAATTCATCGACATCCACGCCAAGTGGAGTCACACAGCCGACACCTGTGATCACTACCCGCCGTCTCATTAAGCACCACCATCGGCGACACGACCCATGTGAAGCGAAATCTCCACGCGTATTGTGCCAGCAGCTATGTCCAGATGTTAGGTATTCGGGGTTCTGGTGCTCCGCCGCTCTCGAATTGAGGCGTCATCGGCAGCTGGATTCGCAAGAATTCAGCTACCCGCTCTAACGGTCTGAATTCTTGCGAATCCAGCTACCCATCAATCGAGGTTCGACGAGGCACTGAGTTGATACGCCAATATAACACTCGGCGCGCGCCCCGAACAGGAAGGAGCGTGCGCAGTTAACAAGGGTTATATAGTGACTTAAGGGGAAGATTTCAAGGAAGGGTAACACAAAGGGGGTTGTCTATGGGGTGCTGAACCGGGCGGCATTCAGCCCACGCAGGAATCCAAAAGCGGGCGTGGTCGACGGGCCTGTGGCGGGCGGATGGCTCACTCGGCCCCCGGCGCGTCCGGGTCGCCAACCGATCTCAAATACTCGGCCAGACGCGACTGCAGATCGAGGAGGCTTTGCCATTGGCGTGCATCCAACGTGACCCGATCTCCCTTTTTCTCCTCCTTGACCGACGATAACAGTTGGCGGAGACGGATGTGCATGTATTCGATCAACTCGGCCAACTGAGCCGCCTGTCCTGGGCTTAACCGCTCCGGCAACTCGGGTGGTTCCAGGCAAAACAAGGCTTCTTGAAGATCCTCGTTGTCTTTCCACGGGGCCTCGGGGTCAATCGGCGGGAGATTCTCCGCATCCTCTTTGTTGCGGCGGAACCAACTGCTCTTGGTCTTCGAGTTTCGTAACTGCGCCAGCCGTTGGGCGATGTCGTCCCGAGAACCGACCACCAATACCGAGCGGCCCACGTGGATCATGTCGCCGTTACGCAGGATGCGAAGCTGGATGTCCTCGCCGTTCACCTTGGTGCCGTTTGTGCTTTCCAGATCCGTCAGCACCAGGCGATCATGATCTTCCTGAATCTTGACGTGAAACCGGCTGACACGTTCGTCGTTCAGTTGAATCGTGTTCCCCTCTTCCCGACCGATCGTGACAGGCGTGTCCAGAGTATCGAACACACGGCCTCGATCAGCGCCGTCAAGTACGCGCAATGTAATCTGGGCCATGGAGATCGCCCGGTCTATGGTTCGGTGCAGCAAAAGAAAAACCGAATGCGCCTAATCCGCGCACACAGGATCACTTGCGCTTATAGCATCCCGGAGAACCACGGGTCAAGACTCGGGCCATGAAAACACGGGAATCTTTGGACGCGAGTCGGGGTTGGTTGCACGAACACGGGAAATTCCGTATGTTTCATAGCCGCCAGCGCCCGTAGCTCAATTGGATAGAGCATCGGTCTTCGGAACCGAGGGTTAGAGGTTCGAGTCCTCTCGGGCGTGCTTCGCAAAGTGAATTGAGTTAAGGCCTTACCTTCCGGAGCTCTCCGGCCAATAGCCGGAGAGCTTCTTCTATTCCCCCCACTAATCCCCCCACTAATTCGTTTTCTTTGCGCGCGATGGCAGGTACTCCAGCTTCTCGGCAAAACGCGAACGCCTGCGACCAGATGGGGATTTGAGAGCGAAAGCGTCTGACGACTTGGTGAGCCCGGCGTGCCAGAGAATCGGTCTCCATTCCTCGCCACGGCGAGGTCCATATCGCGGACTTCCAGCCGTAGCATGTCCAATGTCGTGAGAACCATGTCCATCACCGTGCTATGCGGGATTGGATGGAAGCTTCGTGTTGCTGGCGGCGTTTCTAACTGTGCCAGCTCTTCGAGCGACAA
>CAZURK010000496.1:0-6628 GCA_964623055.1 uncultured Pirellulaceae bacterium
CGTCTGGCGACGGTAGCTACACCCCCGGGAATCCATCCACCAATTGAATCGACGTACAGCGGAGTATGACGATGCACCGATTTCGCAACGGAATAAGAAATGGCGTGTTGGCGCTAATCCTCGTGAGTAACGCCTCTCTGACGGCTCAAGAACTGCCGAACATCGTGATCATCTATGCCGACGATTTGGGGTACGGGGATTTGTCCTGCTACAATCCCAAAGCAGCCTACAAGACTCCCCGCCTGGACAAGATGGCCAGAGAGGGAATCAGGTTCACTGACGCCCATAGCCCTTCAACCATTTGCTCTCCCTCGCGCTACGGGCTCTACTCGGGTCAGCTTGTCTGCCGAACGGGAAGGGGGCCCCGTGCGTTTGAGGGTCCGGGTGGCCCAAGCTATATCAAGCCGGGTGAACTCACCATCGCCGATATGGTGAAGAAGCGGGGGTACCGCACGGGCGTCTTCGGCAAATGGCATGTCGGACTGACTTGGCTCGACAAGAATGGAGAACAACTCGGCGGCGGCTTCAAGAATTCTCTTCTCATCGACTACGAGAAAAGCACGCCTATCATCGACGGACCTAACGAGAGAGGCTTTGACGAGTCTTTCATCACCCCGAATTGTCCGACCACGGATCCGCTCTATGTCTATATCGAAGACGGTATGGTCCCCTCGCCAGCCAGTCGAAGACACCGACGAGACAATTTGCCGAACCCGGGAGGCAAATGGAGATGGGACAATGACGAAGGCTGGATGTCGCCGGACTATCGTTTTGTCGACGCGGATTTGCTGTTCTATGACAAGACCCTGGAGTTCATCACCAATCATCAAAAGAACTCTCCTGACAAGCCGTTTTTTGTCGTGTTCTCCACTCAGATCTCTCATGCGCCTGTACTGCCGGCTCCAGAGTTCAATGGCAAAACCGATGCAGGTCCTCGAGGAGATTTTGTTCATGAACTCGATGCGTTGACCGGCCGTCTTTTTGATGCCCTCGATCACCTCGGCATCGACGACAATACGTTGGTTCTATTCAATTCAGACAACGGCCCCGAAACCGTTCACACCGATTGGATGCGACAGGATCACAATCACGACGCAGCAGGCGGACTGCGTGGCATGAAGCGCGACGGCTGGGAGGGCGGACACCGCGTTCCCTTCATCGCCCGTTGGCCAGCCCGAATTCCTGCCGGACAGGTAACCAGACAACTAACCAATACCACAGACATTCTCGCCACGGTGGCGTCCGTGGTCGGCTGCGAGCTTCCCGATGATGTGGCTGTGGACAGCTATGACATGCTGCCAGTCATGTTGGGCACGCAGGACGAACAGGATTCTGTGCGGCCTTACATGCTGACTCAGAGTTTTCGAGGAGAGTTCCAGATTCGGCAAGGTGACTGGAAATACCTGGATCACAGGGGATCCGGAGGAAACAACTACAACAAAGGCGATCTCAGGAAATATGCCTTGCCCGAAATAGCTCCCGAGGCCACCGGCCAGCTCTACAATCTCGCAGAGGATCCTGGGGAAACCACGAACGTGTTCTTTTCGGCCCCGGAAAAGCGCCAAGAGCTGCGGGCTCTCTTGAAAAGACTGACAACCAAGGAGAATGGCCGAAGTGCTCCGAAGAACAGGAGGCCTTTCCACCAATGGAAAGGCAACGCTATTCGTTGATCCACTTTCTCATCAGTTCCATCACCTCCGACAGGTGCCTTTTGTAGTCCTTTCCTTGCCCATTCCTGACCATCGTGAAGACGAGGTGCTTCTGGGGATTGACGACCAGTTGCGTCCCACAGCCGCCGCCGTGGCCATAGCTACCGGGGCCCAGGCTGCCGCTTCTGTTCTGCAGGCCGATGCCGTAAACCCTGTCCACAGCGGGAAAGTAGGACTTGAGCAATGTCGGCAAGATCGCTTGATGCGCTTCCTCGGAGATCAACTCCCACTTCCCGTACTTTCCACGGTTGTCCAGCAATACGCCGACTCGGGCCAGGTTCTCGGCGGAGAACCCGGTTCCGCCGGGCAGGACGTTGCGGATACCGAGTGGCTCAAAGAGGTCTCGCTCCATCGCGTCCCAGTAGTTTCTGCCTCGCAACAGTTCCAACGCCCTGACGGCCAGTATGATGCCAACGACGCCGTAGCGGTGCCTGGCCCCCGGCGTCCATTCTCGCTTGCAGTGTGCAATCAGACTCTCGTGCCAAGTATGAAAGTAGAACAGCCGCGAAAAGGCAAGCTCCCAGGGGAAGTGGATCCCCGTCACGTGAACGTGCCCGGCTCGGAAAGTCAGGTTGCGGTCATGCGGAGTGTTGAAGTCAGGAAGATAGTTTCCGATCGGTTCGTCCAACCGCACAATCCCGCGGTCGACGTACATAGCCAGTTGAAGTCCTAGCAAGGGCTTCATGGCCGAGTGCAGCAGCATGGGCGTGTCGACGGTGACCGGCTCCCCGTCCAGAGTCCCGTATCCCTTGGCAAGAACGATCACTCCGTTGCGGGCGATCACAACGGCCATCGGTTCCAACGCGTCCTCATACCACTGGTCCAATCTGCTTTCGAGTTCCCGAACGCGCTCGTCGGTGATCTCTGCCTGCTCTAGCGGCGCTTTTCGCAAAATCGGTGCCGGCTCGCCCTTGAGAGGCCTAGCGGTCACGTTCACAGTGGGCTTGTCGTCGAAGCCCTTCAGTTTCCGCTTCAGCCGAACGTGGCGAGTGGCGTTTTCCATCTGCCACTGGCCCTTTCGCACCCGTTCCGTCGGCTGATCCGTCTCCAATAATGCAGCCAACTCGACCGCGCCTTCTTCGGATGTTCGCCAGTGGCTCAACAGGGCGTCGATTTGGGTGCGTCTGAGCTTGGGATCGGCGGAATCAACCTGTTTCTCGGCGAGGAGCCTCAAGTCCACGTTGTCTGCGACGCAGCAACAGGTCATCGCTCGGCGCAGCACGGGGCCCTTGGGAACGGGCGCGTCGCCATAGGCGTAATACCGTCCTGGGCTGTGTGCAGCCTTGACTTCTTCAAAACGCTCGTTGAACCAGCGTGTGGGGATCGCGGGGTCGTCTACAACCTTCGCGACCGCCTCGGGGTGCTCCCAGATCAGCTCAGGGAGCCTCTGGCCCCTTCTGAGAACAAATCCGCCTTTCGGCCGAAACTCTTGCTCACCGAAGCGTTCCGTAAGCACAATCATATTCGCATCGGCATTGACGGCGCTGTCAAGAGTCTCTTGCACTGAATCGCCGGAGGCAGAGATCGCGATCGCAATAATCAGGGCAGCGGATAGCATGAGAGTACTTATAGCACTCGTTCCGTAGCGATACCACTGGTGGCTGTTCTTGATAAGATGGTGATCCTGATTTCGAAGACGTCGCAAGTCCGGAATCGGTCGGGAAGGAAGGTCTTCAATGAAACGATTCGTCACGACAAATACCATCGCCCTGTCGGTCTGCTGGTTGCCTTCTGCTGGAATGGTCGCACGCTTTGCCGATGCACAATCGGCCCTCACGATCAACGAAGCGTACTTATCCCCAGCGGAAGGCCGAAGCAAATCGTTTCAGGTTGTCCTGCCGCCGGACTTCTCGCCGGATGTGCAATATCCTTTGTTGGTGCAGGTGTTCGGCTCCGCGTCCTTGCGTCCGACTCGGGAACGTCCCTTCATTCGAGCCCGGCCAAGCGGCCGGGGCGTGTGGGGCTACCGCAGCATGAGCCGCTATGACGTCATGCAGGTGATCCGACACATGAAGGCGTCTTACCCAGTTGATGAAGATCGCATCTACATGACGGGGACTTCTTCTGGGGCAACGGGAATTATGCACGTCGCCGCACTTCGGCAGGACGTGTTTGCCGGCGTGGTTCCGTTGGTCGCCTTCGGCAACGATCTGCCGCTTGAGAATTTTCGCAACCTGCCCATCCGTTGCGAACACGGTGTCAACGACTGGACCTCCGCAATTGGCAATGTTCGTGTCCAATTCCAGAAGTTGGAGGAATTAGGTTACGACGCAGTCCTGAACGAGCATCCCACGGCAGGACACGGCATCCGCACTTTGCCGCCAAAAACCATGGAGTGGCTGTTCCGTCTCAGACGAAACTCCAACCCGAAACACATTGTCCACACGTGCGAACATCCGCGCGACGGTCGTGCGTACTGGCTAAGAATAGAGAGTCTCTCGGACCCTCATAAAGTCGCCCGCATGGAAGCCAAGGTCGGAACTACCGGCCTCGAAGCAACAACCGAGAACGTCGGCCAATTTTCGCTCGACCTGTTGGCTATACCGGACCGTCAACTTCGACAACTCGTCGTCGATGGCTCGCTGGTGAAATACACACACGAAGCCGATCAAGGACCGTTGACGGTTATCAGCAGTGGCCATTGGCAGATCGCTTCGTCTGTTCGACCCACGCCCGTTCGTAGACGGGCATATGGAGCCGGAGCCGCGGCGAACCTCTTCCAGGGAGAACCGCTGTTGGTCATCTACGGAACTGGGGCGGACAACGACGGCAATCAGTTCTTGCAGCAAACTGCCAACACTCTGGCGCGCAGCGGCGGTCCGGTCTTCAGGCCCGCAAACGTCCAATTCCCGGTTCGGGCGGATTCCGATCTGGACGATTTGCGCTTGGAGAAATACAACCTGCTGCTGGTGGGTACTCCGCAAAACAACTCGTACCTGCATCGGATTGCCGCCAAGCTGCCATACACGATCGAGAACGGTGTCTTGAACGCTGGCGGCCGGAAACCGCTATCGCTGACTGGCTCTGTGCTTGGCTTTCATTTCTACAACCCGGAACATCTGGAACGCATCGTCTACATCGTTTCACCCTATCTGGATGAAGGCCAGCGACAGCGGTTCTTGAACAATCCAAGGCACTTTCTGGCAGGCTCAACGGGCTTCAAGATGATCGATCGGCCGGACCTATTTGTCCGCGGTGCCGACCTGCGTATTCGCCGAGAAATGCAATTGGATGCCGACTGGGAGTTCATCCAATTCGAGGGTGAGGAAAGACGGATCCCTGAGCGGTTTTCGGAGCGAGTGCACCTGGCCCTGGCTCATATGCGAGTCATGCAGAGGGAAGCGGACGTTGACTTCGCACTCTGGTGGGGGCCAGAAGATAAGGGACTGTTTGGCGGCTATGATTTCAACTGGCTGCCAGCATTCGACCCAACGTCATATACCATGGCCGACTACGCGGTCCGCAGGCGTGAGACCGAGTCGATGAAGGCCGTCCTGTCCGGGTCTGAGTTTAACGACATCTTTGATCGCTGGATTGCGAGTCGTGAAATTGTCACCTGGCCGGAAGTCAGGAAGGCAGACATAGACGTGAATCGCCGTTACAGCATCGTGATTCCAATGGACCTGGTTCCCAAACTGGGGCAGCGCAGAAGAGTGCTTTCAGAAGTCGCCATCGGTCCCGAGATCATGCCGGATCAGGTAGCCGAAGAGATCTTTGCCTGCACCAGCGGAACAGAGCTGCTATTGGATCCCTCGGCAACGAACCTACCGCGAAGGGAGCAAAACCGTTGAACGTCGAATTGCGACGGGTGACGCAGGCTACCGAATTTCTTGGCCATCTCTTGGCACAGGCCATATCTGGTCGAGAGCAACAGGCCTATTCGCGATTGCGTTCCACGATGCGCACCTCGCGAATCCTGGCATCCAGCCGTTTCTTCGGATCGTCGCTCCATTGGCTCTTTCGATAGTCATAGGGAATCGCAACCAGCCGGTCCGATGTGATTCGCACCACAGTAAACTCGCTGGGGCTACCCGCCGCTGGCGAGGGCAGTTGGATGAAATTGTAGCCTCGGTACTTATCGACCTTTGCCTTGTGATAGTGACCGCCAAGTATGGCGATCACGTTTGCGTCGCCGATGGCTTGGCAGAGCGAGTCTCGATTGGTTATCGCATCGAAGCAAAGGTGCGTAGCCACGATCACCGGAGTCTCCTCCGGCAAGCCGGCCAAACGCCTGCGGAGGAATTCCAGAGCCTCCTCGGCCAGCGGTTGCGCCGGATTTGCCAGGTTTTCGTCGTACTTCGAAAACAATGCGATGAACTGAATACCGCCGCGGCAGAAGGTGTAGCTCGGCGCCCCGTGCCGTGAAACCAGCCACTTCCTCATCGTCTCACTCGGTACCTTGCCACCTTCGTCGTGATTCCCAAGGATATCGTATGCAGGAAACTTCAACCTCTCGGTGATCAACTGATCGTAGGCCTTCATGGCGGCGTGCGTCGGCCACTCGGTGATGTCGCCACATCCGAACACAAACGCCGGCTCGGCAACCTTGCCGCCAATGCTCTCCGGGTAAGGCGTACCGGGCAGAGCATTCATGGCATCGATCGCCGGAATGAGGTGCTTGGCATCTCCATCGGTCTGGACATGCTGATCAGACCAACCAAAGAACGTCAGCGTGGGTTCGTCAGATCCTACATCCGCGGAAACAGCACGGGAAACCACGCAACATGTGACCAAAACGAATACGATTCCGCGTCGCATCGGAGTCTTCTTCACAGCGGCATCTCCTTTGACCTGTCACGTTTACCGGCACGACTTCTCATTGTCGCAGCTCCCAATGGGCGGGTAAACTGCCTATGCGTGTCACTGGCTGGACCTTTCCTTGAATCTGCATTAGCGTTGAAATATAGGCAATGAGTGGA
>CAZURK010000497.1:0-6608 GCA_964623055.1 uncultured Pirellulaceae bacterium
GGTGGTTGCTGGCATTCTGCGTGATGGGTGTGGGCTTTATTCTGTCAAATGAGGTGGGAGGCCAGTCGACGACAGGCGTGGTTTTCGGGCTTCTGGGCGGAGCGACCTACGCGGCGATCGTATTGTCGCTGCGACACCTGCGCGAAGAAGATGGCGCATGGCTGGTGATGCTGAACAACCTGGTCACGGCGGTGCTCTTTCTCCCAATCGTGTTTCACCACGACATCTGGCCGACAGGAAAGCAGACCCTGTATCTCGCCGGCTTCGGCATGTTTCAGATGGGTCTGCCGTACCTGCTGTTCGCCCGCGGTTTGCGGCGGGTGGTCGGCCACGAAGCATCGGGGATCGTGCTGCTGGAACCGATCCTCGTACCTTTATGGGTATTTCTGGCCTGGCGACACTCGTCAACGTACGAGGCCCCGCAGTGGTGGACGCTGGTCGGCGGAGGGCTCATCCTGACGGGCCTGCTGCTGCGGTACATTGGAGGACGGCGCAATCAGTAGGTCCCGTCTGCCGGACGGGACCTGATTCGGCAACACACGTCGCAACGCGATTCAAGGTCCCGTTCGGCAACCGGGACCTACTCACATTGCGGCCTTGATTACCGGTGCCCGACGACCTCGAACACTTCGCCCACATCCGGATTGATGTTCATAGGCACGCGACGAAGCAAGCCTTGATCGCGGGCCAACTTTTCCCGCACCAGCGATTTGGTCACGTAGTCGGTGAAGCCGTAATTGCCTGGGCTGCGGTAGCGTTCGATTTCAGCCCAACTGACGTAGATATGCGAGATCCGATGATCGCGTAATTCAGCGAGACGTTCTTCCCGGTTGCGGCCTTTCATCAACTGCTCGAAAACGCAATCGTCGAAACAGGTGCTGTATAATACCGGCATCTCCAAATCGAACGGCTGTGCATCGCCAACCAGTAAGACGGTGTCGTTCTTATCCACCACGTCGTTGAGATATCGGTGAAAAGCGTTGACTCGCGAGACCGCTTGCTCGCCGACCGGTTCGTCGCAACGCAGGTGCTCCAAGGCAACCAAATAGCGGTGGTCGTGCCTATCGGCAGAGAGCAGGAAGAGAAGATTGGCGGCCAAACCGCACAGCAGTACGCTGACGGCTACTGAACACCATCGGCGTTCGGTCGACCACACGGCCCCCATGCCTGCCAGTAGGGCCACGATTGGCAACACAGGAACCCAGAACCGAGGGATGCGGTGGGTCGCCAACCACCAAGCGAGCATGAAGTACAGAAACATCGCCGCCATCATCCATGCCAACCGACGACGCCGGCTCGAAGCGAAGGCCATGACGGCAAAGGGGATCAACAAAGGACTGAGCCAATAGTTGCGCCAGCCAAATCGCTGAAACGCGTCGGCGGCCTGGGCTACCGAATACCGCCGTCCGTGTTCCCTCGGCACTTGGTGAGCACGGTTCCATTGTCCCGTCTTTTCCGCCGTACGCGTATTGCCGCCGAATACCAATGGATACACGGGATTTCCAGCCAAAGCCCAGTTCTTGCCCAACCACAAGCCGCACGCGCAGACTACGGCAAGTGAGAAAAGCGAGGCGTCTTTCCAGTTGAACCTCCGCCTGTGAAACGCCGACCAGATCGCCAACGGTAGCACAACGAACAGCACGGCCGGATACTTGCATGCGGCGGCCGATCCCGCGAGGAAGCCGGCCAGGAGAATCCGGCCGCGCACGACCGAAGCGTCCGGCGGGTTCTCCCAGTAGGTCCCGTCTGCCGGACGGGACCTCGAAGCGGATGAACGCTTGACGCCGGAAACTGCTGCCGCAGGTCCCGTCCGGCAGACGGGACCTACTGAGGGACTCGACAGCACCATCGCGTAGACCGCCAGCAGCAGGTAGAAGGCGACCGCTCCTTCGATCAGGCCCTGTACCGAGACGTGGACGACCCACGGCGTGGAAATGTACACTAGCGCTGCCACGACGCCTGCCGTGGTTGACACAAACCGCTTGCCCGCGGCAACTAGCGCCAGCGCCGTCAGTGGTGCAAAGGCGGCGATAACCGTCTTGCCCGCCAGCGCGCCCCACCACCAATCACGCTCGCCCGGCATGATCACCATCGCCAGCAGCGCGTGCATCTCGGCACCCAACGGCATGTTGCCATAGATATTGTGTGGCAGAAAGCCAATTCTCCCTGTCAGATACCATTCCTTGGGAACCTGCAGGTGATACTCGCGAACGTCAAAGTCCCAAGGCGGCAACATGCCACCGAACAGGATCACAATCACAAACGGCGCGCCAAGCCAAAGCCCCCACCGCGCGAGCCAATCGCCGCTGGACGTTTCGGTAGCCGCAGATCCAGGGTAGTCTTCGTCGCGCCGCCCAAACGCCCCTCGTTTCCACTTCCATCCAGCCAAAGCGACAACGACTCCGATCGGCAGGGCAAAACACCAAACACTGTGCAGGCCACCAAGCAGTCCAATAGCCAATGTAAGCAGTGACAACTCGCTCAGCCCCACACCAATGGAGAATACGGCGATTTCCAAGCGGTAGAGCTGGCAATCGCATCGAACGACGGAAAGGGACAAGCGACCGAAAACAAAGGCAATCGCAACGATCAGGCTGGCGACCAGAAGAACCGGTACGCGGTCCAACACACCGAAGTGGCTGAAGTCGCCGCCGACCCACCACATCAAGACTTCGTCGGGGATGAAGATCAGAAGCAAATTCGGCAGATGGTCTGGGACGGCGGCATAGAACAGGGCCAGGTAGACGACCAATCCTGATAGAAACACTGCCGTCGCCGATCCGATGCCCGCCTTCTCGGACTGCTGTTCTCGTACCACGCCCGCTCCAATCTGGTCTCGGTGATTTGTTGGATGCCAACTAGAATAAGGCTTTCCCTTAATCCATCAAATCCTATTGCAGCGTTGAATGCCACCTGTGAAGCGCGCCAGAAAACGCAAGCGTCAAGCCGCCGCTCGGGATCATCGAAAGGCTCCGGTCAGCGAACGGGCTACGCAAGACGTGGAGTCCGCTGACAAAGCAGATCGGCTGCCATGGTATTGTGGGCCATTCTCGCTGACCATGGCCAGCGGTCTGGTGCTCTGGGCCGCGTTCCCTCCGCTCGACTGGTGGCCATTGGCCTGGATCGCCCCACTCTTCTGGCTAGTTCTCATCCGACGCGAGCGTCTCGGCGACAAACGGCCCTACCTGGCTGTTTGGCTGGGTTGTACTCTCCACTGGCTGATCATGCTGTACGGGATCCGCCTGGCGCACCCCGCGTTGAATCTGGGCTGGGTGGCGATGTCAGCCTACTTGGCCGTATACCCGCTGCTGTTTATCGGGCTGGCTCGAGTTGCCGTCCACCGTCTGCGCATTTCAATCGTGTTGGCCGCCCCGACCGTCTGGACAGGTATGGAACTGGCACGAGGCTACGCGATAACGGGATTCTCCATGGCGCTCTTGGGCCACACACAGGTGCGTTGGACGACGCTGATTCAGATGTCCGATATCTTCGGCGCCTACGGAGTCAGTTTCCTGGTCATGTTTGTTGCGGCGAGTGCGGCTCGAATGTTACCGACGGCGTGGCGAACGCCCGCAGGCACCCAGCCTCGTTTCACACTCTGGCCACTCCCAGCCATGGTTTTTGCGCTTGCCGCGGTCGTCTGCTACGGCAAGTTTCGGTTACGGGATTCCGATACGTTGCCCCCATCGGAACCGGCACTGCACGTTGCGCTCGTCCAATGCTCTTTCGATACGTCCTACGAATTGGACCTGAAAAGAAGCAAAGAAATGCTCGTGAAGTGCCTAAAACTGAGCAGAAAGGCCGTTGCCGACCACCCGAATCTCGACTTGGTCGTCTGGCCGGAATCCGCGTTCACGGGCCGCCTGGGCGACATTATCGTCGAAGGCGATCTGATTCCTCCGGAAGACTTTCCGCTTGACGCCGCCGAATACGAGAAGAGAGCGAGAGATTGTCTTGAGGCGTTCCCCGAGAAGACTGCGGACATCGCTTCCTTTCTGAATAGGCACCTGAAGGATGACGGCAATATCACAGACCGACGCGTTCACCTAGTAGCCGGGACGGACACGCGGCACCTCCGCCCTGGCGAATTGCGACGATACAACACAGCGCTGTTCGTCGGTCCGAATGGGAAAGTGCTTGGACGGTACCATAAAATGCACCTCGTTCCGTTCGGCGAGTACATCCTGCTGGGTGACATCTTCCCTTGGGTGTATCGCCTGACGCCAATGACTCATGGTCTTTCGGCGGGCGAAAAACACACGGTGTTTGAAGTATCGGGTGTGAAAATGGCGCCGAGCATCTGCTTCGAGAGCACCGTGCCACATCTTATACGTGGGCAAATCGCGGCGCTCAGGCGTTCTGGCCAGCAGCCGGACGTGTTGGTCAACGTTACCAACGACGGATGGTTCAAAGGCTCCAGCATTCTGGACTTTCACTTGGCCTGCGCTGCTTTTCGCGCCGTCGAAAACCGACTGCCGGTTCTGGTAGCGGCCAATACGGGATTTTCCGCTTATGTCGATGGCGATGGTAGAATCGTCAAACAAGGCCCACGACGCGCGGAGTGCGTTGTCTACGCTGCAGTCGAGCGGGGCACACGGCATAGTTGGTACCAGCGTCTGGGCGACATGCCAGCAGGGGCATGCCTTCTGTTCTGTGTCGTCTCAGCGATCTTTGGCGTTCTGTCGCGCCTGCGCAGACGGAAAGCTGGCAAAAGAAGGGAATAAAAACGGGCCATTTGCTCGATATTAGAGCAGGACCGATTACGATGGATGATATCCTTTCCCATGCGGCTTGCGTGACCCGGAATCATCGCCGCAGACCGTTCGGATGGCTGCATTATCAGCAAACGAGGCATAACGCATAGGTCATCCAATCTGCGCAGCCCACTTAAATTGAAACATGCTCGTTGACAGTGGGTTTGAGGCAAAACTATACTAGTGCTGGATATACAAGTATCGAATCCATAGGGGGATACGGTCATGACGCTGCTTGGCAAAGTCTTCACCGTGCTCATTTTCATCATGAGTCTCGTGTTCATGACGTTCGCCGTTGCCGTCTTCGCAACGCATAAGAACTGGAAAATGTATGTCACAAACAATACCCCCAACGAGAAGTACGGCCTTGGATTGATGCACCAGCTTACGGCGCAAGAAAAGACGAATGTCAATCTGCGCGCCGAAATGGAGGAACTTCTCAGCGAGTTGCAGCGCGAAATGGCTGCTCGACGTCATGCCATCGGCGTGCTGGAGACGAAGTTGGCGGAAGTCACGGCCAGTCTGACCAGCAGGGAGGGCGATCTGCGGAACTTGCAGGCGTCTGAAGGAGAAGCGGCCGAGGCACTGAAGATCGCCGAAGACGACCGGGCGGCATTGCGAATCGAAGTTGGTAAACTGCGCACGGATATTACCAACACCCTGGCAGATCGTGACAACAAATTCGCCACATTGGTGCAGCGCACCGATCAATTGCATGCTGTGCAAGGGTTCCTCCAAAACTTCAAAGAGCGCAACCTGCAGTTGGCTGCTCAGATCAGCGAGTACAAGCGCGTGATGGACGCGCACGGGCTCACACGCGAGATGAACACGACTGACATTCCTCCGAAGTTGGACGGCATCGTCACAGCGGTGGGGGAGAGGAACTTGATCGAGGTTTCGCTTGGAATAGATGATGGCTTGCGGGTCGGCCACCGCCTGGAAGTATTCCGCTCGACCGCCTATCTGGGTCACGCCGTCGTGTTGAAGGTGGACCCGGACCGTGCGGTGGCTCAGGTTGATGAAGAATCACAACGAGGTTTGGTAAAGGTACGAGACCGTGTCGCCACAAAACTTAGCCGCACAAGAACTGGCTAGCGGACAAGTCGAAGTCAAGCAACGCACGAACGTCTACACGGTGATGTTGATTCTATCATTCATCGCCATCTGTACTGCGTGCACGCTTCTTTGGATCGAATTGCACCGCTACGGCAAAATGCCCCAGTGGAAGACCGAGAGTGTCCCTCCCGCGACGTCTTCACTGCATGCGCCAATGGACAGCCAGTGGGCATCCGCGGAATTGACCGATTGGTGGTCAAGGGCCTAGCATCGCGTCGCCGCGGCGGAAAGACTACAATGAATGCCGGGTTGGTGTGGTTGCACCAAACCGGCATTTTTCTTGCGTGAGAGGGTCACCGAGTGACGGCGCAGCAAGATTCCTCCCTTCGGTTCGAGTGCCCGTCTTGCGGCGGGCGAGTCAAGGTGCCGCCTGGCCAGGCAGGGCAGGCGTGCCAGTGCCCGAAGTGTAACGCGAAGATCGTTGCTCCGGGAGGATCTGACCAGCCACCAGAGAGCACCCGGCAGGAGATCGACGACGATTTCTTCGCCGAAGATCCTGTAGCCCAGCCCACGCCGCCACAAGCTCCATCACCCGTCCCATCGGAATCTCCGCAGGAGACGGAATCTCAGCCCTCGAAGCAAAGCCCGCAATCGGAACGAGGTGGCGAGAACGAGACGCCCAAAACTGAGGCGAAGCCGGCCCAGTCAGCCGGCCAGCCACCCGAGCGGTCGGAGTTCGGTGTCGAATGCGGGCTGTGCGCGACACGTCTTTACGCCACGTTGGACCAAGTAGGTAAG
>CAZURK010000498.1:0-6607 GCA_964623055.1 uncultured Pirellulaceae bacterium
TCATCGGCCATGATGAAAACGATGTTGGGATGCCGGCGGGTTTGGTCTGCGACGGCAAAGGACGAAGTGGCACCCATCGCAACCAACAGCATCACAAAAGCGCGAAGTGACTTGTTCACTGGCAGATGAGTCATGACAATAATCTCATTGTGGGCGGTGTGGAAACGGTACGCTCAGCCGCAAATACACTACAATTGTCCCTGTATCGTGGACCCAAGCAAGCCGACTCAGGAAACTAGGAGGGCAACATGCGCTCTGCAGCAATGACCCTGGTAGTGATTCTCGCTGGCAGCATGAGCGGTTTTGCGAGAGCAGACAACGGCAACGTGCAGATCACGGTTGCGGACCAATCCGACAGTTTGTTGCCTTGTCGGATTCACCTTTACGACAAGGACGGAAAGCCCCAACGGGCCGGCGATCTTCCGTTCTTTCGCGATCATTTCGTGTGCCCCGGCAAAGTCCGACTGCAGTTGCCGGTTGGTGAGTACCGTGTCGAAATTGAACGAGGTCCCGAGTACGAGCAATGCGCCAATAGCTTCACCGTTGCCGAGTCCACGCTCAAGGCGTTGTCCGTTTGCCTGAAACGGATAGCGAATCTGGCTGCCGACGGATGGTATTCGAGCGATTTGCATGTTCATCGCGCGGTCAAGGACATACCGCTGTTGATGCGGGCGGAAGATCTTCACGTCGCTCCGGTGATTACGTGGTGGAACAACCGAAACTTGTGGGCCGAGGGGCAAGTGCCGAAGAATCCGCTGTACCAGATCGACGGCAACCGTTATTACCACGTGATGGCCGGCGAGGACGAACGCGGAGGCGGCGCGTTGATGTACTTCAACCGTAGCCGATACTTGCCAATTACCGGTTCCTCGCGCGAGTATCCGTCGCCCATGAAATTCGTGAACCAGGCACGCGAGGAAGGCGATGTCTGGATCGACATCGAAAAGCCTTTCTGGTGGGACGTTCCCGTTTGGCTGGCCAGTAAGAAGATCGACTCGGTCGGCTTGGCGAACAACCACATGTGCCGCAGTCGCATGTTGGAAAACGAGGCATGGGGCAGGCCGCGCAACACCGATCGTCTGCCAGCCCCGCGTGGCAACGGCTTCTGGACTCAAGAGATCTACTACCACATACTCAACTGTGGACTGCGCGTCCCGCCGTCGGCTGGAAGCGCCTCGGGCGTGTTGCCCAATCCACTGGGCTACAATCGTGTGTACGTCTACTGCGGCGACGATTTCAACTACGACACGTGGTGGCAGGGCCTCAAGGCCGGCCGCTCGTTCGTAACCAACGGACCGCTGTTGCTGGCCAAGGCCAACGGTCAATTGCCGGGGCACGTGTTTGCCTCGACAGACGAGACTCCAGTTGAAATCGACGTGGAAGTATCCTCAATCAGCCGCGACCAGATTACGGCCATCGAGATCATCAGGAACGGAAAGATCGAGCGCACGGTACCAACCGCTGGGAAGTCGCCAACCATCAGTCTCGGTAAGATGGTTTTTGACAGAAGCGGGTGGTTCCTGGTCCGCGCGATCACGGACCTGGAGCACACATTCCGATTCGCTTCAACCGCTCCGTATTACGTCGAGGTGGGGACCGACAAACGCTTTGTGAGCCGGAGTTCCGCCCACTTCTTTCTGGATTGGGTAGTCGAACGAATCGCTCGGGTTCCAGTGAAACTGAACGACTCGGAAAAACTTGAAGATGTTCTTGCCCACCACCAAGAGGCAAAGAAGTTTTGGCAACAAGTGGCTGCTGAGGCAAATGCGGATTAGTTGTAGCGGCTAAGTCAACATGATGAGGAACCATAGATGATGCGCACGTTACTGAATCGCCGCAGAGGTCTGGCCCTCGCGGCATTATTGGGTGCTTTTATGTTCGGCGACACGCGGATTGTACAAGCTGATATCGAGATCGACGCCAAGTATCCGGGCGGAAACATCGTGGTCGAACGAATCGAGGGCGATCAGGTGTACCTTCGCCCCGATCTGCGCGATACGAACGGTTGGTGGTTCTATTGGAACTACCGTGTGCGAGGCGCCGCGGGCCGAACTCTGACGTTTCAATTCACGGGCAGAAATCCCATTGGCGTGCGCGGACCGGCGGTCGGCGCCGATGGCGGAAGTTCGTGGTCTTGGCTCGGCGCCGAGCGGGTAAAGGGTGCGTCGTTTGCCTATACGTTTTCCGCCGGCCAGGACGAGGTCCGGTTCTGCTTTGCCATACCTTATCAAGAAGAGAACCTGCGTCAGTTCCTGGCATCTCATCGAGACAACCCGCATCTTTCCGTCCAGGAGCTGTGCAAGAGCCGAAAAGGCCGCAGTATTGAACGGCTTCATGTCGGAGCGATCGGCAAAGATCCCGAACACCGAATCGTCATAACAGCTCGTCACCACGCCTGCGAGTCCATGGCCAACTACGTTATCGAGGGTTTTCTTGAAGCTGTGCTGGCTGATACGGAAGAAGGCAAGTGGTTCCAAGAAAAGGTCGGACTGCTCGTCATTCCGTTCGTTGACAAGGATGGTGTCGAGGACGGCGATCAAGGCAAGAACCGCAAACCCCACGATCATAATCGCGACTACAAGGGCGACAGCATCTATCCGTCCGTGGCCGCGATCCGTTCGTTCGTGCCCACCTGGTCCAAAGGCCGGCTTAGTATTTCCATGGATATGCACTGCCCGTGGATACGAGGAGCCCACAACGAAGTGATCTACATGGTAGGCAACGCCGACCCAGCCATGTGGCAGCAGCAAGTCGCATTGGGGAAGATCCTGGAAGAAGTCCAGCAAGGCCCGCTCGCGTACCGGACTTCTGACAACCTCCCATTCGGCACAGCCTGGAATACTCGAGGCAACTACGGCGATCTAATGAGTTGCACGATGTGGGCGACGCAGATCGAAGGCATCCGCTTGGCCACAAGTTTCGAGATCCCCTATGCCAACGCCGCCGGCCGTCCGGTGGACGCCGACAGTTCGCGAGCTTTCGGCCGTGATCTGGCTCGCGCTGTTCGGCAGCATTTGACACGATAGGCCATGCCGTTTCTGTTCCGGCGTTTACTGTGTGGCCTCCACCTCGATGGCGCTTAGAATCGGGGCGGTCGCGTCGGTCAACTCTTCGTTCCTTGGGACAAGCTCGACGATCAACTTGTCGGCGGCCTGAATGCCGCGGAACTCTTTAGCGAGCGCGTTTCGTGAACCGCCTGCTTCCTTCACGATGTCGAAATCTTCCAACAGAGTCTCGCCCTGGATCTTCACGTCAAACATCCGTTGGCCGACCGGAATGTCGTCCATCTCGGCAAAATGCAGCCGAACCGTGTGTGGCCTTGTCGGCATTTCTGAACTGGAACGAAAATCCATCGCTTGGAAACCGCTGGTCGGACGGGCGGACAGTACTCCGTGGCTGGTCAGGTTCAGCAGCAGCCGTTTCTTCACAAGCCCGACGTCGGCGAGCGTCTTCCAAGGAATCGCCATCTCGACGGTCAAGGCCTTCTGGTCCGCGTGGACGGCGACCGAGCAGGGCCCCTGCCAACTCGGATCCTCCGTGCTTCTACCCAGGGGCGTCTCCCGCAACGCATAAGGATAAGGAGGTTTGGCACGCGTCGGTTTCTCGCCATCCGCCCCGCTGCCGCGTTTGAATTCCATCGGCGCGGTCGCGGCATCGGCCAGTTGGACGCGATGATAGGCGTTTCGGTTGCTCAAGGGTTGGCTGCCCGGATTCCAGGCAGTCTGGAATAGACCACTGGGGCCGTCACAGTCGTTGAAGTGAATCTGGAGTCCTATTTCGGTGCCGGCGCGAGGGCTGAACTGCAGGTTTCTCCAGGGCAACAGCGCCTCGACTACGTACCCATCATCCGTTTTTTGAGCAGCCGCCTCGACCTTCAACCTCGCAGTGACCGGTATGCTTCGTCGATCCCAGAAGTAGGTTTTCAACTCCGGGTGCGCGGGGTCCGCTCCCGTTCCCAGAGCTAGGCGAAACACCGGCCTGCCGCCTCTTCCACGAGTCATGTAGATTTCGATCGAATCTCCCTGTGGAAGCTGGCGCGGGCTTTCCGCTTCGACGATCGACTGATCGCGGACGTTGGCCACCAGCAGCATCCCTCGGTCGTTCCAGCCCAGTCGAAAACTCGGATCGAAATCGTCCGATCGTCGCATGGTTCCGTCACGACTTACCATGGATCGCATGTGGAATCCGTGATCTTGCCAGTCGTCAGCCTTGCCGTCGATGGTTATGGAGTCGACACGTGGAATGCTGAATACCGGGAAGGAAGGCACGTAGCGCCACAAGGCATCGTACTGAGCACCGGACGCCGCTGCGCCCAGATGAACACATCGCGCTGCGGCCGAGTCGCTCAAGAAGACCTCGAAGGCGTCATCGTTCCACAAAGGGGCGTCCTTGCCGCTGGTTGTCGCTTTCCAAGGTACAGCTTGGCCGCGTCGGTCGATTTCCGCTGGGCGGCTGTAGCCGATAAAGAGGTTGTCGGCATCGTGGCGAACAAGCACCGAGCTTTTCTCTTCAGCAGCCGCCAACGGAAAGCTCCCGTCCCAGCACGGCTCGTCCAGTCGTCCGTCGATCTTCGGAGCTTGACGCGTCGCGACCGAAACGATCGGACGCAGGCATTCCACGTTCAGCACCGCCTTGCGCAGACCGCGAACGCCACTGGCATATAGCCAGGGCCGGTCGGTGCCCGAGACGTGAACGCGATCCGCGTTCTGGCGGTACGGCCCAAAGCCCTCCTGGACCTCGATATCGAACGGAGTCGAAAGGCGCATGGCCGGGCCCAGTTCCGGCTCGTCGTCATACGGCCTGGGATAACCGAGCCATAGCAGCCTGTCGTCGTCTCGCCGATCGCCGGGTGCTCCCAGATTCAACGCAAGACTTCGTGCCGTCCCATGGACCGGTGCGTCATAGAAGACGGCCCAGTCCTCGTTCTTGCGTTTCGACGCCGGTGCCATCGCGAGCGATGTCTGGAAGCTGTAGGAGCATGAGCAGGTCGCACTGCCCTCGGACGAGATCAATAGCCCCATCGCGGGTAGCAGTGTCACGCCGCAACCGGGCCGAATGCCGCCAAAGTTCCGCATGCCGCTGTCGTCCTCCAGGTCGTACATGCCAATGGTTGCCGACCGAAGGAACTGCATCGTCGCCGAGGAGATCTCGCCGCCACAGCCGTGTCCACGCCGGTACGCAATCGTACTGGCCGTGTCCGTCAGCGGATGTGTGCGTCCCAGCAATTCTGGATCCGCGGGATATCGCCGCGGTAGCCGGCCCGGTCCGCGGGCCACTTCTGGAAGATCTTCCAGAGGTGCGACATCAACGCGGAGACTTGCGGCCTCGGAGGCCGTTTCACGAAGAGAAAACACCGCCCAGCCGTTGCTGGTCGCCACCGAGTGTAATGTGCAGAACTTACGTATTTGAACGACGGCCTGATCCCGATCGGCGGCGATCAGCGCACAAGCGAAGGCAAAGTCCAACGGTTTCTGGCCTACGAGTTGCTCGATTTCCTGCCACGGGATTTGCATCGTTATCCGAGTCCCATCGGGATAGGGTTGGCTGGCGGAGGTGACGTTGGGATGGGCCGGACCGTTGCCTGGTCGCCAAGTTGCGGTCGTGATGTCAACGGTCGCATGAAACGTCCCTCGACCGTACAGCCCGTATCGCTTCGTGGCCGGACGGAAATCGAAATACAACTCCCACGAATCCCGAGGCGTCACATCGGCGTCTCGCGTTACCAGCGTCAATTCCAAAGCGGCAGGCGTGTTCCGCAATGTCACTTCGCCCGAGCGGTCATCGTGGACCGCCATTTCGATCGTCTGCGGCTTGGCGAGCGAAAAGCGTTCGGGATCGGGCTGGTTGCTGTATGTCTTCAGCAGATCGCCGGTTCGCGCGTCCAACTGCACGCAGACGGCGTTCTTATCCTTCCCGATCGTCACGTAAACGTTGTCATCATCGGCCGCCACGGGGTATCGGGCTGGAAACAGACCAGGAAGCTCTCGTGCCCACAATTGGCATCCGTTGTAAGCATCCACGGCGACGACGTGCCGTTCGCCAAGCACGAAATACCGTCCGGCTGCCGGAACAGGTGTCGAGGCGCGCCAATGTCGGGCAACCATTCTGTCCGGCCCGGGGCCGCCAAACCATAGGAGTTCCAGCGGCCACTTGAGTCGATGGTCCGAGGTGACCTCGGAATCCCAGTCGAACGCGCCCGGCAACTTGCCTCGGACAACCATCAGCGACTCGCGCCATGGCCGAACTTCGTTTGGCGGCACGTCTGCCTCGCCCAGCATGCGTTCGGCGTCCGATCGCGGCACATCAACGAAACACAGCATCCCGCCGCACGGTCGCAGAACCCGGTACAAATCCTCGCCGGATATGCGATCGGAACCATCCATCGCCACAACAACATTGGCGAAGTGCGTTGGAAGCGGATTCAGACTGAGCTCTACACTGTGCTGCACAACCACGCGAGTTCCGTACAGCGAAGTGCTGCGGACAAGACGTTCGCGTTCAGCGGTCACGATCGATGGATCGGTCAGCAGGCTGATCACGTGCAGTTCGGTGCGGGACGCCAGATCCTCAGCGAAACGAGCATCGCGGCCTCCCACTACCAAGGCGT
>CAZURK010000499.1:0-6598 GCA_964623055.1 uncultured Pirellulaceae bacterium
AAGCCGGTTTGCGCTGTTCCGGCAAGGGGTCGGCCTCGGTCCGGCCTACGCGGTGCACAATTGAGGCTAACTTCATTTCGTCCAGGATCTTCTACCGATCTACGATCAAGAGCCAGGCAGGAATATTCTCCTCCTTCATTTTCCTGCCACGAATATTCCTGCCTTCTCCCCTCAAACGACCAGTTCGACTTCGATTACGTCGCCCACCCTCACCTCAAGCGCGTCCGCCAGAGCGATCGTCACTCGTTCCCCATCTTGAGTGAACGTCAGTTCCAGGGACTTGCCACCGACCTTGGCGGACACGGAAGTCACTTCGGCGTCTTCGGCGGCCTGCAGGGCAATCGTCTCTACATACAATGTCCCGTACCTGATCTCGATCTGATTCGTCTGCTTGCCTTGTTGCCGTTTCTGTGAGATCGTGCCCCAGCCTTCCGCCGCAGTGAAAGCCGCTCGGAAATCGTTGGGTGTGATGCGCGGAGCGAACCCGATGTGAGCTTTCGGTCCGTGGTACTCGAATCCACACAGCCCGAGGAACACGCCGTGGCTGGCCATGCCTCGTGCGTAGTGATCGCCACATTCCACCTCGTTCCAGGGATTGTGCTTGGACGGGTGGTAGCGTTCGTGTACTCCACGGCAAATCGCCAGGGCCTCGGTCACCATGCCGCCCCAAGCCATGTTGCCCGCTACCTGATACTCGATGCCGGTCCAGATTTCGTTTTTGTAGCGCACACCTGCGGCAAGGTGTGGCGAGTTGGGCCACGTACACGTGAACAGACCGGACTCACCGGGTCGAGCGAACCAACGTTCCGGAGCATGCGTTGCGTTTTGCGGCCCTATATCCGGCGCCCAGTTGTATCGCCAGATCGCCTGGAGCGTGGCGTCAATGGCCTCTTTCGGATAGACATATCCCAAACCGACCTGATGAGCCCAACCCTGGCCAAACAACTGGTCAGCCAGACAGCCGTCGCCATATTGGTGCCTGGGATGTTTCTTCAGATCCACCTCCTGGGTGAAAAACTCGCCGTTGAACAACCGCTCGACACTCAAGCCGCTGCCGCTTTCGAATAGTTCCCTACAGCGCTCGGCAAATCCGTCGTCGTCCATGTCACGAGCCATCTCTGCGCCCGCAAGCAGCGCGGCCAGATACAGCGAACCGATCATCGTGTTCGGACCGTGGAAGTTGATGTCGTACGTGTTGTGCTGCGATCCTTCAAGAAGTCCGTTCCCGTCGGCGTCCTCGTTGATCAGGAACTCGAGCGATCTCTTGATCCGCGCCCAGTTCCGCTTGAGGAACTCGCCATCGACCGATACTTGGTGCTCGCGGTAGGCTTTCAGGACGGTCCCCGCCTGCCCGTCGCCAGCCCATGAACCCCGGCCCTCGCCGCGAAATCGCACCATGCCGGATTCTCCGACGAACCCGGCATCTGGATGGTAGTCCTGCATCTCGCGCACAGACCGCTCCAATCGTGGAAACAGCCGGGCCATGGTGTGTTCGTAGTTCCAGACGTGCGCGCAGGTTCCATGGCAACAGCCGACGCCTTCCCACGCCCAGAAACGACCGTTAGCCCACCATTGGCAGGTCGACGTGGCCAGGGTCGAAGTGGTCGAGAACAGCCGATCCAACAGCCAATGTGGCAGGCTGGAATCGTACCAGGTGGCGTGCCACAGTTCCGTCTGGCTCACAAGTCGTTCGCAGTTGTCTCGAATGTACTGAGCCACGTCTGCTGCGCTCTCGAAGCGTTTCGCGTAGAAGTTGCCGCGCCGCTCGTTGCGAGTATCGCGGTTGGGGAAGAACCACGTGACGAGAAAGGTGGTCTTGGCCTCCTCGCCGGGCGCCAGCCGGATCCGCTTTCCCACGGCACCAACCAGCAACTCTCCGAACTGCTTTTCGCTGCCGGGCGAAGCCGCCATGTCGTCCCCATCGAACAGGACTTCGCTCGGCGCGCCGTCCGGTAACGATGCACTGGCAAGCACGTCGCCGTCGTTGTCAAGCAGCGCCAAGCCCATTGTGCCGAAGTCCGACTGCGATTCGAGCGGGCCGTGAATCGCCACTTTGGGATTGTCACGCAGTTCGATCTGGTCGATGTTGATGTGCCCCCACGGGCCCGACTCGCGGTCGACAATTTCGATCTGCGCCGACTTGTCAGCAAACTCGCGCACGTCCCAGTTGTACCATTCGAGCCGCTCGTTTCTCCTGCCGGTGGCCGTGCGCACTACCTTGCCCTCGACCAGCAGATTGATGCACGTCATTCCCTTCTGATTTCCACCACCGACCAGAAAGCTGATGAACGACCGTTCGATCTTGAACGAAGGCGAGGTCAGCTTGCCCTGCAATTGATCGCTACCGCCGCGGTATGTGTTCACCAATCCCTTGCCCAGAAAGCCGCTTACGTCTTGCTGACGCTCCAATGTGCCGGCCGCTGGCTTATCGCCAAACGCTTCACCTTCGACGGTCCAATCGCCGTAATCGCCGCCCTCGAAATCGGCCAGCACGATTGGCGGTCGCGTCTCCTTGGGCGGATCGGTCGCAGCGGCCTCGCCTTGTACCATCGTCAAGCCATCCCGCCGTAGCACCCGATTGCGACGGACGCCGTACAGCCCCAGGCTACTGTGTGGGCACACGGCGTTTTCCAACCAACCAGCCAACGTGACTGTGGCCTGCGCGTTGCCCGCATTCTTAACCGTGAATTCCAGGACGGTCGCGGGCAAGGCGGAGTCGTCCTCATTCAAAGGAATGAACGGCGAGAATGCTTCCAGCCGCACTTCGACCGGCAACTCCTCGTCGGAATACTCGACAGTTCCGATCGGGTATTCGCCACAGAAGCGCACGTCCGGAAAGCCATTCACATCCAGCGTTCGTTGAACGGTCTTCCCACCTTGCGTCACTCGCAAGCGAAATCCCTGACGCAGCAGCGATGCAGGTTTTCGTCCCAACTGGTAGCTGTCGCGGCCATAACCTGTGAAATTGAGCTGATTGAAGATATCCCAATGCATCAGCCGCCCATCGCCAGCCAAGTACAGTTGGCCCGTGCAGATCCCGCCAACGGGCATGGCGATCGTTTCCAGGTCCTTGCCCTGGTACCACGTCCGGTCGCCTTTGGCAAAGAGAGCCTTGATCCATTCTGGACTCAGCTTCTTGTCAGCCGGAACGAAGTGATCCTTCACATCCTCGGATTTGAACGGTCCCGCGATCGCATTCAGTCCCGCCCCGGCTGCAGTGGCGGCAGCCGCTCCGAGTCCCGTCCACTTGATAAAAGCACGCCGGTCCATCCCACCACAGCATCCTGCGGTCGGATCGCAGGGTGCCTCAGCGGTCTCGTTCGCATTCATGTCGGGCGGTAGAGGTTTTCGGTCGCTCATTACTTGGTCGCTCTATGCTTGAGGATGTCTGCCAAACGCATTTGCCAGGTGGCCAGTAGCGCGACAGCATCGCCTTCGAACGCGTCACCGCTGTCGCCATCCATGATGAAGCACGTACTAATCTACGCGAGAAGCAGGGCAAAGGAAACACCCAAACACGCCTGCTTTCCCTTGCCAGCCCGCAGTGCGCAAGACCGAGGGCAGAGGTCCTATGTCATATCCTGCCCTGATGTGCTGTTGAGGAGGTTGCGTCACACGGACCGTCAGTGGCAGGTCGGCCGATCACGCCGACTTCCGCGATATGAGATCCTGCTTGGCAAAAAACGGCCGTTTGCGATGGCACGTCCCCGAAGCCACGCGGTATACTTTCCTCATGAGCACAACTACCATGGATTTCGAGCCATCGATTGTAGAGCGGCTTGTGGTGCCTCCGAATGCCGCTCAGGCGATTCTCTCGGTCGAGTTCACCGAGCAAGACCGGCAACGCATGAGCGAGTTGGCAGACAAGAACAACAAGGCACCATCACCGAGGAGGAGAAGGTCGAGATGGAGGGCTACCGGCGCGTTGGTACTTTTCTTGCTCTCGTGCAATCCAAGGCGCGTCTCGCGTTGAAGAGAGCTTCTGAGACGTCGGTACAGGGATGAACCACCTCGACGCGTGCATCACCGCGGCTGCGATCGCCGAGGACTGGAAAGGGCCACTCTTTCGCACCACGTACCGGAGAACCAAGCAACTAGCAGAGAATCGCATGTCCCAGCCGGACGTCTGGCGAATGGTGCGTCGTCGGGCCAAAGACGCCGGCATCGCTACGCCCATCGGCTGCCACACGTTCCGGGCTAGCGGGATCACGAATTACCCTTGTCACGGCGGAACACTTGAAAAAGCGATGAACATGGCCAATCATGAATCGGCGCGGACCACCGTGCTGTACGATCACTCGGGGGACGAGCTGACGGCTGAGGAGATCCAAGAGGTTTGGTGGGACGGGATCTGAAACGGCTTGTCCTCTCTCGGGGCTCGAAAACGCATCGGTCGTTCTCTGCAGGCAAACACAAGTTGCTGACTTGCGTCTGTGCGCCACCAAATGTACTTCGCTGATTGTCGTTTCCTGCGTTGATATCTATGAAAGAGTGGGCCTTGTAAGAATGGAGCGGTTCCCCTGGGCGGATTACGATCGGACGTCACCTTGATGTGACTTGCCGCCTTCGATGCGTACTTCGATCACGGTGCGGCCTATCATGATTCGGTCGCCTTGTTTGAGGTTCACTTCAGCGTCTCGAGTGTGCGCGCCGTCGTCGGCCGTTCTCAGCCCACGGTTCGCGCTATGGCAGACGCCGTTGACAAACGTCCCGTTTCGACCGCCCAAATCTCGAAGACGAACGTGCGGCGGATTGACATCGAGGGAAAAATGATGACGGGATACGCGGGAATCATCCGAGATCTGAAGGTCGCAGTCTTCGCCGCGCCCCACCAGTACCGTCTCTTGACGGTCGATCACAAAAGGTGACACATCCTGTCCCTCGGAGATGATCTCCAACAACACGCGGACGGCTGGGTCCTCCGGACCTCGCCCGGAATCAGACCGCGTTTGCGGCGCGGCACCCTTGGCGCCCGAAGCGTTGAATGAGAACAGTGTTTGCTGTCCAAGCAGTCTGCTTAGCGGCGGCACGTCGTCCAAGTTTCCCTTGGCCGAGGAGAACAAAGTGTCGGTGAAGTCGCGCACGCCAGGGTCTGGCGACTTCATTAGGTCTTGGTACAGGATCGATTGCTCGCTGTCTGCGAAGTCTTCCGTGCGGAACAGCAGTTTATCATAGCCCGATGTTACGTGGCGTGCCCACAGCGATGTATCGGCCGCCAACGCTCGCAGGGCGACGTAAATGAGCAGGGTCGAGAAATTGTCAAGATTGGATGACAGAAGTGTCTGTTCGTTGCGTTGCGGATGTTGGTATGGACGGACGCCCATCTCCAGGTTTCGCCGACCTACCAATGCGGGTACACACATGCCGTCGTAGTCGACCAGCTTCAAGTAACCCTGGGGAGTCACCAACACATTCACTTGGGAAAGATCACAATGTGCGATTTCCGCGTGTGCCAATTCCGTGACCAGGTTGACCCAATGCTGAACCGCTTTGGCAATCGAAGCCCCTTTGCGGACTTTGCACTTGCTGTCGACCCAGTTGAACAGCGTCATGCCTTCCACCCAGTCCATGACCACCAGCGGATACCACTTGCCGTCAGTCGATCGAATCGACGCATCACGGTATTCAAACTCGACCAGGCATCGCAGTCTACGAGCCTTCAGATATGCGCTAATCTGGTCGTAGTGCTGTCGTCGATTTTTCGATTCGCTGGTGAACGCGCGGATGGCCCATGTCTTGCCATCGTCATCGACGCCTTTGTAGACGACGGCGAACTGGCCGCACCAAACGCGAGGCTGATTCAGTCCGGTACGTTCGACTTGGCACGATTGAAACAGCGGATCGCGGAAAGCGACCTGCGGATTCTGAACCATCGTGCTGAAGTCGGATGCCAGTGGCCAGGGCATGATTCGATGAACCGTTCAGAATGTTAGTCAGAGAATAACGCCGCGTCCGCATCAATTGTGTCTTTGAATTCTATTGAGCGAATGGCTGCCACTGGCACCCTAACGTAGGCAACCGCTGTCGTACCGAGTGTCGCGAGTGTCCTGTATTCATCGCCTTCACGTGGATACTCCCACATGCTACATGGGGTCTAACTAACTACCAATCGGTATGCCGTCAGCAATGAAGTAGTGCTCTTCGTACTTTGCTGGAACCCAGCGTCTGTCAGCGTTCCTCACGCGATGGACCGCCCGACGTGGCCCAACGTAACTTCGGGACTTTCTCATGGCGCAACCTGAAGCGTTGACAGTTCTTGCCTCAATTGGTCGGGCGTCATCTTCAGAAGTTTCCACCAGGATTCGGCCGGCAGGGCGAGGGCGAGGAGTTCGTACGGAGAGCGGCCCCGGCGGCGGCCCGTTCGGAAGCGACGGCAGTTCCAGTACAGACGCTTCAGATTCAGCAGGCCAGGCGTCCGTTTGCGGTGCCGGGCTTGTTGCATCCGCACGACACGGTTGATTCCCTCTACCAGACTACTCGCCCGCCAGCAGCCACGCAGCACGCCTCGGACGGAAGCCACGGCTTCGCGGAAAGCTGGGTCTCGACGATAACGTACCGTCGCGATGAGCCACCAGCCGCGGGTCGCTTGCGATTGCCG
>CAZURK010000500.1:0-6594 GCA_964623055.1 uncultured Pirellulaceae bacterium
GCTCAATACAAAGTACGGCGCGAAATTCGTCCTGAATATCTACTACGCCACCGAGGACGGATTCGAGTTGCCGCAGTTTCCCGACCGTTACAAGGGCGAATGGCGAGACAACTCCGGCTGGCTCAAACTGGCCTTTCACGCCTTGATGGATAAGCCTGACCGGCCGTATCAATACACGGCGCCGTCGCAAATGATGGCCGATATGGAAAAGGTCGAGGAGCAGATCCTGCGGTTCGCCGGCGCACAGACGCTCACGCCGCCCACGGTCATCCATTGGGGCATGGTGCAGCCGACGGCCTTCAAGCCGCTGTACGAACATGGAGTCCGCGTGCTCAGCGGCGGGTTTCGGAACCGCAACAACACCTGGGACATCAACTACTTCCTGGATGCCGACCGTTCGGAGTACGTCGCCCGGCACGACGGACTGATGGACTTCGAAAGCGGGATCATTTTCTCGGTGGGCGATATTGTCTGCAACAACACGCCCGTCGAGAAAGTCGTTCCCACGCTCGATCCGCTGGCCAGGGACCCGAACACCGCAGAGATCATGGACCTGTTCACGCACGAGCAGTATTTCTGGCCGTTTTACACTCGCCACGTTCCCGACCACGCCGAACGGCTCGACGCCACTATCCGCTGGTGCACCGAGCACGGCTTCAAACCGGTCTTCTTCCACGAAGGGTTGATGGGCGCGCCTGCATGAGTTCGAATTGTCGCGTGATGGCGAATGAGCATCTATAATGCGCGACGACTTGCGGTTGCCATCACCAAATCCGAAATCCGAAACACGTAACAAATCCAAAGCACGAACTGCAAATGATCAAAACAGAACTTCTGGATTGTCCCCTATTCTGCACACACCGACGAGGAAACAACCCATGAAAGCCACCATTGACCGACGCCGTTTCTTGAAGACCACCGGTGCCTTGTCCGCCGGTATCTCTCTTGCGGGACTGGGAGGCTCAAGGCTGTTTGCCGGCGAAGCCGCCAAGGGCTCGCCCAATGCCAAGAAACTCGGTTGGCGTCTTGGATGCGCGGCCTATTGTTTTCGGCGGTACACGTTGTTCGAGGCTATCGACTTGAACGCTTCGCTTGGCCTGGAGTGGATCGAGGGCTTTACCTGGCAGAAGCTGAGCAAAGAGAAGCCCAATGTGGTCACCAACGAGACCATGTCGCCCGCCGACCGACAGGACCTGCGCAAGAAGCTCGCCGATTCCGGCGTCAAGATGGCAAGCTGCTATTTCCAGAAGCTCCAGGAGGAAACCGCCGCCCGCAAGACCATGGAATGGGCCAAGGAGCTTGGCGTCGAGGCCTTGGTAGGAGAACCGCCGTACGATGTCTACGACATGCTGGAGAAACTCTGTGACGAGTATGAGATCAACCTGGCTGTCCACAACCACCCACAGTCGGCGACTTCGAGGTACTGGGACCCGGACACGATCCTGAAGCTCTCCAAAGGTCGCAGCAAGCGGATCGGCATATGCGCCGATACCGGCCACTGGGCTCGTTCGGGCATCAAACCGGTCGACGCGTTGATGAAACTGGAAGGGCGGCTGATCACCTTCCACATCAAGGACATCACCAAGTACGGCGATCGCAAGGCCCAGTGCGCGCCTTTGGGTGCTGGCGAAGGCGACGTCAAAGAGGTGATGGCCGAGGTCAAACGCCAGGGCCTCGAGCAGCCCATCTTCGCCATCGAGCACGAGCACGACACGCCTGCCCTGATGGACGAGTTGACCGAGTGCGTCGCCTATTTCGACAAAGTAACCGCCGGGCTGGTGGCGTGACAATAGTCCCGGAAAAAGTAGGACGGATTGCCAATCCGTCCTACGAAGAGGTGACGTCGGCGTTCAGGAAGCCGCAAGACAGATGGCCTTCAACGCAAAGGATGAACTGCCATGAGAAGTCGTGGGCTCCTGATGATACTGTGCGTCTTGCCATTGACCGGACCGGGCTCGGCGGACGAGATGTTGACGCATGTCGACGTTTTCACTTCGGGGACGGAGGGTTACCACACCTTCCGCATTCCCGCCATCGAGACGGCGCCCGACGGGACGCTAATCGCGTTTGCAGAAGCGCGAAAGTACAACTCGGCCGATCCGGGTTTTCACGGCAACGACATCGACTTGGTCTCGAAGCGAAGCACTGATGGCGGGAACACCTGGTCCAAGTTGCAGGTCGTCGACGATCCGGGCGACCGCTGGTCGGCCTGTAACCCGGCGACTACGGTGGACCGCACCACCGAACGCGTCTGGCTGTTCAACGTCCGCACCAAACCGGGCTGCAGCAGCTACACTTCGCGGCCCGGCACCGATGACGCCCAAAACTGGGTGCGCTACAGTGCCGACAGTGGCGCGACCTGGTCCGAACCGGTGGACGTGACGCGCGTCGCGCGGGATTTCGACAATTGGGGATGCAGCGCGTTCGGACCCGGCGGGGCAATCCAGGACCGAACCGGCCGGCTGATCGCGCCCGTGTCAAAGACGACCGGCCGGAAGGACGCGTCGGGCAAGCCCGTGGGCGGACCGTGGAACGGACTGGTGATCTTCAGCGAAGACCACGGCAAGACGTTCCAGCGAGGAGGGCTGTTGCCGGGCGGCGACTGGTGCAGCGAAGCCCAACTTGTCGAATTGGCCGACGGGCGTATCCTGACCGACTGCCGCCAGATGAGCGGGCCCACTCGCAACGTGGCCACCAGCAGCGACGGCGGCCGATCCTGGTCCAAGCCGCAGCCAGGAGTCCCGGTGACACGCGTTGCATGCGCCATCGAACGTTTGACGCTGAAATCCGCCGCCCACGATCGCAACCGGATCATCTGGACCGGCCCCAAAGGTCCGGGGCGCGCCAACCTGGTCGTTCGAGTCAGCTACGATGAAGGCGAGACGTTCCCCATCGAGCGAATGATCGCAGAAGAGCCCGCCGCCTACTCGGATCTGACTGTGCTGAAAGATAAGACGGCAGGCGTGCTCTGGGAACGGGCGGGATACAAGTACATCACATTCACGCGATTCAATCTGAAGTTTCTCGAATCTAGTGCATCTCAGTGAGGTCGGTTGAATCCCTCACAAAATGACGTTTTCCTGTCCACAAACCTCATGCCCGATCCGGTTACCAGGATGAGGGTACTGTTCTATCGACACGGCTGTGCAAGCTACGACGTCATGAATCCATCGTCATGAGTGATTTGCAGCGGGCCTATGACCGGATCATTCGTCCCATCGAGGACCGCATGATCAGGTCGATTTGGCGCATCGTTCGTCATCCACAGGATGCCGAGGATGCGATGCAGGACGCCCTGCTGACCGTCTCGATACGATGGAATCGAATCAGCCGGCATTCAAACCCACAATCACTGGTACTGAAGATCTGTATTGACGCCGCGTACGACGTCACGCGTCGCAGAATGCGCCATCGGCGCACTCTTGAGTTGACCGCGGCAGCCAACCAGCGGTGCGATTCGTCCCGGTCGCCGTCCGAGCAGATGGTCGGTGCGGAGCAGTACGCCGAGATCATAACGGCGATCCACCGTCTCTCTCGCCAGCAAGCCGTTGCCTCTCTGATGCGCGTTGTGCAGGACCAGTCGTACGAGCAAATCGCTACGGTCTTGGGATGTGCTGAAGCAACCGCCCGAAAGCACGCCGCTCGAGCACGCGAGCGGCTGCGAATCTGGCTCGCTCATCTGGATCCGACAAACCGAGAAAGGGGTTCATCATGAGTACGGAGAACAACCGCCATGTCGACGAAATGATCGACAAGGCCATGAAAGACCACGTACCTGTCGATGTAGAGCGGCGTCTGCGCGCTCAGTTGGAGGACTATCGGTCCAGGCTAGGTACAGCGGACAAACCCACGACGGGCCGGGCAATGACTTTGCGCCGTCATGTGTGGTGGGGCGCGGCGGCAACGGTGGCCGCAACGATTGCTTTGGCTGCCATGATTGGATGGCTCCTTCGACCGCACGTCAGCTTGGCAGACGTGGCGGCGGTCGTGTTCGAGCGGCCATGGATTCATGTTACCGCAACTGCCCCGAAAGGAGAAACACTGGACTTCTGGTGCTCACCGACAAAGGACATCTCAGCCAAGCGTGACAAGGACTGGATCGAATACCGCGATCATCGACTGCGAATCTACTACTCGTATGACGTTCGGGCAGAAGTCGTATACCGCGTGCCGGAGTACACGCCGGTCCGTGGAGATGAATTCACGTCGATCGTAACAGCGTTGCGCGTCCTGCTGCAAAACGAGCAGCCAATCGATAGGCCGCTGGAGCGGCTGGGGTTTCTTGGTGACGGGCGAACGGACATTACGGTCGTCCAACAGAAGCTGGAGAAGGTCGAAGACGGCGATCGGAAGTGGCTCGACTATCATCTGACGGTTCGTACTGGCGAAACTCCGGACCCGATTGAGATGCTGTTCCGCGTCGATCCCAAAACGAAACTGGTCCGGCTTTGGCGCGTTAAGGGCCGCTGGCACGGCAAACCCATGATCTATGAGTCGCGTTTCGACTATCCCGACACTGGGCCGGTGGACATCTACAACCTTGGGGTGCCGAAGACAGCGAAGCTGGTCGATCGTGTTCCTTCGGACGACATCGCGCGAATCCTGGAGGCCCACAGGGCTGGGCGGCAGCGCATGGACGATTATCGGGCGTTCCACATCATGCGCCCCGATGGGGTCGACCCGACATGGTGGGGCGGCGTCGAGATCATGTATCGCAAAGGCGACAAGTTCCGCTGCGACTCCGGTACCTGGAGAACGGCGGAGATAAGCAAAAGGGCAGCGGAAGAAGCATGGCCCAACCCAGTAGAAGGCGAGGATCTTGCTGCTTGGTGGGGCAGGCACATGGAGGACCTTTACACGCAGCCGAGTTGCATCGTTCACGGTTCGACGTACTACTACCCTAAGTGGCGGTCCGTCAAAGATCCCGATGGCTCCGAACACATCGAGATTGAATCAGTCGATAAGCACACCCTTAACATTGCGCCCGGCGACCTGCTCCCGCCGCACTGGTCCTTGCTGTCTGAGTTCTTGTGTCGCCCGCCGATGGGGATTCCAAGTCAACAGTTCGAACCCGTGATTGAGTTGAACCCGACGGACGGGCCAGCAGGCACGATCCTTCTGCACATACAGCGTGCGGGCCGCATGCCTGGAGACTCCGTGCCGATCCCGGACAATCCACGGCCGCCCATTGATGCCTTCCGCTATTGGCTCGACCCTGCTCGCGACTACGTGGCGGTCCGCTGGGACATGTGCGGTGGTGATTTGGGCGAAGAAACCACGGACAGCTATATCATCGAGGAAATGGCCAAATCTCCACGAGGGATTTGGCACGCCACACGGGTCCGCCGAGAGAGTCAAGGCCCAAACGGAGAAAAGCTCGGGCAGATTCTCCATTTCTATCTCGACTTCGACGTGGATTTGCCGGACTCGCTTTTCGAGCTACCGAAGCCAGGACAACGCGTGCAATGACAGGGACGCTACGGCGTTCCCGCACTGCGCGGTCCTGTCCGAAGGAACAGAGAATCAGCTCCCCAAGCAAGACACAGCCGACCTGATCCAATACCTGATGCACGTCGAGTGATCGAATATCTGGCAATCGGGGCGTCACCTGACACGCCAAGCCATCACTTCGCCTTGATCGGTCACGAATACAGCTTCGCCTTCACTAAGTCTGCGCGTCTTGACTGGATTTCCCTTCACTTCCACCTGGGCTGAGATCGTGCCGGTGGCGTCGAGTTTGTAGATGCCTCCTTCGCGGCAGCCTACGACGACACAGCCGGCGTGACCGCCTGTCGCGCCGAATGCCTCGATGCAGATTGGCTCGGACGGCATGCGTTGGGACCAGAGGCGTTCGCACTTGTTGTTGAGCGCGATCAGGAAGCCGCGGGATGTGATGACGCACAGTTCCCTCTGACCATCGCCGTCGAGGTCGACGATACTGAGTCCGCGCATGTTGACGTCGGGGATCTCCTTCTTGTAGGACGGCTTTGGCGATGCGCGGCCGTCGCCGAAGGCGGCGTCGGCGAGGACTTGGCCCTTGTGGCCCCACACGTGGATTCCGTTCAGGATCCCGTTGAAAAGGCCGACGACCTCTTGGCGGCCGTCGCCGTTCAGGTCGACGACATCGATCTCTGCGTAGCCGTTCCCGTATTCGCTGCCGTAGGTGGACGCGCCGCGGCGCGGGCAAAACTCGCCCACACTGAAAGCCGTGGCTTGGTCGGGAGTTCGGCTGTTGGTCCGGTAGATCATGAACCGGCCGAAACGCCTGACGGGCAACAGCATGATCTCGTCGGTGTCGTACGGAACCAACGCCACGTCGGTGACAACGCCCGGACCGGCGTTCATGCTCTTGATCAGTCGGCCGTTCCGGTCCAACGCCTCGAGGGTACTGGCTGTGCCAACGAACAGTTGGCTCTGTCCGTCTAGGAATACGCCTGAAGCCAAGGAATGAATGCCTCGGTTCTCCAGCGGATTGCGGTCGAACCAGCCGGTAGCCCCGGCCTTCTTCAGCACCGGGTTGATCTCGGTCGACTCAGAGACCCACTTGCGATCGCCGGTGTCCACGTCGAAGGCGATCACCCGGAAATCGTGACA
>CAZURK010000501.1:0-6574 GCA_964623055.1 uncultured Pirellulaceae bacterium
GTTGCTCCTTGTGAGAGGTTGTTGTCCCTCAAACTTTGGATCAACGCCTGTTTTTCTGCAATAACCCTTGGTTGCGGCCGAGCGAAGCGAGGCTGCGTTGGTTAACGGCAAGCCGAAGGCGACTGCGTGCCCGGATTCGCCGACGCCTTCGGCTTGCCGTTAAACGACGTATGCGCACACTTCAAACCGGCGGCGGTGTGAGTGCCGTCACTGATTGATCCCAAGGAGCAGCACCATGCGTTTCAAATGCCGATACCTGAAAGCGCTGTTCGCCGTATTTGCGGCAGCAGCTCTGTCCTTGTTTTGCTCGTTCACTTTGGCCGGGGATCGGCCGAACATCCTCTGGATAAGCTGCGAGGATATCAGCCCACATTTGGGATGCTACGGCGACCCCCAGGCGACTACGCCCGTGTTGGACCAGCTTGCCAAGGAAGGCATGTTGTACAAGAACGCCTGTGTCACGGCCGGCGTGTGTGCGCCTTGTCGTTCTACGATCATCACCGGGATGTATCAGACAACGCTGGGCACGCATCACATGCGGTGTAAGGCTCGATTGCCCGACGACGTGAAGCTGTTCCCGCAATACTTGCGCGAAGCCGGATACTACTGCACGAACAACTCGAAGACTGATTACCAATTGGTCAGCACGCCGAAAAGGACCTGGGAGGAATCGAGCGGCAAGGCCCACTGGCGAAAACGGAAGGAGGAGGATCAGCCGTTCTTCGCCGTCTTCAACTATACCGGCTGCCACGAAAGCGGCATCGCGAGCACCAGCAAGTACGAAAGCGTGACCAAGGGCCTACCGGAAAGCCACTTGCACGACGCCGACCGCCTAACGCTGCCACCGTACTATCCAGACACGCCGGTCGTGCGCGAAGACTGGAAACGCTACTACGACGTGATTACCGCAATGGACCGGTGGGCGGGCGGGATCCTCGATCAACTGAACGAAGATGGTTTGGCGGACGATACGATCGTCTTCTTCTGGTCCGATCACGGCGTCGGACTGCCGCGCGCCAAACGTTGGTTGTACGACTCGGGCATGCACGTGCCGCTGATCGTGCGAATTCCCGAGAAGCTACGGCAGGGTGGTCAAGGAGAACCCGCAACCGTCACGACCGAATTGGTCAGCCTGATCGACTTTGCGCCGACAATGTTGAATCTGGCGGGCATCGAAATCCCCGGTCACATGCAGGGCCGAGCCTTTCTGGGCGACAAACTGACACCGCCGCGTCAATTTGTCTACGGGGCGCGAGATCGCATGGACGAGCGCTACGACATCATCCGTGCGGTGCGTGACGAGCGCTACAAGTACATACGCAATTACGAGCCGTTCAAAACGTTCTACCAGTACATGAACACGCCCGAGAAAGGCGCCACCATGCGCGAAATTCGGCGTGTCTGTGCCGAAGGCGACCTGCCGCCGGCGGCCCAATTGTTCATGGCGCCGACTAAGCCTGTCGAGGAATTGTACGACTTGCAGAACGATCCCCACGAATTGCACAACCTGGCCGATTCAACAACCCACCAGGAGATCTTGACGCGGATGCGCGAGGCGCATTTGAAGTGGGTGTTGGAGACGAAAGATCTGGGCCTGATGCCCGAGCCGGAGATCGTCGAGCGTGAACGCCATTTGGGCAGCCGTTTTGAGATCTTGCGGCAGTCGGATGCCGAGACCCTGATGCAACGACTCCGTGACTCGGCCTCACTGGCTCTGCAAGGCAAGGAGGCCCTGCCGCAACTGGTCACCGCTCTGTCAGATGAAGATGCAGCGGTGCGTTACTGGGGCGCCATCGGCCTCGGCAATCTGGGTGATGATGCCGCCGTGGCAAAGGCTCGATTGCTTTCCCATCTGAAGGATGCGTCGCCCAGCGTGCGAATTGCGGCGGCGAGGGCACTGTGCGAAATCGGGATAGAGGACAAGGCGTTGCCCGTCTTGATCGAAGAACTGGGCAGCGACCGCGAATGGGTTCGGCTGAACGCCGCCATCGTGCTGGACGCCATTGGAGACAAGGCGCGTCCTGCCGTGCCCGCGTTGAAGGAAGCGTTGAAGGACAAGCAGAACAAGTACGTCGTCCGCGTCGCCAATCGTGCGCTGAACGTGATGCTGGGGACGAACAACGTAGTCAGGTGACAAGTTGAAGAGTCGAAAGGTCGAAGGGCAAAGAGCTGGTGCAAGCTGTGTTGGCAGTGACTTGGGGATACGTTCTCGGCGGCATCGGGCTGTTCGTGGTGACGTTCATCGTCAGCATCGTTGTGATCGGGTTTCTCCTGGTAAGACTGCCGGCGACCTTCTTTCTGGACAGTCACAATCGCGACCTGTGGATCGATCACCATCCGGTTGTACGGTGGATGGGGATCATCCTGAAGAATCTGCTTGCCATCGGACTGATCGTCGTAGGCATCGTGCTTTGTTTCTTTCCCGGCCAGGGAGTTCTGACGATCCTGATTGGATTGGCGCTGCTGGACTTCCCGGGCAAGAGGCGGTTGGAGCGAGCGATTCTGCGCAGGCCGGGCATATTCGATCGAGTCAATCGTTTGCGTGCGCGGTTCGGCAGGCCGCCCCTGATCGTCGACGAACCGCACCCGCCAGAGGACTCGTAGGATGGTCGATTGAATAACTGCGCGGTTCTTTGCAGCGTGCAACCGTCATCGGGCCCCGGCAGTCGCAACGGGGCCGCCGGGTCGGGCGTCGTAGGGGATGATGCTGCGGTTGGTGTAGTATGGAAACAGCCACAGGTCGTTCTTCCGTTGGCGAACATCGTCAGGCTTCAAGTCGAAGGCTTGAATGTTGGTCAGGTAGAACCGCTTGCCCATGTGTCGCTCTTTGAAGAACTTGACGACGGTAGGCATTCGCTTTGCATGCCGACCGAGATACGGATCGTGTTGGGCTCTGCACCAGAGTTTCCCCGCGTTCGGGGTGCATTTGGGCGAGTCCCAATCGCGGAATTGACGCAGGAACCCCCGGTGCTCATACCCAAAGTCGTTCAGGCGATCGTTGATCCAAGCCCGGTAGAAGACGTAGAGGTTCACGTCAAAGGGCTCGGTCTGCAACCCGGTCATCTTCATGGGAAAGTAGATGCCGTCGCGTCCGCCGGTTTCGAAGGTGAACCGCAAGGGATGCAGATCGACGGCTTCGCGTGCGTTGGCATCGTTTGGCGATTTCCGCTTCGGATCTGCCTCCTTCAGGTCGGCAACTGCCGCGTTGGTGACTTTAACGCATGCGAAGACGTATCCCTTGTCGCGGTAGTAGTCGATCACGTCGTCGGCATTCTCCAACCCCTGGTACCCTTCCTGGATCAGCCAATCGTTCAACGCTCCTCGTTTGCGCTCCCGCACAACGGCCACGTCGTAGCTGCCGACGATCTCGCGCGAGAGCACCTCGACCTTCTCCTCCATTCCGCCGAAGCCTCCAAACTTGCCCCGCACTTTCTGCATCTTGAGTATCTCTTGTCTGCGTGCTTCCACATAACGAAAGAGCTCTTCGAACAGCTTGTTGTCCTCTTGAGCCGTCACCGGCTGGTTTGGTAACGGCACTACCCAGGCAAACTGCTCGACCGGCCCGACCACGCGAATCTTCAGGATCAGGTCCTCCACTGCGCTCGCATTCTTGTCTCCCTGACTGAAAACGATGATCGCTTCCTGTGATTGCTCTTCCAGCGATCCTCGGTAGTCGCGTGGGGCGAACAGCTTGCCATCCGCCGCCGCCTGCCTCCCGAACCATCCGCAAACGCTGAGCGACGCAAGCACATACAATGAGAATCTTGGATCACGCATTGAAACCTCTCCCCGTGAGATTTGGTCTAAATCGTATGTACCGGTGTGGTTCGGTTAGCGAATGCGACGCCAGAACGCCCCCCAAGGAATAGTATGAGGGGTGTCCGCCGATACTGCCACTGTTGTTGCCGGCTGTATCGGGCCGGTCGGTGGGCAGCGGTTTGACATCGCGGCCAGAAGATTTGCCACAATCGGCGACCCGAAGATGACCATTAGCTTTTCCCTCCAGTACGGGGTATACTCGATTGGACTTGTCGCGAAGCGGAGCGGGCGATGGCGGTTACGCTGAAAAAACTCACGGAAAGCCTGATTACCAGCGGACTTATGACCGCCGAAGAACTGCAGGAATTCCGCGCCCAATTGCCGCCTGAACTCCGGCATCTGTCGGCCGAATCGTTGGCCCGCGAACTGGTGCGATTCGGCAAATTGACCAGCTATCAAGCCGCCCGGATTTGTGATGGCAAGCCGGAAGGGCTGGTGCTGGGCAAGAACGTCATCCTGGACCGCATCGGATCGGGTGGCATGGGCGAGGTGTTCAAGGCCGAACACCGTCGAATGAAACGGCCGGTGGTCGTTAAGGTGCTCCACGACGAGCACACCAAGTCCGAAGTGGCCTTGAAACGATTCCAGCGAGAGGTCGAGGCCGTTGCCAGCCTGTCGCATCCCAACATCGTCACTGCCTTCGACGCCGATGAAGAGAACGGAATTTACTACTTGGTGATGGAATACGTCGATGGCGAAGACCTTGGGTTCATCATCAGCCGCGAAGGGCCGCTCGATCTGGAAAAAGCGCTCACCTACGCCATCCAAGCGGCCCGGGGAATCGCTTTTGCCCATTCGCAAGGCATCATCCACCGAGACATCAAACCCAGCAACCTGCTGGTGGACACCGCAGGAATGGTCAAGGTGTTGGACATGGGGCTGGCCATGTTTGATAGCCCGCTTCAGGGGGGATCCGAAACGGATGCCGACGATAGTGGCATCACGCAGGCAAATCAGATTGTCGGTACGGTTGACTACATGTCGCCCGAGCAAGCGGACAGTTCCGCGGGTGTCGATCGACGCTCTGACATCTATAGTCTCGGATGTACGCTGTTCAGGCTGGTCACGGGTCGAGCCCCCTACCGCGGCGATTCTCCGATTAAGAAGCTGATCGCCCACCGCGCTGACCCGATACCGTCGATGCGAACCGAGCGTCCGGAGACACCGGAACAATTGGACCTGCTCTTCCAGCGGATGGTGGCCAAATCGCCGGATGATCGCCATGCGAACATGGACGAGGTTATCCGCGACCTGGAGGCTTGTCTTCACGAATTGCAGGTTCGCCGGGGTGCTGCGCCGGGAAAGAGTCCAGGAACTATCGCAGGTCCCGGCGGCGGGGCGGACCTGCACGGCGAGGCGACGAAGGCTTTCCAGGCGACCGAAGACACTGACATGAAGGTCGGATCGGCTGGCAGGCGCAGCCCGAGGCAGCGGTCCGAGCCGGCGGTGGGCATCGACCTGGGAACGACCTACTCGGCAGTGGCCTACCTGGACGAATCGGGGCGGCCTCGGACGCTGGATAATGCGGAAGGTGACAAGACAACGCCCAGCGTCGTGCTTTTCGACGGCGAAGACGTTGTGGTCGGCAAAGAAGCCATCAAAGCGATGGCCACCGACATGGAATACGTGGCCGAGTGTGCGAAACGCGATCTGGGGCTTCGTGTTTTCCACAAGGAATTCTCGGGCCAAGCCTACCCACCCGAAGCTTTGCAGGGGTGGATCCTGAACAAGCTTCGCAACGACGCGGTGAGAACGATCGGCAGTTTCACGAAGGTCGTGATAACGGTCCCGGCCTACTTCGACGAAGTCCGGCGGAAGGCCACACAGGATGCCGGCTACATAGCCGGTTTTGACGTGCTGGACATCATCAACGAGCCGACCGCGGCCGCCCTTGCTTACGGTTATTCGCGGGGCTACCTCCATCCGGAAAGCAACTGCGGCGAGCCGAAGAAGATTTTGGTCTACGACCTGGGAGGCGGTACGTTCGACGTTACCGTGATGGAAATCGGCGGCGTCGATTTCAGAACGCTGGCCACCGACGGCGATGTTCGTTTGGGAGGGCGCGATTGGGACCAGCGGTTGGTGGACTATGTGGCCGCGGAGTTCATCCGCACGCACGGCCTGGACCCTCGAGAAGACCCGAACACGCTGGGGCGTTTGTTACGCGAGTGCGAAGATGCAAAACGCACGCTTTCGGTTCGCAGCCGAGCCCACATCGTGTGCGACTACCAGGGCCACGCCGCGCGAGTACCGATTACGCGGCAGCAATTCGAGGAAATGACTCAAGATCTGCTAGATCGCACAGCGTTTACAACCGAGCAGACGATTCGGGCGGCCGGTTTGGAATGGTCGTACATCGATCGAGTGTTGCTGGTGGGCGGATCGACGCGCATGCCAGCCGTTGTCGAGATGCTGAAGGACCGGCTGGGGCGAGATCCGGATTGTTCGGTCTCGCCGGACGAGGCGGTTGCACATGGCGCCGCGATTCGCGCCGCTTGGCTGCTGGACAAAGTCGCTGGAGTACCTCCACGATTCAAGATCAAGAACGTCAATTCGCACAGTCTGGGCGTCGCGGCGGTCGATCCGCAGACAAAACGAAAGCAGACTGCTGTCGTCATACCTCGCAACACGGCTCTGCCCGTCTCGGCCAAACGGGTTTTCACTACGAGCAAGGACGGCCAGCAGTCCGTGTTGGTCCAAATCGTCGAAGGCGAAAGCGACTCGCCCGACGACTGCGTCCAGATCGGCCGTTGCG
>CAZURK010000502.1:0-6571 GCA_964623055.1 uncultured Pirellulaceae bacterium
ACGTGACGGCATTTCGCTTCTCTTCCGGATCGGTCAGGCCTTCGAGAGCGTCAAGAAAATCGGCTCTCGCGTCGATGATTTCGACGGGAATTCCCATATCTGCAAAGATTTTGACAACCTGTTGCGGTTCTCCCTCCCGCATCAGCGCACTGTCCACAAATACGGTCTTCAGCCGTTCTCCCAACGCCCGATGCCCAATCGCAGTGACCACCGAACTGTCCACACCGCCGCTGAGCGCATTGATCGCCAATCCGTCGCCAACGGACTCTTGAATGCTTGCCACCTGCTCATCTACGAACGCCTGATAGTCCATGCTGCCATCCTTTCATCACGCGAGTTTTGAGTTAGGCAGAAGCGTAGCAGATTGTCGTCGACAGGCAAGCAGTGCATGAGAGAAACGATCCGGCAAATGCATGCCGACGAAACCACCACGTGGAAGCTAGGCATCTGGTTCCGGACGTCACGAGGGTTCTGTGTTCCGGCACAATTGCCGAACGAAACAGCCCCTAAGATGTAAATGAACCCCGCCCGCAGAGCCGCGTCAAGGCAGAATGGCGGGCTCGGACTCCGTGGCCGTGGGCCAAACGGGCCAACGGAAAACGGTCGCGATGCGGAAACGAAGTTCACCACACCGAATCGTGTGGCGCGGAGGAGAAACGAGTGCAGGCCCACCAGAATGCGCGCTCTATTCCGAGATGCGCGCATCCTAGGAATGGACAGCACACTTCGGTGGGCCCGCGCTCGGGTTTCTCGCTCGGAAACGTCTTCGCTCAGTGGACCGTTGTCTATTGGTCACATCAAACCGAGCAGCCGCTTGGCCCACCCCACGCGTCAGCCGTCCTCAGGCATTTGGCCCCATGCCGGCGATGCACTGGTCTTCGCGGACGACTTTGCGCGGGCCGCCGTCGATGCCGGTTGACCAGTCGTGCGGCGCTGCGATGGATTCAAGTTTCTCGAGAGTGTCGGTCGATTTCGCTCGATCGTAGATCAGTTGCCAGCCGCAGTCCATATCAGCATCGACTTCGCACTTTCCATCGCGCGATCCGCCACACGGGCCGTTGAACAGACGCTTCGCGCAACGAGTGATCGGACAAATGCCGGCGTACTCGCCGAGCCGACAACTACCGCATCCGAGGCACTTCTCCGTCCAGACGCCTTGTGATTCAAGGATGCCGATGAATTGCGTGTTCAGGCCTGGATACACGGCCGTCTTTGGAAAGCGTTCCGCCAACGCCTGGACGCCGGCTCCACAACCGAGCGAGCAGACCGCGTCGTAGTCGGCCACGCGCGGCGCCAAGAGGTCAATGAACGCGTCTTCACATTGCCGTTCGATCGTACATTCGTCCACTACGACGTTCTCGCGTCCGTCCAGCTTTAGCGCCATGCGCACCGCCGACCCAAGGATGCCAACCTCCCGCTCGCCGCCCGCCAGACAGACGGTTACACAGGTGCCGCATCCTACCATCAACACGCGCTGGTGGTCTTTGATCATGTCGCGGATTTCCGCCACATTCTTGCGATCGGCAACGATCATGCTTCTTCTCCTGTCAGCGCGGCTTCGGCCTCGCTAGTCATCTGTTCTACGTGTTCGACGGTGCTTCTGTGATCTCTGCGCAGCGGGCTGGACCCCATTTCGGCGAGTCGACTGGACATCTCGGTAACAATTTCTGCGAAACGCGCACCCTCGGCGGACGAAAGGTTGAACATTTCCAGACGTTCCGGCTCCAAGCCGATCTCCGAGAGCAGTTCCTGAGCACGTTCGACACGACGTCGCGCACGCAAGTTGCCTTCAAGGAAATGGCAGCCACCTTCCAGGCAGCCGGCCACGATCACCCCGTCGACACCGCGCTCGAAGGCGGCGAGGATGTAGTCAATCTCGATTTTGCCCGTACATGGCAACCGTAATACCCGCACGTTGTCCGGATACTCCAAACGCATCGAGCCGGCCAAGTCAGCCGCTGCATACGCGCAGTAGTGGCAGCAAAACGCGATGATTACCGGTTCGTCTTCCATCTGTTCACTCGTTTGTCGTTTCGCATCATTCCAGAGATAGCTGTCGGATTTGAGTGTAGCCGAAGTCGCAAGACTTCGGGATTTTCCGCTTCCGCCCGAAGTGTTGCCACTTCGGCTACGACTGTTGTTTCTCGAACGATTCTTATTCTCGGCGAGTGCCTCGCACTCCCAGAAAGGTCACCCCCGATGCCAGCGCGGTTGCGCCACGCCGACTTGTTCGGGAAACGTCAACGCAACCTCCTGCTCCTGCAAGTCCGGAGCGAGCAGGCTGTCGATGGCGCCCAGGATCTGTGAATCGACGAAGTGCCGTAAGGTGATCGCCTTGGCCGGGCACTCGGCCGAACAACTACCGCACCCCATGCACACGGCCCCCTGCACCTCCGCCTTGCTATGTTCCCCAACATTCGGAGCCATATACGGACAGACATGCACGCATGTCATGCACGAGATGCATTTGTCCGGATCCACCCAAGCGGTCATCCCGCCAACGGGCATTTCTTTGCGTGCCAGAACCGACGCGGCCCGACCAGCCACGGCCGTGGCTTGGGCAATCGTCTCGGTCACGAACTTCGGCGCGTGGGCCGTGCCGCAAAGGAACAAGCCTTCACTGGCAAAGTCTACCGGCCGGAGTTTCATGTGCGCTTCGAGGAAGAATCCATCGGCGTTCAACGGAACACGCAGTAACTCGGAAAGCTCTTGTCGATCCGCACGCGGAATCATCGGCGCTGCCAAAACGACCAAGTCCGGTTCCAGTTGAATATCCCGGCCAAGTGCAGGTTCGTGAACGCGAAGCCTCAACTCGCCGTTGGCACTCAATTCCGGCGCGTTCTCTGGATCGTAGCGCACGAACAGGACGCCCTTTTCACGCGCTTCCCGATAGGCAGCCTCGCGAAATCCGTAGGTTCGGATATCGCGATACAGGACCATGATCTTTGCTTTCGGATATCGTTTGCGAAGGTCCAATGCGTTTTTCACAGCAGTTGTGCAGCAAACGCGACTACAGTAAGGCCGCTCGTCGTTGCGTTGCTCGACGCATTGGATCATGGCGATGGTCGCGTCTTCCGGAATCTCCAGGTTATCGCCGCGTCCCAAGCGGTCCGAAAGTTCCAATTGGGTAAGGACGCGAGCATTCTGGCCGTAGCCGTAGCTGGCCGGTTTCTGCTCGGTCGCTCCAGTCGCCACCACAACGACGCCGTGCTCGACTTGTGTCGAAAAAGGGGTCAGGTCCAATTTGTGCGAAGCACCCTCCGGGCCGTTCCGGCAAATTGGACCTGACCCCTTTTTCGACACAATGGTCGTTGTGAACTCGCCGATGTGCCCGTCAACCTTGGAAGCTGTGGCGTCCAGGTGGACGGTAATGCGGGGATGCGATTCGGCACGTTCGATCGTCTGGGCAAGAAGCGATTGGACGCCGCCGCCGTCGAGCGTGGTATGGATTTCGCGAACCGTACCACCCAACTGCTTCTGCTTCTCCACCAGATGCACGGGAAATCCTTGGTCTGCCAGCGTCACCGCTGCGGTTAGCCCAGCGATCCCGCCGCCAATCACCAACGCCGCATTCTTGACCGGCACAGTCTCCTCGGACAGCGGCGCTAGATTCGCCGCACGGCCGGTGGCCATCCGCACCAGGTCGCATGCCTTTTCCGTCGCCTTCAGGGGCTGCCCCGGATGGACCCAGGAACATTGGTCGCGGATGTTGGCCATTTCCAGCAGGTACGGATTCAGGCCCGCGTCGCGCATCGTATCGCGGAAGATCGGCTCATGGGTCCGCGGCGTACACGATGCGATCACGACTCGATTCAACCGATGCTCGTGGATTTTCTCCTTGATAATCTCCTGGCTATCGTCAGCGCATGTGTAAACGTTGTGCTCGGCAAAGGCAACGTGCGGGTGATCGCGGACCCGTTCCACGACTTCTTCGACATTCACCACCGAAGCAATGTTGCTGCCGCAGTGGCAAACGAACACACCCACGCGCGGTGGTTCGTCGGCGATGTCGCGCTCAGACGGGTACGACTTGGTCCGCACCTGGGAGCCTCGCGCGGGGGCCAGCAATGTCATTGCCCTCCCGGCGGCGGCGCTGGCCTGCATCACTGTGTCGGGGATGTCTTTGGGCTCTTGGAACACGCCGCCGACGAACACGCCCGGCCTTGAGGTGTCCAACGGCTGCAGTTCGCTCGTCTCGGCGAACCCCCATCGGTTCAGCTCAACGCCCAACTGCTCGGCTTGCTCCTTCAGCGAAGCACTCGGCTCCAGACCGACCGAGAGCACGACCATATCGAACTCTTCTTCGACCAGCGAAAAGGGGTCGGGAGTCGTTTTCTCCGCCCGGTCGCCTGGCTCCAAGCTGCCCGCCTGGGGCGAAAACGACTTCCGACCCCTTTTCGCGTCAGCGTAGACTAGACGCAGGTTCTTCGTTTGTGGCATCTCGTACGTACGAGAGATAAACGAACGAACGTACTTCACTCCCAGTTTCTTGGCTCGTTCACAATACCGATCAAAGTCTTTGCCGAAGGCGCGTAGGTCGAGGAAGAAAACCGTCACGTCCAAGTCCGGTTCGTGTTCCTTGGCAAGGATCGCCTCTTTCGTGGCGGCCATGCAGCAGACGGCCGAGCAGTAGTCGTTCCCGCACCGCGAATCGCGGGAGCCGATGCACTGGATGAATGCCAGCCGTTTGGGCGTCTTCCCGTCCGAGGGTCGCACGATGTGCCCGGCCGTGGGTCCCGAGGCCGAAAGGACCCGCTCGAATTGCACGTTGGTCAACACGTTTTCCGCATGCCCGAATCCGAATTCGCCGTGGCGAGTCGCGTCGAACGCGTCGAAACCGGGTGTCAGTAGCACGGCGCCGACATCCAACTCGATGGATGTCTCCTCCCGGTCGTATTCGATCGCGCCGGCCTGACAAACCTCGGCGCACAGTCCGCATTGCCCCGTTGTGAAATGGACGCAATTCTCTCGGTCTATTACCGGTACACGGGGAGAAGCCTGGGGGTGCGGTAGGTCAATCGACGGTCGAGCTTCAAGACGCTGATCGTACGTTGTGACATGGGGCTTGGGATGCCGTGCCGTTATCGTCCCAAGATCAACGGCACCAGTCGGACAAACCACTTCGCAGGCCCCACACGTCTGGCACTGGTCCGTCAACTCGCCATATGCCGACCGGATCTCTCGACTTGCGCCACGCCCGAACATGCTGATCGCGCCGCGCTTCATCAACTCGTTGCAGGTCCGCACGCAGAGTCCGCAGAGAATGCACTTTCCCTGCTCTTCGGGCTCGAACGGCGTCGACTCGACGGACAATTCGGCCGCAAACTCGGCCAGTTCGGGAGAGTCCGGCGCTTGGGCCAACAGCAGTTCAAGGACCGTACGTCGCGATTCAATTACCTGCTCGGTTTCCGTGCGGACGACCAGGTTCTCCTCGATCGGGTAGCTGCACGAGGCAACCGTCTTCGGGCCGCGAGGCGTGTCGATCTCGACCAGGCACACCCGGCACGCCCCGTATGGTGACATGCCTCGATAGTGGCAAAGCGTCGGAACTGATATGCCCATCCCGCGCGCCGCATCCAAGATCGTCGTACCGCGGACCACGTGCGCCGTGCGTCCGTCGATGGTGACGACGATCTGATCGGATGAAGTTGCGTCCATAGCGTGACCGTTTCCTTATTCGCTCTTGTCCTTGACTACACACTAGCGACCGCGTCGGTCGGGCATACGTTTCGGCAGGCACCGCAACGGGTGCACTTTTCGTTGTCGATTTTGTGAGGCGACTTGATTTCGCCAGTAATCGCGTCGACCGGGCAAACCTTGACGCATTGCCTGCAACCGTTGCAGGTACCCTCGTCGATCTCAAGGGTGATCAGATCGCGGCACACGCCTGCCGGGCACTTTTTGTCGCGCACGTGTGCCTCGAATTCCTCGCGAAAATACCGCATTGCGGTCAGCACCGGATTGGGTGCCGTGCTGCCCAAGCCGCACAACGAGGCCGACTGCACGGTTCGGGCGAGCCGCTCTAACCGCTCTAGATCGTCCATCGTCCCGTCGCCCTGACAGATTCGCGTCAGCACGCGCAGCATGTGTTTGGTCCCCTCGCGGCACGGCGCACACTTTCCGCACGATTCGTCGGTGGTGAAGGTCAGGAAGAACTTGGCCAAGTCGACTATGCAGGTGCTGGTGTCGAGTACGATCATGCCGCCCGAGCCCATCATCGAGCCCGCTTCGCTCAGTTTCTCGTAGTCGATCGGCAGGTCCAGCAGCGATTCCGGAACGCACCCGCCCGATGGTCCTCCGGTCTGGACCGCCTTGATCGGTCGACTCCCTGACATGCCTCCGCCGATATCGAAGACCATTTCCCGTAAGGTCAATCCAAGAGGAATTTCGACCAGCCCCGTGTTCTTCACCGCTCCGACCAAAGCGAACACCGTGGTGCCTCGATTGCCGTCGGCCCCTGCGGACGCATACCATTCTGCGCCGCGAGCGAGGATCGGGCCTACGCTGGCCAGAGTCTTGACGTTGTTGATTACGGTCGGCTTGCCCCAGAGCCCTTTGACGGCTGGGAATG
>CAZURK010000503.1:0-6566 GCA_964623055.1 uncultured Pirellulaceae bacterium
GTATTAGGTAGTCGGTCTTCCACTTTTTCTGTCATGTTTTTGGGTAGGAATCGCATTCGAGATATAGAGGAGGCAGAAGCCAGAAGGACAGTGAGAGGGGAATCGACATCCTGGGAGATCAGTCATGTCTACGGATTCTCGGTTACGACAGGGCAGCACTTGCACCATCGAAGGCTACGCTAAGGCTTGGTGCCTCGGCACCGGCTTGCCCATCGGTCTGGCGCCCGGCCAGTACCAGATCACTGGCCAAGATTGCGTGAACGGGACCGTCTACTTTCGGCTCGACAACGCATACCGGATCGAAGCACGGAAGCTTGCGGAATAGGCGCTGCTGACGGCCATCGTCTTTGATGGATCGCCGAACTTGGTATGGCAGCGAGCCTTTGAATCGGTTGACCTGTCCTTTGGGTGGCGCCCCTGAAACCGCCCAGAACGTTATCTCCGATCACTTGCACCGGGACTGACAATACGGCCACGGGAGTGGTCGAGCTGCTCAGAGACGACGAAATCGAAGAGATTCTACGTCATGAACACTACCCGGCCGGCGGCGTGGCGATCGCGGCCATTGTGTACCGGGCCCGGATTCGTCGCGCGAACCAAGAGGCAGACGAACACCACGACGTAATCTGTCGCGACGTCCCGTTGCCCCATTCCCAGGAAATCCGCAACTCGCCCGCACCTCGGCACAAACTCCCTGGAATCCACGTCTGCCCCGATCCCAGAACTGCCGAGCACGATTGAATGGGGACGTCCCCGCCGACGAAACCGGAGACGCTACCAGGTTTCGTGACTGACCAGGCGGAGGTTCTGTGATCCGTCGATCGGTGATACCGTGACCGCGCAACTGATGTGACGATCGCACGACGAGAAGTTGGGATTGGCCGCCCAACGGGTTCGCACAGCCGTCGCCGCACGTTGCGACACCAAACAGACTATGCATGAGTTTCAGTCTACCAAATGTTGGATCGTTGCCCCAATTTCAAGGCGATTCGGCATGGATGCCGAACTCTGCGGCTGTGCGGTGTTGTCCGCCCTCGCTATAGGTTGCGAGCCTCCACGCCGAAAACACCAAACAATTCATTGGCGAATTCGTGGTTGACGTTTCCGCCATAAAGGACTTCGACCTTCAAGAATGTGTTTTTCGTTGCCGTCAAATGGATGCGTTTGTATTCGCGCCAGTACGGTCCTGTTCCAGGGTATCCGCTATGCCAGCCGCGAACAAATTTCGTGACCACAGATACGTCGATTACGAAACCGTTCGCTTTAGGACCAATGACCTCGGAAAGGATGTCGGTGTACTCGCCGTCTTCAGTCTGTGCATACGTTTTGTGCGATCGAGTTTTGTAACGCACAGTGAGCGAGTTGCCGGTTTGTTGCACTTGCGCATCAATCTTATTGTCAGCGAACAGCTTCGCAAGACGTTCTCTAACGTCGTCCAAGTCGGTTCGCCGACCGGCGCCTTGTGTCCGGTCGGTGGGGCCGTTCCATAGTGTCACACGGCTGGTTCCATCCATGCTGATGTGGACTAGTTTCTTCGATCCGTCTTCGGCAGCGTAAAATAGGTTCCAAGCGCCGCCTTTGCCGTCTCCCTCCTTGTTCCCAAATAGAATAACGGCAACACAGTAGCGATTGTTGGCGTCATCACCAAGCAATGCTTCGGCACGATCCAACGCGTCACGAAGGGGAATGGGCACACGCTTCTTGGGGTTCCACGAGTAGAGAGAGCCAAACGCCGCAGAAACGACCAAGCACGGTACCAATGTAGAAACTACGAATCGTTTCATGGGCTGGTCCAATTGGTGCGGACAACGGTTCTCTGGCCGACAAGATGTCGGCAAGACAGGTTTCCTTACCCAAGCTACCATCTGTAGCTGCTCTCGCCAAGTTGCTCGGCCTGGATCGCGACCGCCAGCACGACCAGAGGGCTGTGGATTCCGTGACCGCCCGGCCCCCCTACCTTGACGCCAGCGGGTCCGCCGTACTCAGCGGACGTCGACCGGCACCTGCAGGACCGCGGAATCCGGCGACGACGGCTGCCCGACTGTAATACCGTAATAGGTACTTTTCCGGGATTTCCGCAGCCCGGCCCCACGGGAACAGTCCATTTGATACACACGCTTCCTTGCTTGTTGAAGTTGCCGGGATTTGTTCCAGGTGGACCCCGAAAATTCGGCCAGCCCGAGCCGATCTGCATTGGAATTTATTGCGGAGTTCGCTACTGTCGTGGTGCCCCGCCGTGCCGGCCCGTTTGACACATGGGCCGTTTCGAGCGGGTTTTTTTGTGCGCGTCGGCGGTGACGTGGTTCTTGCGGTTCTGCTTCGACTGCCGCGTCGCTCTTTCCAACGGAGTGGGAGCTTGACCATGGAGGGTAATCATGGAGCGGGCTAGGATCACCGTCGTCCCCGCCCAGTCGTACTTCTCGAAGGGCCTCAAACAGCAACTTGAGCACATCAATGGTCGAATTCGCGCGTTGTTCGATGATCAACTCGCGCTGGATCAACGAATCCAATCCGAAAACGCCGCCGGCCTGGAGGCATTAGACTTTCCCACCGCCATCCATTGCCCGGACGCGAAGGCCGAACAAGCGAGGCTTCTACAAACCGACCTGAACCTCCGCCGTGAGCTCGTCCCATTGTTCGGGGAAATCCAATGCGAGCGGGCCAAACAGATCGACGTAGTACACCGCCGCTATGAGAAGGTCCAGGAAGAGATTCATGAGGCTCTTCTCGGAATCGGCTTCGTAGAGAAGGTTAACTACGAACGTCGGATTGGCCAAATCGAGCCGGGGTGGATCCTCTCTCACCCACGCGCCCACAAGTCCCGCGAGCGCCTGCAGAGTCTGCGGAACCGGCAAGGCTACAACTTCGCAGCAATTCAGAAGTTGGAAGCATTGGACGCGGAGCACCTCACCGGTCACTGATCAAGAAGGTCGCGTTGCGTGTCTACCAAGGCAAATTGCAGATGCCGGACGCGCTAGGTGCAGATGAAACTACGGCATGACTGGTGACCGGGCGATGGCCTGTTTTGCACGGCCATTTCGCCGAGTCTGCGGACCATCCGAGTCTGCGGACCATCATCGCCTTCGGCACACACCCGGTCATCGAATCTGCCCGTCGTGACCACACCTCCCAATCATCTTCCCCGTTTCTCGGTCTGCCCTGGTTCGCGGCCGAGCAATTGGTGACATCGCATTAGCATTCTCTTCCGAACCGCATTCGTCTCTTCGGCGTCTGACTTGACGTCTTTTGGTCGTGTGAGCCGAATCGCACGCAAGGCGATCGAAGGATTGCACTCCATCAGGAGGCCAAACACCTCTCGGTAGCTGCCAACTCCGTGGAAGGCTGCACAGTCACAGCACTCGAAACGCTTCAGCCGTCGCGGCAGAGAGTTGATTCGGAGAGCGCCAACAATCTGCCTGGCCGTCTCAGCTCTTCCGGAGAATCTGGCCAGGATGGCAAGACGAAACCTCTCGTAGATAGGGACTGTGGCGTCAAAGCCGAATTGACCAATAAACGGATCGACAATCTCCTTTCGTGTCCGGAACTCCGCCAGCGAGAGCAACGAACCCAACACATCCCTCAACGCCTGTTCGGACCCAAAGAACTTTATTAGCTTCATGGTGATCTTCGATGCGTCCTCCGTTCGCAAGATGGTCCGCACCGTTCCGTCGGGGTTCTGCATGTCGTAGATCGAATCACTGGAAACCGCTCCGTCGTCGTACCACCTCTTGGCAACCAAAGTCGACACCGGCCCACGAGAGTCCAGGAAGGTGTTCATCGCGCCGGCCAACTGGTGTGCGAAATGACCGACTTCCTCGTCAAATCCATCGGCAGCGTCGTGGGCGTAGCGATAGTAGGTGAGCAGCCCCCCGTTGTCGGCCAATGCAAACAGGCAGCGACCGACCACGCGGCCCGATTCTGTCTTTCCGTAAACGACTTGCTTATTGATGTCGATCGCATTAGCGATCGTCGAGAAGAAACTGAACGAGCCCGGCGAGAGACACGTGTCGAAATGGAAACCCATAAGCAGAATGTCGAGAATCTCGCGTGAAAAAGACAGCCGGTAGGGTTCCCCGTTCGCCGTTTTTGCTGTTCGTTCCAACGATTCACTCAGCCAAGGCTCTAGACGGACACCTTTGTCTTGTATTTTCCGTAAGAAAAGTGCATTCTCCGGTTCGGTCCGGAAATCACATTTGGGATCATGCTGGCTTTCGAGTAGTAGTCGTAGCCCCAGTTCCTTCATCCGGCCTCTTAGTTGGAGCACTGCGACGAGCAACTTATCGTACGGCGGCGCCAACAGCTCTTCCGGGGATTGGCGGACACCGTACGCTGCCTGCAGCTTTTCTGTTGCTTTGGCGTGACACTCCTTCACGTAGCGATTGACGATTTCATGATCAACGCGGGTCTCGACTTTCTTAATGAGGTTCTCTAGGCGTTGCTGCGTCACCGCTGGCGGTTGGTTGATACGGGCTTGAAGACTCTCTAAACGCCTTCGTAGCCGCTCTCGCGACGACTGGGTTTGCCGCCGATCGAGCGATTCGAGCTTCTGACGAACGGCGTCCAACTCTCTTCGAAGGTCATCCGGATCGGGAAACTCTTTGCGCAGGAGTTGAGCCGCGATGACATCGGCGTCGCAAGTGACACGAAGTAATGCGGCGAGCGGCTCCTGCAGTTCGCCTGGATACCGAGTTAGCCAGTCCGACGATGATTCTGTCTCCGCGATTTCTGGCACGGAGCAACCAAGATCGACAACCAACTGAGTGCAGGAAGCCAGGCGAAGCAAGGACTTGTTATCACCGGCTACCACCCACTGCTCGACGATACGTCGAAGCCGGTCCTCACGGAGGTACCTCCCCAGAAGCCTGACGGGCTCGACAATTTCGCAATTATCGTCCAGTTCCTTCAGAATCGCCACGAGGTCGGATTCCTCATTGGCAATTGAGAGAGTAGCCCGAATCTCGTCCTCACAGTAGCAATCGTCCTCTGATTCAGCCAATGCCGCTACGAGTTGGCCTGCGCGGTCGATGTCCGAAGTTGCCTGAACGAAATCCCCGAATGAGCTGAACAACTCGGGGCCGATCGACACGTTGCGGTCGTAGATGGTGGCCTCCAGAAGTCGAGCCCACTGTCGGTAAGCTTCGCGAGCAACGCATTTGCCATAAAAAACGTCCGTCGGATCCTCGAGGAAATGACGGTCATTCGATGCGACGTATTGACGCCAAAGATGTAGAAGACTTTGGTGGACTCCGCGTCGGGCGAACAGTCGGCAAAAGCCGGAAACAACCTCGCGAAACTGACGATTTGCCTGCTTGGGTTCGTCGCTCCGCAATCTCCCCTTTTCCCATCCCGCGAACAGCCCCAGACGAAGCGATCGTTCCGCGCACGGCAGGTGAGCCGCGAGTTGGGTCCACTGGCGAACCTGAGGCTGATCTTCGATGATGGCGGGAATATGAAGCAGCGCGAAATGGACGTCTTCGAGAAGCCGGCGGGTGTCGTGATCCGAAACGACGAAGTTGGCAGCTTCCTTCAGCTTCCTCTTCTGCTCTCTCTTCCGACGCTTCGGCAATCCCTCGAATGGTAATCCCTCATTTTGGACTTGTTCCAACTGTTCCAGCAGCCTGGACTCCTCGCTCTCCGCATGCGTTCTAAGCGCTCGTGGCTTTGATGCGAAATCCAGCGGGAAGAACAGCTTCAGTAGTTCAGTTGCGTTCCGACGAGCCTTGGGCTTCGAGCCGAGCAAGAGCCTCAGCAAGTTTCGGAACGCTTCACCAATCGTCAGTACCGAAGGTTTCTCTGGAATCTCAAATGGTTCGCCGTTTGCCGCCTTCTTCAGTTCTCCAGAAAGCTCCTCAGCGTAGGCATAGACGTTACCTACGGGTACCGAGTGGAACGAAACGTCTGTCATGGAATCAAGAAAAAGCGGTAGCGCATCGGCATGGATATCATCTCGCAGCGTACATAAGGTCAACTGCAGGTCGCGCGAGGCTGCCCCCTCGTCCACGAGTTGAGAGAGTGCTGCCGCATGTTCGTCGATCCAATCGAGTGCCGCCAGGCTACCGCGGCGGCGACTAGTGAACTGCAGAAAAGCGACGGCGTCGAGCAGCGGAGCTAGGTCCGATCGAGTTGCACGAAGTTGACGGAACCGCTGGACCCAGCGAGTACTTGGCAAAGAACTTGCCAGAAGCGTTTCTACATCAATCACACGCTGCTGGTGAACGGCTCCTTTGAGCACGTCCAGCAACCAATCCATGCGCGCCAACCAGTCATCGACATCCTCGACAACGTGGGGTAGAGCGTGGGGAAAACGATGACGCAATTTGGACAGCGTCATCTCCATGCGACGGACTGCTTCACGATCTAGCGAGACGGTATGGCTAGTTCCGGGGCTTTCCCATGGCCACGCCTGCCACCGAACCGCGTCCGAATCGAGTCCCGAGGGAAACCCCGGCAACCAACGTAAGTTCTTCTTGAGTAGAATGCGGGCTCGAGACTTCCCATCCTGTGCCTTCCTGGCGCGTCTCTTCTCAGGATGCATACTTCACCGTCTTTGGTCTGAAACGTAGACT
>CAZURK010000504.1:0-6512 GCA_964623055.1 uncultured Pirellulaceae bacterium
TTCTGCATAGCCGACGACGGTATCTTCACGAACAGGCTCAGGACCAGTGCCAGCAACGTCGTGTCAAAAGCAACTCCCAAGTTTCCGAAAACGTCCTTCAACGAGTTCTTAACCGCCGAGATATCGCTTGACGTTTCAAGGCTGCCCGCAAGGCCGGCCACTGCACCGCTAACACCGATCACCGTGCCGATGAACCCCATGATCGGGAGCGCCCAAATGAAGACTTTCACGATCGTGTAACTGGAGGCTACGTTGTTGGCGTCGATTTCCGACTGCGATTCCATCATGGTCACCGTTTCCGCGGCACTCCTGCGAACACGAAAATGCTCCAGGCCGCGAATCACGCGGTTGACCAGAAAACTCTCGCCCGATTCCCCCGGCAAGCTGTGGATGTGAGTCGAGAACTTGTCGAGTGAATCCAGTGTGATTTCTTCCGACAATTCGGTAGGCAGGACGTCCAATAACATCGAGCCCTTTTGTCGAGCAATCTTCCGGGACTTGAGAAACAGGATCGCAAACGACCAGTTCGTCAGTAGGACCAGCACGAACGGGACGAAACCGCGGTCGGCAAACAGCCCGATGAAAAATGGAGGGTCCTTGGCTTCTGCTTCCTTGGGTTCCTCGGCTGTCGACGTAGCCGCGTACTTGTCCGTTTCGTCGCTCGCTTCGCTCTCCGAGCTGCCCTGCATAGCCGCCCACACCACCCACAGCAATCCCAGGAACAAGTAGAAAGCGACACTCAACGCCGCCCCGATCAGGCCGCTGCGCAACAGGCTTACATCCGTAGTGTCCGCCGCGCCGCCACCACCTGCTGCTGCGGCTGGCTTTGACGGAGCCGGTTTGTCCTCAGCGGCCGGCCTGTCCGTAGCGGCCGGCCTGTCCGTAGCGGCCGGCCTGCTGTCTTTGGCGGGTGGTTTGCCGCCTTTGCCTTTCGGCACGGCACTGGTGTCGATGCCGGGAAATCCTGGCTTCGGGGATTCCTCCTCAGGCGGCTCGGGAGCCGTGGGCTGAGGAATTCGGACCGAGCCCTTGCAGTAGGGGCAAGCACACTTCCGGCCGGCCAATTCCTCGCGGACTTTCAGGGATTTTTCGCAATGTGGGCACTTCAGCTTGTAATACATGGCACTCTCGAACGCCTGGAGACCGGTTACACTCTTTCCGAAATCACTATCAAGCCTATCATACTACACGAATATCGCCGATTCATACATATTCACGACATTTGGGGGTGTCCATTCGGCCCCTGTGACCAGGAGAGTGCCGAACTTGGCGAGAATGGCTTTTGCACGAGGGAATCTGATGCTGGAGCGCAAACCGATTTTTCCGAACGTCATCGAGTTGAATCATCAAGCCGGCCACGTCATCGGCTGTAACGTCTACCTTGTCTACGACGCCGACGAGTGGATCCTGATTGACATCGGCTACGAAGACACGGTCGACGAAATCGTGGAACTCATACGACAGATGGACTTCCCTCTGTCGCAATGCAAGACGATTGTCGCCACACACGCCGACGTGGATCATGCTCAGGGCTTGGCCAAAGCGAAGCAACTCTTACGGACGACGGCCACAGCGCATCGAACCGCTTCCCGGCCGCTCGAAAAGGGCGACAGACTTTTTACCTTTGCCGAAATCCGACCTCAAGGCATCGACATGGAAATGCCACCGGTTGACGTGGAGCATATCGTCGACGAAGAGGACATCCTGCGCGTCGGCTCGCTCGAGTTGGAGGTTTGGTCCACGCCGGGGCACACAGCCGGCCAACTGGCCTTCCGATTAGGCGGACTGTTGTTCAGCGGCGATACCATCTACCGCGACGGCTGCGTGGGCGCAATCGACGCTCATCACGGCAGTGACATACCAGCCTTCATCAGATCGCTCGACAGGATTCGGCAGAGCGACGTGGAATGGCTGCTGCCAGGCCACGGTCCATACTTCCGAAAAGACAACGGTCTTTTGGAAAAGGCAATCGCACGCCTTGAAGACTACCAGCACATGGCCGACTTCGGCACATGTGCCGTCGATTGGCCGTTGATGGACGAGTGGGAGCGGGAATTGGCCGAGGGCATACGGCCATCGTAGCCGGGTTCGAATGCTAAAGACCAGCGGGAAGCAAGTGGGGCACGATTCTATCGTGCCAGGCACGTTGGAAACGTGCCCCACAATCCACATGCGACAGTTCTTATTCCGCGATCCTAACTGACGACCTCGCGTTTGCGCTCGAAGTCTCTTGCGACATGCCGACCCGGAACTCTTGAGGTATCGCGTGCCCCATCGCTGGTAAATCGTCGCGTGATACGATACCTTCATGTCTCAAGACTTATCCAAGAACGCATTTCGCGTAATAGAGGAGCCGAAGACCATGTATGTCGTTGGAGTCGGCAGAACGAAGTTCGGTGTCCTGGAAGATCCGCTGCCCGAGTTGATCTATCAGGCCATGTACAATGCGATCGACGACAGCCCCGTTTCCATCGAGGAAATCGAGGCCGTCTACGTGAGCAACTTTCTCGGTGCACCGTATTCGAAGCAGTTGCATCTGAATTCCGTAGTTTCAAGTTTGCTGCCCGATTTGAGGCTGCCAATCATCCGCGTTGAAACCGCATGTGCTTCAGGTGCCAGCGCCCTGTTTCAGGCGTTGATCGCGTTGTCAAGATTCGAGAACATCTTGGTCGTCGGCGCCGAGAAGATGACTCATGCGAGTTCGGAAGCGAGCACGGAAAACCTGGCCATGGCTGGCGATCGGGTGGCCGACCAATCACAAGGTCTGATCTTTCCTGCACATTACGCGCTCGTGGCTCAGCAGCACATGCAGAAGTACGGCACAACACACGAGGACTTAGAGTTAGTCGCGTTCAAGAATCACAATAATTCCAGACTGAACCCACTGGCTCATTTCAGCCACAAGGAAGTGACTCTGGAGAAGATCAAGAGCTCGCAGATCATTGCAGACCCGCTGAGTCTATTCGACTGTTCGCCCATCTCTGACGGAGCCGCCGCAGTAGTGGTATCCAAAGAGAAGAAGGACGATCGTGACGTAAAGATCACCGGGTCGGCCTTGGCGACCGACCATATTTCCCTGTCCCATCGCAAAGTGCATACCACGCTCGAGGCAGCGAAGAAGGCCACCAAGGAAGCGTACGAACAAGCGGGCGTCTCCGCGAAGGACTTGGACATCGTCGAAGTCCACGATTGCTTCACCATCAACGAACTGGTGGCAATGGAAGACCTGGGCATCTGCCAGCCGGGAGAAAGCGCCGGTTTGGTGCGCGAGCAGCGGACCACGATCCAGGGCGATATCCCAGTGAACACCGACGGCGGCTTGAAGGCGGACGGGCACCCGATCGGAGCCACTGGCTTGGCCCAGGTGTTCGAAGTCGTCACTCAGTTGCGCGGCGAAGCTGGCGATCGGCAGGTCGAAAACGCGGCGGTAGGTCTGACTCACAATATCGGCGGCGTTGGCGGAACGGCTGCGGTGCATATCTTCGAAAGGAATTGACATGACCTTCAAATGCGAAGACTGCGGCAAACAATGGTACTATGCCGTGCAGAAGTGCATCTTCTGCAAAGGAGACGTGGTCAACGTCGCGACCGGGAAGAGCACCGTTCGAGGCAGCACGAGGATCGAGATTCCTTCCCCAGGGCACACGCGCGTTCCCTACTACGATCTGTTCCTTGAAGATGAACACGGCAACTTCCACATCAAAAAGTCTTTCGATGCATGTGCACTGGGCACGATCATCGAGGCCGAGGCCGTTCGGGAAATCCCCGAACGAACTGTCGGTGTAGTCGGTGCCGGCACAATGGGCAGCGGCATCGCGCAGGTCTGCGCCCAGATCGGCTATCAGGTGATCCTCAGCGACATCAGTGAGGAGATCGTCAACAAAGGGCTAGGGAAGATCGACCAGAGACTGGCCAAGATCACGAAGGTAGAGGAGAAGGATGAAATCCTCGGCCGAATCAAGACGACCACGTCTTTGGCCGATATGGCCGACGTAGAGTTGGTCGAGGAAGTGTCAATAGAAAACATGGAAGTGAAGAAGAAGGTGTTCAGCGAACTTGATCAGGTGTGCTCGAAAGACACGATCTTCGCCACCAACACCTCGTCGCTTTCGCTTGCAGAATTGTCACAGGTGCTTGCCGATCCAGGCAGGCTGGTGGGGCTCCATTTCTTCAATCCCGTGCCGAAGATGCAGTTGGTCGAGATCATCCGACTGGACAGCACGCCAGACGCGACCGTGGAATATGCGAAGCAGATCGCGCTGGAGATGGGAAAGACGCCAGTCGTCACCGGCGACGCGCCCGGCTTCATCGTCAATCGGCTGTTGCTGCCGTTTCTGAACGAAGCCATGGACAAGCTGGCCGACCGGACATCGACGGCCGAGGATATCGACGCGGCCGTCACCCTGGGCTTGAACCATCCCATGGGGCCGTTAGCGCTGTCCGATCTGATCGGTCTGGACGTGTGCAAGGCGATTCTGGAAGTGCTGTACGAAGGATACCAAGATCCCAAATACAAGCCTTGTCCAACGCTGTGCGAAATGGTGCAAAAGGGCGAATTGGGCAGGAAGACGGGCAAGGGTTTTTACACGTACTGACAACTTCTTCGTTTAACCGCGACCCAGCGGGGAGCGCGTAGTGCGGCAACCGACGTCAATTCCGACGCGCTCCCCGCTGGGTCGCGGTTAAACGAACGAAACGAAACACTCGCAGGGAATCGCGACCATGGACAACCAAGAACAACTCGTCGGTGAAATCGCCGAAAAGATCAAAGCCGGCGACGTACAACCATGGAAGACGGAATCGCTTCTACTGGACGAGTACACGTTCGCCTCGCCGGAACACTATCGCGTTGCAGCACTCTGCCGAAGGAAAGTGATTGAGGACTTGACTGGGCATGAGTTCCGACACCTGGAACTGCCGGACACACCGTACCTCATGAAGTGGCGTTGCCCAAACGACGATGCCGAGTGGCACTTGTCGGCGGCGGACATGGACACCTCCTGTGCATATTGCGGATCGTCCTTGGAGCCTTTGGGAACGGATGCCAAGCGATTCCTTCCGCTGGTAAACAATTACATCGGTGGCCGTGAGGAGTACTACGGGTATGCGGGACAAATCAAGGTCTTTGGCGATGTCGACAAGACTTTCACCAACGTGTTGGCTTACGGTCCCGGGCATGGCGTGCTGGGGATCAGTGTCGGCTGTTTCCGCATAAACAAGTTTGGCGGCGCCGAAGTGAAGGTGTCGAAATGGGCAGGTGCTGCGCGTAATCTGGGATACATCTTCGAGTGTGAAGAAGAACGGGAGAAGGCAGCTCGGACCGCCAAGGAGTTATTGCCCGGCCTGACCAGCGAGATGGAGGAGAAGTATCTGGCCGAATTCGCCGGAGAAGTCTACGAAGTCGAATTCGTCCGAAGGCAGCACCACGGCCACTACTACGTTCACATTTGTTTCTACACTCGATTCGAACAAGCCCGCGGGCATGCCGACACTTCGGCTGCCGTAGGGTTTGCCAGAAGCCGGTTGGACGCGGCCTTCCAGGAGCAAGGCGTCAAGTACGTACAGAGTCTGATCGCCATGGGCTTTGACGGCGATCTGAAGCCCGCCCCGCGCAACCGGCGTGGGCGTTACGCTTCGGCGCAAGTGAAGATGCCCGTCGCCGCTTTCGAGAAGATGAGCAAGACCGGCATCGACGCGCTGCTTACCTACATGCAGATCGACCGACAGGCAGTCTTGCAGGAGCAGGGTTGCTTCGTCTATTCGGGAATGGGCGGCGAAATCGTTCCGGCGTTGTATCGAGGAACGAAGGTCAATCCACGTCCCTCGAACGTATCGTGCACCGAGAATGTCTATGTCGAAGTGAAAAACGATCAGGTCGTATTCGGCGTCGAGTTGCCCAACGTCGAGGCGGGGGCGGGCGCCTTGCGAGAAGGGCCGGTCTGCCCCGTCGGCAGGGAGGTTCTCAAGTTCATCGGAATCCGCGATTCCAGAGAGTTCGCAGCCGCGGCAGCCGCAGTTACCCTGGCCGGCGAATTCAACTTCACCTTGCTCCATCTTCGCGGCGAAATGTACGCGGTCAAACCGGCGGGCTGACCGCGTCGGCACGCCACGGAGAATAGCGACCGCGCCATCACTGTGGGGCACGTTTCCAACGTGCCTGGCACGATGGAATCGTGCCCCACCTGTTTCCTTCGCCGGATCTACGCCACGATCTCTCGCTTGCGATTGACGTAGTCCCAGACGACGTACCGGTCCAGGTCGTTTCCGGCCGTGAAAAAGACGCGGCCTTTAGTGGATTCGGCCAGCCGATAGGCGAAGCGGATGTCTTCCTCGGATTGCGACCAGCTTGGAACAAGGAACATGTTGATCGTGATTCCCTCGCGCTGGCACAACATGCCTTCTCGCATTGTGGCCGCTTCGGTCATCGCATCCGGGGGATAGAGCAGATACAGCCACGGACCGTCGAAGTGAGCGGTGGGGAGCCCGTCGGTGATCAGGATGATCTGGCGATT
>CAZURK010000505.1:0-6468 GCA_964623055.1 uncultured Pirellulaceae bacterium
ACTTGTTGCATGGACGATTTTCGCCCGGATAGTAGTCCGTTAGGATAGCCACTAGGCTGCCCGGCAGGGCTCAGTGACTTTCTGCCGTAGCCAAGTCGTCCTTTGATGATCGTGTTGGAGGTCCCCGATGCGTCCAATGCCGCTCCGACGCTCCCTCTTGCGATGGGTGGGTCTCGCGTCGTTCGTTGTCGTGCTGCTTGCTAGTATGCCGCCATCGGTGCCCGGCGCCGACTCTGCTCATCCGTTTCCACGTCGCATTAACGTCCCCAACTTCCCCAAAGACGCCCAGTGGCTGAACACAGGCGGACCGCTTCGTAAGCAGGATCTCAAGGGCAAGTTCGTCCTCCTGGACTTCTGGACCTACTGCTGCATCAACTGCATACACATCCTGCCCGAGCTGAAGAAACTGGAACACGCCTATGCGGACCAATTAGTCGTGATCGGAGTCCATTCGGCCAAATTCGAGACGGAGAAGAGTAGCCAGAACATTGAAGAAGCCATCTTGCGATACGAGATCGAGCATCCCGTAGTAAACGACCCGGACCATCGGATATGGAACACGTACGGCATCCGCAGTTGGCCTTCCGTGGTGTTGATCGATCCGGAAGGTATGGCCTTCTGGATGACCAGCGGCGAGATCGTTTTCCAGCAGGTCGACGCCGTGCTCAAGAAGGCGATGCCTTACTACCGGCGAAAGGGCCTGTTGGACGAAAGGCCCATCCGTTTCGACCTATTGGCAGACCGCCAGCAGCCGACGGCGTTGCGGTTTCCGGGCAAAGTGTTGGCTGACGAAGCGGGGAATCGACTGTTCATCAGCGACAGCAACCACAATCGCATTGTCGTCACAACGCTGGACGGCCAACTGCTGGAAGTGATTGGCAGCGGCGTTGTCGGCCGAGAGGACGGCGATTACGCCACGGCCTCGTTCAACCACCCCCAAGGCATGACGCTCGACGACACCACGCTGTACGTTGCTGACACGGAAAATCACCTGCTTCGCAAAGTCAACCTGGAGGGAAAAACGGTCGCCACCGTCGCGGGTACAGGCGTACAACGACGCGAATCTTGGCCGACAAGGGCAGGTACCATGCGCGCCGGCGCCGTGCCGGGCCGCTATGCAGGCAGGCCGAAACGGACCGCGATCAACAGCCCGTGGGCGTTATGGATTCACGACGAGATTCTGTATATCGCCATGGCCGGGCCTCACCAGATCTGGGCGATGCCGCTGGACGAAACGCGAATCGGCCCCTATGCCGGCAATGGCCGCGAAGATATCGTGGACGGACGACTGCTGCCGGCCATGCCATACGCGATGGGCTATTCATCGTTTGCCCAGCCCAGCGGACTGGCCTCGGACGGCCAGTGGCTATATGTGGCCGACAGCGAAGGCAGCTCGATCCGAGCCGTCCCGTTCGAACCGCGGGGCGAGGTCAAGACGGTTGTGGGTACCTCGCACCTGAAGTCTGCCAGACTCTTCACCTTCGGGGACCGCGACGGACGTCGCGAGGGTGTAATGCTGCAGCATCCATTGGGCGTTGTCTATCACGATGGCACGATCTACGTAGCCGACACGTACAACAACAAGATCAAAGCCATTGACTCGGGGACTGGCCAGACTCGGACGATCGCAGGCTCGGGCAAGCCAGGCCGAAGCGACGACGAGGGCACGTTTGACGAACCTGAAGGCGTCACATACGCGTGTGGCAGGTTGTACGTTGCAGACACCAACAACCACTTGATTCGCACGATCGACTTGGCAAGCGGCAAAGTTGCGACACTGCGAATCGACGGCCTGGCGCCGCCCGTCGTTCCCGAGTCGGAAACCTCCCCATCATTTCCCGACGCCGTGCAACACAAGCTTGATCCGGCCACCGTCCGTCCCAAGGATGGCAAGATCACAGTGGCCGTCCAAATGGATCTGCCATTCGGCTGGAAAATCAACCCTCTGGCCCCGATGAAATATTGGTTGAAATCGTTGGCCCCCGAAGGCCCCGTGGACGATGCGTCGCTGGGCCAGAAGACCGTGCAGCAGCCGAGTGCCGTTTTCGACTTCACGATCCCCCTCACTGGTGCTGGAAACGACATAATCCAGCTTTCGATGGAGTACTACTACTGCCAACAGGGTGGTGAGGGCTTGTGTAGAGTCGGCAGCGTCGTGTGGACCGTCCCGTTACGAATCTCCAGCGATGCCCAGACCTCCATGGTGTCACTGACTCACAAGGTGGCCGAGTGACTCGTCGTCGTCCGCGCAACAAACGACTCAGCGGGCATTTACAAGCACGCGACTCGTTGGATACACTGTGAAGTTTGCCGCGTTGCAATATCCCCAAAGCGGGGAGGAGTCTCTCCTCCTTCGCCCGTGTCATCCAATAGTGCGATCCCAAGCATGGATTGAGGCATGCTCGAAACACTTCAAGACGGTCTGAAATCAGCGTTTAAGAGCTTGCGCGGAAAGGGCAAGCTGACCGAAGCCAATATGCGCGATGGCCTGCGCTTGGTCGAGCGGTCGCTCCTGGAAGCTGATGTCAGCTACTCCGTCGTGAAGGATTTCATGAAGGAGGTTAGCCACAGGGCGCTGGGCGAGAAGGTGCTACTCGCACTGGATCCCAGTCAGCAACTCGTGGGCATTGTACACGAGCAACTGATAGATCTGCTTGGGCCGGTCGATGCGTCGCTGCACTTGAGGAAGGAAACGACAGTCATCATGCTCTGCGGTCTGCAGGGCTCGGGCAAGACAACCACCTGCGGCAAACTCGCCCGACTTCTGCTGGAAAGCAACATCAAACCGATGCTGGTGGCGGCGGATCTGCAGCGTCCGGCGGCAATCGAGCAGTTGCATGTGCTCGGCGGCCAACTGGATGTGCCGGTCTACTCGGAAAAAGGCGCCAAGGATCCGGTTAAACTGTGCAGAGACGCCGTACGCCAGGCCAAGGCCGACGAAGCTCGAGTAGTCATCCTGGACACGGCTGGCCGTTTGGCAATTGACGAAGAGCTGATGCAGCAGCTCACGCGGATCGACATGCGAGTCCAGCCCGATCAGGTGTATCTGGTTGTGGACGGCATGACGGGCCAGGATGCCGTCAACAGCGCCCAAGCGTTCAACGATGCCTTGGAGTTGAATGGCGTCATCATGACGAAGCTGGATGGCGACGCCCGCGGCGGCGCACTGCTATCCGTCAAGAAGGTGACTGGTGTGCCGATCAAGTTCATCGGCACCGGCGAGCACCTAGACGCTCTGGAGCCGTTTCGCCCGGAAGGCATGGCCGGACGGATCCTTGGTATGGGCGACGTGGTTGCGCTGGTCGACGAGGTTCAGAAAGTCGTCGACGCCAAGGAGCAAGCCGCGTTGGAGGCCAAGATGCAGTCGGGCGAGTTTACGCTCGACGACTTCAGGGCTCAACTCGAGAAGATGTCCAAGCCTGGCTTGATGCAGAAGATGATGGGCCTGATGCCGGGCATGGGCGAACTGCAGAAGATGATGGAGCAGGAGGACACGGAAGGGGGCATCAAACAGACCGTGGGCATCATCAATTCGATGACGCCGGACGAGCGACGCAATCCGAAAATCATAGATCCCAGTCGCCGTAATCGCATCGCCGCTGGGGCCGGCGTCCAAACCCAGGACGTCAACCAATTGGTGAAGCAGTACGATATGATGGCGCCGATCATGAAAGCCATGGCCGGCAAAGGAATTGGCGAACGGATGAGCGCGCTCCGCGACTTGAAGAACTCCGGGATGTTAGACCCGGGGAGTCGAGGGCCGAGGGTCAAGCAAGGCACGGGCAAACGGCTGACCCCGAAGCAGCGAGCCAAACTCAAGAAACAACGCGAAAGAGAACTCCGCCGCAGAAAGCGGAGACAAAAAGGGAAATAGTGACACGGCGGCTGGGCCATTCCCACCGTAGGACTGTAGTGGTGGGCGACGCCCACATTTGCATGAGGAGCTAAATTCAGTGGCAGTTCGTATCCGTTTGAAGAAAATGGGACGCCGGCATCGACCGTTCTTTCGAGTTTGCGTGATGGACGGCAGAGTGCCTCGCGACGGGCGCGTGATCGAGGAAGTGGGCTACTATGACCCAATGGTCAAGGAAACCGACGCGAGAGCCGTACTGAACGGCGAGCGGATCGACTATTGGCTGGGCGTCGGCGCCAAACCGACCGAAAAGGTCGGGGTGCTGATCAGGAAGTACGGCACGGATGGCACGCACCTGGAGCAGCAGAGGCAGGCGGTCGAGCGGCTTAAGTTGAGCAAGCCAACCGCTCCGCCACCCGTTGCCGTCCCAAAACCGAAGAAGAAAGAGGAAGAAGCCAAGGCCGAAGAAGAGGCGGCTGCTGAGCCAAAGCAAGAGGCGGCTGCTGAAGTCGCGGCTGCCCCGAAGGACGAGGCCGCCACCGAGACGGCGAGCACTCCCCAAACGGAGGCCGCACCCGAGGTAGAAGCCGCCTCGACGACGGATGCTGCCCCGGAAGCAGATCCCGCTCCCGAGGCCGAAGCTGCTCCCGAGGCCGAAGCTGCTTCCCAAACCGAGGCCGCCAAAGAGGGCGGCGACTAGAAAATGCGTTTCGATGTCTTGACGCTGTTTCCGGGCATTTTTCCCGGTTACCTGAGTCAAAGCCTGCTGAACAAAGCCATTGAACGAGCGTTGGTGGAAGTGCACGTTCACGACATCCGCCAATGGTCGACAGACAAACACCACAAGGTGGACGATCGGCCTTTCGGCGGCGGTCCGGGTATGGTGTTGCGGGTCGAGCCGATTGTCGAGTGCGTGGAAGACGTTCAGCGGCAGGGCGACGCTCCAGGCAAGGTGGTCCTGCTGACGCCTCAAGGACGCCGCCTGACACAGGAGGGAGTGGAGGAGTTGGCCGAGGCGGGACGAATGGTCTTGCTTTGTGGTCGCTACGAAGGGTTCGATCAACGGGTGATCGACATCCTAGGGCCGGACGAGATATCCATCGGAGACTACGTACTGAACGGTGGCGAAGTGGCCGCCATGGTTGTGATCGACGCGGTCATTCGCCTGCTCCCTGGCGTATTAGGACACGAGGAAAGCAGCGTAGACGATTCCTTTTCGCAGGGAAACCGGATCCTTGAATTCGCGCAATACACGCGGCCACGCGAGTATCGCGGACACCAAGTCCCGGAAATCCTGCTGACAGGGAACCATGAAGAAATCGCCCGCTGGCGGCGGGAGCAGAGCTACCAACGCACAAAACAACGTCGGATCGACTTGCTGGGACAGCACGGCCAGCACGATGTCGACCAGCAGTCAAGAAAGGACGAACCATGAATCAAGAACTGATCAAGCTGGCCGAAGAAGGCAGCGTGAAAGACGAGGTTCCTCAGTTTGAAATCGGGGACATCGTGGATGTACACACGAAGATTCTGGAGGGCGAGAAGGAACGCACCCAGGTCTTCTCCGGCACGGTCATCGCACGCAGCGGCAGTGGTACACGCGAGATGTTCACGGTTCGCCGAATCGTGGCGGGCGAAGGCGTCGAACGCAAATTCCCGCTCCATTCACCGCGCATCGCCAAGGTCGACGTGAAGCGGTCCAGTGTGGTGCGCCGGGCCAAGCTGTACTTCCTTCGAGACCGGGTGGGCAAGGCTGTCCGCTTGAAGGAACGCCGCAACAAACCGAATGCACAGTCCGCTGGGGACAAGGGCGGCAAGTAGTCGAATTCGTCTTGGTTTGGTTTCTTGCCGATTCACTTACCCGGAACAAGCAAGGACCATGTCTCTCCGCGAGCGACTCTCCCATCTCTTAGACCGATGGCGTCCTCCCCGGACACTCGGCCAGCGAGGCGAGGCGGCGGCGGCCAAATACCTGAAAAGGAAGGGATTCATCATCGTCGCCCGTTCGGACCGCGGCCGTTTGGGCGAGATCGACTTGGTCGCGGTCCATGACCGTACCGTCGTGTTCGTGGAAGTCAAGACGCGCGCTTCGCACGATACAGGACATCCGGCCGACGCGGTTGATGACGAGAAGCAACGCCGGCTGACCCGTCTTGCCCTCACCTACCTGAAGCGCCACGGTCTCCTGGAACACCCCGCACGATTCGATGTCGTAGCCATAACTTGGCCGGAAAGCGAACGCAAACCGACAATCGAGCACTTCCCCAACGCGTTCGAACCCGTCGGCGACTGGCAGATGTTCAGTTGAGACGTGGAGGGACAGGGCATCCTCTGGAGAATCTGTTCCCTCCGAAATTGGGGCGAAAAAGTAGCTCTTGAGATACTTGACTTACTGGTCTGTTTGCGGTAGAAATGAGTTTGTTCTCTTCTCATGGACGGGGCCGGGCAAACTGCATAGGAGTACTTTCATTTACGGCTGTGGGACGGGCTAGAAAGTACGTTGCGAGTGGAGGTTTTCTTCCCAACCCTCACCTTGTGGAGGGGTGGTGCCGTGAGACGGTTGGTGCTGCGATCGTTTCAGAGCCCTGGCGATATCGTCGTGCTTACGGCGGCGG
>CAZURK010000506.1:0-6435 GCA_964623055.1 uncultured Pirellulaceae bacterium
CGCCGCAACGGATGATTGGGGAGACGCAATCCCAATCACTTTCACGAAAGACGGCAAGAAGACCGTTGTGGCCACCTACTGGAACCGGCGGCGTTTCTCCGTGCTGGTCAAGGTTCAGGAAGACAAGGTTGTGCCCTACTCGCCAGGCACGACAGATCCGTTCGATGCCATTCAAATCGCCATCTTGCCCATCGAACCGTTCGAGGAACTACCGGCTGGCGTTGCCGGACGTTTCGAGTTTCTTTTGACTGCTGCTGGCGATTCGGGCGCGGGAAAGTGCTTCCAGCTTGCGGCGATGGACACCAAGCTTGACGAAACGAAGAAGACGCGTGGCTTGGAACCGCTTGCCTATGAAGACGCCGACATTGCGGTTCGCCGCGAGGGCGACGTTACCTACTACGAATGCTCGTTGCCGTTTCGACCCATGCGCGATGACATACGCCCCAGCGAAGGACGCGAGTTCTTCATGTCGGTCTTGGTCCACGATCCCGACGGTACGGGAATTCGCGACTTGGGGGCAGCCGCGGTACTATGGCCGACGGACGAGGACGCATCCGCATGGAGCCGCTGGCAAGGCGCATGTTGGGGCGACAAACCCGTACTGGGAAACAAGATCCGTTCGGGATTCTGTACATCGAAGTATTAGGTGGCTTCGGGTTAAACGAAAACTGCTCATGACGGGAAACGAGAACTTCTATTAGGAGACTTCAACCATGAAGCGCGGAACCTCTCATCCAATTCTGTGGGCATCGCTTGCGGCACTACTGGTCTTGCCTTTTGTCGCCGTGGGAACATCATTTGGCGCGGACGCGTGGTGCAGTCCGCCCGTCAGTGGCCAAGGTGGAGCTATCGTCGTCAAGATCGTTCTGGTTGAAGACGAAGACGAAGAACCGACGGCTGCCGGCGAAGCGGCTGCGAAGAAACTGATCGCCGCGATGGGCGACACAGCGTTGAAAGCAGTACTGCTTTCGGAGTGTTTCGAGGACCTTGAATATAAGCAAGAGATGCTCGACGGTGTCTGCTCGGTGATTCCCAAGGAAAAGGTCTTTGGCGAGTCGACCTACGGCTCTTTCAGCCAGGAAGGCTGCACCGATTTTGACTCGGTCTGTCTGATGGGGATAGGCGGCAAAGGCATTTCGATCGCAGCGACGCTGGTTAAAGAGATGGGTGTTGCCAAGCTGACGTTCGAAGAAAGCGAAGATTTGATCACGGAGCGGCTGCACGCGGCCGGCGCTAAGCTGGCGACCGGATTGCGACGAACCGATCAGGACCAGCTACTAATATTGGTCGCAGACGCCCATGCGCCGAAGAACCAGTGCCTGGTCGAGGGCCTTCAAAAGGTGCTCGGAGGCAATTTCCCCATCACCGGCGGCTGCGCCAACAAGAACGCTGGGCAGACTTTTGTCTATTTCCAGGGCAAGCCGTACCGGGACGGCGCGGTCGCGTTGATGCTTTCAGGCGATTTTCGCTTTGGCATGTCCGGGCGCAAGGCCATGGACAACGACCAGGTGATCTCGTCGGCCAAAGACGGCGCAGCCAAAGCGCTGGCTGATCTTGACGGCAAGCCGTTGGCGGCCATGGCCTTCAACTGCGCCGGCCGTCGCGGCAAGCTGCGCCGCCCAGAGGATGAACTGGCGGCGATTCAAGCGGCGTTGGGCAAGAAACTGCCACTGTTCGGCTGCTACTGCGCCGGTGAGATGGGGCCGGTCGACGCGACGGAGAAGGATCCGAATATACTGAGCGGCGGAAGCGGCTGGCACGTTATGTTCACGGTGATCGGCCGCTGATAGGGCATTGGCCGAGCTAACACTCCATAACCGGCGCGTTCCTGCGTGCCCCGAGGCTGGAACGCCGCCTGGCTTGCTCATCGACACGGTTGCGACCACTTGGCGGTCAATCTGCCAGACGTTAACCTGCGTGGGATTCGTCACGATGATCTGTTGGGGCAGTCGCAAACATGCCCTGGGAGAGTAGAAGGGATACCAGATGGCAAAGCGAGTTTTCTCCGGCATTCAGCCAACCGGAAATATCCACATTGGGAACTACCTGGCGGCCATGCGACACTGGGTCGCATCGCAGGTGGAGTTCGACAACATGTTCTGTATCGTGGATCTCCATGCAATTACCGTTCCTCAAGATCCCAAAGTGCTCGAGAGCAAGATCCGGGAGGTGGCCGGCCTGCTCCTGGCGGCCGGCATCGAGGAGCAATTCTGCACCGTATTCGTTCAATCCCATGTCCACCAGCATGCCGAATTGGCGTGGATTCTGAATTGTTTCACCCCGATGGGATGGATGAGACGCATGATACAGTTCAAGGAGAAATCGGAAAAGAAGAAAGACGAGGTCAGCACAGGCTTGTTCACCTACCCCACCTTGATGGCCGCCGACATCCTTCTGTACCAGACAGACCTCGTGCCTGTCGGTGAGGATCAGAAGCAGCACGTTGAACTCGCTCGCGATATTGCCCAGCGGTTCAACTCGATCTACGGGGAGACCTTCAAACTGCCAGAGCCGGTCATTCCCGATGTGGGGGCTCGCATCATGGGATTCGATGATCCCACCGGGAAGATGAGCAAGAGCGAGGATCGTTCGGGACACGCCATAGGTCTGCTCGATCCGCCCGATGTGATTCGCCGTACAACGATGAGGGCCACCACGGATTCGCTTCGAGAGATTCGGTTTGACGAGGATCGCCCCGGAATCTACAACTTGCTGGGTGTATACCAGTCGTTTGCCGGACATAGCTGCGAGCAGATCGAAGGACATTTCGCCGGAAAGGGTTACGGTGACTTCAAGAAGGAGTTGGCGGATGTGATCATCGAGGGTCTGCGCCCACTGCAGTCGCGCTATGCCGAATTGTGTGCCGATCCCGGCTATCTTGATGGCGTGTTGGCTCGCGGAGCGTCGAAGGCTCAGGAGATTGCTGCACAGATGCTTGACACAGCCCTCAAGAAGATTGGTCTGGCACGACCCTAGTACCTCGCGTTATTCGGTTTTGTAGGTTGGGCATTCCTGACCGACCTCAAGCGGACGGGCAGCAGGCAATGGATCCGACGCGACTCGTGGAATCCGATCCCCGCGCCAGGCCGAAACCTTTCACTTTTCGTCCGCCGAAGAGCAATCGCGTGGTGATCGCTCTCTTCAAGATGAGGCTCCGGCGCGCCATTCGGCGGAAGCTCAAGGTCACCGAGATCGACATCAGCGGGGACGACCTGGAGAAACTGAGAAAGCTCAGAGGAAAACGGTGTCTCGTCACACCGAGCCACTCCGGAGGTTTCGAGCCTCACATCATTATGTATCTGTCGAAGCTGCTCGGTGACGACTACAACTACATGGCCGCCATGGAGGCGTTCGAGCAGTCGCCAATCACCGGCTGGATCATGCAGCGGCTAGGGGCGTATTCGATCATCCGCGGTACCGCGGACAGGCCCTCGTTTCAAATGACCAGGCAACTTCTCGCCGCGGGAAAGCGGTGGCTTGTCATTTTCCCCGAAGGGCAAACGGTCTGGCAGAACAGCACGATAATTCCGTTCCAGCAGGGCGTGATCCAACTCGCCTTCAAAGCCTACGCAGACGCGGCCAAGCAGGAGGAAGATCCAAGCCTTTTCTGCATCCCAATCGCCGTCAAATACGTTTATCTCGAAGACATGCATGACGAGATCGACGCTTCACTCGAACGGCTTGAATCGAAGCTGTTTGCCTCCGAGGATTTGGAGCCGCGTCCCCGATACGACCGGTTGCGTTGCGTGGCCGAGGCGGTACTCGCAGCGAACGAGAGGACGCACGGCGTCACGCCGGATGCCGCCTGCAGCATGGATGACCGCATCCAGAACATGAAGGAGTGCATTGTCTCGCGTTTAGAGCAGCAACTCGAAGTGACGGCGCCGAAGAGCCAGGTATTACTGGATCGCATTCGCACCCTTTTCAACACCGTTGATCGAATCGTCCACCAGGAACCCGAGGCGTCCGACTACGAGCGGCAACTTGCCCTGGAACGCCAGCAGTCAGTGCGCAATCTGTACGACGATCTCTGGCGAGTGCTGCAGTTCGTAGCCATCTATGATGGCTACGTCAGCGAGTCGATGACGGTCGACCGGTTCATGGACGTGCTTTGCCTGCTGGAGATGGAAGTCTTCAACGAACGACGAATGTGGGGGCCAAGAAAGGCGCGTGTCAAGGTCGGAGATCCCGTCGACTTGAAAGAGCATCACGCGTCGTACACGACAGACCGGCGTAAAGCGGTCAGGGATATCACCATGACACTCGAGTCGTCCGTGCGGCAGATGCTCGACGCGCTGGGAGCTAATTCCGAGACCGTCCGCCAGACGGCCTGACATCCTATTCCGCCTTGTGGCTCAAGTCGCTTTCGCCGCGGGCGACCGTTTCTTCAGACGAAATGTTACGTCCTACATCGAGGAGATGTTCCCCATGAGCAGTCCGTGATGATGGCAGCCGAGTTAAGACGAAACAATGTGGAGCACAAGCTGATAAGCATACCCAATGGTGAACATGGTCTAGCTGGGGCAGATCGTCAGGCAGTTGACGAAGCGTATCGTGCGGCCATCCAGTTCGTGCGCCGGCGTCTCGATTCGAAGTGACGGACCATCTGACCACTCCGAATCCGGCCAACTCGCATGCGCGGAGTCGGCCTTGGCGATGCTAGCTTCGCGCTCCGAGAGCTAGCACTGAATCGCGACACGTCCACACCGTTGAGTTCATTTCACATTGCACCTAAAGCCCCACAATTCGCAAAGTCGATATACTTTACCAAGCGGAGAGTGCGTCTCCGCCAACGACTAAACCTCGCCGCATACCCCAACGACTTCCCTCCCGGTCTCAACGACCGAACTGTACTGTCCGGCTTAAGCTCGGTGCCGGATGGCAAAGACCAATATGATCCCACCGTCACCAAGCTCGGTCGAACGACGATCTTCACGGCAGGGAGTTTGCGCGCACAGGTTGCTCATGTTCGTGCCGGCCTGTATCGCCCTGACTTTGTCCGGCACACCAGTCATCGCGTTCGGCCAAGGCGAATGTCCAGACGAGATGATGACCGAGATCTGGATGACCGGCACGGGGGTTACGCTGTGGCGTCGCGTGCCCCAAGATCGCGGATTGGCCCGTCCGCACGACGACGATCAGTTCGCGCAATCCATGTTGAAGGTCGCCCAACAACGTCTTGATCGGGGCGACCAGGAGACGGCCACATGGCTCGCAAGATGCGCCCACGGCTTGTCGGAAGGCCGGATCGCCCCGGAAAGATCGACCGAGAATCTCCAGCATGGCATTGACTCCAGGACCTGCGTAATGGTCGCGCCTGTCACGGCGCGTCACAATCCATTGCCCGATGGTGCCGTCTGGCCCCCGATTTATGTCGAAGTCCATTCGCCCGCTCTGATCCCGGAAGACGAAGTGGAAACAGGCGATGCCGAAGAACCCGGTCTGCAGGTCGTTCCTGCCGTTGCCGAAGACAATATCGATCCGATGCGTTCCGGAAAAACTGGGCCGAGCCCGAGAACAACTACGCCGGACGAATCAAACACCGGACCGATCACAATCGGAGTAATCAGCTTTGCAGCAGGGGCGGTGTTCTGTGTCTCGTTATGCGCGATTCTGCGTTTCGTACCTTCTCGTTCGACGTGTAACCATCGAGTCGAGTTGCCCAGCAAGATGGAGCGAGAGGCTACGGAGCCAACGGTCGAGGCCGCGGAAGTACAAGACAACAGCAGTTGGGTGGTAGAGGACTTCTATAGCAGAAATGTCGAACTATACGGTCAGCTTGCGCAAGGGGGTTAAGCGATGCGCTTAGCCGTTGCCAGGCCGAGGTCATTCTCTAGCCGATTGGAATGAAGCAATGAATGCGGAAGTGACTTTCATCGGAATGGACTTGGGAGCCTTTAAGACATCCGTGACATGCTCCAACGGGCGGCGAGAGATGTTTCCCACTGCCGTAGGGTGGCCGAAGGATCATGTCGCGCTGGCCAAGGTCGGCAGCGAGGTCGTCTTTGGCAAGGAAATCCGTCGACGTCGGTTAATCCTGGACGTCTTGCGGCCTTTCGAACATGGACTACTGAAGTACGACGACCTAGAACCGGGCGAAGACACAAACGAAGTCTCACGACGTCACGAAGCAGCCCGGCTGATCGTCGCTCACGCGGTTTCGCTGATGGAGCCGGAATCTGGCTCGCCCGTCTATGGTGTCATCGGATCGCCGTCGCGCGCCAGCACGAGCAACAAGCATTCGATCATGCAAGCAGCCCGACCGTCTTTCGACGCCATGGCCATTGTGCCCGAGCCGTTTGCGGTCGCCTTCAGCATGAGCGACATCGACGAGGCATTGGTGGTCGACATCGGCGCCGGGACGATCGACATTTGTCCGATCTTCGGTAAGTATCCCAGTGAAGAGGAGCAGGTCACGATCGGGTTCGCCGGCGA
>CAZURK010000507.1:0-6435 GCA_964623055.1 uncultured Pirellulaceae bacterium
GCCGCGCAGCGTCAGTCCTCGGACACTTCGTCCGGCGGTTCCGCACTCTCGTCCCATTCTGGCTCCGGCTCTCGGCGCTTCCACCTGACCAGATATAGCAGAGCGAAGAAGTCGTACAGTGCGTGTGCCACAATCGGCGTCAAGAGGCTGCCGGTCGCTATCATTATGGCGCCAAAGTACAGGCCCATCGTGGCGGCCAAGAAGGCGTAGGTGCTGGTGACCCAATGGCAGGCTCCGAACGCGAGGGCAGCGATGACCAGCGCGGCCCAGGCACCGTGCGGAGGGCCGATCCAATCGGCCAGCGCGGGTTGCAGCAACCCGCGAAACAGCATTTCCTCGCCAAACCCCGCTGCCAGCGATATCAACGCCATCTCTGTGGCGGTCATTCCGACGAACAGCGGCGCGATGTTCTCCTGCACGAATCGCTGCAATTCAGCAAAGGGGCCCAGCGGATGCCGGTCCAGAATGACCAGCCCGACCAGCATCGGGGCCGTCGCGACCAGCCCCCAGCAAAGAGCCACCGCGTTCTCAGGACAAGCCCGCCATGCGAATTCGACACCTGGTAATGGCCATCTTTGCGAGAAAAAGGCAATCGTCAACGCCAGAGCGATCAGGCCGCATTCGAAGAGAATCGCCAACTGTGCGATGCTGCTCGATTTGTTTGCCTGTTCGGACATGAGCTAGATACGATCGGGATCGGGATGCGCTGGCGTCGGCGTTTTCGCGCCCGCCGTGTCGAGGTTGATCTGTGCGGTAACGCGACGCCGGCAAGGTTGTTATACTGAGCTTGGTGGATTCAGGCCAGTTCCAGGCAACTCCATATTGACGGAAACGGAGGCCCGTCATGGCGCTGATCATTGACGGCTACAATCTCCTGAATGTCGCCGGTATCTTTGCCTCGGGCGGGGGGCCGAGCACGCTGGAGCGGTCCCGGCATGCGCTCCTGGAAGTCTTGGCGGACAAAGTCGTCCCGGCCGAAGCGTCACGAACCACCGTCGTGTTTGATGCGAAACACGCACCTCCCGGGCTGCCGCGGACTGCCAAATACCGTGGCCTGACCGTCAGGTTCGCCGCCAAGCACCAGGAGGCCGATGATCTGATCGAGGAATTGATACAGGCTGATTCGGCCCCGCGACGGTTGACCGTAGTATCCAGCGATCATCGCCTTCAACGGGCCGCCCGAAGGCGAAAGGCTGTGGCCATCGACAGCGATGTGTGGTTCAAGCAGATGGCGGCTGCGGCGCACGAGCGGGAGAACGCCGGGGCTGACCATCCGGACGCCAAGTCACAAGAGTCGCCTTCGGCGGACGAGGTGAACGCGTGGTTGCGACAGTTCGGAGACGTGGACATCGACTCTCTGGAGCAAACATCCGCATCGGAAAACGGCCCGGGGCAAGGTCCAGAGCAAAGCCTGAAAGAGTCCGAAGACGTGAGCGGACTGGACGAACTCGCGGACCCTTTTCCGCCGGGGTATGGCGAGGATGTGTTGAACGAAGATGTCTAGTTGGATTGCGCCACTTCGATGATCAATTGAAGCCTGAAGCGCAAGCGAAGAAACCAGTTGCGTCGTTGGATCTTCGCTTGCGCTTCAGGCTTCAATTGCCACGTTCTGCCCACCAAGTGGCGCTGTCCAACTAGCGACGGAAGATAGGTGTCCGTCGGCGTGGCATCATTGGCTCCAGCGCAGCGGTCGATGGCTGCGCGACCGCGGCAGTGCTGCCTCCGGGCGCAGTTGTGCGGGTCGTCGAGGCGGGCGACGGCACCTGGGCTGCTCGCCGCAAAATGGCTCGCTGGTAGACCACGTCGGTGTAATCGGCGAAGCTCTTCCGCACGGCGGGGTCCAGCTTCGTAAGTTTGGCTGCGAGCCGTTCCATGCCCGGGCCATTCGTCTCTGACGCACGGGACACCTGGCCTATAAACTGGGCTGTTTCCGTGAAGTTGAAGTCGGCCGTCTTGCCGATTAGCGGGTGCAACGTTTTGGCGAGGATTTCCGCCCCGACATTATCGAAATCGACGAACGCGTCCAGATGGACAGTCACGCGAAGACGATCACCCTGCTTGGCGAACGCTGATCGGATGACGACGACACTTCTTCCGGTGATGCGATTGCGAAACAGCGGGCCTTCATAGACTCCGGTGGCATAGTACACGTGAAGATCGGGCCGGCCATACACAAGTTCCACATTGGTGACGGTGCCAACGCCGTCGGAAGCATCGAAAGTGAACGGGCCGGTTCGTTTGACCTGTACTTTGGTGACTCCCATCAACTGCCAGATATTGACGAGTACGTCGGGGTACCGGACCAGGAAAACGTACAGGTCCGGGTCGCAATCGATCGTCTGAACGGGCAGTCGGCGGTAGATACTCGGCTTGGAGACGACTCGCCACAGCTTCGTTTTGACCTGTTCGTTCATCTGGTCAAAGGGGATCGTCTTAATGGACTCGTTGCGATTCTGCGCGTTAGTCGATCCCAATAGGAACGGTGCCGCCGGAGCTTGACCGACCCCGGCAGCAATCGACGAACAGGCTACCACGATGGCAAGAGCCCAACGGACCAAGTCTACGGTTCTTAATGAGTGGCGGTCGCGTGAGGGTCGGCCCGGGGCGCGAGCAGAACGGGTGCGTGGGCCTTTCGAAGGCTGGTCGTAATCCATAGTCCCCCCTTGGACCGGACCGTCAGCGATCTGACCGAGTTTTCCGGTTCCAAAGAGTATTCGGCCGGAATCGGTCGGTCGGGACAGTCAAATTTGCGGACGGGCGTTGCTAGCAGCGATCGTTCTGCTGTCACCTGCGCGGGCACTCTCGCTGGAGACTGAACAGAGCAGGTGCCGATTTGTAACAGTACGCCGGATCGTACCGTTTAGCGTGAGTTTTGCGCCCTTGGGCGGACTAGGCAAACGGTGGGTCGTAACAACTACGCAGAATCACGAAAGCACGTCGAAATGTACGAAGACTTTTTTGGATTCGAAGAGCGACCGTTTCCTTCGGCTCCACGCGTCAACCTCTACTTTCCCGCTTCCAGTGCCGAGAATGCACATCAAACACTGACGCGGTGTATTGGGCGAGCCGAAGGCCCTGGATTGCTGATCGGCGGAGCAGGCACGGGAAAATCCCTGCTTTGTCACTTGCTGGCAGCACGCTTTCGAGATGCGTTTCACGTGGTCATGCTTACCAGCGCGCGCCTCTGCACGCGCCGCGCCCTTCTGCAGAGTATTCTCTTCGAGTTGGGGCTGCCTTATCGTGGCTTGGAGGAAGGCGAGTTGCGATTGTCGTTGATCGATTTCTTGAAGTTGGACGAGTCGGATCGCGAGGGTGTGCTGCTGTTGGTCGACGAAGCGCATACGCTGCCGCTTCGATTGGTGGAAGAGATTCGCATGATCACCAATTCGTTGCACGAGGGGCAGCCGTGTGTGCGTCTGGTGCTTGCCGGTGGGCCCGCGCTGGAGGAGCGATTGGCGAATCCCAAGCTCGAAAGCCTCAACCAGCGCGTCGCCGCACGGTGCTATTTGCAGCCGTTAAACTACGAGGAGACATTCGAGTACATCCGCTCGCAGATCTTCACCGTGGGCGGCGACCCTGCGAAAGTGTTCACCGAGGATGCGCACGCAGCCGTCCACCAAGCCACCGACGGCGTGCCCCGACTGGTCAATCAACTCTGCGACCACGCTCTGGTGCTGGCGGTGGTGAACGAGCGGCGACAAGTGGATGCTCGGCTGATCGAAGAGGCATGGTCCGATCTGCAGCAGTTGCCTGCGCCGTGCCAGGGGCCGGCGACAGAAGCGTCTGGCGATGAGGGTGTCATAGAATTTGGGACATTGGATGAGCCTGAGTTCGAGGAACCGAATGAAGAAGGTCTCGCCGCAACGGAGCCTGTTGCCGAGCCTGAGAGCGTGTTCTCAGATTCGTACGATGACCTTCCGATGCCGTCGACACAGGAGGATTGTGGGGAAACGACGTGCCCCGAGGCCCACCCTACGACCGAACCAGAGGCTTCCTGCAATCTCAGCTCTGATGAAATCGACCTGACAAGGCAGTTGCACGATATCGAGACGTGTATGGCGCAGGTCGAGGAAGAGGTGGAGGCCACTCCAGACCTCGAGCAAGACGAAGACACGGCCAGCAACGTACTCTCAGACGAGGAAGCGGCGTCAGACGTCGAGATGCCTGTCGAACCGATTGACGAACTTCAGTCTGCCGTCGAACCTGCCGAGGAACCGTCCTTACCGCAGACGACTAATCCGTTCGAAGAGTCATTCGACGACGAAGAGATTGTGGTCGATCACTACTCGCATTTGCACACCGCCAGCCGGTCGGTCGTGACTGCGGCCTCGGACAATCAGGACCGTGAACTGGCGGCCGCCGCGGAAGCCATTTTTCAGGGCGCGGAGCATCAGCCGCCTCCTGTGGAGGATTGGAAAGACGAATCGGCTACGGTGGAGCCCACGGAGAACGCCGACGCGGGAATTATCGAGGAGCCAACGTTCAACGAATTGATCGTCCAAGCGGATCGAGAGTTCGAGGATACGGCTCCCGACGTGCAGGAAACCGATGATCAAGATCACGACACCGATAGTGCCGTCTGTGAGATGGACGACCTGGATGAACCGGTGTCGGTTCGAGCAAGCGTGATGCGCGTCCCGCCGCCGGACGACAGCGACCTGATCGTTGTGGTCGACGAGGATATCGCAAGCGGGCAGGCGAGTGGCGATCTTGGAGCACACCGGCAGGACTACCGCCGATTGTTTTCCAAGCTGCGACAGACTTGAGGGTCGCACGCAGACGGGTTGCGTCCGCGACCATTTTCTTGTAGCACGTGCGATCACGACTGGCGAGTTCAACCGCAATACCGCTCGATTCTCACGTGGGATAGGCATCTTGCCTGTCAAACTGGCACAATATCTTGGGATGCCGCGTGGTTTGACTACCAGATTTGACAGGCTGGAAGCCTATCCCACAAAGCATCCACGCAAGATTGAACGGTATTGCAGTTAAGCGATGAGATGACGGGGAAGGGGCTCGACCGAAGGCGGCATATGAGGGTAATCTGAATCGATGGCGAAACGCACATTTCTGGTAACCGGCGGAGCAGGTTTCATTGGCTCTCATATCGCTGAAGCCCTCGTTCGGCGAGGCGATGGGGTGCGCGTGCTGGACAACCTCAGCACGGGAAGCCGTGAGAATGTCGCAGGCTTTGAAGATAGCATCGAATTCATCGAAGGAGACGTAAACGACACTCCGTTAGTCGAACAGACGGTGAAGGATGTCGACTGCGTCTTTCACCAAGCCGCCTTGGCGTCGGTTCCGCTCAGCGTCGAACGGCCATTGGACACTCATGCGGCGTGTGCCACTGGGACGCTGTGCTTGCTGGATGCCGCTCGTCGAACCGGTGTGCGCCGAGTCGTCTATGCGGCTTCCAGCAGCGCGTACGGCGACCAGCCTCACGCCTCGCTTCGTGAAACCGACCGGCCCGGCCCTCTATCACCCTACGCGGCAGCCAAGCTGGCGGGTGAACACTACTGTCAAGCGTTCTACCACAGCTACGGATTGGAGACGGTCGGATTGCGGTACTTCAACGTGTTCGGCCCACGTCAAGATCCGGACAGCCCTTATTCGGCCGTGATCCCGCTGTTCATCACCGCAATGCTAAAGGGCGAACGGCCGACGATCTTCGGGGACGGTTGTCAGACGCGAGACTTCGCCTACGTTGGGAATGTAGTAGACGCCAATCTACTGGCCGCCGAAGCCGAAGGAGCCGAAGGCAAGACACTGAATCTGGCCAACGGTCGATCGGTCGACTTGCTAACGTTGCTGGCAGCGCTGAACAAGCTGCTGGAGTTGGATGTGCAGCCGATTCACGAACCGCCACGAGTGGGAGACGTGCGCGACAGCCTGGCCGATATCAGCCAAGCCAGACGGTTGTTGGGATACGAACCGCAGGTCGGTTTCGAGGAGGGCCTGCGGCGGTCGATCGACTACTACCGTTCGTTAGCGGCCTAGATTCCAAATGACCTGGGGCACTAGTCGTCCGGCTTTGCGTCGATCTTCTTGATCACGCCGAACATCTGGCCACTGGCATTGCCGTGTGTCCACGTTCCCGCGTACATGTTGTTGTGAATGACAACTCGTGCGCCGCAGGTTCCCAGTCCGGGGATTGTGAGATCGGTCAGCGTAATGACGGGTGTGTCGCCGGCCCATTTGACGCTCAATGGCAACGGCAGCGTCATGTCTTTGTCGCCGTACTTGATCCGCGCTTGAAACAACCAGAAGTCACCTTCGGGCAACTTGCGGACGCTCTTGATCGTGTACTCCTCAGGACGCAAAGGCCCCTCTTTGCCGTGGATGGTAAACTGACCAATCATCACCGCACCTGACAGCGTCTGTTCGAATTTCTCGAACAGCTCCTTCTGCGCCGGCTGCCCGGAAGGCGGACTCTGT
>CAZURK010000508.1:0-6385 GCA_964623055.1 uncultured Pirellulaceae bacterium
GCCAACCAGGAAGAACACCACAAACGGATGACGTTTCAGGACGAATTCCGGGAATTGTGCAAGAGACATGGAATCGAAATTGATGAACGATACGTTTGGGATTGAGAATGGCCGCATTGGTGTCTCAATTAGGGCCGCCCCGTTGGGGCTTTCGGATTTGGGTGAACCCGATCCCAGGGTTGCGCGACGGCCGTTTCACGCCCGTCGCTCCACCCTGGGCTGACATAGGACCGTGCCTTCGGCACTGAAGACCCAATGCGACGAACCGTCGAATTAGAACACGATCCGGTCGATTCACGGCAGTTTGAATTGGCTGTGAAACAACTGGCAGACAGTCTGGGCTTTGGTCCGGACGATTCGATCTATCACGGATCGGGACTGGAATACTCGCAATCGCGTGCCTACCTGCCCGGCGACAGCGTGAAGCTGATCGACTGGAAGGTGTCGGCAAGGACCGGCAAATTCTACGTCAAGGAGTACCAGGAACCGCGACAGATCCCGCTGTACATCCTGCTGGACACGTCGGCGTCGATGTGCGTCAGCTCGCGGCCGTTCAGCAAATATGCTTGGGCTGTACGGATCGCCGCCAGCGTGGCGTTGGCCGCCCAATCACGGCTGACGCCCGTCGGATTGATCGCGTGCGGCGAACGCGAGATGCACATCTCGCCTACCCTGGCCCGCAACGATGTCATGCAATGGGCCCACCGCTTGCGGCGTCACGGTTTCCTGGAAGGAACGTTGTTGGGGCAACGCACTCGCGAACTCCTGCCTACGCTCGGTCGTCGCAGTGCGCTGATGGTGCTCAGCGACCTGCACGATGCCGATGCCGCCAGCGCATTACGACTGGTCGCGCAGGAACACGAATGCATAGTGCTTCATTTTCGCGACCCCGCGGAAACCGGGATTCGAGGCGCCGGATTGTATCGCGGCCGAGAAGCGGAAACGGGACGATCGTTCTTCGCCTCCGGCCTGCGACGGTGGTTTGCCGACTGCAGCATGAAGCAGGATCTGACCCGCCACGGGATCGACTACCTGCTGCTACAGACGGATCGGCCAATCCTTGGACCGCTTCGCCAGTTCCTCAAGGCGCGCGGACGAAGAGCGGGCGCCCGGTAGGGTGCCAACGAGTTGCTCCCGCAACGCCACGTTCCGGGAGTCCTGGTTCCCAAGCTCCGGCTTGGGAACCTCAGTACGGAGAGTGGAGTTGCCGATGGATGCGTTACCAAGCCGGAGCTTGGCAACGAGAACGGAGCAAAGGCGTAATAACACACGATGACCGACCAAGAAACGCAACGACGCAAGACGAAGCCTCGCCGAACGCTGCGCGTTGTGCTTGCCTGCGTGATGCTGGCGGTGCTGGCCGCGGCGGTCACGATTGTCGTCGTTATGCGTACGCGCGAACCGGAGGTGACTCGGTCGGACCGCGATGTTCCACTTGGCGTCGAAGAAGCCGTCATCATTCGGTATTCGGGTTCGCGTCTGGTCGCACGACCGTACCGTCGCGGCGCATCGGTCAATCTCCGTATTGCCAACGAAACGCAACAGGGCAACGTCCGGGTGTACGATGTGCGCTACGTGGTCAGCCTGCCCGGCGAGTTCGACTTGACCGAGTATCTGACCTCGGCCGATGGCCGCCCGATCAGCGATCTGCCGTCCTTCAAAGTCCGGGGGCTGACGAGTCTGACGAAAGATATCGAGACCCGTATTCAGGAGATCGAAGAAGTCGGTGTCCATGTCTGGCACTGGCACTACGAGACCCTAACCGGTCTGGGGATCCTGTGGATCTTCTGGCTGATGGGGCTGATATTCATTGGCCGTCCAAAACGACCGCCGAAGATAACGCCGCCTCCGCCACCACCGTCGGTCGCCGAGCGGATTGCTCGATACTTGATCGCTTTGAGGAAAGGGGAATTGACCGTCAACGAGAAGGCGGAACTCGAAGTTCTGCTGCTGGAGCACTGGCGCGATCGGCTGGATCTGCGCGAGCGGCGCATGGCGGAGGCCTGCCGGCAGATTCAACGCAACGATGATTTGGGCACAGTGTATGGAAAACTGCAGGCTTGGTTGCACGCCCCTAACGCCTGCACTGGACCAGAAGAATTCCTGGAAGCTTACGAGACGCAAGTGTAGACTTAGCCGACGTCGCAAGACTTCGGGCGTTCCGCAATCCCGAATTCCTGCGAATTCGGCTACAGGAGCATACGCGGAAAGACCATGACCTTTGCTCATCCCAAACTGATACTCCTGCTCGTGATTCCCGTCACGTTGCTTTTCTGGGAATGGGTGCGGCGGGGCCGGCCTTTGGTCTTACCGTTTGACGGTGTGCGCCAGCGGCGTGGTTGGCTGCTCGGTCTGCTGGTACTTTCGGCGAACAGCCTCCCTGCCCTGCTTCTCGCCATGGCCATCATTTTGTTGGCACGGCCACTGACTTACGCGCCGCCGAAGACGCAGCGCGAGCTGACGAATATCCAGCTCGTTCTGGACGCCTCGACCAGTATGGTCTTCAGCACGTATGGTCCTCAGGACGGCGAGAAGCGGCACACGCGTTTCGACGGCGCCGTGGACGCTCTGGAGACATTCCTGACGACTCGCGAGGGCGACGCCTTCGGCTTGACGATCTTCTCGCGCCATTTCATCCATTGGGTGCCGCTGACGCAGGACACGGACGCCATCCGTTTGGCGCGCGAGTTCATTTGGCCCGAGAATTTCCCCGACGAAATCTGGGGCCACACTTTCATTGCCAAGGCATTGGATGGTGCAGTGGCCCCTCTGTCCCAGCACGCCGAAGGCGACCGAATGATCATCCTGATGACCGACGGCGAGGGCGAGGATATCGGCAATGGGCGCGAGCGGGAAGTGATCGCCAAGCTGAAGCATCACAACATCGTCGTATTTGCCATCGCGCTGAACGATAGCGGTTTCACACCGGGGCTGGAAAACATCGCCCGAGAGACGGGCGGCCAGATTTTCAAAGCGCTGACGCCCCAGACCCTACGGACCGTTCTGGACCGGATCGACCAGATGAAGAAGGTGGAGATCCGTTCGACGCGCCCCGAGGTGATCGACTTCTACGATCCGTTCATCCTGCCGGCGATCATCTTGCTGACCGCGCAAGTTCTGGTCACGTTCGGGCTGCGATTCACGCCGTGGTAAGATTGCCGGAACTCGCCTGCCGTGATTGCCTCCCGCCGATGGGATGAAGTAACATGAGGCGATCCGGACCCGCTCTGGGAGCTAATCGGGGAGGCGATCTTGGCTAAGAAATACACGCCAATCACGAAGGATATTCGTGGTCAGTTGATACTGCTGGGCACTGGGACGTCGGTTGGCGTTCCCACGGTGGGGTGCGGCTGCCCGGTGTGCACCAGCGATGATCCGCACAACAAACGGACGCGATGCGGCGTCGTGATGGGGTTACCCGAGGGCAATCTGCTGATCGACACGCCGCCCGACCTGCGATTTCAGTTGCTACGCGAGGGCGTAGGCATCATTCATGCGGTGTTGTTCACTCACGAGCACGCCGATCACATTTTTGGCTTGGACGACTTGCGACTGATGCCGTTCTTTCTCGGTTACCCTGTGCCGTTGTACTGCGAGGAAATTGTCGAAGAGCGCATCCGGAAGTCATTCGAGTATGCCTTTTCCGACATCGAACAAACGCACAAGGGCGCTGTGCCCAAACTGGCCTTCGAGGGCATTACTACCGAATCATTCCAGGTGCTAGGGACGCGAGTAACGCCGATTCGATTGAAACACGGTCCGCGGTTCGAAGTACTTGGGTTTCGCATCGGGAACGTCGCTTACTGCACGGACACGAACGAGATCCCGCCGGCCAGTTGGCCTCTGTTGGAAGGCTTGGACGTATTGATCTTGGATGCCCTCCGGAATACGCCTCACGTCACCCACTTCTCACTGGACGAAGCGATTGAGGTCGCGAGGAAACTGAAACCGCGCCGGACGCTGTTCACTCACATTTCGCACGACCTGGACTACGAAGAAACAAACGCCAAGCTGCCGCCGGGCATGGAACTAGCGCACGACGGTCAGCGAGTACTGCTGACGTGATGGCTTCGCGAATGGATAATTCATCGAGACGTACCGTCGTCGTTCGGCTGGTCCTCGTGCACTTACTGGCGATGGTGATCTGCTGCGCCATCGCGGTCAACGAGGGGGCTGAGAACGAGATCTTCTGCGGAATGCTCCATGGTATGGTGTTCGCGCAGAGCAGCTTACTGGCGGCTTGGCTCGCCTTGGGGCCTCAACCGTTTTTCCAGCGTTGCCCTCTCGTGTTGTTGCTGTTGGTTGTATCTGTCACGCTCGTGTACGCGGAATTCGCGATCGAAGATCCCTACGACCGGCTTTCCGTTTTGGTCGAGACTGCAGTTATGGTCTTCGTCCAATGCTGGGCCGTTCAGGTTCCCCTGTGGCTGATCCGCCTGGTATTCGGCTGGCAACTCGGTACGCTTGACTCCTCGGTCGCGTATTCAGAACGCGAGGAACTTCAGTTTGGAATCAAACAGTTATTCGGGTGGACGGCTGCGGTCGCCCTTTCTGTTGGGCATCGGACGCTGGTTGACGGGCGACGGGCTGGACGAAAGCGACGAGGACATGCTGTGGATCGTCATTCACATACCGGTACTGGCGGCATTCAATGCTGTGGTGGCGTGGCCCATAATCTGGGCGGCGTTAGTCAATCGCTGGATGCTCGTCTGGACGCTCGTGGCGATTGCCATCGCCCTGGGGGAACCAGAGCTATTCTGCCTCCTGACTTCGGAGAGCGTCGATGAATCGTCACGCTGGTGGGTGAACGTCGTTCATTTCGCGTGGCTCTACGGTAGTCTCATCGCGATGCGCCTCTGTGGATATCGCTTGGTGCGAAGGCTCGACCGTACTGATCGGAAAGGGGCCTTATGATGAGTCGAACGGTATTGCCGGTTGTCGTGTTAGCAGCCTCGGGGCTATCGTTGTTCGATGGCGTGGTCCGCGGGAACTCGCCGTTCGGACTCGACCTTCCCGAGCAAGCTGTTTCAGATCGTGTGAGTATCACGCGTGGTATCGCGGCGGACCGCAAGGAGACGTGGATGGAACTGGACGGACCCGGCTGCATCAAGCACATCTGGATCACGCTGAAACACCCGAAGCACAGCGATATGGTCAACCGGAAGATCGTCATGCGGATCTACTTCGATGACGCCAAGGTTCCGCACGTCGAAGCGCCGGTGGGCGATTTCTTTGGCGTGATGCACGGGCTCGGATGGTACGACGTGAACACGCCGTTTCTGTCGGTCAAAGCGTGGAGCGGATACAACTGCTATTTCGAAATGCCGTTTGCCAAATCCGCTCGCATCGAATTTGAAACCGGCCCTGAATCGAACCAGGTGTACATCCAAGTCGACTGGCACCGGTATCCCGACCAGGAGTTCAAGGAACAACGTCGCTTCTGTGCGCGCTGGCGACGCGAGAATCCCACGCAGCGGTACGGTGAGGACTTTTTCATGCTGGACGCCGACGGGCCGGGGCAACTGGTCGGATTCGTGTACGGGGTGCGACTGATCGACAACGTGGATCGCTGGAGTCACGGCGGTTCGGAGAACATCTACCTGGACGGCGATGGCCGACATCCGGCTTACCTGCGCGGCATCGGCGGCGAGGACACCTTTGGGACGTCGTACGGCGGTGCGCAACATCCTCCGGAAACGCACCACTACGCGGCTATGCCGTACTATGTGCACGAAGATGTGGGTGAAGCGCGTCCGGCGCAGCGTCTAGTCGGCTACCGGTTCTTCGTGCGCGATGCAATCCACTTCGAACGCTCGATCCATATGCGGTTCGGATGCATGGAAAATGACATCTGCTCGACGGTCTATTGGTATCAGAGCGGCGACGTGCGCCCGTTCACCCGAATGCCGGACTGGAAGAAGCTCTTGCCCGACACGCCGTTGCCGCGGGGCGAAATGGATCTGCAACTGCCGGATAGCGGCGTCTGGCTGGTGGACGGGCCGTACGACAACAACGACGACGAAGCACTTAACGACGCCATGAGCAAGCCGCTGAATATGGGCGTCTTGCCGCCGACGGGCTGGAAACGGCGATCCGCTTATCACGGCTTCGTCGATTTCAACCACGTGTTCCGGCCACATAAGCGTGGCGCGGGCGTTCATCACGAAAATGTAGCTGCAAACGCCTTCACAATTCTGAATGCCCCGCGTGACATGACCGTCCGTTTGCGTCTGGCATGGGACGACCGGCTGCTACTGCGCGTGAACGATCAGCAACCAATTGACATGGGCAGGCACGAGTTCTTTCGCGGGAAGACAGTGCCGATTGAGCTTCGGGAGGGCCGCAATTTCGTCATGGTCAAGCTGGGTAACACTCGCGGCTTGAA
>CAZURK010000509.1:0-6357 GCA_964623055.1 uncultured Pirellulaceae bacterium
GGCGTGGTAGCCACGCACCAGTTGCTGGCGCGGCGATCTGTGCAGCAAGAGTTTGACCAAGTGGAACTGCCGTACGTCCAGGCTGAACTGGCCAATGATCGGTATGCCGAGCTTGAGTCGCAACTGGCCGAGACCAACGTGCAAGCCGACCTGCACACATACTTGCGTCATCCCTGGCCACGCACCCAAGTGCTGGCCGCTCTGATCGAGCATCTGCCGCCGGAAGTCAATCTGACAGAGGTCACCATGCGTCGTGAGAAACGGGAACGCCAGGAAGACCGCGTCGACACGAACCTGGCGACTACAACAAAGCCAGACGACGATGCGTCGAAGAAACCCGATGCGCGGAAATCGCTCAAACGCTTGCGTGAGGAGTTCGACGTTACGCGCACAGTGATCTCGGTCCGAGGCGTGACAACCGACAATTCGGCGCTACACCGCTGCATCCGGGCCCTGGGCGATTCGTGGCTGTTCACCAGGGCCGACCTCGAATCGCTGGACTCGATGGAGGACGACACGGCGCCGGGTTCTGCTTCGTTCGAAATGTGTTTGGAGTTACTGCCCGGCTACGGCCAAGCGGATGGACCTGCCAACGAGCCGCCGGAGAGCATAGCGAGTCGACTATGACGAACACCAAATTAGTACGTGGTTTACTCTTCCTGCTGTTTGCCATCGCCGTGGGAAGCACGGTCTTCTTCGTCTTTCTGCCGCGTCAGCGAGCGATCGCCGACTTGCGACGAGAGGTCAAGGATCGCAAGCAGTACATTCAACAGTCCCAGCACCTGGACGCGCTGATTATCAAGATCGAGAACGACCTGGCGGCCGCATGCACTTACGTTGACGGCCGTGCAAGCCGGGCGCCGGCCGATGGAGATCTAGACACGGTCTTTGGCTCGATAGCCAACGAGGCAAAGGGTTCCGGGGTCGTGACAAGCCGCTTCCAACCACATCAGGAAGACGAAAACGCGGCCGCAATACAGCGGATGACGGCGACGCTGGTGACCGAGGGCACTTTCCATCAACTTTTCGACTTCCTGGGGCGTCTGGAGCGACTGCCTCTGACGTTCTGGATCGACGGGCTGCAGTTGCAGCAGGTTGGCGACGAGACCGATCGACTGACCTGCACGATGAACCTGGTAATTTTTGCGGATAATCGGGGTAATTCCGATTAAATCAATCCTGCGGACAACCGATACAAGAGGAGGCGGACCGAACCGCGAGCGCGCGGAATGGGTAATGCCGCAAAAGCGAATATGGGTAGTCTAGGAAAGAGGCTAAAACGGGAGTTAGTAAAAAGTCCGGCCAAAGCGGCCCTACTGGGTTTGGTTTGCCTGATCGCCTTGTGGTATTGGGCGCCGATCCTCGGAGACTGGTTGACGGGGGCATCGAACGCGCCGGCGGATATCGTAGTCAAGCCGGCAGAAACCGTTGGGCCCGATATCGGACTGATCGCGACCGCAAAAGAAAACGTTGGAAAGACGATCTCGACCGTCTGCAACTGGCAGTCGCTGGCGGAGTGGCTTGACGAGGATCCGAGAGCCAAGCCGGCAGTTGCGACGGAAGACTATCGCGACCCGTTTCGGCGTGCCGAAGCGAGTGCGACGCAAGACGTGACCAGGCGGATCCAGGAATTGATCAGGCGGATCCAGGAAGGAGCCGAGGAGGAGTCAACTGAGTTGGTGGCACCGCCGGAAGAGCCGGTCGAAAAGCAACCCGAGTTTTCGGACCTGAGTCTGGTTCTAGGCGGCACGATCGTCGGCAGCCAAGTTCGATCGGCAACCATCAACGGGAATACCTACTGGCTCCGAAACGATGCTTCAGACAATCAAGATGGCCGGACCATCCAGATTCCGCTCGGTGCACGTTCTGGAACGGACAACAAATCGGACGGACAGACGATCACGTTGAGACTTGTCGACGTGCAAGCGGATCACGTGGTGCTGAAACTGAGAGAAGAGGAACACCGTCTTAATCTCGATAGTCCCCGTTTGGCCACGGGCAATCAGATCGTTCGACATGGGGCCGTCGAGAGGATCAACGACGGCGATGGCGGCCAGAATGAGGCCACCGGAAATTTGGGCTTCATTCACAACGTATTCCGTTGGTTCAACATCAACATGTAAGGTGGGCACTGTTAAGTGGCATAAGGCGACCGGCAGGATGAGAGTAACCTCAAGTGTCGGCGAGGATCGTTGATCCCTCGCTCACGCTTCAGGTCACCAGGAACAGGTCATTTCCCGCTGGTCGGCTGATTCATGAGGTCACGGAAGACCGATGCGTAGCTTTTTCCGCTTTCTATTGCTAGTTCTTCTTGTCGGGGTCGGTGTCGGCCTGGCAATGGCCGTGGTCACGGGAAGTGATCCAACGCCCCAGAACTCTCCAAACCAAATCGTCCAGGCATTGATCGATTCCGCCAGCGGCGAATCCGAGGTCCAACGGGTAGAACCCAGCGATCCTGCACCGGACGATGCTGACGAAGCTGGCATTGCCGCCTCGCAGGAAGTCGCTGACGAGCCAACCAGCACGGAAATCGCTCCGCAAATCGCCAGGGTAAACGAACGGATCAACATACCCAACAGAAACGCGCTGCCGACCATCAACGCCTCGGCCGTCTACATCACGCCGCCGGCCATGGCTCCCACTCCTGCCATCGCGCACGGCCCCATGGGTCCATACCAGGTCCCCTACTATCCGATGGTCGCAAACCAAGTCGCTCCGACCGCGTCACAGGCACGGGGCTCGGGGCAGGCGGAGGCTGAGACTGGCGAGACCACATCGCAGGACACGCCGGTCGACGATACGCAACCCGACGAGGATATGCAGCCGGAGGAAGACATCGAGTCGCAAATTCGCCGCGACGAAGGCGACGATTCGCTGGACATCAACGTCAAGGAAACGGACATTCGGGAGGTGCTCGAATCGTTGAGCTACCACGGCAAGTTGAACATCCTGCCCAGCAAGAACGTCACCGGCAACGTGTCAGCCACGCTTACCGGTGTCGATGTGCGCACGGCTTTGAAGGCCATCCTGAAGTCCACCGGCTACGTGGCCCGCTACGAGGACGACTTCGTGTTTGTCGGTACGGCAGAAGACTTCAAAACCATGGACCAGGCGCAGGACGTCATCGACACGCGAATCTACCGTCCCAACTATGTGTCGGCCGCCGAACTGCAGACGCTGATCACTCCGCTGCTGACCGAAACCGTAGGCACTTGCACCGTATCATCTCCGTCCCAGGTGGACATCCCGTCGGACGACGTGAAGACAGGCGGGAACGACTTCGCAAATGGCGATGTGGTACTGGTCCGCGACCGTGAATCCGTGCTCGGTCAGATCGACCAAATCGTCGAAGAGGTGGATCAACGTCCCCTGCAAGTCGCCATCGAAGCCGTCATCCTGACAGTCAACCTGGACGACAGCAACAGGATCGGGGTGAATTTCGAAATGCTGCGCGACAACAGCAACATGCGCATCATCTCCGGGATGCCCCCGCTTAATCTGGCGAACATCGACCTGCCGCCCCGCGACGGCGGGATGAAAATCGGGTTTCTGGACAGCAGCCTAAGCGTCCTGCTGGAGGCATTGGAATCGGTCGGCGACACCAACGTAGTGGCATCGCCCAAGGTGATGTGCCTGAACAAGCAACGTGCCGAGGTCCACATCGGCGAGGAGTTGGGCTATGTCACCACCACAGTAACCGAGACGGCGGCGACACAGACGGTCGAGTTTCTGGAGGTGGGAACGCAACTGAGAATCCGTCCGTTCATCGCCAGCGACGGCATCATCCGTATGGAAGTCCATCCCGAGTTGTCGACCGGCAGCCTGCGACCGGTACAGGACATGACGGTCCCCGACAAGGAGGTCACGCAGGTCACCTCGAACGTCATGTGTCGGGACGGCTACACCGTCGTGATCGGCGGCCTGATACGCGAGCAATTGGACTCGACCACGACCCAGATCCCGCTGTTCGGCAGTCTGCCGCTGTTCGGTCCCGCGTTTCGGCAGAAGACGGAGGAAATCAGTCGCGACGAAATCATCGTGTTGATCACGCCTCGGATCGTGCACGATCCGTTCATGTACACCGAAGGACAGGATGCGAGACGCCAAATAGAAGATCGGCTGGAAGTGTTTGCCGACAAGATGAGCCCTATCGGCACGAGGTACTACGGCCGGCGCTACTGCCGCAAAGCACAGGCGGCATGGGCCGCGGGTGACATGGACTCGGCGTTGCGGTACGTCAACCTGTCCGTCCATTTCGACCGTCAGAACACCGATGCACTCCGCCTGCGCCGAGAAATCGCATCGGTTTATCCCCAGGCGGACAACAACGTCGACGCCCGGTTGCGGCAGGGGCTGATGCCGTGGCAACATCCACGTGTGGACTACTCCCGATCCGGTTGGCCGTCGCGAGCACCCGAACCGGCACTGGGAGGCGAACGGGTCATTCAAATCCAAGAGACCCTCGCTCCGATGGCGGTCAGCGAAGACGAACTGGTCGACGACAGTCCCGCGGAGGACCAGACCCCGTTGGACCCCGCTCCGACACCAGCCGTCGAACTGGAATTGGACCCGCCACCATTGCCCGAAGAGGATCAGTAAATGACAGTTGCGACACTACGCGTGCGATCCCGCATAGCCTTGACCGTTTTCGCGCCCGCGCTCGTGATGGCCGGCTGTACGACCGTCGGCAGTCCGCTGGCCGACTTGCCCGACGATGTCGCGCAGACACGCACCGAGCGGGAGGAAAAAGCGATCGAGGAATTCGAACGGACGCGCGACGCTGCTCTGTACCAAGCCGCCTTAGCGCGATGGCGCGACGGTGATGCAGTAGCGTGCGAGTCACTTCTGGTGCGGCTGCTGCAGCGGAATAACGAGCACCGCGAAGCCAGGCTGATGCTGGCCGACCTGTATGCCTCGACGGGCAAGCCCAAAGCGGCCGAACAACACCTACGCCTGCTGATCGACCGAACGGCAGACGACGCACAAGCCCACCATTCCCTGGGCATGCTGCTTAATACGACCGGCAAAGCCGACCAGGCACTGTTCCATCTGCAAAAGGCGGCCGAATTGGAGCCGGACAACGAACTGTACGCCGTGAGCCACGCCGCCGCCCAAGCCGAATCAAACACGCCGCCCGAACGAACTCGGGGCCCGCGCCAAACCAAGGTCAAACGGGCTCCCTTCCACGCCGAGATCAGCGGATAACGGCCGCTTGCTCTCCGCCATCTGACCCTATACACCAAACGATGAGAATGCGCGCTCCGTGCGCAAACTCGTTTAACGGCAAGCCGAAGGCGACTGCGTTCTCGGCCGTCGCAACCGGGGGCGCACAGGCCCATTCAACTCGCTATCATTGTCTCCCGTCCTCTTGTCATAAAAGAGCTGCAATGACCAATCAACGGAGACGACAAATGAAACCTCACCTGGCGATTCTGGCCACCCTGCTACCGGTCATCCTCCTTGCTCCGCCCACATCGTACGCAGCGGACTCGCAATCCCCGACGGCCATGAAGGCATACACCCAGGAACTGCGATGCGGCGACAAAACGCTCGAGTTCGACATGGTCCCCATACCAGGCGGCCGCTTCAAGATGGGCAGCCCCTCGGGCGAAGCCGATCGCAACGACGACGAGGGGCCGCAAGTCGAAGTGGCCGTCGAGCCGTTCTGGATGGCCAAGTACGAGCTTCGATCCGCCAGAAGAATCCCGTCCGATCGCGAGTGGTCCCAGCAAGACCCGCAGATCCCCAACAGCATCTGGTGGCACACCGAATCACGCCACGTCGGCTTGCGCGTCGTCCGCCCCCTGAAACAGCCAACGGCCGACCAACTGAATGAATACTGGGAACCCAACGTAGGAGACGCAATAGATGCCATCGAATCCCTGTCCCAAATGTGGGACGTCGAGATCGCATATCGAAGTCACATGCGAATCCTGTGGGTGGTCACCGACGCCGAGCCGCGGACCACCAATCTGCCAGTTTTGTCGACGCGAGGCTAAGACCGAGCAGGTGACGTTCTATCAAAATGTTGGAATGCTCTTCTTTCACAGCATCTCATACAAAGAAGGGCTTCTGTGCAAACGGTGTTCCATCCTCACTTGCCTGAAGTGCAACGGAATCAACCTTCTCGTTGGCTGGCTGGGTCTCAAGTCGTTCTTCATTGCCCCCTTCTTCTTCCTGCGAAACACTCTGGTGTTGCTTGCACGATTGGTGAAGACATAGGCGTGGATAACCACGTCCCAGGCCAGCATTGTGAACGCGGTTTGCCCGCCACGCTTGCTGTGGATCATCACGCCGTCCGAGATGCTCTACAAACCAACCACCCCAACAGGATACCACAATAACTGGTGGCATAGC
>CAZURK010000510.1:0-6337 GCA_964623055.1 uncultured Pirellulaceae bacterium
TTCGCCATAGGCGTAGAACGTGGCGGCAAACGTGCCGGCGCCTGGTACTCGTGCATCAAAGTCACAGTACTGCCATGGACGCACGGCCGTGTGGACGTCGCAGTAAGCGGTGTCGAGTTGGAACGTATCTTGGATGATTGGTGCCAGCCGCGCCTCGTACTCGACTGCCCTGGCCGGTTTCGGGTTGTAGCAGCGCGGCCATGCCGTCCGCCACTCGCCGTCCGGCAGCCGCGTCACCATGTCTTCGTGCCAATGCTCGTTGACGGGGGCGAAATCCGTGTAGTTGTTGTAGATCCCGTATCGAAATCCCAACGCGCGGATCTTGCGAGCGTACTCGACCTGCGACTCGTCGCCTCCTTTGCCCGGTGCGGCGCGAGTGCGGAACGTGAAGCTTTCGCCGCCGTCACGCCAGCCGGTTTCGTGGTCGGTCAACGCGATCTTGGTCATGCCGTAACGGGCGATTCGCTTCCACTGGGCATAATCTCGCTGGCGATCGCTGGCCCCGTGCGCTCGCCAAACGCGTTCGCCTGTGACGTGCATCCAGGGCGACTTGGGGTTGGGGATATTGGGCAGAACTTCCTCGAATCGCGGCGATATGGTCAGGAAGAGACGCTCGAAACAGTCGTTCCGCCGACCATCGGTCATCGGCAGATAACGCGAGCCGCCGTTGTAGGTCGCCCCCGAGGAATCTGCCTCGTTCTGAAACCACAGTTCCGACGCGCCCGACCGCGTATGATCTACCAATCCCATTGTGAACAGTGGCTGTTCGGCTGGTCCGGAAACCAGTATGGCCGGACGCCCACTGCCTCCGGTCAAATAAGGCAGCGTGACCAAGCGAGGGTTGTCCAACCCGGCGGCGCGGCCGAAATGAACTTCTTCTGCGACGCCCCCCGCGCACACCACATCGATCACCAGAGACTTCTGCCACAGGCGAAAGGTAAATGTCGTTTCGGCCTCCTGGTCGTCCCATCGACAATGCCAGCGCGCCACGAGCGTTTCGTCCTGCCTTTCGCAAGCCAGCAACTTGGCCTCTGTCGGCGGCACAGGCATACCGTCCTTGCCACTTTGGGAAAACACGCCGCCGTCTACCATCGGTCGGAACTGAACCGCCGCGCCGTTGTGTTCCCATTCGGCGGACACGTCGCCGAGCGTCCCCGACGCCGGACGATATCTGTACACGAGTCGCCCATCGTCGCCTGCGTAGATGAACGCGAAAGTCTCGCCCTCTTGCTTGAGCGAAACCTCGAAATCATCAGTCAGGTTGTCCGGCAGGATCGTCTCGGGGCGGTTGGGAAACGGCAGGCGTCCCGGACCTGTGTTCGTGCCGACGCCCTGACCGGGAAGCGGTTCGACGCCGCGCTGTGGACGGGGATCGAAGCTCAGCGGCGGTAGCGGCTCGCGATAGAAGCACAGATTGTCAAGGTACAGGAAGCGATCCTCAGGATTACGCCCGCCGGTGACTTCCAGCCCTTCCCACGTGGCCCCGTCGCCAAGTGCAGCAATCTGTTCGGGCGTCAGTCGCCGGTGCATCAACCACCATTCCTTCCAGCGGACGGATCCCAAGCTGACGCGCAACTCGTTGCCGGACGCCGAGCGACACAGTAGGGTCACGTTCACGGGTGGTGTCGTGCGATCGGGACTGAAGGCCCAGTTGTTGCCGTACACCCACAGATTCACGCAGTCGCGTTTTGCCGGAACCGCCAAGGGCTGAGCGGGCCGCACAACCACCGTTGGACGGTGACCCTCGCCGCGGTACGTCAGCTTGCCAACGTGCAGGCCCCATAGCTGCTGCTCACGCGAGCGTTCGAAATCGGCTACGGCGTCCCGGCACTCGACCGTCCATCCTTCCAGGCTCTCGAAATCCACCTGTGGCGTTCGCGTGTCGTTCGTTCGCCCGGCCCACTCCATTTCGTAGGGCCGGTGGCCGACGTCTTCTTCCACACCGAATATCGCGGCTTCTTCGAGCCAGAGCAGGCAACATGCTCCGACCAAGACGAGATAGATCCGACGGAGTGTGTCAATCATGGTTGTGTCCTGTATCGCTTCGTGCTGCGACGTGGACGCAGCGAATGAACAGTTGTCACAGCGCGCTCGTTTAACCGCGACCCAGCGGGGAGCGAGTAGGGTGGCAACCGACGTCAACTCCGACGCGCTCCCCGCTGGGTCGCGGTTAAACGACAACGAGCTTCTACCGATCTGCAGTCGTGCGTTATCCGTAACAGATGAACCAATCGAGCGAGATGCCTAACAGGTAATGCTGGCCCATACCGGAAAGCACAGAGCGCGTTCGAAATGCCAGGATTCCCCAGAGCAATCCGGCAAGAACGGCGCCGAACACCTCCGATGGCGGGTCGCCGATATGCAGTAGCGCCGAGGCCAGCATCTGGACGAGCACGGCATTCGTCTCGCCCAGCGAATCGCGCAGGCCAAACAGCATGAACCCGCGGAAATAGAATTCCCAACCGACATAGAACAACAGCATTGTCGCTGCGTGTAGCGTGAACATCAGTGCGGACTGCCCCGCTTCGGGGTTGATGGGAAATTTATCCAGCAGCGAAGCGTCTTTGGATCCGATGTAGCCAGCTAGCACAAAAACGGGCGCAAAGTACAGGAACGAGCGCAGCGTCCGTTTGCGGTTACCCAACCCCACGCCGTAGTCTCGCAACCGCTCGCCCAACACTCGCTTGATGATGAATACCGGCACCGCACCCAACAACAAGAAGCAGCTCACAAAAAAACCGATGGCGCCGATGACTTGCGGGGCGACAGCCTGTGTGCCGCGCACTTCAAAGTAGTCGCTATAGACGTCCGCCGTACAGAAGTACTTCCAGGCGAGCAGCAGCGGCGGGGAAACCAGCAGGATCACGGTGGGCTTGAATTGTCGGCCACGGAAGGCATCCGCCAACGGTTGAGGTATTTTCACGAGTGTTCCTTTCGAAGTCTTTGTAGCCACTCGTATGTGATACGGATACCCTCCTCCAGGGACATGGGGGCGTAGCCAAGCTCCCGAATGGCTTTATCCGAACGGTACGCCCAATCGACAAAAAATGTGCGCACCCACCCTGGCGTGATGGACGGATACACGCCGAACCATTCGGCGCGCTTCTTCTGACACCACGCGAAGATGAGCGGCGCCATGCGCAAGAGCGGTAGCTGAAAATGCCGCTTTCCGCTCACGCGGTCGATCGTTCGGAAGAACTCCTTCAAACTGGCATTCTCTCCGCCCAGGATGTATCGTTCGCCAACTCGACCCTTTTCCATCGCCAACAGATGCCCTTCGACGACATCGTCTACCATTACGTAGTTCCCAACATTCACACCGCGATTCGGTAGAATCGGGACTCGGCCGCGATCGTAGTCGTTGATCAGCCAGGCCACGGAGTTGCCTTCGGTCATGTGCCCGGGGCCGTAGACTCGTGTCGGGTTTACGATCACTACAGGGAAGCCGTCTGCCGCCTTCTGGAGAGCTTCGGCTTCGGCGATAGTCTTTGTTTCCTCGTATTCCGTCAGATACCGTTCGGTGGCGCGCGGCATTTCTTCGTCGCCGACTACACCCCGCGGCCTGGGCCCCAGCGTTCTGACGGTGGACGTGAGGACAACACGTTCGAGATCGTGCTGCCGGGCTGCCGCAAACACATTGCGCATCCCTTCTATGTTGATACTTGCGTAGGTGCCGGGATCGCGAGCCCAGACCTTTGCGTATGCGGCAAGATGAAATACGCGGCGGCACCCTCCCATTCCGCGCACGAGCGAGTCGCGGTCCGTGATGTCGCCGCGGACCAGTTCCACCAGTTCGTGTTCGAGCGGCGACGGCCCGTCGGTGCCGGGGGGCGGTTCAAGGCGTTCGCGCCGGCTGAGCGCTCGGACCCCCTCGCCGCGCTGGACGAGGGCTTGGACGAGCCTTGTACCGATGAAGCCCGTTGCCCCGGTAACGAAGATAGGTTCCGCGTTGTTTGTCACCTGTTGCCAACCCTAATCATCGTTCCGTGTCAGCCGCCCGCCGAAATCTTGACCACCTTGGGCTGTACGAGCCTTTCGAAATCGGCATATGACAACCGGATCAACTCGGTGTGCGAGCCTGCGTTGAACGCGATCTCTTCGTCTTCGGTCAACACTTCGGCTGCGAACACTTCCATGCCGTACAGGTTGCCACAGGGCGGCATCGCGCCGATTTCGCACGCAGGGAACATGCCCTTGAACTCCTGCTCGCCCGCCAACTCCACCGAACCGGCGCCCGTAGCCGCCTTCAGCTTCTCCATGTCCACCTTGAATGACGCGGGCAAGACGGCCATCGCCATCTTGCCGTCGATCTTGACCATCACCGTCTTGGCCAGTTCTTTGCCGGGAATGTGCGCGGATGCCGCAATCTCCTGGGCAGTGAAAGCCGGCGAGTGCTGGATCGTTACGTACCTGACGTCGTTGTCGTCCAGAAACTCCTTCAGTTTTTGCACGGGCATGGCGATCTCCTTCTGGATCAAAGTCCGGGGACCATAACCGCAGCCACGCTGCGTACCAACCAAAACGCGATCTCGCGTTTCTTTGCCCGTATCGCTGACTATTTGCAGGATACATCTTTAGCGGCCAGAAGGCAACGAGCTAAGCGAGGTGACTCGCGTGCAGGCGCAAGCCGACGCAGTTCTGGTCTCCACGGCCCCTGTGCACTTCGTGATTTGCGTCAAGTCAGCGGTCGCCGCCGCCACCCGTGCTCCCGCACCGTCCCCGTCCTTCATCGCGTCGTGGAGGCGCAGTCGGAGCCGGCGTTGCGTCACCTGCTACTCTTCACGCTGTTTGTCTCGTGCCTCGGCGGCCAAGCGTCGGTGCTTTCCGGCAAGGTCGGGTCTGTCTTGCTCCGCATAGTGGGCGGCCAGCGCCTCGTGAGTCGGCGCGTGTAAAGGGTCCAACTGCAGCACGCTTTGAAGCCAGACGGCTCCCTGTACGGATGAAACGTATTGCATCAGTTTCATGCCAACTTGATACCTTGGCTCCACCGAATCTGGCTTGTCGAGGACTTGGTTCATCAGATCGTCCATTTCGTCTAACGCCTTCTTGGCGTCGGTGAAGAACTGGTAGTGTTCCTTCGCCGCTTCGGCTTGGCCGGTGGCTTGAAGGGCCGATGCCAAGGCAAAACGCATACGAGAATGCTTCGGATTTTGTTCGTAGGCGAGCCGGAGCCATTTCAATGCCTCACGCTTCTTCCCACTCCGCCACTCCAGTTGCCCCAAGCCGTACAGCGCCTGGAAATGACTCGGATCTTTCTTCAGAGTTTGGAGCAGAAGTTCCCGCGCACGATCCGTCTGCCGCTGCTCCAACAAGCAATTCCCCCAGCCCGCGAGTATGTCGGGATTATCGGGGGCCTCCTTTGCACATTGGCGGAACTGCTCCTCCGCCTCGTCGAATTCGCGGCGTTTGCTAAGCAGCGAAGCCAACTCAGTGCGGAGGTCGGTTCGATCGGGCGCCAGTTCCACTGCCTGCCGGTAGAGGACAACTGCCTTGTGATCGCCAAACGTGTGTTCGTTGATCCGTCCGCGCCAGAACAACGGTTGGGGGTCTTTGGGGAAATCTGCCTGCCATGCGTCGAGCAATCTCAAGGCAGGAACGAAGCGATAGACACGCAAATAGCCGCGGACATAGGCCTCGCAGATCTCCTGGGCGTCACCCTGAGGATCCGCCAGGAGTTCGTCCAGGTGAGGCTCGGCCTCGTCTAGCTGACCTGATTGGGCCAGGGCCAGCCATTGTTCCCGCTCGAGTCGCTGGACCGGAAACCCCAATCGCCAAGCCCTCTGGATGTGTTTGCGGCATAATTCGAAAGCACCCTGTCGGCGATACGCGCGGGCCAACAGGAAATGCACCTCCGCATGTTTTGGATCCGAGGCTCTGGCGGCTTCGAGCCAGACCAACGCCCCGTCGAGCTTGTGGGCACCGAGGCATTTGCGGGCCATACTCAGCCGATACTGCTGCCGAAGCGGCCGCGCGAAAACCGCAAGCACGGCTAACAAGATGACGACGATGGCCACCAGAAGGCCCGTTCTGCGAGGAATTCTCATGGGAGCGTAAACCTGTTTCGGACGTTTTTCCCAGTTTTTTCGCTCCTAGTCAAGTTTGACCACTTGTTCTGCCATGTATGGTCAACCGGATCCGTATCGTGCGACCAAGAATGCAGGATCACCACCAACGGAAGGGGGTGGCAGAAACGTCTTCGAGTCAGTGTACGGCCCCGCCACTCTTACGTTTAGTACCGTAGCCCGAAGCGCAATAGCTTCTTGCATCGAACGCCGTAACGTCTTGTACGATGGGCTTCCAAGCCCGTCGATGGACGGCTTTGGAAAGCCATCCTACG
>CAZURK010000511.1:0-6315 GCA_964623055.1 uncultured Pirellulaceae bacterium
TGACGCCGGTGGGGCACATCAACTGGTCGGCAAAGATGGTGCTCTTGTCGAAACGGCCGTCATTGTCGGTGTCTTCCAGCAGCGAGACCCTGGCGTTCTTGGAGCTGAATTGGGCGGAGTTATTCTCTGCATAGGTGGTCAACTCGACGACGTACAGACGGCCGTTTTCGTCGAAGGCCAAGTCGACCGCATCCCGGACCAGCGGCTCGGCAGCCACCTGCTCCAGCCGAAAGCCAGGGATTATGTGAAACGCCTTCATCGACTCGGCAGGTTCCCTGGGCAGAATGCGCTGCAGTCGATCTTTGTAGTCCACATTCGGGTCGATCTTCTCCACATAGCCATCCTGCTTGACCTCGTAGACGCCCCTCTTCTTTTCCTCCTCTGTTAACTCGGCTCCTCCGCAGATCGCGGTGGCGAGGTTGCCGATCACCAGAAGGCCGGCAAGTCCAAGCATGAGGATACGGTTCCTGAACCGTGAAGGGATCGTAGCGTGAACGAGGTCGCTCCCGGGTCTTTCTGCCATCATAGCGCCTTTCCGTGCGATGAATTCCTTCCAACTTCGTGCGGCATCATCCTACCAGGATCGTCATGCCAATGGCAGTTTGACGGGTTGGCCGCCTTGTTTCAGCGACTCGTCAATTGCCAGGACCATTTCGTGTGAGCGATAGGCGTCGGCGATGTTTGTGAGCGACTCGCGGTCTTCGCGGATGCAGTCGATGAACTCGTCGATTTCAGCGTCGAACGGATGGGCCGCCACGTCGCCCGAGTCAGGCATGAGAGTGGGTACCTCCGCCCAATCCGTCTGACCGGGGAACAGCTTCTTCGACCATACGCGGTTTTCTCGCAGCGTGCCCTCGGTGCCCGCCACGTCGACGTTCAATGCGTACGGCATCTGCAGGTCGAACAGGGCCGAGGTCTTACCGATCATCCCACTTTGGAACTTCAGTATTGCCACCACGTTGGCATCGAATTCCATGCGTCCGGTCGTGTTGTTTGACATGGCCGATACCTCAACCACTTCGTCGCCGGTGATCCAGCGGATGATGTCGCATGCATGACATCCGCCCAGCAGCATCGTGCTTCCGCCGTATTTCTCTTGCCGCGCCCAATCCCAACCAGTCCAGAAATCGCCCAGGCCGTGCCAATAGTCGGCCTCGACGTAGAACAGCTCGCCGATTGACCCGGCGGCGATCAGCGACTTGATGTTGTCGAACAGCGGGATCCAGCGGAGTACGAAGCTGACGATGCTCTTGACGCCAGCTTGCTCGACCGCGTCGCGCAGATTGCGGTTCTCTTCGATCGACATCACCATCGGCTTCTCTATCAGAATGTGCTTGCCGGCCTCGGCCGCAGCGATTCCTTGTTCGGCATGCACATGGTTCGGCCCGCTCAGGTTCACGATGTCGACCCGTTCGTCGGCCAAGGCGGCCTCGTAGGTGTCGTGGATTGTGCAGTCCAGATTGTGCTCGTCGGCCAGCCGCTGGGCGCTCTCTTTGCGACGGCTGCTGACGGAGACGATCTCGGCGTGTGGGTTCTTTAACCAACTGGCGATGTGTGCTCCAGCCACCCAGCCAGCTCCGTGGATGGCGACACCGAATTTGTCGTTTTGTGACATGCTTCTTGTATCCTCACATTAAAGATCAGCGAATCACTAACCGTCGTATGCTGAAGGTGGAGCACGTTTCCAACGTGCTTGGCACGATGGAATCGTGCCCCACTCCGTCTTGTGTCAATTCCTACCGTCGGATCGTTTTGCCGCGACGTTCGGCCACTGCGTCGTACAGGGCCAGCACGTTTTCCAGCGGCGTGTCGGGTTGGATGTTGTGGCAAGGGGCCAAGACGAATCCGCCCCCGCGACCCACTTCGTCGATCAAGTGATGCACCTCGTCGCGGATTTCCGTGGGCGTGGCCCGTTGGAGCCACCCTTGGACGTCCACCGCACCGTGCAGCACGATACGGCCCTCGAACTCGTCCTTCAACTCGTATGGGTTCATGCCATCGGCCTGAGGCTGGATGGTCTGCAGGGCGTCCATACCGCAGTCGATGAACCGAGGGACCAGCATCCGGCTTGAGCCGCAGCAATGGTGCGTAATCTTTGCTCCGTACGAGTGCACCATATCGAAGAGTTCCTTCTTCAGCGGTGCGAATAGACGATCGAAGCTGTCAAACGAGATCAGCGGGCCTCGCTGAGTGCCGAAGTCGTCGCCGCAGAGGACCAGGTCGATCCGCCCGCGAGCCGCATCGAGAATCCGCTCTATGTAGTGCATGTAGAACTGATGACGGATCTCGACCATGCGAAGGTAAAGGGGGTTTTCTTCGGCGATATCGAATAGCGTCTGTTCTACGCCCCGGCCCATGGCGACGCGATTGATGAAATCCTGCACCCAGAAGCCGCCCGTGGCGATGGCCAGGTCGCCGTACGCGGCGCACATGGCGGTTAACGCGTCGTAGTCGTACGCATCAGGATCGGGCCAGCGGAATCGGTCTACGTCCTCTACCGTTTCGAAGGCCCCGTAAGGCCGGCCGATCGCTTCAGCGTATTCGCCGAACTCGTTGGGCATCGGCAGCCGGCGGACGCCCCGCTCGTCGATGCTGGATCCATCGTCGAAAGTCTTCGGCGGCGGGCCTGTGTAAGGCGGGTTGACGCAACGAATGTCCGCCCCCAGGCAATCGCAAATTGCTTCGTCGCTGGTTACCTGATAGTAACCCAACAACGCCTCGCGAATCTCCGGCGTCGCGAAGTAATCGCAAGGCGTGAAATCGGGCTCGCTGTGAGCCATAGCCGCCTGAACACGTTCGCGCGGCGTCATTGCCGTTCCTTTCACGCCGACTGTGCCATGAGTCAGTAGCCACCTTCGCCAGAAGGTGGGACGCGTCCGGTGGTTATGCCCGCGTTCTGGCGAACGCGGCTACGACAGCACGTCGGGGCTACGCGCTTACGTACAGTTTGGTCATCACGAACTCGTTATGGTTCAGCACCTCCGCGGCGGTCCAGCGACCATTGGCCACTCGAATCATCATGTCCCACAACTTGTCACCCGCTTGATCCAAGGTCAGCTCGCGCTGCAGAATCCCAGATACGTCCACGTCGATGTGCTCCTTCATACATGCGGCCGTCTTTGGGTTGGCGGTGAGTTTGATGACCGGCTCGATTGGATTGCCGATCACGTTACCCTGGCCGGTTGGGAACAGATGGCACGCAAATCCAGCCGCCGCCCACAGCGTGACGGCCTCGGCCGCGGCCGACGACGTATCCATGAACCACAAGCCCTTGCCGGTTGGCATTTCAGCCGGTTCGAGAGCGCCGACAAACTTGCACTTCTTCCCGATTTTCTGCAGGTTGCCCAGCGCCTTCTCCTCGATCGTCGTGAGGCCCCCGCGGACGTTTCCCTTGGTTGGCTGCGATCCGAGCAGGTCGACGCCTTGCGCCTCGACCACTTTCTGATAACGATCGAACATTCTCATGAAATCTTCGGCCGCTTTCTTGTTGGCGGCTCGCTTGGCGCAGATGTGCTCGGCGCCGGTCACTTCGGTCGTCTCGCCGAAACTGATCGTGTTTCCGTTGGCATAGAGACGGTCGAAAACGTTGCCCACCGTCGGATTCGAGGCCAGCCCGGAGGTCGTGTCCGACTCGCCGCACTTTGTGGAAACCCACAGGTCCCGAATCGGGCACTTCTCGCGTTTCTGTTCGCTGGCCCATAGTTTGTATTCCCACGCCTTCCACGAGGCCTGGCGAACACACTCCATTTGACCTTTCAATTCAATGGAGAACCCGGAGACCTTTTCGCGCCCGAGGGCTTTGACGCCTTCGACTACTTTGTTGGTCCATTCGTCTTCGATGCCGATCACTACGCAGGCGGCCACGTTCGGATTGGCACACGTGCCGATGATCGTGCGGAAGAACAGATCGAGGTCCTCGCCGAATTGGAGTCGTCCGTAGGCGTGAGGAATCGCCATCGTGCCCTGAATGTGAGAAGCCACCGCCTCGGCCGCCGCGTTCGAGATGTCGTCCAGCGGCATGATAACAACGTGATTGCGGATGCCGACTCGCCCGTTCTCCCGCCGGTATCCCATGAAAGATTTTTCCAGTGCCATTGTCTCCCTCTTCATTCTTATCGCCGTCATTACCATCTGGCGGTCTTCAGGTTCTGTGTATGGACATGCTGGCCCTTCTTGATGAGCCGCGACGCCGTACCGATCGACGAGTCGTATTTGATTATCCCGTCGCCTTTAGGCACCTCGATCAACGCGATTTTGTGGCCCAAAGGGATATCCTGCGCGGCCTTAGCCCGAAGCGTTTTGTCCGTTACCATGTTCCAGCCGCGCAGCGTCTGCCCTTTCTTGACGTCTACGGTCATGACACCAACCGTGTCGTCTTTCCCATGCACAATGTAGTGGATCACAGTTGCATTCTCCTTTCCCCATATGACTTGTCGGTTCAGAGCGTTCAGCAGTCATTCCCTGCGACTTGCCGTGCTCTGAGCCTAGGATAAAGGCAAACAGGTCCGTTGGGAAGCAGCAATCCGCGTTTTGGCTGCCGTACTTGTCCATTCCTCCTCTAGGCCATCATGGCGTCTCCCACACCGTGACACCCATGTGGTAGGCATCGTGATCGGGCGTCTTCCTGGAATACCAGGCAGTCACAATCTTGCCGCAGGGCAACTGTACGCTGGAAGGATAGCCGCAATCGGCGTTGCCGACGGTGTGGGCCAGTCGCAGCGGCTCGCCCCAAGTGCGTCCGTCGTCGTTGCTGAATTTGGCGCACACGCCACGGCGTTCCTTGACGCGCACTCCGTAAGTCAGCAGCAAACGCCCGTCTTTCAGCCGGCTGAGATGGCCGTTGATCTCATTTCGCTCCGTGACCGGCTGCGGCTCCTGCCAGATCACGCCGTTGTCGTCGCTGCGGATCAACTCCATCCGGTCGATACGGGCCGCGGCGAGCCAGCGATTGCCGCCGAGCGGGAAAATGTCGGTTTCATTGTGACGCGGGCCGATGATGGACACAGGCTTCCATGTCCAGCCGTCGTCATCGCTGCGGAAATGCCAGGATCGCCAGCCTTTGGTTTTGAAGGATTTCGCGGGATCGACGAACTCGCCCTGGTAGCAGGACGTATGTAGCGCGTCGTCCTCGCCGACCCAAATGTCGCCAAACGGGATGTGCTCCGTCCAGCCGGGTTCGGGCGCAGGAAAGCCGTCGCGTTTTTCCCACGTCCGACCGCCGTCGGCAGATCGCAATACCCAGGCAGGCAGTATCGCATCGCGAAAGGCTGGCTGCTTGGGCCGCTCGGGTTGCTTCACATTGGTCCAGCCGGAGCACAGCACAATGAGATCGCCGTTCCGCGCCAGACCGGCGGCGTGATTCATGCGAATGGTGTTTGGCTCGTGCCCGGTGACCGTGCTACGTTTCTCCCAAGCCAGACCATCGCGGCTGGCCCAGCAATCCACGTCACCCTCCTGACCACCGTGGCTGGGCTGGTTGTGGAAAACGGCGATGACCGTGTCGTCACGCATCAGCGTCAGGTTGGGCCAGGCGCAGACGTTTTCCACTGCGACAACTCGCTGGAGCATCTTTGGCTCCAGCTCAGGCTCCGGGGCAACGACAGCCTCCGCCAAGGCAGCACTCGCAATCAATTTTCCCAACGCTACCAATAGGAACAATAAACCGCAGCCGGTTTGGAATGTCCGCTGGAGTACAGCCTTTAGGCTGTGGGGGACAGGCTGAAGCCTGGACTCCAACAACCGGCCGCGGCTTAGCCAGACGCTGCAACGAGGAAATGTCCGATCGTGTTTCATTCAAGCACTCCCGTAGTTGAATGGATTTCCATGTTCCAGAACGGTCGGTCGAAAAGGAAATCCTCGGTTTCGTAGAGGATCGGTTGAAGTGTTAATGCGCCGATCTTCCAGTTGCCGGTGAGGCGGAGGTCGGCCTTGCCGTTGCGGATACGAAACGGGGCTGTCTTGAACCAGTACTCGCCGCGTTTGACGAAAATGTTCTCCAGCAGTGGTCCTTCGGGGCCGGAGACCGTGAAAGGTCCGGTGTCCTCGGTGTCATCGTGGACGTTCATCGTGAGCAGGTAGAGGCCGGAGCGCTGGTGCAATTCTAGGACACCGTCGGTCTTGCCATCGGCGGCGGTAGCGAAATCGCGATAGAGTAAGCCGCCGATTGGGTGTTCGACAATTCGGACCTGTTTGGCGTTGCGCCAACGAAACGGGCGGTCGGCCCGCGTGTCAGCCGCACAGGGTCGGTAGTCGCCGTTGACATCGCCATTCGAGAAGTTCAATGCCAGCGAGACGGGATAACCCAGGGTGTAGGCG
>CAZURK010000512.1:0-6300 GCA_964623055.1 uncultured Pirellulaceae bacterium
CATGCTCGCGGGTCAATACGGGAGGACAAATGGAGGCCGCCGCGCAGAGCACGTCACGTTTCTCCTCGCCCACGGTGTGTCGGCAAAGCCCGAAACCGTACTCCGGGCGAACGCGGTAGACGTCCTTTCCGCGGATGCTGACCGGGGCAAAGCTGAGCAGCCCGGCTATGCGGATGGAGGTCGCGGTTTCCGGGACGACGTCCGTCTGGACCTCGTCAGCCGCCAATCGGAGAATCTCCACCCGGCCCGCGTTGTCGCGACGGTGCCACTGGACGTACACGTTTCCCGCCTCATCGGCGCTCTGGCCCAACGTGGCCGGATACTCCGAGCCAGCGTGCTTCGGGATTTGGCCGACGGCGCGCAGCCGCGGGCTCTCGCCTGCGTCGTCGAGCAGTACCGTTCGCCCTCCCGCGGGAATCACAACGGTTTTGCCGACCAGGCAGATGTCCCGCGAGCAGACGAAGTGGTCACGCCACGTGACGCGATCCTTGCGGTGTGCGAGCCAGTCTGCGCCGCTCCAGCGGTCTCCGTCGAACTGGACGACTTCCTTCACGAAATCCCAAGTCCAGGCAATCTCGCCATGGGGTTCCAGCGCATACACACGCGCGCCAAGTGTCACGAAGTAGACCCGGTCTGTTCCGACGGCAGGGGCTACGAACACCGGCTCGCGGCAGTCAATCTCTTTGACCACGGCTCCGCTGCCCCGGTCGAGTACGTAGTAGTAACCGGCGGTGGTCCCGACATGCAAGTATTCTCCCACAACGGCCGGAGAGGCGACGTTGTTACAATTCCCCGGACCTCCCCGCGTGGCGAATTGCCACACGACCTTCAACGTTGCCGTGTCGATCGCAAAGACGACCCCCGATCCATCGACCACAAACACCTTCCCGGCGGCGACAACCGGCGATGTGAAGATTGCGTCCGTCAACGGAACTGCCGCAATGAGATCAACCGGAGTTTGCAGAGAGACGTCCGGCGCGTTTCCGGACCGAAGTGCATTACCTTGAAACTGGGGCCAATCTTCGGCGATGGCGACTGTGCCAATACCAACCACGCAGACCAGCACCGAAATGAGTGTTGGAAGGCCTTTTGTATTCATCATGGTGGTCCTCTTTCCGAACTCTCGTCCATCAGCGGGAACAACGGCTGTGGTCCAACGGCTTCGGCATTATACTCGGTCGGACATCTTTGACACATCCAAGGGCAAGTTGGAATCCTCCGGGCCGGCGATCGATCCCAACGCATGCGTTAGGGCGATTGTGTCAAACGGACGCATCTTCCACACGAGCCAAGGCGGCGGCCTCCAGCTCTCCCAAGTCTACGGATCGGAGGCCACTTCGTTCGGGAGAAGTCGCCTGCTCCGTGACAGGCTAGGCATCCATGAACCCGGGGTGTTGACAACAGAATGCCGTGTGTCGACACTCATGGTACTGTCCACGCGGAATCTCTCAGAACGGTTTTGGGATGCCTGAACTGCTGCGTTTCGATAGACCTTCGATATACTTGCCTTTCGAAAAGCTTGGGAGTCTGGATGACCACAGAGAAACGAGGAAGGGAGAGCGGCTATGGACAAGCTGAGAGTGGGGATCGTCGGATCGAAATTCGCCGCCACGTTGCACGCTGAATGCTACCGTCGCAACGACAAAGTGCAGATGGTTGCCGTAGCGGCGCTTGACGAGGTGGAGCAGTTTGCTGCCAGATTCCACATACCGCATCCTTACGAAGACTACCATAAGATGCTTGCGCGGGATGATATCGATGCAATCAGCGTGTGTGTGCCGAATTTCCTCCATCACGATGTGGCCATCGCCGCGGCCAGGGCCGGGAAGCACGTGATTTGCGAAAAGGCCTTTGCTACCACGGTTGCGGATGCGGTGGAAATGGTCGACGTTTGCCGCGGTGAAGGCGTCAAGCTGTTCTACGCGGAAGACTGGGTCTTCGCGCCGAGCCTGACGAGGATGGAGCAAATCATCGCCGAGGGAGCTGTGGGCGAGGTTCTTTTCGTTAAGGCTAAAGAGACCCACAGCGGGTCGCATTCACCTTTTGCCAAGAAGAAAAGCACGTGTGGCGGGGGCTCCCTCATTCACCTTGCGGCCCATCCCATCGCGTACCTGCTGCACCTGTTCCAAGTCCGCGAGAATCCGGTCACCGAAGTCATGGGCATGATGACCGGGGGGCTGGAGGATAACTTTGTACACAAGGATTTCGAAGTGGAGGACTGGTTCACCGGCCTGATGAGGTTCGCTGACGGCAAGCGGGCACTGGTGGAGGGCAACTATATCACGGTCGGAGGAATGGATGACCGGGTCGAAGTCTACGGCACCGAAGGCCGTGTGGCGGTCGAACTGACTTTGGGCTCGAACATCCAAGTGTATTCCCGCCAGGGTTACGAATACGCCGTGGAAAAGACTGATTTCACGCACGGTTGGACTAGGCCGGCGGTGGATGAATTCCATAGTCTGGGTTACGTATCAGAGATAAACTATTTCGTGGATTGCATCCTCAACGACGAGGAGCCGAAGTTCGGGGTCAGCGGCGCCGCCGGGCTGGCCTGCATGCGGGTGGTGGATGGATTCTACCGTTCGGCTGCCGAAAGCAGGGCGGTCAAAGTGGAGTGCTGAAGTTTCCAGATCCGAGGAGTTTTGAAGGTAGACCGCCATGTCGTTTGAGATCGCAGGACTACGACTTCGCAACCCATTCCTGGTCGCCTCGGGCCCAGTCACTAAGCATATCGATCAGCTCCTCGAAGCCGAGCGGTACGGTTGGGGCGGCGTGAGTCTGAAACTGGCCATCGATCCTCCCCCTTACATCAATCTGGAACCCAGGTACCGGTGGTGGGAGAGCGAGCAATACCTGGCATTTTCGGCGGAAAAGCGGCTCGCGCTGGATGAAGCGCTGAGGCTTACCGAAGAGGGCAGGAAGCGGACCAACGAACTGATCATCCTGGCCAACATCGCCTACACGGGCGAGAAAGGTATGGACGGGTGGTTGGAGATGGCCAAGCGATTTGTCGCGGCGGGCGCGCACGCCCTGGAACTGAACATGTGCTGCCCGAACATGTCATTTAACTTGGAGGTCTCGGGAGCGGACGACCGGACCCCTCAATCAGGCGCGAGTCTCGGGCAGAATCCCCAGGTCGTAGGCACGGCAACCAAGATCATCGTCGATGCAGTGGACGTGCCGGTCTTTGTCAAGCTTACTCCCGAAGGCGGTCGGATCGCCGAAGTCGCCCAGGCGTGCTTCGACAGCGGGGCCAGCGTGGTCGGCACCACGGCGAATCGCTTGGCGATTCCCGAGTTCGACATCCACAATCCGATCGCGGGCCCGTTCCGACTCCAAGACGAACCGTCGATGGCATGTTTTTCCGGCGGCTGGGTCAAACCGCTGGCACTGCGCGACGTGTTCGAGATCCGCAAGAAGGTCGGCTCGGCACCCTGCGTCCTTGGCACGGGCGGCGTGCGCAACTACGTGGACGCCGTGCAAATGATGATGTGCGGCGCCGACATGATCGGCATCTGCACCGAAGTCATGCTCCGCGGTTTCGGCCTGCTGCCGCCCCTATTGAAGAAGATCGACAAATTCATGCTTCATCACGGCTACCAATCCTATCGGGATTTCCGTGATGTAGTCGCTCGCGCCATTACTCCCGCGGACAAGCTCACGCTGCAGCAAGCCTATGCCCGGGTCGACCCGGAGTTGTGCGACGGCTGCGGCCGCTGCGAGCGGATCGGCCATTGCTATGCGATTACTCTTGAGGACAAGAAGGCCGGGGTGATGCCGACTCAGTGCACCGGATGCACCACGTGCGCCGATGTGTGCCACACAGGCGCGATCTCCTTCGTCTGAAATGGGGACCCCGCACGACCAGGAAGCAGGAGGGCTTCCTGGTCCAGCAGATCTTTCATGAACTGTGACGGTCCAGCGAGTCCTCGCAACCCTGTCCGGTGGAAATGGTTGTGCCTTATTCCGCCTCCACCCAAAGAGGTCATATAAAGTCGGTGGACTAGGGCACCCGTACTGTTCGAGGAAAACGGGCAGCATCGGAGGAGAGTCCACCAAAATCAACGGGCTGAGATTGGCGTTTTCGCCTCGTCGCAAGATGTTGAGCAACAGCGTGTTGCACTTCGGCCGAGCTTTTTGACTCTACGGGATGCTCCTTCGGTCAAAGCGGTCTTGGCAACCGTCCCGGAAAACGAGTCTATCGCGGACGGTTTTCTTCTTTCGTCTTGGCCAGCAGTTCGTTGGCTTCGTCCACCGGCGCAAACGTCAGCAGCGCGCGCAACGCGGTCTGCCGAGTTTCCGCCTCGGGCGCTGCAGCGGCCTCAACTAGCAGGTCTCGCGCGTCCTCCGTCAAACCGGTGGCCATCGCTTCCAGGCCGGCCACTACTTCTTCACGAAGAGCTTTTTCCAAATCCTCGATACGCTTTGCACACGCTTCCATGTCCGCGGTCAAGCTGCCGGGTAGCGCCAGCAACTCCTTGAATTTGGACAGCGTTTCCGGCTTCTTGAGAAGGCTGGCCGAGGCTTCCGCCTGGGCCTTGAGCAGGTTGAATTGGAGTTTGCTCACCTCATCGAGCTTGCCCTGCTTGCTCAGGATCTCGCACGCCGCCTTGGTCGCTGCGACGAGCGTCTCGCTGTTGCCCGTTGAAACCGGCTTCGGAGGGCGCCCCCAGGGGGCCCACGTGATCCGGTCACACACGTTGGTGTATGCCGCCAGGGCTCGGTCGTCGTCCTTCAGATGCGTCCTATAGAAATCGCCTAACCGCAACCATACCCGATCGTGAATGGCTTCCCCGGATCGGTAGCTTAGCTGAGTCCGTTTGTCGTTCATGATTTTCAAATCCGCTTCCGCCGCTGCCAGATCGTTCGTATGGATATAGGCAAGACTGCGGTAGTAGTACAGGTCCGCCATAACGTCTTCCTGTTCCGGATAGACAAAGCTCAGGTGGAAATTCCGTCCGCCCATGCTGTCATGGGTGAAGGTGTCCAGCAGTTCGGCATACTGTTCCTGTTCCAGCATCAACTGCATCTGACGCTGCATCGCAATCGGCGGAACCGGAATGTCCTTCGCCAGTTGCATCGCGCGGTCGTAATCCTTCAGCCGCCCGGCGCAAAGAAACGCCTTGTCCAAAACGTCCGCTTTCAGCCGGTCGCTCATGGGCAGATTCTTCGCCTGCCCGGTATAGGCGGCCAACGCCTCGGCATCCTTGCCGTCCGCCGCCAGCGCCGACGCCGCGTCAGCGGCTTCGACGAATTTCTTCCCCCATGCGCGATCGTACACCCAGTTGGCCACTCCCAAGCGGAAATCGCGAAACGCTTCCGGCTGCAGTCCGATGCCGCGCAGGATGAGTTCCGGATGCGTGGTGAAGAAATCGTCAAAATCCTTGTCCGAACTTCGCTGCCAGCCCTGAAGTCGGCCCGGCGTGCCCGGCATCATGGGGTTGGCGGACAATGCATCGGAGCCGGTTCGGACCCGGTACTCCGGCAACGTTCTGTTATTGATCGCCAGCTTCTCGTCCTCGGGCCAACGCAAATAGAAACAGTTGTTCGACTCCTTCACGTTCTCGGAAAGCTGAAGGAGGGTTTGATGGGTCTTGTTGCGGACGCACTCGCAGAAGATATTGCCGCGCACAACGGTTGGCGCGTCGCAGGTGAGCTGCCGCAGGATCGTCATGATGAACACGTTGTTCTCGACGCGTGAATCGGGACAGCGGCTCAGCGCCACCGACGTCCATCCCCCGTGCAGCACGCAGTTCCGGACCAGCATCTCAGGGCTGTCGCTGGCGCTGACCATTGTGTTGAGGCAACGCGTGATCTGTACGCGTGGACTTTGGCGCACCACGAAACCCTCGCGCCAGAAGCTCTGTCCCCGGAAATACAATCCGTCGAATCGGACATCCGGCTTCAAGATGACCTCGAAGGATCGGGGCAGGTTTTCGCCCCGGTGAACCGCCTTCTCGCCCTTTACGCAACGAAACATAATCGGACGCTCCTTGGTTCCCGCCGCGCGGATGCGCACCGTTTCGTTGTAGTCGCCACCGGCGATCATCACTGTGTCGCCGGGGCCAACCCTGCCTGCGGCGCGGCATATCGACCGAAACGCTTGCTCGCGGCTCAGGCCGCGGTTGGCGTCATTGCCGTCCGGCGCCACGTAGTAAACGCGCGGCTCGGCCGGAGCCGCCGCGGTCTTGAACGAGACCATCGCGTTTTCCGGCCGGAGCACGGGCAGGGACACCCCCCTCTGCCTATTCGACGCATCCGCCGAGACGATTTTGAAATAGTAGGTTCGATCAGGTTCGA
>CAZURK010000513.1:0-6167 GCA_964623055.1 uncultured Pirellulaceae bacterium
AGCCCTGGGCCAGCGTGACCGGCCGTCTGGTGGACGGCGACGGCAAGCCGATTGCCGGCGTCGAACTGCAGGACAGCCACCTGCCAACCAGACTGTGGGTGAAAGGACCCAACGGAGAGTCTAGCAGGATGGATCAATCATGCGTGACCGATACGGACGGACGGTTTTGCATCGAAGGCTTGGCCCCAGGACTGAAATGCCGGCCGCGCGTATTCGACAAGAAGGCAGGCAAATACCTCAGCATGGGGACGTTTGAGGTAGCTCTTGAACCTGGCGAAGCGAAAGACCTGGGCGAAGTTAAACTCGTGCCGACGGCACTTGCTGCATTCAAGGCTTCGACATGTAGCGTGACGTTGGCGCTGGACACTCCAAACCTGAAGCCGCCGGTAGTCCAATATGCGATATTCGACAAGGATCCCGTGCCCGGCTTCAAAGCCAGAGTCGCGCGACGGCGAACATTCCACCAACGACAAGCGATGCGAACCGCATACGTGACGGCCAATTGGAATCTAGGCTTCAGGGACGTCACTGGGGCTGATCTGCACCTGCTGGTATCATCCCAATTTTGCAGCCTCAGCATACACCCCAATCCTCCCGACGGAAAGAAATGGGTTGTAACCAAGACCGTGCAAATTGACGGTAAACACACTTGCTGGTGCATACCGGTTGAAGTGAAAAAGGGCAAGGAGGTGACAGTCACCTTGAGCGAAAGCAACACGTTCGATCTGGAAGGCACTTTCCAGAGCGCGATCCAAGAGCGCGCGGAGTAACATGCGCTTGATCGCACAGCTCTGAACGCGCTGCGCGATTCGCCGCAACAGTGACGAAAAGCGGGTTGGAAGCGATAGCAGTTTCATTCCAGCGCACCTGTCCTCGGCGGCGTACGCATCCGACACACTTGGGCCTTTGGGGCAAGACAGATGAGGAAGCGTATCAGTCTCATAGCCGGAATTGGTGTTGCCATGATTGTAGGCTATGGACTGGCACATCTCCTTCGCCGCCCGGAGAATGCCCCACCACGAGGATTTCAGTCACGCGTGGTCGACTCCATTTCTGACCAGGCCATCGTGGAGTTCTTCGGTGACAGTGGTGGAATCGAAGAACGTTGTCGCTATTTCAGAGGTACTCGGGTGCTACTCCCGCTCGACCTCGGCAATCTGTCAGGTTACATCGCACAGAAGCACGGCAGCAGTCCTAAATCGCGTGATCGGGCAATCCACGATTTCATCGCGCTACACAACACTCGAGCCACCATCGTCTTGTCCTCTGCGGAAGACATATCCGGCTTTCAACGAGAGCAGATGGATCCGGATCTGCGAGACTTATCCTTCGCCCGACGGGATGTCCCGGACCCAAGGAACGCAGCGATGACTCTCACCATTGTGTACACTTGGACCCGTCTTGGCGGCGAGTTGAAGCGTTACAGATTCAAAGCCCATGAAGCCTGTGCGCCCATCTGCCATTCATGTGTGACACTACAGAGAGATCTTGGCGATGCAACGTATTTGGATTAGCACCCACACATCGCTGCACTGGATGTCTGTAATCACCGCGGCTGTATTACTCGTCGCCGTGTCGTCCGTGACGACTGCCGATGACGGAGGAAAGGCGTCCGGCGCAGCGGGGGCTCTTGCCGTCACTCAAGTCGAACGGATCGGCACGACTCGATATCGGCATGGCTCGGCCATTTCACAATTGTGGTATCCCGCGAATGATCGCCTCGTTTCTGCCGGCGGCTTGAAGATCCGATTGTGGGATGCGGAAAGCGGTGAGCTAATGCACGAATACCAGAGTACGCGACGTTCCCGATTGGCCTTTGACGGTAACCGGCGTGTGCTGGTTGCCGAGCCGCTAGTCAACAGGGTGCCGACACAGGCGTTTCACTTCGTCGACCTTGTCAGCGGCCAGCAGATTTCCCGCTGGCTTCGACCGGAGTGGACCCAATCGTCGGTGCTCAGCCGCAGCGGCAAGTTCGCCGTGCTAGGGCTGGGCGATCGGGCGCACACGGCTTCCCTCGTGGATGCACAGACAGGCCGCGAGATCGACCGGATCGCACGGCGGGTGCCGCGCGGTAGAGAGGCCGGCTATCCCTTGGTGGCGTTGTCGCCAGACGACCGGATTCTGGCTTTGCTCGCGCGGCCAAATCACGTTCAGTTTTACGAACTGGGCGCGGAGGGCAAGGTTCAACGCCCGCTGGCGACGATCGGCAACCAGTCATTTCACAAACTCATCTTCTCATCAAAACGGGAGGAAGTCCTGCTGCTCGGCACTCGCAGCAGTTCGATCTGGAATGTACGAACCCGGCAGCTAATCAAACAGTGGAACGAACCCGGTGTTAATCGGCCTTCGGACGCAGTTTTTGATCGGCAAGGACGGATTGTCGCAGAATTGACGGATGGAATCGTCCGCATTCGAGACACGTTGTCGGGCAAGGAACTGCGCAGTTTTCCACTCAACACACAACCGAGGTGCCACACGATTGCTCTTTCTCCCGACGATTCCGTGTTGGCAGCAGGCGGCTATGGGGAACGCGTTCGCTTGTTCGACTTTACGACGGGAAAGGAGATCCGATTCCACACAAAGGCGGAGACTTTCGGTCCTGTCGAGTCGGTTGCGATTTCCCACGATGGTGAATGGATCGCTTCGGCAGAATTCAAGGGTGAAGTGAGCCTTTGGAATCGCCAAGACGGTTGGAAGAGAACCGAAATGCCGGACGACGACATCAAATCAAGATTCACGTACGACACTCACGCCGGACCAAACTTTGTGACCTTTCTGCCCGGAACAGCGAAGCTGTTGTCAGGCAGCGGGGTCTTCCACAATTCACTCAACGTGTGGGATGCTGCTTCGGCGCGTCGGGATCAGCGATTCGTCGGTCACGCGATGCCAGTTTCTGGTGTTGCAACGAATCGCGATGGCGAAGTGCTTGCCTCGACGAGCCGAGACGGCTCGTTGCGTATCTGGGACCGCAACGGCAACCAACTGCATCAAATCCGCGCTGGGGCGAAGTCGCTGTCGCTCTCGCCTGACGGCTCGCTGGTTGCGGTCTGTCTGCATCGCGAGGGACCGAATCGCAGCCGGAGCAGTATTCCGGAACCTTCGATGCCGGTGGCCGTCGTCGAGTTGTGGAGTACAAAGACGGGGAAGCTCGTGCGGTCGCTAGATGAGGTGACCAGCGAGCCTTATGGGTTCTATTCGATATCGCTTTCCCACGATGGCCGGCACTTGGCCGGCATTGCGAACGACGGCCTGTACGTGTGGGACGTCGCGACAGGAAAGCGGACACGATTGATTCCCGTTCCGCATCCCGCCGCGGACAAGACATGCTGGCATGCGCCCAATTGCGGCTGTGCGTTTTCACCAACGGTAAACATAATCGCCGTGCCAACTGTCGAGGGTTCGATCGTTTTCCTCGATGTGGAGGCCAAAGCCGACACGCCGATCGCGATCGTGAAGGGCCACGATGGCCCCGTGAACGCCGTCGCCTGGCGGCGAGATGGCAAGTGCCTGGTCTCCGGCGGCAATGATTCAACGATTGTGGTGTGGCGGATTGGGCGGTCGTACCAAGAATGACTCCGACAACGCGCATCAGGGCCCCAGCAACGCACGATTTGGGATCAAGGCAACGGCAAACTCTGGAGCCTAGCCCCTGGAGGGTGGCAACTCAGACGTCGCCGAGGGCGTTGACACTCTATTCACACCGGGGCATCCGTACCCCGATTCGCTTTAAGGATTAGTGCCACTTGCTGCTGATATGTCACTTGCGACTTTTGGCCGGCGTGTCGTAAACCGGAGTGGTTGCCTCGGTACGCGGAACGAGTCTCGGAGGAAGCGTGGGCGACGGCTGAGATTCGGTATAGGTCGCCGGAGACCACGCCCCCCCTGTACTCGGAGCAACGGTTGCGGCAGGGACTGGCAGGGCCATTGGCCCGTGCTCTGGTGCACTGCCGGGCTTTGGCGGCGCGATGGCGATGCCTTGAGCCCACAATTCGGCGATGGTCATGGCGGCTTCGACGTATTTCTCTTGGGCAGCTTGCCGCTGCTGAACCTGGTCGCGCATTTCCTTTAATCGCTTTTCCAGTTCGGCGAGTCGTTGTTCGCGCCACCACGTTTCGATTGCGTAATGCTCGGTGTAATTCGTTTTCAATTTGTCGGCGGCCTCTTTCATCTTCTCCTCGTTTCCTTCGGCCGCCTTCAGGTTCTGCAGCAGGCCCTCATGGCGCGCTGCAGTTACTGCCAGTACAGCCGCGCGTTTGCCGTCGGCTGGCAGGTCCAGTTCGTCTAGATTTGCGTCTAGGGCAATCTGGGTCGCCAGAGTCTCGCGCACGTAGCGAGTGACCTGGATGATCTTTCCATTCTGGTGGATTGTCTCCACAACCGGCCGCTCGATGACATAGCGAACCTGGACGGTTGCAGCTTGGTTGGACGACGGACTGAGAGTCGTCGCATCACTGGGAGGTGAAATCGTTTCTTCGACCAGGAACGGCGGTGCGGCGCCCGGCTCGGGTAGTTGCACTGGCTGGTATGAATCCGATGGGGTGAGCGGCTCAGCGTCTAGCTGAGGCGGGCCAGACAACTCGTGAGTGGATTCGGGATCGAGGTCCACTGGCTCTTGGGCGACACAAATGCCAGCACTCGCGGCTACCACGAAACAAATTGTCCACAATACTTTCTTCTGCCACAGTGACATCATGATTGGTTCATCCTCCATGGGTGTTGTGAATGTGAGTCTTGAGACTTGGTTGGGCGTCGATCATATGGATAGGCCTGGATTCCAGCATACGTAGGCTGTTTTCCATTCTGCGCAGTTCGCGATCGAACGAATCGGAAGCAGGCGGAGAGACGGAACCGCCATCGATGAGTTCTGCTCCCGGTGGCTGTGCGACCTGTGTTTCAAACAACTCGAAGGACGCTTGTAGTTCCTGCAGTGACATCTTCCACACCGAAGACTCTTCGTCTACCGCAGCCCCGTCGGAAGCCGTTGGCTGCGGCGGTCTTGAAGGAGCCGGTTCCGGCGGAATCGGGTCTGTTGGCGGTTGTGGCAGCACAGAGTACGGATCGAAAGTCGCGGGAGAGGCCTCGTCGCGCCATGGCGCCGTGGGCGACTCCTCGGTGAGCGTCAGAGCCGCCCCGTACGAAGGCGAATTAACCTCCGTTTCAGCGGTTGCGGGCATAACCATGGATTGTTCGCTGTCTTCGATCGCGATGGTTTCGTCTTCGTCGGACGCGAACTCTGTATCGGGAAGGGGAATCGAGCGATTGGCAAACGGTGTCGAGATCAGCTTCACGCGATCCGTCGCGATGAGCTCGGGGTCCGCCGGTTGATCGACCGCCACTGGCTTGGTTCGCATAAGATAGGCGCCGAACCCTACGCCAAGACCAGCCAGCAACAGGATCGCGAAAGTCCACGACGCGTAACGAGACCCGCCATGGCCGTTGCTCGATTCCACTCGCGTGCCAACGGAGACGACTGCAGCGTTGTCCAATTCTACTTCGCAAGAATCACCATCCGGCGCCGTCGAGGCCGTCAGAAGTTGCAGACAATGCGTTCGCACAGATTCCGCGTCAGTAAATCGATCTGCCGCTGATTTGTTCAACAACCGGTCCACCAGATCGGCGACAGCAGTCGGGACGCTGGGATTCACTTCGCGCACCGGTCGGTGCGGCTCGTTGCAGATGCGGGTAAGGATCGCCAAGGTGCGCTCAGCACGAAACGGTGGTCGGCCTGTCAGCACGAAGTACATTACGCTGCCCAAGCCAAACAGGTCGCTGCTGGCGCGGACCGCTTCGCCGCGAGCCTGTTCAGGCGACATGTAGTGCGGTGTACCGGCAATGAAGCCGGTTCTAGTCAGGCTGGCATCGTCCACGGCGCGTGCCAGTCCAAAGTCAGTGATCCAGACGCGTTGCCCGGCGGCACCAACCAGAATGTTGGCCGGTTTCACATCTCGGTGGACAAGTCCTTGATCATGAGCAGCGGATAATGCGGATGCAAGTTGCGCCGTCATGCGTAACGCCGTCGTCACATCCAGAGGGCCTTCGCGAACCACCAGATCCTGAAGTGAATCGCCGTCGATGTACTGCATCACCAGGTAGGGCAGACGTCCTGCGGCTTCCACGTGGTGTACGGCGACGACGTTTTCGTGAGCCACTGCGGCAACGGCTTGTCC
>CAZURK010000514.1:0-6167 GCA_964623055.1 uncultured Pirellulaceae bacterium
GGCGGCGGAATCGAATAACGAACGTTTCGTCAAGGCAGTCACGACCTTTGCCGATACGATTCTGGCCCAGGGACGTGACACATACGGCGACCGGCAGACACCTCTGTTTGTCGATGGTCTGCATGCCAAGAATCTGGAGCCCGTCCGCTGGCAATGTCGTGGCGAAACGTGGGTCTTGTGCAACTTTGCCAGCCAGCAACCGCTGTTGCGCACGCTAGACGGCCTGACGGGGTTGACCGGTGAGACCAAGTATCGAGAGGCTGCCGAGGAGGCAACTCGCTATGCGCTAGAGCACTTACGCGCGCCGAGTGGGCTAATGTACTGGGGCGGGCACATGGCGTGGGATCTGGACGGCGAAAAGCCGGTTGGCCAATACGGCGATTCCCACGAGTTGAAGGGACACCAACCTTACTTTCGTCTCATGTGGCGGGTGGCCCCTGAAGCCACTGCAGATTTGATGGAGGCGATCTGGAAGGGGCATATCCTTGACTGGTCACTGCTGGACTACAACCGGCACGCGAGCGTCAAGCGGAAGGTTGCCAGCCAGTGGGATCACGACTTCAAGGAAGGCGTCGAAGTGCCGTTTCCGGCCAAGGGCGGCAACCTGTCCTTTGCCAACGTCACACCGCCGCTCCTGCACAGCGGGGCTATGCTTGCGGTCCTGGAAAACAATGACGATGCGTTGACGTGGACTCGCCGCCTGATCTACCGATGGCAGCAGGGCAAAGACTCGAAGACAGGCTTGTGCGGCGGCCAACTGAGCTACCGAAAGCACGATCGCGCGCAGGATGCGCTGGGTCACGTCCACCCGACGATCAATGAAGCGAAGATCGTCGCCTCGTATCACCAGACGTGCCGTTACCACTACCTGCCGTTGACACAAATGCAGGCGGGCGAGACGCTCGTCAAGGCCGGTGGACGTTGTGCCGACGTCGGCCAGGAGTTCATCGAGTGGGCGTTGGAGGATCTGAAGATCTACGCCCGGCACAGCTATTCACCGCAGACGCGAACGTTCATTGCGTTGATGACCGACGGCACGCCGCTCAAGTGGCGAGAGTCTCGCACCGGCTACTACGTTCCCCAGTCATTCGCACCGCGGCAACCGGATGGTCTCATCCTCTGGGAATACGCGATGGCATATCGGATTACAAACGACGCGGCGTATTGGGACATGGCACGGGAAATCGCCGCAGCACTCGAACTGGGTGACATCGGTAAGCCCGATGGCGAACGAGCGCTGCGACGCGATACGGACAGCGCCGATTGGCGAATTATCTACGCACTACTGGAACTTCATCGCGCGACCGGCGACGAAGCGATTCTGCGATTCGCCCGCCGCATCGGCGACAATATCCTGAAGACACAGGCAAAAACGGGCCTGTTCCCACGATCGGGGCGGTCCTACGCGCGCATCGGCGACGAAGCGCCCCTTGCCTTGCTCCACCTATCCGCCGCAATTGACGGCAGACGCTCCGTCATTCCCCAGGCGATCTATGACAGTCGGTTCTTTCATTGCGAGTACCACGGAGAGTTGGAAGAACATCAACAGAAACGCGCGGACAAGCGGACGTACGATCACTTGGTGTTCTACGGCGGGAATTGATGGATCTTCGTCGTGAGAGGGATCGAGGTAACTGCTCGTGAAGAACGTCGGTCGCGCGACTGACGACGCCTGGATGTGATCCTCCGAATGCTGCGAATTGGGCTGGATGGTGTACAATGCGTTGAGGCAAGGTGCAACGCTCCTAACATGCCGAATCGGCCACCGGGAGGCTTCGATGATGCTAGAGCAGACGCTGATTCGTCCATTTGTGATTACGTTCGCGGTCGTGAGCGGGAGTTGCGGAGAGGAGACCGATGGAATTGATTTCACAGAGTTGGCCAAAGTCGCGGAATATTACGAACTTCCGCTCCTCCAGAGGAAGCGCCGCTAGTATTGGCGAACACGGGCTGGAGCAGCGTGCTGGGCTCTTCTTCAACGAGTCACGATCCAGGCATTTACCGTCCCGCGTTTCTTCTCCAAAAACTGCCAAGAGGCCAAGCCCGCGTGCTGATGGGGTGGCAGGAGACCGTAGTCGACTCCGACGCCGAGCATTGTCCGGCGACCCGCCCTTACTCGCTGGTACCGCAAAAACCCGTATTGAAGGGCTATGTATTGGCATGCGGTAACATGTCGTCGTTCACAACGGCAGTACAACTGGCTCAACTCGGCAGGCTGAGGGAGGCTGAGGGGCTGTGGGAACGGATTGAGAGCGTAGAGTACTTCAGTGACGAGAACGCTCTGGAGGGTGTGGGACGCTGGACAAAGGAGCCACGCGTACTGCTGGCGCGCTGCCTCTACCAGCATTTCTATGAGGCACTCCTGCATGAGGATGCCGACCTCAAAGCAATTCATCAGAAGCTGGTTCAACTGAAACGAGAGTATCCGGTTCTCTTCTCCGACGACCGGAACGAGTACTATCCACACCGAAGGACTCGATTTGTCCATGATCTCGGACTGACCGTTGCAGCGAAGAAGGCTCGCGAAGGTTCAGTTGAGGCGCTCCTGATCGACTGGGGAAACCGGACCGGCGATATGAGACATCTGGGGATCTTCGATGAACACAACATTGTTGCTGATCAACCGGCACTCGCGATTTTTCGCATGGGTGTGAAGGCGATTCCGGAATTGGCAGAGTTGGTCAACGACCAGCGGCTCACGCGTCACATAAGTCCCGCCATTATGAAGAAGCCCGAGGAACGAGTTCGGTTGGGACAATTGGCAGAACGACTGTTGAAGAGAATGGCTGGGTCGCAGGATCCCGGGAAAGCGGGCTCGATTGGACAAACGAAAGGTGCGGAGCGCGAATTCTTTGAGAGGGCTGCGGTGGACTTGGAGAACGCCACCATATCCCGTTTCCACGAGGTGCCACTGTGGATTCTCGGGGAGGAGTATCCCAGATCCCTCGTTGATATTTGCTCAAGAATACCCTTGAAGGCATCGGCGGACGTGCCGCTGTTTTCGCTCACGGAGACAATCGCGCACTCGAAATTGTCTCACAAAGAGAAGACGGAAGCACTCGCGGGCTTGTGCGAGCGTTTGAGGGATGCGTCACGCCAGCGAGCCGTGCTGCAGCAACTCGCCAAGGTCAACGAACAGAGATGTGCGAAGTTGCTGCGACCCATCCTCAGCAAGTTGCCAAACGATGTGAATGAACCCTACTGGACGTGCGAAGCGGCAAGCTACACGCACGTGGTGATGCAGTTGGAGGACGACGAAATCTGGCGAGAATACCTGAAGGTCGCCAGACGTGCCGCCGTGGGCTTGAGAATGGAGATGATGAACCCGATGAACTACTCGTACATCGGGCAGAGAAATCGGGAGCGACGGCTTGCGTTCCTGACGGCGTTTCTCGACGACACAACAGTTCGTGATCCCTCCATAAATGAAGAAAAGTACGATGGCCCCTGCGCGGCCTTTACGTTCGGAAAGATCGAGGTCAGGGATTTTGCCGCGATGAAGATCGCCTCGATTCTCGACGTGGGCGACCAGCCGACGGAGTTCTGGACCAAGGACCAATGGGCGCAGTTGCGAAGACAAGTACTGATCGCATTGAAAGAGGTGGAGCTTCCCAAGTTGGCCGACTAGCCCTGCCGGGGACCGAACATGGTGGACGCCAAACGCTCTGGAATCCTCGTCCTTCTATTGTCCGCCGCGTGCTTCGCAGACGCGTGGCATGTCCCCGTGGCATTGAGTGCGGAGCGTGGAGAGTCCGCCAGTGTCAAGACAGGCTGGCGCGGACCGGCGTCGGGGCACTACCCGACAGCCGATCCACCCACGCAGTGGGACGGCAAGAAGAACATGCGATGGACGGTGGAGGTTGGGCAAGGGCGCTCGTCTCCGATCGTCGTTGGCGACCGGGTGTTCCTCACGGTGGAGCCAAACAATTTGCTTTGTTTCAAGGCGTCCACCGGAGAACTGCTCTGGCAACGCGCCAACGGCGCTGACGAGTTGCCTGCCGAACTGCGTGACAGGGAGCTTGAGCCACCGACCGAGTGCGGCTACGCCACGCCGACGCCGTGCAGCGATGGGACGCACGTGTTCGTCCTATTTGGAAACGGCGTCGCCGCCTGTTACGACTTGGAAGGACGTCGACAGTGGATTCGGCTGATCGAGATAGACCAGACGGAACTGCATGGCCGAGCGGCTTCGCCGATCGTGGTTGGTGACCGGCTCGTCGTTCACGTCACCGATCTCTTCTGCCTGGACAGTCGGACAGGCAAGACTATCTGGCAGCAACCGGCCGCCACCGCCTTTGGAACGCCGTTGCCAGCAAAAATCGGCGACACGGATGTCGTGATCACTCCGAAAGGCGACGTGTTTCGCGTAAGTGACGGGAAACGGCTTGCCAGCGGCATTGCCGACATCGAGGTGACCAGCCCCATCGCTCACGATGGTGTTGTCTACTTCGTGGGCTCGGTCGCTAAGGCGCTCAAATTGCCCCGAAGAATCAGCGACACTGAATCACTCCCATTTGAGCAGCTTTGGCAGATCGAACTGCCCGGCGAGTTCTACGCCTCGCCGATCATTCACGAAGACCTGATTTACGCGGTCAACAAGGAAGGCCGACTAGTCGTGCTCGATGCGAAGACAGGTGCCACCGTTCACTCACGGCAGCTTGACATCGACAGTGAGTGTGCGCCAAGCTTTTGTTTGGCGGGCGACCGCCTTTTCCTTTACAGCGAAGCGGGTGTGACGTTGGTCTTCAGGCCGGGAAAAGAATGCGAGGGAATCCAAAAGAACGTCGTGTCTCGCGGTTCGGTTGCCACGCCGACGTTTTCAGGTGATCGCGTCTTCCTCCGGACGCCGCGGGATCTCGCGTGCATCCAAGCGGGCTCGCTGCCAGAGGTAGCCGTAGGTCCTCCACAACCAGGGACAAGCAAGACGGATATACCCCCTTCCGTTTCCCGACGCGTCGAGGAACACGGTCAGCCCAACGTCTCCACACACGCGGGGAACCGCCCAGTCTCCGTACTGGCCGCTTGGCGGGGCAACGGGACCGGCCTGTTTCCCGAAAGCACGCCTACGCTCGAATGGGGGCGGAAATCCAAGGGCCTTATCGCGAGTTTGCGGATCAGCGCGGCCAAGCCAAAGGACGAGGGGCCTGGAGAGTCGACGTCCGTCCGCAATAACTTCCCGCGGCAGTGGCTGGTCATCGGCCCGATACCTGCCCCCGGAGGGCTCGACGAGCCGGCTCTACCAAGCGAGGCCGAAGCGCGGCCGGATGACGGCGACCGAGTCGGGCAGCTAACCTGGATACGGTGCGACGTGCCGGAAGACGTGATGCCTCCGTCAGATCGAGGCGAAGTTGCCGGTGCCGTGTCTCTCCGTTTTGTCGAACCGGAGCAGGTCCTCGGCGGCTTCAAGGAAAACCATCTGGTCTACGCTCACACCTACCTATACTCCGATCGCGACGGCGAGGCGGAGATTATCGTCGACCACGCTGTCGGCCTGAAGGTCTGGATAAACGGCCAAGAAGTCTACGAGCGGCCGACGACCGAATTCAGGTTGAGTTGGTACACCGTGCTCAGCCGTTTTCGGACGGGCCGCTACATGATCGACCCATCCCCCAGAATCCAAATCAGTTTGCGCAGAGGCTGGAACCGTGTGCTATTGAAACTCTGTCATGGACGAGGTAACCGGAGCAGCTACAAGTTCGGGCCGCGTGTCGTGGACTTGCCGTCGGCGCCATACGAAAACAAGAACATCATCTGGACGGCACCGCTACCCGATCGTTCGAGTTCGACGCCCATGATTGTGGGCGACCGCATCTTCGTGATGGCCGAACCGGACCACCTCGTCTGCCTGCACAAAGCGACGGGCCGCCAGCTTTGGACACGGTTCCTGGGCCTTTACCAAGCCACGCCGGAGGTCGTTCGGAACGCGAATCCGGCATTCAAGGAGACGGTCGAACCGCTTGCGGCGAAGCTACCCGCCGCCGAAGGTCTGAAGCAGAGGCTCGATCTGCGAAAACAAATTGACGAGGCCCTGGCTGCCATCGACCCTGACGCGTACAAACTCGACTGGGACGACCACATGGCCAGTCACTTCCGCATCATCGGATGGACTGAGCCCACGCCTTGTAGCGATGGCAAATTCATCTACGTCTACTGTGGCAACGGCGTGG
>CAZURK010000515.1:0-6106 GCA_964623055.1 uncultured Pirellulaceae bacterium
TGGTTGGCCCGCCCGTCTTACACGCCTCGGTCCATTCGCGGTGGTGGCCGATGGAATTTGGGATGAATGGCTCGGGCCGTTTGAAGTCGGCGAATTGTTCTTCCGGCAACAATTGGTGCTTGCCGTAGTCGGAAATCAGCATCCCGTCCGATCCGATGAACAGCACTGCGCTTCGCCATTGCGAGAGACCTCTCTCCTTCGCGAACGCTGGATAAGGGCCGCCGTTGTACCAATTCAGCGTGACCGGCGGCAGATCGCCGCGTGCGGGAAATTCCTGCCGGGCGATCGTCCACCGAGCGGCGCTTTCGGGATGGACCGGACCTTCGGCTTCGACGATGGTCGGATGCCGCAGCTTCAAGGCCCAGAACGCCAGATCACAGTAGTGGCAGAAGAAGTCTCCCAGTTGCCCGTTGGCGAAGTTCCACCAGTATCGCCAACTGAACGGCGCGTATGCCGGATGATAGGGCCGATAGGCGGCAGGCCCCAGCCATAGGTCCCAATCCAGCGTCTCCGGCACGGGTGGCGTGTCCGTCGGGGCATCCGGCTGCGACATGTCGGTCGGTTTCGGCGGCCCCCCGAAGTTCGCGCCAAGCCACACATGGACTTCGCGCACGGACCCGACCGCGCCACTTTGTACAAGCTCGACCACGCGACGGTAGTTGGTACCTGCGTGAATTTGTGTGCCGAGTTGCGTAACCAGCTTGTTTTCGCGCGCGACCTCGGCCATGACCCGAGCTTCGTACACGCTGTGGGTAAGCGGCTTTTCGCAGTAGCAGTGTTTGCCAAGCTTCATGGCCATCACGCCAGCTGGGGCATGCGTATGGTCGGGCGTGCCGATGACCACGGCGTCTATCTGGTTGTGGATCTCGTCCAGCATCTTGCGAAAGTCTTTGAATTGTCTCGCTTTTGGGTAACGTTGGAACGTTTGTGCGGCACGCTTTTCGTCGACGTCACACAAGGCCACGATGTTTTCGTGCGCCGAGCCGTTCACGTCACCAGCGCCTCGACCGCCCACGCCAATGCCGGCGATGTTCAGCTTCTCGTTGGGCGAATCGGCCTGCGCCCTCGCAAGACTTCCCGTGGCGGTCCAGACGCTGGCGGCCACGGTGGCAGTGCGGAGCATTTCACGGCGGGTAATGAGATTGGACATGACGAATTCTCCTCGTGCAGGTGAAGGTGAGTGGGGCTTGGCTGTTGGATCGCTTCAGTAGGTGCAGACTCCGAATTTTGAAGCAAAGGTAACCGCATCAGGACTCCGGTCATGAGGGTGAAGGCGTATCATAGGTCCAGGAACGTGCGGAGTTTCTCGTCCACTTCTGATGCCGTCGCAGGTGATAGCGAACCGAGGCGGCGTACAACGCTGCGGGCGTGTATCGTGGCCAGCTTGTGCAGACGAAGCACCGATTTCGCTTTGAGATTCGTCGACGCGTGTTCTGCGGTTGCCGGATCGAGGACGATGTCCGAGGACAGTAGCGTTGAGGGGATGACCGACGAGATGTATGCAACTAAGACTTCGGGCACCCCTCCCACGGGGCCGGTCAACAGCAAGACAGGCCGCAACTTCATCCCCGCGCTACCCCCGAACGGGAAATTCGCCAAGTAGATTTCGTCAGGGTTCATCGACTGGCTCTCCGTCCGCCAACGTGTAGATATCCTGCCGAACGTCGCTCAGCTCGCCCGCCCATTCATTTGCCACGCCCGTCATCCAAGCATGTCCCGCATCGTCTTCCTGCGAGGCCGGTACGACGAAAACTGTCACAGGTCCTGGCGGAATTGAATCAGGCACTTCCGCAGAGAGCCGGTGTGTTTGGTCCACGTGGCCGGTTACCCTCACTGTGTTCATGGTTTCACTCTCGGATCGTGAGTTGCGTTTGGTAGGATATGGTCCAGACTCCCGCCAACATTCAACTGAGAGGCAACTCGGATGGCACGGACGTCTGGAGATGTTTATATTACCAGAAAAACCTATGCGTGTTACATCCGTTGTACCCTGGACGGCATATTCTCTCCGGCTTGAGACCTGTCTCATCACTATCGAGAAACGTTGCCGTACTCACCGCTCGCCGTTTGCGATGTATTCATCACGCAAGAGTTCTACCTCGTCGAAGATCGCCGAGACCTGATCGTCGCGGACCTGATCGTCCATGTTGATGCAGCAGACGCCCGTCAGGTAGGGGTTGGCCGACTCGTGAACCAGACGGCGAACCGTGGCGCGGATCTCGTCGGTTGTTTGTTCGACGATACCCACGGGGCTTAAGCGGATGTTCAGGAAAGTGTTCGGCAAGTGCCGCCGCAATTCGGCCACATCGCCGCCCCAGCCGACGTCCAGAAAGTCCAGGTGCGGGAGTTTCGCATAGGACGCAGCAAAGCGATGCGGGTCGTGGCCGCAGTGGTGGATCCCGTACGGCCGGTACTTGCGGCTCCACTCGGCGTCGATCGGCATGAAGAACTGCTCGTACATGTCGGTCGAGATCATGACGTTCGAGCATTCGCTGTGCAGATGCACTGGCTCGGGGATGTGACGGACGTTGCGGTTCACACTGATCGAAGTCGTCCCGGTGGCGCTGCGTATGTGCTGCGTGAATCGTTCGATCGCGGCGGCGATGTCTGCGGTGAACTTGGTGGCTTCATCGGGCGCGTCGATCGTATCAAGAAAGAAGTCCTGGCCGCGCAGATCCAGAGCCGTATTGAGGACCCCAGCCCAACCGATATCACCGCACAGATAGCCATACTTCGTTTTCAAGTCGTCCAGCAACTGCTCATATCGTTTGAACGCTAGGCTTTCGAATGCGGCTTCACGGCAAAGATTCGGCGAGTCGATATCGGCCGGAATCACCTGCGGAGCGGAATCCTCATGGTACTCGACGGGGCAACCTAACATCTCGGAGGTGAGATACCCAGCCGCAAGATGCACTGGCCCGACTTGCGGCAGGTCGCGGTCGCGATCCGCCCCCAGTCCATAACGTCCCCAGCGGTCGTACAGCGTCTGCTCCATTTTCCTTTCCACCTCGACCCGCCTGGCCGGATGGAAAAAGAAATCCTCGTCAAACGTGATACCCTCGTGGCGATGCCACCACGACGGATGCAGCACAATGTCCACTGGGAGCATCGGGTTCTGTAGCGTTTCGTTGCGGGGATAAGACATAAGCGGCTCCGCTAGGAAGGAAACTGGAAACTTGAAACTTGGGAAGTCCGCAGTCACCAACGCCAAGTTTCTAGTTTCCAGTTTCTTCTTCCCGCCAGTAGTGTTTTAACTTGTCGAACTCGTCAAACATCACGAGTGGCGTTTCGGGTTTGACGTCGATCGCTTCCCATTCTCCGTAGTCGAAGGCGATCATTCCGCCCTCGGGCGTGCTCCAGTGGCGGACGACCTGTCCAGCCTCGTCGCGCACTTCCTCTTCCACACCGCGGACCAGCGTCGATTGAATGCAGACCGTGGCCAAGAAACAGACTTTGCCGCGGAATTGCTCGCCGAATTCGACCAGCCCGTAGCTGCGTGTTTGCTGCATGTTCAGAACGTCGACGCCCACCTCGATGAACGCGGGCACAAACGAGTTGATTTTGCCGCAACTGTGTAGGATCACGTGCCAACCGCAGTCATGGATGGCATCGAAGATCTGCCGATACCGGGGAGTGAAGAACTCGTCCAGGATATTCTTGCCTACGAACGTGCCGTCTTGCGTGCCCCAATCGTCCGCCACGAACAGCCCGTGGATGCAATCCCCGAATCGCCGGCGCAACTCGTCGAGTTGCTCCAACTTGAAATCGACGATCATGTCCAACACCCGGTGCGTGCGCTCCGGCTCCAGGTAGAAATCCTCCATGGTGTTGACGAAGCCGCGGAGCTTGTGCAGTCGCGAGAACAACAGCGAATGGGCTGTGAGACATACATAGCGCCCATCGGCTTGGTCGATCATTGCCCCGAGCCGGTCGTAGTAGAACGGGTTGCGGGGATTCGGCGGTTGATAGCCGTCCAAGGCCGACCAGTCGTCCAACGGGCAGTCGGTCACTTGACCGATGTTCTGCAGGTCGGTCGTGCTCCAGCCGCAGCCCCAGTCGTCCATCACGGGATTGTCGAAGTACCAACCCGCTTCGGCCCGGTCCATTTCCCAGATGTTGTGCACATCGTCCGGGAACTCGGGCATCTTGTGGCTCCAGTGCTGCCAAAACGGCAGCCGCGGCGGACTATTGAATTCGATCGCACGACGAACGATCTCGACTGGTTCCATAAGGTTCTCACTTCAATGCGGCTTGGCAGCCGTGCCCAAATCCGAAACTCGAAATCCTAAATCCGAAACAAATTCGAAGCTCGAAAGCCAAATGTTCAAAACAGAAAGCGAGCGAACTGTACGGGGCCTACCAACGGCGCAAGGCCAATCGTTTTGGATTTCGATATTGGGATTTTGGATTTGTTTCGTATTTCGTGCTTCGTGTTTCGAATTTCAAACGTGCGTAGATGCCGTTGTGTAGCTCGGAGCCGCCCACCGGTTGGGCCGAAGGATTGTTCACTCCTATTCCAGCGGCAACCTCACCGGTTTGCCCTCTTCGATCGACCGGTCGATCGCCATGCACAGTTCGTGGCTGCGGTAGCCGTCGATGATGTTGCAGTGTGGCTGGCGGCCTTCGCGAATGCAATCGACGAAGTAGTCGATCTCCGCGTCGAACGAATGGTGCATCACGTCGGCACTGTCCATCATGATTGCCGGGAAGCTGCTCCAACTGGTTTGACCCGGAAAGAGCTTCTTGGACCACACACGATTGTCTCGTAACGTCCCTTCCGTGCCGGCAAGGTCGATGTTGAAGGAATAGGGCATCTCGCAGTCGAATAGTGCCGAGGCTTTGGCGATCACGCCGCCGCGGAACTTCATGATCGCCACCACATTGGCGTCATACTCGAAATTGCCCTTCTGGTTGTTCGAGTACGCGGTGACTTCTTCTACCTCGTCACCCACTAGCCATCGCAACGCGTCGATCGCGTGGCAGCCACCAAGGAGCATGGTGCTGCCGCCGGTCTCTCTCTTGCTGTGGAGATTCCACGCGTGGTGTACGGGCTTAATCGCGTGCCAATAATCCACCTCGGCATAGAACAGTTCGCCAATCGCTCCCGACTGGAGTAAGGACCGCAGGGTCATCACCTCGGGGTTGAAACGAGCGACGAAGCTGGTGATGCTCTTCACGCCAGCCTTCGCGACCGCGTCTCGCAGGGCCCGGTTTTCTTCTATCGTGAGCGCGATAGGCTTCTCCACAAGCACGTGTTTGCCGGCCCCGGCGGCAGCGATCCCTTGCTCGGCGTGCACGTGGCTCGGGCCACTTACGTCCACGATATTAACGCGTTCGTCCGCGAGCACGTCGTCAAAGTTGTCGCGTATCGTGCAGCTAAGCCCGTTCTTTTCGGCAAATTGCTGCGCCCGCTCCGAGTCGATATCGCCGACCGAGACAACCTGGATGTACGGGTTCTTCATCCAACTGAGCACATGCGCACTGGCCACCCAACCGGCCCCGTGAATAGCGACACCAAGTTTTCCGTCCTGCATAGTTGTCCTCCTCGCGTAGAGAGCCCGGCCGCAACCTCAAACGAAGTCACTGTAGCTGACCGATGTGCAGGACTCAAGGCGAGGAACAGAATCTGTGAAAATCGCTCTTGACCTGTCTCCTAATGCGGTAGTAGCATGCTCCTACCTGATTAGGAGCGAGGCGGGATGGGCCCGCATTACGAGCGAAAGGCAGGTTGAACATGGGCAAGAAGCACCATCTGGCTGAGTTGCAGTTGGCAATCATGCAAGTGCTATGGGAACGAGGCGAATCTACGGTCGGCGAAGTGCGAGAGGCCCTGGAGCCGCAGCGGTCGTTGGCTTATACGACCGTCGGGACCATGCTGACCAAAATGGAAGAGAAGGGGCAAGTGACGCATACCAGTGACGGGCGAGTCAATATCTATCGGGCCAAGATTCGCCAGGAACAAGTGAGTCGTTCGATGGTCACGGATCTTGCAGAGCGACTGTTTGCCGGCGACGTGACCCAAATGGTCTGTCATTTGCTCGAAGGCTGTGAAACTGGACGTGAGGATCTGACCCAGCTCAAGAAGCTCATTCGGCAGAAGGAACAG
>CAZURK010000516.1:0-6040 GCA_964623055.1 uncultured Pirellulaceae bacterium
ACCATGACGGGGACGCCCCGTTGTCGATCGTCATGGCGGCGTCGGAATTGCAGGATTATGTACACAAGGTGTGCGGTGCGAAGCTGGCGATCGTCCAGCGTCCTGGCGAGCCGATGATTTGCCTCGGCGAAAACGCTGCTTCCCGCGCGGCAGGTCTTTCGTCCGAGTCGATTCCTTGGGAAGGATTCCGGATTGTCACCAAGGGTAGAAACATCTTCATCCTTGGCCGCGACACGGCTGACGGCGAACGCACGCCAGAGGGCGGCACGTCGGCGGGAACTCGCAACGGAACGTATGCATTCATCGAGCGGTTTCTGGGCGTGCGGTGGTTGATGCCCGGCGAGCATGGCGATTATGTGCCTAAGTCGCCGAGTATTACCATTCCTGAAACGGATGTGACGGAGGCTCCGTTTTTTCTGAACCGCCGCGTCCCGTACACGCAAGAACGGCGTCGCGAGGTGAAACGTTGGTGGGCACGTCAGCGGCTTGGCTGGAGCCTGTACCTTACCCACGGGCACAATTGGCGGCGCACGATTCCAGCTTCGCATTTCGACGAGCATCCCGATTGGTTTCCCGAGCGAGGCGGCGTGCGAGTGCCGCCGACCGGTCGATACAAGCTGTGTACGACGAACCCTGGACTTGTCTGCGCCTACGCCGATGCAACAATCGCTTACTTCGACCGGAATCCGGACGCGACGTGCTATTCGCTTTCCCCGTCCGACTCGGCGGGCTATTGCGAGTGTGAACGCTGCACCGAGCTTTACGAAACCGATCCCAACGGCGACCGGTCAGTGACGCCGGCCATCCTCACCTTCTACAACGGCGTGGCGAAGCTGGTCGCCGAGAAGTATCCCAAGAGACTACTGGCCGGGTACGTCTACGCTGCTTACGTATTTCCGCCCAAGACGCCGATCCGGCTGGAACCGAACGTCTTCCTGGTTTGGGCACCGAGTTTCGATTATGGGTTCACGTTGTTCCGGCCCGCTCTGCAGCGGCAGTGGGAGGGCTTGTTGGACCAGTGGACAAAAGTCACCAAGAACATCTCTTACTACGATCTCCCAACACATATTTTGACTGACTCGGGCGCCTTGAATCCGCCAGGGCTGGAAATTCTTGCGTTTCTCTATCCGCGTCTCGAAGCGGCTGGTACCAAAGGCGTGTACGTATACGGCATCCAGGCGTGGGGCCGTGCTGCTCCGCTGAACTACCTGTTGGCCAAGCTTGCGTGGGATCCACAAGCCGATGTGGATGCGTTGTTCGACGAATACTGTGCGAAGGCATACGGGAAAGGCGGCGACGGCATCAACCAGGTTTTCCGGTTGCTGGACGCCGAAGTGGAACGTCACTATCTGGAGTATCCGGGCGCGCGGTACGGGCTGACAAACGACATGATGCGCGACATCTACGCCAAGAATTTGGCAGAGGTTGAACGGCTATACCGGGCTGCCGAAGCGAAGCTGCGCGACCCCGACGCGAGGGCTCGTTTGGAAATGATCGGCGACAATCTTACCGTATTGCACTGGAACCTGCGCCAATTCCGACTGCTGGACGAACCTCAGAAATCGAGCTTCTACCTGTCGGATGCCGATTTCTTCGACTTCTTGTCGCAGAACAAGGGATCTCTGGCGTTACAGCCCATGGCGACGACCAGCCGACCGTCATATGTCACGAAGAAAATGACCGTGGTTCCGGCAGATGAAGTGCCGAATGCCGAGCCAGTGAAGCCGTTTCTTCTTCGAGGCGACCAGCATCTGATATTGTGCCCGACGGGCACGAAAAGCGCCCTGGTCAAGTTCAGTCGCATAACGACTCGCGGAAAGCTGGTCACTTACAGCGTCTATCGTACGGACGGCACAGAAGTCACCAGCGGCCTGATGAGTGGCGAGTTGCCGATCGAACTAGATGCGACGGATTCGCGCTACTATCACTTGATCATCACGGCCGGTTCGGCTTCGTACATGGTGGATGTAACGGGCGCTGCATGGGCGGTTGACGCGCGACTCGGTGACCAGGGCCTGCATCTACTGAACAAGGTCACACCATTTTACTTCAAAGTGCCGGACGACCAGAGGAGCTTTCATTTGTCGCTGGAGGCAACTCCGCCGGGTGAAACAGCGGTTGCCACGTTGTACGCGCCCGACGGGAAAATGACTGCCGAGTTCGATTGCACCAGCGTTTCGGTCGATCGCAAGAAGATCTCGGTTGCGGCAGGCAACACCGGCTGGTGGAAGATCCAAGTCGACCGCGCTCCGGTCGGAGCCATCGACGATGTCTGGATCAAAGCAGGCGATGAATTGAGCGGCTATTTTTCCCTGGTTCCCGGTCAAGCCCTTGGCATTGTCCGCGACGAGTAGTTGCAGAAAAGGTAGGACGGATTGCCAATCCGTCCTGCGACGGGTCTTTTCTTGGAGGTTTCCGCCACGGAGCTGCTCACGGGACGTAAAGACATGGGCGAGCAAGAACAGGACCCGAGCGAATATGTCAGGAACATCAGACAGAGCGGACTGACTATCTACGACCCAATTGCCATCGGGGATGTCCGGCTGTGGATACCCACGCCTGAACTTGAATCACTTCTTGACAAAGGTCTGCGTGGCATGTCGCTCGAAGGCTTGGCCTTGCGTACGAGAGCGAAAGAGGTGAGGCGGCGCGTGTGCAAAGTGCTGGGGTATCCATCCCCAGCGTCTTTCACGAGAACTCAACCGCGCTTCCCGGGTCAGTCGTTCGATGTGTACGTGCAGAAGTCGAATAACCTGCAGATCTGGAACGAGCAACTGTCTTCCACGCGCCGGTATGTGTTGGTTCGGGTCTCCGGCGACGACGTGGTAACGCGAGTCAAGGTGGTCACCGGGGACACCCTGTCGCTTCTTGATCCGATGGGAACTCTGACGCAGAAGTATCAAGCAAGATGCATTCCGGGCGACAAGGAAGCGGAACTGGTGGTACAGAACGACACGGCGCTTCTCCGGCCGTTTCTGTCAGAATCCGTTGATCTACGCTCGGTCGCGACTCCGGTCCGTCACCCGCGCTCCGGCCAACTGCTTCCCATCTCAACCGTTTTCGAGCGTTTGCGTCCGCTCGTTGGCAAGTCGTTCGACGACGCCGGCCACGATCAGGAGCGGAATCGTGGTGCCACGCTTCACCGTCTTGTCTGTCGGTCGTTGGGATATGCCACATACCAGGACGACGGGCAGTTCCCCGATGTTCACCATCAACTTCTGGAGGTGAAACTGCAAACATCTCCTACGATCGACCTCGGGCTTGTTCGCCCCAACAGTGCCGAACCTCTCGACGTTCCACAAATCGAGGGTAAGCAGATCCGGCATTGTGATGTCCGCTATGCCGTCTTCTGCGGTATTACCGATGGTGAGACCGTGACACTGACCCATCTGATCCTGGCCAATGGCGTGTCGTTCTTCAAGCGATTCGAACCGTTTGAGGGCCAAGTCCTGAACGAGAAGTTGCAGATACACTTACCCGCCGACTTGTTCGACCGCTGAGGATCGGCGAACCGGTAGCTGGAGCGTTTGCCTGTGGGGCACGTTTCCAACGTGCCTGGCACGATGGAATCGTGCCCCACTTATTCCTGCGCCGATCGAAGGCCAAACGATTCCCATACCAGGCAATCTAGCTCGTCGGCCATAGAATCTGTGTTTTTCGTCCCCGCTGCAGCGTAGATGGCCTTGGCTGCTTTGATGATCGCTTGCCCGATCTCTCCGTCCGGATCCGGCAACGGGAATCGTTCCACGTATTGGGTGATGAAACGGCGTCGACCGGCGTAGAGTTTGTTGCGGAACTGGTGGTCGTAGAACGCTTCGATAAAAGTGGAATTGCCCACTGCCGCAGCCAGCCAGAGTAGTTCCACATTGGACGATTTTTCGCAAATCATCCAATAGCAGTCGCCGTTCACAATCGAACCATCTTCGTCGATCCAGAAGACTGGCCTCTTGGCAATGTCCCGGAAGACCAGCTTTGGCAATTGCCAGGCCTGCGGATCCTGCGGCACCCAGATCTCGTACCACTGCCGCCCTGCCTCGATTACATACGTACGTTTCTCAAGGCGTTCGCGGTGCTGTTCCAGATACGCTTTCGAGTTTGGGTAGCGATTCAGATTCACCGCGCGACGCTTTCCTTCGGTCACCTCGTGGGGATAAAGGATATGACGGCAATGGTCGGCCTGCGCCGCCTTGAATCGACGAGCGATGTGATGTGTCGCTACCGGACGGAGCAATTCCGGCCGCCCATCAGGCGGCATGGTATCCCAGTCGGATCGGATGAATACCCTGTCGGCGCAGGTTTTCACTCCAACGCGAACTTTGCCAATGTCTCGAAACGTCCCCCAAGTTCGCGCTGCGACCTCTCGGAGCCAGGCATCCGTCGATTCCGTCCGCACACGCCACACTTCGCCGGCTGACCCGTCAAGCGTGCCCGTGCAGACGCGAAATCGACGATCTTCCTCGACGGCGACAACTCCGTCGAAATCCAGAGCCGCAATTGGATCAGGTGCCTCAAACTCAGGTTCTTCAGCCGTCTCGTAGATCGACGTGAACCCTGGCGTATCAGCATCGTCCTGGCTGATTCCGCCGAGGAGAAGAACGGCTGGCAGGACCGCGGCGTCGAACAGCTTTGTATCGCCCAAATCCCAAACATGCCGTACGGTGAACCGCTCGCTGATCGCTCTACGCACCGCAGCCCCCGACTTCGTACTCATGAAGCGGTTGGAAACGATGATCCCAGCAACTCCGCTCTGTTCGAGGACCTCGCCCATTCCCAGAATAAACGCGTAGTACAAATCGACTCGACCTGAAAGGCCAAACTGTCGGGCGATTTGCTGGGCTTGGTTCGCGCCGAGTATCTGTGTGCGGACGTAGGGAGGGTTCGCAATGATCAGGTCATACTCTCCCGTGGCGTCTGGGGGGAACATGTTCAGTTGGGGCGTGGTGTCGGAGCTTTCCAGAACATAGTCCAGAAAACTGCCGTGCATAAGCCGAAGCGACGCGTCGGGAAATGCCTCGCGCAGGTGTGCCTCTGCGGATGCCAAAGCAACGTCGTCCGTTTCGAAGCCGCAGACCTCGACGTCGCAGTTCTGATTGTCCTTCCGCAATTCAGCCAGGAGAGACATCAACAACCGACCATCGCCAACAGCCGGATCAAGCACTCGCAGACGGGTATCCGTATCGGATGACCTTCTCGCTTTGACGATTTGCCGGGCTACGAAGTCAGCCAGAGCCTTTGGCGTATACGTCGCGCCACCAGCCTTCTCGTCGGTGACAAACTCGTAGCGGTTCCCTGATTGCCGTCGTTTTCCCGCTGTCATGATTCAGCCCCGGTCCATTCGGCTGTCGGCCACTTACAGTCCTCGCAGCACGAAGATGCGGGTCTGTTCGTCGGCGGGCAGTTTTAGCGTCCGTCCTTGTTTCCCATCGAAGTCCGTGAGCACGATTTCGCGTGGTTCGCCGCCGTATACGACTTTGGGGTCGTAGGTGATCAGAACGTGGATCGGGCCCAACTTCACCCGGCGCACGATCGGCAAGTTCTGCTTGAATTGCCGGCGGGCGGGAACGTCGATTTTCACTTCGCCGTGGTGTAGGGTGTACTCGAACGGTCTTACCAGAGCCATGCCCTCAATCATGGCGGCTACGGGTTCGGACTTGATACGCAGGTGGTGTTCCAGTTGTTGGATCGGCATGGCAAACACGGGTTGGTCGTCCGTGATTCCGTGATTCTTGGCCCCGTGACGGATCTTCTGAAATCGCACGACACCCTTTGCCTCGTCGACGCTCAGCACGTGGACAACGTCGTAGCGTTCCAATCGCTCTAGTTCGGCTCCGGCCGGCGCGTTTTCCGGCAGCAGTTCGAGCTTGTCCTTCAGCATTACGTCGGCGCCGCTCGTGAAATAGTCCTTATTGTTCTTCTTGCTTGTGAGCGCCGGCGGTTCGTGGTGATTGCCCGTACCGGACCAGTTCCACGTGTCGAACCCGTCGATTCCCGTGAAGAATGCCATGGCGATCATGGCTCGCTTCTCTTCGTTGGCCAGCGG
>CAZURK010000517.1:0-5991 GCA_964623055.1 uncultured Pirellulaceae bacterium
GCATCGCTTAGCAATACTTGCTACTGGGTCAGGCAATTCCAGCGTGTCTATCAGCTCAGGTTCTTTCCCACGCGGCGGCAAGCTACCTGTCGCCACTTGCACAAGAATGCGGCCCCAACTGTAGAGATCCACATGATAATCGTCCTTGCTCAAGCGGCTACCCTCCACTTCTGGCGCGCGATACCTGTCCTCGGGCCAATCTCCGGATACCGTTGGACTATCGTCCAGGAGTTTTCCGAGTTCGAAATCGGTCAACACTACTGAATTGTCCGTTGCCCGCAGAATCACAAAACGCGGTCCCAGCTCTCGCCGAATGATTCCTGCGTTGTGCAGTGCTTCGAGTCCCTCGGCAATCTGGCGCATAATAATCGGCAACTCATAACGCGAAAGCGGGCTGCCGTAGACTAACACATCAGCAAGTGTACGCCCCTCGATCCATTCATCCACTACCCACCAAGCTCGATTTTCCGCGTCGGGGCACGTAGTCACATGTTCCGGAAATCGAGCATTCCCTTTCAACCGATTACAGATGTCGCCGTGACGGACGAGATAGTCCTGCATTCGTTCCTGCTCCTTCACCGCAAGCGCGCCCGTGTTGTACCGCTTCCCTCGTGCAAATCGCTTCTTCTCGAATCGATGCTTCAACTGCCAGATCTCATACGCCAGTCCATTCGACGCCTTTCCGTTCGCTGGCAATGATCCTTCGCGTTCCCAATCTGGAAGAGCTATTGTGCCCGCCCACAGACCTTGTAGCGCCGACTGCTCTGGCAACTTCGAAGGGTGCAGGATTTCCAAAACGCGAACGTCAAGGGCGTCGGCGACCAGCCTGGCGGTTCCTGGCCGGATCTCTTGTCCATCCACAATCCTTCTCACAGTCCCTCGGCTGATCCCTGCCTTGTCTTTCAAGTCGCCGCAGGACATGCCATTGGCATCAAGCAGGCTCTTCACCTTCCGCCAATCCAGGAGAGTGGTCCCTTTGCCTTTCACTTGCTGCCCTTTCATGCCTCCACCTAGGGGGTCTAGGTGACAGGATTTTGTCCGAAATGAACCTTACATCCCCGTCACCGAGTGCTTCAATTGAACATCAGCGGCTCATAACAGGCCGTTGACGCAAAACCGAATTCCTCGCCATCCAAACCAAGCATCGTACACCGAAAACAGCGATCGCAGCCGAGGCAGCGTCCCAGCCACAGGCAGTATTTCGATGACCACGCTCAAACACGCAGCACGTATTGTAACTGATACACTCACGCGCCGCAGCAGAACTGCCGCCGACGAACAGTTGCAGCGCATTGTCGATATATGCGCCTCGCGTGAAGTTTCCGTTCGCTCCGTCGCAACGCGACTCAAAAAGGCCGGGCTGCTTCAATCCCGTCGCGTGTCGGTGGCCTATCCTGCGCCCGCCGAGCCGTTGGTGCCTTGTGCCCTATGCCAGGAACCACTCGATTTTCATGCTTTGGCGTACCAGTTGGAAAAGCGATGGCGGCTGGTTGTCCCGCGCCGTGTCAACATTTGGTGGGCGACGGAAAAGGCCGTCAGCCTGCTAGGCGGGACCGCCTGCTTTCCGAAGTACACAACACAGCTCGAACACGATCTGGCAGTCACTGAAATCCTTGTAAGGCTTCACGAAACCGATCCGGACGCGGCAAGTCAATGGGTTGGCGAAGACATCTTGCGCCGAGAGTTTCGCTCCCTTGAGCCATGCCTTGCCAAGATTCCCGATGGGGCCCTCATACGAGACGGTCGTCCTGTTCGCTTCTTCGAATTGGGCGGTCAGTACAGCCCCGAACGGCTCCGCCGGTTCCAAGAACACTGTCGTCGACACCGCATCCCATTTGAATTGTGGTAATACGCCATGGCCAAGCAGCCCCACACAGGAACGCTTTCCACGCAGCAACGTGCCATCCTGATCCAAGGGTGGACAAACATGATCACACCCGAGGTGATCCACCGCCGCTTTTTCCCCGATGGCGATATCGAAGCAGCGCGGTCCGCCATCCGACGATTGTGCGGGCGAGCGCCCAACTACCTTTACTTGAAGCCAGAGCCGTTGGACGCACGCCGAATGTACTATCGCCTGACCCGTCGCGGAACGCGAGTGCTGGGCATCTCGCCGAAGCACGCATCGCCCCTCAAGAGGCTCGGTCGGGTCAAGCGATACGCGTTGGCGTCGTTCCTGTATTCCGGTCAACCCGGAACCCGGACGCTATTCAATCCTAAGGAGTTTCCCGAGGCTTTTTCACTGCAAGGTCATCGGCTGCCCCGTCATCCATTCTACCTTGATCGTTCGACAGACCAGTTGCGTCTAGGCATCGTGTTGGTCGACCACAACGCTCACGTTCGCCGCACTGTCCACAAGACGCTTAAGCCGCTCGGCCGATTCCTGCGTCTGGGCTGGCTCGACGAGTACATCCGAAGCGAAGCGTTCGTCGTCACCATCCTGACAAGTTCTGAATTCCAAAAGACGCTGATTCGCCGACATCTAGTTCATTCCGTTCATGGACATTTCGGTTACCAGTTGTCACGCCTCCGTCCGGATGTTCAAGACCGGCTGCTTGTGGACTTGAACCCGCAAGTCGTCCCGGGCTTGGACGCGGTGATTGCATTCGATCGGGCTGACTGATGAATACCGCCACCCCGCAATTCGCACCTGTCTACGAGACGGTTCAGCACAAGACCGACGTACTGGACTTGGATGCTGTATCCGGACAGTTCTGCGAGATGGAGTTCCGGCCGACTCTGGCGTTCGACCGACGGCATCATTTCGCGATACTTAGATCCTTCGCCGTCGCCTCACTCGTGACGGGCCCAGCGGCATGGACCATCGGTCACTTCGTCGCACCAATATTCGGTAGCTGGCACTTCTTGGTGGGAACCGCGGTGGTGGGTGTTACCTGCGCCGGAGTTTCCGAATTGGCCAGATTGAATCGACCTCGCGTCTGTCTCCAAACGACGGCAGCACCACGCACCGTTCTTTTCCTTCTCGCACCTATCGCCGTATGGCTGAGTGTCGTCCTGGTCAGCGACATGATGCAATCCTCGGCTGCATTCTGCTACTTGCTACTGATCGGTGTGCCCGCCGTGCTCATCGCCGCCGACCGGATTGCCACCCATGCGATCTATTGGATGACCGCCAGTCAACAGATTGTTGCCGCTACATTGCACCGTTGGCGGGCTGACTGGCGCCAAAGGTACGCTACGCAATCAACGCTTCTTCTCGAGGCTGACCCCGGCCCCGACATACCTCTGGTTGCGCGTCGCGCTGCCTTGGAATGCCGCAACGCCTTCCGTCTCGGTCCCGTTTGGCTCCTGGCAGCGATTGTCTGGCCGTCATTTTTCGTCATGGCCGTCACCCCTTCGTGGCACCATCCGACAATCGGCCTTCGTCTCGTTATCGCAAGTCTGCTTGGCCTACTCTTCGCAGGCCTTCTGCGATCGCGCGGCCAACTGACCGCACTCTTCCGCTTTTGGCGCTACCTCCTCCACTGGTTTCACTACCGTCACCGACCCATACCTTGGATGTTTAGCAGTCCCTGCGGCCCAGTGGCAAACCGTCGCCTTCTTGTTCTGTCCGCAGTTTGTCTGCTCGCCGCGCCCATATTCGGCCTGTCGGCCACCGGCTTCTGGCACCTGGCGACGGCTCACGTGCCAGAAACAGACGAAGTGTTCGATACAGACGAAATGCCACAGTCCGAAGCAGCTGTTTTCCTGTCCAGGGTTGCACGTTTTGTGAATCTCCGTGCCCTATTGGTGCTAGTCGCCGCCATTGTTTATCTCGCCGTCGTGACACCCTTGGTCTTCGTCTTGGCCGCGTTTCTGCTGACCGGCCCGCTGCTTCTCACCTATCACAACGCTCTCGAATTCCCGGAGGACAACAATCATGGAACCGTCTGAATGGACGCCTTGGGATGTAACGGTCGACAGGTTGCTCAACAGCCGCAGTCCGGCGGAAAGGAACTCACTCTTCCTCGGCCAGACTAGCCACGGTGGGATTCCCGTCCTGCTTGACATCGACCTTCTCTTCGAGCACATGCACGTCTTCGGTCCGACGGGTACCGGCAAGACCAGCCTTAGTATCGAGTCCCTTGCCATCCAGCTAATCCGTCGTGATGATGGGCCTCTTATTCTTGTGGACGGCAAAGGCGACCGAGGGTTGTTTCAGACAATCCTTACCGAGTCCCAACGCGGAAATCGTATCGTCAGATGGTTTACCAACAAGCCCCTTCATTCGACCTATGTCTTCAATCCTTGGGAGCCGGATCTGCTCTCTCGATTAAGCCTTTCGGAGGTACTTGGCTTGATCACGCAGTCGTTGAACCTCCACCACGGTGACGACTACGGCCGAGCGTGGTTTAGCATTGCCGCGAGGACCCTGTTGAAACGTGCTCTACAAGAAACGTTGCCGGAAAAGGCAAAACGTCTACCTCTCGAGTGTCCTCCACGCCAAACACGCCTGTTTCCAAAACATCCGCCGATTGGGTCGTTCAACGACCTCCTCCACATCATTCGCGATCTGGCCCACGATGGCAATGAGTTCAAAGCGGCCCAACACCTGGCCTTCATCGTCGAGTCCCTCGCCGAGTTCGAGCAGCTCAACCTAACTCCCGGCCTCGCACCTAACCACCCCGCCCTAGAACACGCCATACGGATGCGAGAGGTCATCCGAGAGAAGCAAGTCGTCTATTTCTATCTCGAAGGGGCGGTCGATGCGGCGTCCGTCGCCGAATTGGCGAGGCTTGCGCTCTACAGTCTGTTGATAGCTGCAATCGCCTACCGCGATGAGTTCGGTGTCACGCCTCGCGTCTATATGATCTGCGACGAAGCGCAAGTCATGATGGCGAAAAACATCGAAAATGTCCTGACTCAGGCCCGTTCGCATGGGCTCGCTTGCATCCTAGCCCATCAGACGGTCAGCCAGCTGAATCCGCCAGGTGGAGTCGACCTGCGGGAACTCGTAATGAACTCCACGGCCACGAAACTGGCCTTTGCCGTTCGTGATCCCTGGACACAGCGATATATTGCCGAAACCTCCGGCACAACTTGCTACTACCGGCCGTCCTATGATATCTCCGTTGCCGACCTGATGGCCGGCAACACGGGTCCGCAGTTTGCGCTTCGAAATCGTGACGGCGTCAGGCAGATTCGTATTGGCCAGCATACAGGACCTCGCCTGACGGTCCAGGACATCCTCAATGCCAGTCACCATCCCAAGCAGTGCCTGACTTGGATCGCCCGACCGTCGGGACTAACCCAGTTTCAAGGGTGGTTTCCCATGTCGGTTTCATGGCCCATTTCTCGCCAGGAGCATCAACTACGCATGCAAGCCGAATGGCCTTCCACGACCGACCAGACCCTAGAAATCCCCCGCGACTGGCCGGGGGAAATTGACGCTTGTACGCCCACAGTGCGCGACGGCGAAGCCGCCACGGTCACGAAGGCTCTGGACGCAATCTTCCGAAAAATCGGAATGGAGTGAACCGGGCTCATGATCAGCCTCAACGGATATTTCTTTCTTCCTCCCTCATTTCCGCCCGGGAGAGATAAACAGACGGCGGAACACCGAGTGTCCGTGGACATTCGGCTGGGAAACGATCGCGATGTGTTCGCGATCGCATCTAGACGCACGCTTCCAGTGACGTGTCACCAGGCTCGACATATCGGTTTGTCCGTAATGTCGAGCAGCGTGCGCCGGGCGGGAGCCCCCTTTGCTGGGGCTCTCGTTTTTCCTTCTCTCACGGACGGGAGAGGGATGTCAAAGGGTGGATATCGGCTCTCACGAAGCCGCGTCGGTCCTGTGGGCCGAGACGGCTTTGCTAACCTGCTTCGTCGCGCTGGAATTTGGCCAGATCGACGAGGTCTATTGTTAACCGTGTGAGACGAATGGAGGGCCGAAATATGGCCGTTGTTAGAAATGGAGTGTATTTCACCGCGTTTACTTACGTGGAGAAGAATGAGGTGTTCAATCGCAGAATCCATGAGCTCGTGGTGCAC
>CAZURK010000518.1:0-5873 GCA_964623055.1 uncultured Pirellulaceae bacterium
GTCGCCAGACCGCGGAACTCCATGCTCTGGCGAGCGTAGCTACCCTAATCCTTAGTTCCGACGAAACGCTAGGCCGAGGATTCCGATTCATCTTCGGTGTCTGCATCCTTGATGGAGGAATCCTCGGTGGCACCAGACTTTTCGTCCCCACCCTCGTCCTCGCTGACCGCTTCGACCGGCGGGGGATTTGACCAGACCTCGAAAACGCCGAAATCGTTGCTGCCCAACAACACGTTCGTTAGCTCGCGCAACCGGACGTAGAACGTCTTGTCGGCGACCGTGAACCTAGCCACCTTTCCCGGCTTGATCGACGTATCATCCAGCAGCACTTCACCCTCGTCGGCCCGCACGGACAGCAACACCTGCCCGGCCGTGATGTCCTCAACTTGCAGAAAGATGCGGTCCTCCGACCCCGGTATGGGCTTCGAGCGACGCTGGAGGATGGTCATCTCTACTGGCTCGTTGGGCAACTTTAGGCTCAACGGCGCGGGCGTCCGCTTTTGTTGAGGGTCAAAGGGGGTTCCCAAGTGAACCCAACGACCGTCTAGCCCTCTGCTCCAGCAATGGGCGGTCGCCGTATCAATCACGTATACACTGTTGGGGCCCACGACGAGTTGGTACCGGCCGACCTGCGAGCGCGGCTTGGGCGGAGGGGCCGCTTCACTGTACGGCGAGAGCAGGAGGCTCGCGACGGCGGCAATGGACACCGCGAAAGACATGATTCGACTCATAGCACGGCTCCTCGTATTCACGACGTTTCCGGAACTGGACTGCAAGACTTCGTCAACGAAGGTAACAAGTTATCTTACCAACTGCTGAGCTTGCTTTCACGTGCAGACAAGTAGCGGCGCCCGATCCGTGTGTCTTCGTCCGTGTGCGAAAGCAAAGTCGGGAAACGCACACGGATTGAGACACACGGATAACTCGGCTCTCGTCATCCTTGCTCGGAGGTCGACAATATTATTCCTTGAGAGTCAGTTCGAGCTTCGTTGGTTTCCCGGTTGCGTCAATTTCAAAGATGGCGTTCGCCCGCGGATCGACCACCAACAGACCGTCGCCGCGTTGCGCCAGACCGACTGGGTTAACCAGCGGTTCACCCGACAACCACTTCGTCGGCTTGCCGCCCGGCGGTACCTTCCACACTGCCTTCGCGTATCCGTCGCACACATACGCAGTTCTGTCGTTTCCCAAGGCAATCGTGTGGGGAAACTGAAATGGGCGTCCCGTAACAACCGCCGTCACTTTCCCGTCAGGAGAAACACGGACAACCTGATCTTTACCGTGGGAGACGACCCACAGATTGTCTTCGTCATCGATGCAAACGCCGCGAGGCGCTGGAACCTCTGCCAGCAATTCGGGTTTGCCCCCTTGATGCGGCACCTTCCAGATGCGATGCAGTTCCAAGTCGGCAACCAGCAGTTGCCCTTTGCTGTCTACGGCGATTCCCATGGGGATTCCAATGCCGCCATCGGTTAATGGGACAGGCTTTCCGTCTGCTCCAAAGCGATACACTTCGCGTGTGGAACTGTCGCCGGCCAAAACGTTTCCGTTCTTGTCCAACGCGACGCAGCGAACTGCGTTCAATGGAGTACGAAATTGTCTCGAGCCCTTGAACAGCGTCGAGAGATCGCTCCCGTCGACTTGCCACACGCCGGGCAGATTTCGATCGGCGATATACAACTTGCCGGATTCGGCAACCGCGATCGAAAGCGGGTACTCCATTTGGGCACTCGCCGAGTTCGGTAACAATAGGGCTAGGTAAACCAGGCATCCAATGGTCAGTTTCTGCATCGTCTTTTCTCGCGTTCTCAGGGTGAATTCACCTATCCAGTATAACGCGTTTTCCGGATGCACCAGAAGTAGGCATCCTCGGCTCGGTGGGATCTAGGGGGAAGAGAGCCTATTGGGCGGCGAATGTCAAGCGCATCCGAGGCACTCCCGTTGAGGACCGGTGCCCAGCGGCATAAGATATCGGGCGTCGTTGTGACGCCGCGTGCGTTCGCACGAGCGGATTTGATGGAATTCTCCTCACGAAAAGGTACTGACGGAATGAAGGCTCAGAAGACTGCGGTCGTATTGATCGAGTTTCAGAACGAATTCTGCAAAGAAGGCGGCAAGCTGCATGATATGGTCAAGGACGAAATCGCTCGCCAGAACGCGGTCGAGCATGCGATCGAACTGGCGCAGGGCGCTCGGGAGAAAGGGGCTCTGATTGTCCATTGCGGGTTCGTATTCGACGAGCAGTGGGTGGACGAGAAGTGTGTTTGCGGCATCATCGCCGGTGCCAAGGAAGGCGGGGCCTTTCGGCCTGGCGAGTGGGGCACCGAATTCATTGACCAATTGAAACCTCAAGAAGGCGATATCGTGCTCGATGGCAAGCGGGCGCTCAGCGGATTCACAAACACGGGACTGGACGACATCCTTCAGCGGCGCGGTATCGAGAACGTGATCACCGCTGGCTTCCTCTCCAATGTGTGCGTGGAAGCTACGTCGCGGAGCGCCTACGACCGGGGCTACAAAGTCTGCGTGGCGAAGGACGCAACTGCCGCAACGTCTGAGGAGAACCAGCAGTACGTGGAGCGCGAGATCTATCCGATCTTGGGCGAAGCCAAAACGTGCGACGAAATCGTCAACGACCTGGAATAGCAATGGAGAGGCCACAATGGCTACGGAAAACGTTCTGCGTTGGTTGATTGCGTTCGCAGTCACAGCGGTTGTGATCGTGGCGGACGCTCCGGCGTTCGATGTCGGCGTTGGTTGCTCGAACGCTGAAGATGCAAAAGCGGCAGGAACCGACGCAGCGGTGGCCGCCAAGAAGGCCCTTGGTGAGACCGAAGCCAAGTTAGTATTGGTCTACCACGACAGCAGTCTATTTGAGGATCGCACATCAATGCTGAAGGGTGTCAACTCCGTCTTTGATGCATCCCTTGTGTACGGGTGCAGCGGCTACGCACCATTGTCCCATCTCGGTGGCGATTCGGGCGTAGCCGTGCTGGCATTGGGCGGCGACATCCACATCGCGACGGCCGTGTCGAAGACGGCCGGTAAACAGGACGACCTTGACTGTGGCAAACGAATTGGCCAGACGCTGAAGGCTGCTACGCCGGTCGACGTGACGGGACGAGTCGTGCTGTTGTTCGGCGACTGCCACGTACCTAGAAACGATCAGGTGGCGAAGGGCCTCAGCACGGTGATTGGCGATGATGTTCGTGTGATTGGTGGTGCCGCGTATCAGGGGATAGGCTACGCCGCCGGAGCGTCCGTCGAAGGCAGCAACATCGGCATCTTGATCAGTGGTGACTTCACGTGTGATGTTTCGCTTCAACAGGACAACTCGCCAGACGGCCTTGTCGCCTCGGCCAGGAAAGCGTTTGAAGAGGCAATCGGCGAAGACGATGACAAAGTCCAATTGGTTTTTGCCTTCGACTGCGGCGGCAGGCGGGCAAGCATGCTGAAGATCGGCAACTTTCCCGCCGAGCTTCAAGCCATGAAGAGAGTCGCGGGCGATAGTCCGTTCTTCGGGTTCTTCGGCAGCGGCGAAATCGGCTGCAAATCGGCCACTTCCACGCCGCGCGGCGTTGGGCATCACATCTCGACGTGTGCGATAAAGACCCGGTAGACGGGAGCAAACATCTGAGCAAACTATCTTGACGGGCACGCGTGGAAAACCTTAGCTTGGATAGACAGTCGGTACGTTCGACAAGCCCCCAACCGCCAACGGTCGCTTTCATAGAAAGGAAAGACACATGGCCACGATTTATCGAGTCAACATGACCGATCTTTCGGTTCGCGCCGAGGAGCCTGAGGATAGCCTCAAAGGAATGGGAGGTCGAGGATTGACCTCGACAATTGTGGCCAAAGAGGTGCCACCCAGTTGCCATCCGTTGTCGGCCGAGAACAAGCTGGTGCTCGCGCCGGGTACGCTTACCGGCACGGGGGCCCCGTGTTCCGGCAGGTTGTCCGCCGGAGCCAAGAGCCCATTGACCCGCACAATCAAGGAAGCCAACTCGGGCGGCATGGCAGCAATCGCGCTGGCGACCTGTGGCGTCCAGGCGATCGTCTTGGAGGGCGAACCGGCTGATGGCAAGCTCCGCCGTTTGGTTGTGACGGCGGACGGTGTCGGGATCCAACCAGCCGATGACCTCGCAGGTTTGGGCAATTACGATACGGTCGCCAAGCAGTTTGACGAATTCGGCGACAAGATCTCGTGCATCAGCATCGGTCAGGCGGGTGAAATGCGGTCGAGCGGCGCTAGCATTGCCGTGACCGACGTCGAGGGACGCCCCACGCGACATTGCGGTCGGGGCGGCTTGGGAGCCGTGATGGGCTCGAAGGGCGTCAAGGTGATTGTTGTCGATCCGACGGCCGGCAAACGGCCGAAGCCCGTCGACTCGACCCCGTTCAAACAGGGCGTCAGCAAGTTTAACGAAGCATTGAAAGGCCACGCTCTGACGGGCGAGGGGTTGCCCAAATACGGCACCAACGCGCTGGCGAACGTGATCAACGCGGCCGGAGCCTATCCGACTCGGAATTTCAGCAACGGACAGTTCGAGGGTACCGAGCCGATCAGCGGCGAACGTCAACATGACGTGATCCTCGAACGCGGCGGGGAAATCGCACATGCGTGCCATCGCGGATGCACCATCCGGTGTTCACGGACCTATGTGGACGAAAACGGCGAATTCATCACGAAAGGCCCGGAATACGAGACCATTTGGGCCCACGGCGCAGATTGCGGCATTGACGACCTGGACGCGATCGCACGCATGGATCGCATGGACGACGACCTTGGCTTGGACACGATCGAAACAGGTGCGACGATCGGCGTTGCCATGGAGGCTGGCATCATCCCGTTCGGCGACGCGGATGCGGCCATGGGTCTGTTGGAGGAAGTTGCCAAGGGAACGCCGCTGGGCCGCCTGATCGCTTCCGGCGCCGAAGTGCTGGGCAGGACGTATGGCGTTACCAGGATACCAACGGTCAAAGGGCAGGCTATGCCCGCTTACGATCCGCGAGCGGTTCAGGGCATCGGAGTGACCTATGCGACTTCGACGATGGGCGCCGATCACACGGCCGGTTATGCCGTGGCGCCAAACGTGCTGGGCGTGGGTGGAAGTGTCGATCCGCTGAAGCCGGACGGTCAGGTCGATCTCAGTCGCAACTTGCAGATTGCGACTGCGGCGATTGACACATCCGGGTTGTGCTTGTTTGTTGCTTTCGCGGTGCTGGACGATCCGGCAGCGATGGAGGGCATCTGCGAGATGCTCAGCGGACTGTACGGCCGGGAGATCACCGCGGACGATTTCCTTGAATTCGGCAAACGGACGCTGGCAGCCGAACGCGCGTTTAACGCCGCGGCTGGCTTCACCGCGGCCGACGATCGTCTGCCCGACTTCTTCCGCAAGGAGCAGTTGCCTCCGCACAACGTCACGTTCGGCGTGCCGGACGATGAACTGGATCAAGTCTTCGAGGGGATCGAGTAGCGATCACGATGGCAGCCATCACGATCAACTTGTTTGCCAACCTGCGCGAGTACGTGGGTGGTGCTGCGTCGGTTGAACTCGATATCGAACCGGGGCAGACGATCGAGCAAGTGATCGCCAGCCTAGGTATTCCCTTTGAGCAAACGAAGATCATCTTCGTCGATAATCGTCGTGCCGAAATCGACGGCGTGCTTCAAGGCGGTGAACGGCTAGACCTCTTCTCAGCGATCGGCGGCGGATAGTGAGTGGGCGGGGTCAGGTTTTGACTTGTAACTTAACTAAGTTACAGGTCAAAACCTGACCCCGATTACGCTGCTCGCCGTTCTGTGGAATTGGCGGGAGGCGGTGGGACCTTGCCGGTGATCGCGGAGATGCGCGACGACACGAATC
>CAZURK010000519.1:0-5800 GCA_964623055.1 uncultured Pirellulaceae bacterium
CCGCGAGAGTAGGGCCATTTGATCGCAATCACCTTCCCGGGCAGGTCCGTCTGGCGGACGTTCTCTCGACGGAATGCGTGCACTACAACCAAACCGTTCCCACGTTCGGCAAGGCCCTCGATGTGCTTGCGCGACACGACTTGCATGCCGCCGACGACATAGGGAAAGATTCCATCGGTGATGTAGGCGATTTTCATGATGGGTTGGCCGTAGCTGGATTCGCAAGAATTCTGCCGCGTACCCGACCAGCCTGAATTCTCGCGAATCCAGCTACCGATCGTTGGCGATTTGATGAAGGACCAGACATTCTTGAATCAGTGTTTCACGCAGCACGACGCGGAGCAGCATCTTTGTCCCGCGATTCCTGCACCGCCTGCGAGTACGCAATAGGATCTTCTGCGTTGATGAATACCTGGTCCGGCCGAACTCGCTCGGCAACATCGGCCGCATAACGCTTGAAGGCCACAACGACCTCGGCCCTGCTCATGGCGCCGTCCAGGTCATCGGTCACCAGCGGATACAAGGCGGGATTGGTGATCCGAAGACCGTTCAGATCGAGGTCCTCGTCGTAGATCGCCAATCGAGCGCAAGCGTGATCGAACAACAGCGTATCGACCAGCCTGACCATGGGGCTTTCGCGGAGATCGTCGGTATGGTCCTTGAAAGTAAGTCCTGCAACCAAGACTCTGCGAGAAGCGAACCGAGCAACATTGGCAAACAGGCGTTGTTGCAGTTGTTCGTTGCTGGGCAAAATGGCACTCAAAAGCGGAATCTCGAACGCGATGTCCGACGCCAAGTGCTGCAGGGCCCGAAGGTCTTTCCCTAGGCACGATCCGCCGATCGGCGCACCGCCCCTCAAGTAACGGCCTGAAACGTTCAGTTTGTCGTCCATCAAGAACAGTTCGTTCGCCGCGGCGGTATTTACGCCGTAGGACGCGCCGAGGCTGTAGATTTCGTTGACGAACACAGCTTTCAGAGCGTGAAAGGCGTTGTCTGTGTACTTGATGAATTCGGCTGTGCGATAATCGGTGAAGTGTGTCTTTCCCAAATGCTCATTCTCGAGCAACTCCCTTGCCACTTGGTTGGGACGACCGTCCTTCGTTCCCACGACGGTTCTTGCCGGCGCGAAAAAGTCGCCAACGGCGGCCCCTTCTCGCAGGAACTCGGGATAGAAAACCACGTCAACCTGCTGATGGCCCTCCAGGACGGAATCCATTGTTCGCGCAACGATTGTCTCGGTGGTTCCCGGAGGGACTGTACTCCGCACAAAAATGGTCGGAGAACATCTCTGACGGCGACACGTCTGGGCGATTTCGTGAACCACGTTTGACAAGGCCGCCGTGTCCACCGCCCCCTGCGATTCGCTGGGCGTGCCGACACATATGAAAACGGCGTCCGTCTCCGACAGCGCATCGCCGGGATCGACCGCCGCCGTGATCATTCCGGACGCGATTCCGTCTTGTAGCATTTCGGTCACTTGAGGCTCTCGAACCGGAGGCACGCCGTCGTTGATCGCGTGCACCTTTTCCCGCTTGACGTCGATGCCCACAACCCGGTGCCCCAGCCGTGCAAAGCACACCATGTTCACGGTTCCCACATACCCAAGACCGAAGACGGCGATCTTCATAGTAGACTCCAATAGAGCTGAATCGTCTTGGCTGCCACGACCGACCAGTCGAATGACTCGGCCTCTTTCATTGCATCACGACGCAGATTGGTGAAGTCTGTGCTCGGAAGGCTGACGATCGTTGCACATCGTTCAACCATTGCCGGCACGTCACCCGTTGTGTGTGTTTGGATCGCAGCGGTTCGCCCATACGCGATTGGATCAAGACGCGTGTTGGTCAATACGGGCAGTCCGAACGCCAAGCTGTCGTTGACGGCGTTGCTTCCGGCCGCCGACAACAGCGGCAGAAACAGCAGACGCGATTCGAGATGCAACTCCATCAACCGTGTGTCGTCGACGTTGGATTCGTACCGGAAGTTAGGAAGCTCCCGAAACTTCGCCAGCAATTCACCGTAAATCGCGCGGTTCACCAGAACGAACTGCCAGTCCGGATGATGGGTCGAACAATACTGCAGAAAGCGTTGATATAGGTCCCAATCCCGAAGCCAATTGCCCACGGTCAAAATCTGCTTTCGATCAGCGGCAGAGGATTCCTGTTGGATCTGTTGTGTCTTCTCGATCGAATAACACCCTAGAGGGATGCAAACGATACGATCGGATGGAATGAACTGGGCGAGTACTTCCCTTTGCTGGTCGGTCGTAGCGATCACCCTGTCGACGGCCCGCAGGCGCCGGCGTGTCAGCCGATGGGACAGTCCGTACAGACGCCCTTGCCGACTTCCGAACCTCATTTCATCCAGCAGCAGGTCAGGCGGCTGGTGAAACGTCACGACAATCCGTGCCGATGATGGCAAATACGTAGAGAGCCGAAAATACTCTTCGCCATACAGAATGTGGATCAACGGAACGCGGCTTCTTCGCGCGTGCCATGCCGCAGGTACCTCTGCAAGCCACTTGTACCGGCGTATCGGGTTCCAAGGAGTCTTGCTGTCCGTGGCTGATTCGACGATTCCGAATGTCTTCACCGGCCGGGTATAACGCAATAGTTGCTTGTAGCCGGACCGAGCCCCGTGATGGCGGTAACTTGTCCGGATCGCAATGTGCGGAGGCGCCGACGGGAGCCCGCGAACGGTTGCATCCGCAGCACCGACATCCGAACCGACGGGTGACGTAGTCCTTTGCATCGTGTCTATGCCACAGTTCGAATTCGCTGTGGCATCGTTGCTTGGCCCTCGCGGTCGAACGGCCGAAAGAGCTCCTCGTACGAACCTTTCTGAACAAGCCTCCCACGATCAAGACGATAGATGACGTCGCATGCCTCCAACGTCTTGATGCGATGGGCGACCAGGACGATGGTCATCTTGTGCGCCAGTCCGTGAATAGCGCTCATTACGGTCTCTTCGGTCTTCATGTCCAAGCTGCTGGTCGCTTCGTCGAACATGACGATACGAGGGCTGTGGTAAAGGGCACGCGCTATACCGATACGTTGTCGTTGGCCACCGCTAAGACGTACGCCTCGTTCGCCCACAAGGGTCTCGAAGCCATCGGGAAGGGATCCATCGATGAAGTCCAGGATACCGGCCAGCCGCGCCGCGCGGCGAACCTGGTCGATGTTCACCTTCGCGGGATTCACGCCGAAAGCGATGTTTTGTGTGATCGAGGTATCCGTCAGAACAATGTCTTGCGGAACGTAGCCGATCTGCTTCTGCCATTGACGCCGATTGGTCTGGTTGACGCATGCTCCGTCGACAAGCATCTCGCCCGATTCAGGCTCCAACAATCCGAGCAGGATATCCAGCAGCGTCGTCTTTCCGGCACCGGTGGTCCCGCAGAAGCCAACCGTCGTATTGGCTTCAATCACCAGGCTGATATCTGTAAGCGTCTGTTCGGCCGCCGTCGAATACTGAAAGCAAACGTTACGCAGCTCGACGATGGGATGCGCCGTCTGCCGGTCGAAACCAGAGTGATCAACGGACGCATTCTCGATACCTGTTTCATCTGGGGCCATCTTGGCGAACGATTGAAACTCGCGATGCACGCTCTCGACGCGCGACCAGCCGAACTGCAAGTGGGAAACGCTCTTGTAGACGACTTGGACGGCGGGCATCAGGCGGTAGCCGGCAAAGGCATAGAACCCGAGCAGTGGAATCACCTCGCTGAAACGACTCGAAGCGGCAATCAGACAGATTGCGATCGCCATAATCCCACCAAGCGACATCGCCTCCAGGCCGTAGCGAGGGAGCTGGCCGAGCATCTGCTGCTTCGCCTCGACTTGATTGACGATGCTGGCGTGCGTTGCGAAAGCCTTGCTGAAGAACCGCTCCAGGTGCATCAGTTTCGTTAGTTTCGGGGCCCCAAACGCCTCGCTAACGGCCTTGAACCGACCTCTGTTTGCCGGACCGATCGCGTCTCCGAGAGCTTTGAGCCGCTTACGCACGAACAGAAACACTGCGCCGTACATGCCCGAGCAAGTTGCGAACGCGATTAGCGCAATCAGCGGATTCGCGGCGACTACCGCCAGAAGCAGCAAAGCGATCAAAATCGCCTTCTGCGTAATCTGCAAGATGGGCTGCAGCACGGCCGATTGCACATACACTGCCTCGGCCTGTACGCAAGCCTGCAAATCGTTGCTGTTGCGTTCCACGTAGTACTCGTAAGGCTGCGCCAAATAGCCTTCGAACAGTCGCACGGCAACGGACGTATTGACCGCACCACTGAACTTGAGTTGCAGATACGTGATCAATGCCTGAAAACCATTTGCCAGCAACAGAACGGCAATCAGAACGGCGCCGAAAAAAACGAGGAAGCTCCGGTCTGAAGCAAAACCAAGGCTGTTGTAGACCCAGCTTACGAATTCGTTTTGCTGAATGACATCGGGATTTGCTGCTACGGCAAGAAACGGCACGATCGAAAGTACCGAACTCACTTCGACAACGCCGGCGACCGCCATGAGGGCCGCCAACCCGGCCAACCCGCGCCGTTCGCGACGCGTGAGCAACCCAAGAAGCAATCTCGCGTTCCTGGCAAACTTGGTTATCTGCCGATGTGCCATCATGTGTAAGCTTTGTAGGTCAGGCTGTGCCTGACGAAGTGCGGTTTCAAACCGTTCGACCCGGCTTTCGTCAGGCACAGCCTGACCTACCGAGTGTTTCGTTAGAGCGCGTTGGTTCGTGAAGCAGTTGCAGGCCTGCTGGCGATCGAGAGGTCTCGCGCCCATTCGACAATCCGTTGCGTGATCACCGGCCCAAGACAACGCTGTAGAATCCGCGTTCGGGTGTTGTAGGCCTGAGGGATGCCGCCATCGGGATGCATCTTCGCAGCTTGAGCAAAGTAGTCCCGCGCATTTTCGACGAGCCCGTGGTTCAGGTAAGCGCGCGCGTCTGAAGCGAGAAACCCCGCCAACGCTGCCGACCGCGGTTCGGTAAGCTGGCCATTTGCGCTCAGAGTCTCATGCGCGTGGCAGGCAATGTCGGCGTGTTGATCGAGAATCCGCACGTAGCTGCCTGACACACTTCCCGATGTTCGCCGAACGGTCACGTGCGTCTCCGGGAGATGAAGAAACTCTGCCCCGTTGCACGCTAGTCGCAGATGCAAATCTCGCTCCTGAGCGCATGGCAGGTTTTCGCGGAATCCGCCTACGGCCAACAGGTTGCGTTTCCAGTGAAGCGGCGCCGGAGTGGATATTCCACTCTTCTGTAGGACAAAGACGACAGGATCCTCGCCGTCGTATGCTGGTGCCTGTTGGGCCGGCGTCTGTTCGGAAGCATCGTCTTCGAACACGTAGTCGCAGTAGACAATGCGCAACGGGTGCCGAACCGAAAGCGGAACCTGTCGCATGAGTTTGCTGGGATGAAGGAGGTCGTCGGCGTCGTTGAACTGGACCAACTCGCCGCGCGCGATGTTCAAGCCCCGGTTGCGGGCAGCGCACGCGCCCCGGTTTGGACCGGTTTCCCATCGGATGCGCTCGCCAAACGACTTGATCACCTCCAGGCTGCGATCGGTGGAGCCGTCGTCGATAACGATCACTTCCTTGTTCGGATACGTCTGATCGAGCGCGCTCCGGATCGCCTCGCCAACGTACCGTTCGGCGTTGTAGCAGGGAGTGATAATGCTGACGAGTGGAAAGTCGCTGTGGGACAAGCAAACTACCTCAATTCTGAATCGCCCCCGAGCGTCCGGGGGGTAGCTGTCTATTCTGTGAAACTGGCGCTGCATGATTTTTGTAAATCGGTT
>CAZURK010000520.1:0-5799 GCA_964623055.1 uncultured Pirellulaceae bacterium
GGCTTGCATCGCCAGCCTCGGTGGCAGGGTTGGACGATGTTGATGAACGCTGGACCGTCAACCTCCAAGCCCCGTGCCACTTTGCGCATGAAGTCCATGTGATGCGACACCGAAGCTTGAGCCACAAACGGAATGTCGTGAGCCACCAAACACGCGGTCAGATCTTTGCGCCGCTGTTCCTTTCCGGGAATCACCTTCCCGCTGGGGCTTGTCATGGTGGCCGCCCCGCGCGGTGTTGCGCTGGAGCGTTGCCCGCCCGTGTTCATGTAGGCGTTATTGTCGTAGCAGATATACAGCAGGTTGTGGCCGCGTTCCATCGCCCCAGAAAGCGACTGAAATCCGATGTCGTACGTGCCACCGTCGCCAGCGAAAACGAGGAAGTTGATCTTCTTGTCCTCGGCGATGCGGCCTCTGCGTTTCAGTACGCGGTACGCAGCCTCGACGCCGCTGAGCGTGGCCGCGCTGTTCTCGAATGCGCAGTGGATGTAGGGAACTCGCCAAGCCGTGTACGGGTAGATCGTAGTCGAAACTTCCATACAGCCGGTGGCGAAACACACCACGGTATCCGGACCGGCCACGTGCAGGGCTTGACGCAAAATGGTCGGTGCGGCGCAGCCAATGCACGAACGATGACCGCCCGCGACCAACTCCGGGTCCGCTGACATTTTCTTGAGGTTGATTGCCATTTTGTCAGTGTATCCTAAATTCAATAACGAGCATGCTTTGCGATCTGCGAGCCTAACAAGTGGGGACGTATAGCCGTCAGCGTTCAGCTATCAGCGGTCAGCACTTGAAGCGTACCTCCACCAAGGCTCCCATGCTGAAAGCTGATCGCTGACGGCTGACAGCTTTCATTCTCTCAACCCAATATACCGGAAGAGCTCTCCGAACTCGCCGCTTTCGTTCATGTCGGCCAGGTCCGTATAGACGGTTGCCAGATCGCTCACGTTGATTTCGCGTCCGCCAAGACCGTAGACGTAGCTGAGGAGCTGCGGGCTATCGCCGCCCGCAAACGATCGGATCTCGTTGAACAGCGGCCCGCCGCGAAGACCGTACGAGATCGACCGATCCAGCACGGCCACGGTGCCTATTCCGTCAATCGCCTCGGCAATCTCTTCGCCTGGGAACGGGCGGAACGTGCGGAGCTTCAGCAGGCCCGCTTTGATGCCTTGCTCGCGGACGTTGTCGACCGCGACCTTTGCGGTGCCGCAGGTCGATCCGAGTGCGATGATCGCCACATCGGCGTCGTCCATCTCGTATCGCTCGAAGTGACCGTATTCGCGACCGGTCAATTCGCCGTACTCGCGACCGACGTCCGGAATGACGCGTCGGACGTTTTCCATGGCTTCGACGACCTGACGCCTGCATTCGAAGTAGTAGTCGCTCAAGTGCAGCGGTCCGACGGTAACAGGATTGGCGGTGTCCAGCAGGCTGAACGGCGGATCGTACTCGCCTACGAACTGCTGTGCCGCCTCGCGGCCGATCACTTCTAGCCCTTCCATTGTGTGGCTGATGATAAAGCCGTCCAGGCACACCATGACGGGCAGCAATACGTCTTTGTGTTCGCCGATTCGGAACGCCTGGATAACTGTGTCGTAGACCTCTTGGACGTTTTCGCAGTACAACTGGATCCAACCGGCGTCGCGGCAGAACATCGAGTCGCTGTGGTCGCAGCCGATGTTGACCGGTGCACTAATCGCGCGGTTGACCACGGGCATGACGATCGGCAGTCGCGTCCCGGCGGTGATAGCACAGATTTCGGCCATCAGCAGGAGCCCCTGCGACGAAGTGGCGGTAACCGTCCTCGCACCGGCGGCCGCCGATCCGAAGCAGGCGCTCTGTGCGCTGTGTTCCGATTCGACCGGGATTAACTCGGTATCCACTACGCCGTTGTACACGAACGACGAGAACTTGTGCATCAATTCCGTCTGCGGCGTGATGGGGAATACGGCGGCCACGTCCGGATTGACATCCTTCAACGCCTCGGCGCCCGCGTCGTTTCCCGTCATTGCGACTTGTTTGGCAGATTGCACTTTCAACATTTGGCTTTTTGATGGTCTCTCTGAGTTAATGCTGTCCGAATGCAGAAGCCTTGGGAGGGCGAGGCTCCTGCCGAGCCGGTGCGTCGGTGCCAACAATCCGGCTCAGCGGGAGCTTCGCCCTCCCTGATCTCGCCTCCTCTTGTTCAGGGTCGCCTGTCAAGCTGCATCTCGATCGCGCCAGATTTCGGCGGACATTCGGCTGCACAGATGCCGCAGCCCTTGCAGTGCTCGTAATCAAATCCTGCGATCTTGCCGTCTTCGACGATGATGGAAGAATCGGGACAGAATATCCAACAGCGAAGGCAGTTGTTGCACTGCCCCTCGACGAGGAACGGCTTGTACGTTCGCCAGCCGCCTGTTTCGTACTCGTCGCTGCTACCGGCCGCCATGATCACGCCGCCGATGGGCATTTCCTTCCACGTCATAAGCTTGCTCACGACGATCGCACCTCCTCGTAGGCTCGTTGAATCGCGCGGACATTGCCCTGAGCCACTCGCTCGCCAAGGCTTGCAGTGAATTTCTTCTCGACGTTCCTCTTCAGCGTTTCCATCGTAATGCAGCCGGTCGCCTTTACCAGCGCGCCGACCATTGGCATGTTGGGCATGGGGCGTCCAAGCTCCTCGATGGAGATTTTCGTGGCATCCACGCAGAACACGGTGTTGCCCATCATATCCAGCTTTGCGCCGGCTACGTCGGGTTCGAGCGTGGTATTGATGACAAAGACCGTGTTCTCGTCGACCCCCTCGGTCACCGTGGGCATGCGCATGAGCGTCTCGTCCAGTACGACAACGATGTTCGGTCGCTCGATGGGGCAGTGCAACCGGATCGGGGCAGCGCTGACACGAGTGAAGCCCCGAATGGGGGCTCCCATCCGCTCGGGGCCGTATTCCGGAAAGCCCTGACTGCGTTTACCCTCCTCCAACGCTGCCTGTGCAACAAGCTGGGCAGCCGTCTTTGCACCCTGGCCCCCACGACCGTGCCACCGGATCTCGATAGTGTCTTCACTCATAGGTCTCTTGCTCCAAGGACAAGTTATCTACAGTAAGCTCTCACTGGCATCTCGTCTAGGGCGTGGGTGAACAGAAATGCTGCCGAGTAGGTCCCGTCTGCCGGGCGGGACCTCGAACTTCGTATCATCGTTAGTTGCCGCTTCATGGTCCCGTCCGGCAGACGGGACCTACTGGGACGGGCGCATCCACAGAATGCCTGTCTGTCACAAGCTGGCACCCCGCTATGGCATGGACATCCTGGTCGGTCACACGTACAGTAACCATAAAGGGATCGCCAGCGCTCTTTGTCAGGATGCCACATTCATGAACGACAGACAATTCAACCCGTCGCCCGTCGAAGCCATTGCGATTCAAGCTTCCCCGCTCGAGGCTCTGTACGCCCCCACGGAGAAGATCCCGGTCATCACTGTGCCCAACTTCCCGGCTCTGGGCAAACTGGCGGCGATGCGGTTTCTTGAGTGGGCGCAGGATCACCCGGGGGGCGTAATCTCGCTGCCGACCGGCAAGACGCCCGAACATTTCATCGACTGGGTGACCCGGTTGTTGGAGAAATGGGACGAGCCCGAGGCCCGCACGATTCTAGAGCAGTCAGGAGTTGATCCGGGGCGCAAGCCCGACATGGGCAGTCTGCATTTCGTCCAGATCGACGAGTTCTACCCAATCGACCCTCACCAGGAGAACAGCTTCTACGACTACGTCAAGCATCGTTACCTCGACGACTTCGGCCTGGACCACAGCAAAGCGCTGCTAATAAACTGCGACCAAATCGGTCTGGAGAAAGGCCAAACGCTGGAGTCCGTTTGGCCGGATTCTCACGTTGACTTGAGCTTACGTACCCGGCAGGCCACAAACGATTTGGAGACGCTCCAGCAGGACGTGCTCCATCGCATCGACGACTGGTGCCGGCAATACGAGGACCGAATACGCGAGTTGGGTGGGATCGGTTTTTTCCTAGGCGGGATTGGCCCTGATGGGCACGTTGGCTTCAACGTTCGGGGGTCGGATCACCATTCAACGACCCGTCTGACCGCCACCAACTACGAAACGCAGGCGGCTGCGGCGGGCGACCTTGGCGGCATCGAAATCTCGCGCCGCCGGTTGGTAATCACCATCGGACTGGGCACCATCACCTACAACCCCGACTGTGTTGCCGTGATCATCGCCGCTGGCGAGGCAAAGGCCGGCGTGGTAGCCGACGCAGTCCAAGGCCCTGAATCTGTATTGATTCCGGCCAGTGCCTTGCGACCGCTGCCCGGGGCGCGGTTCTACGCAACGATGGGCGCCGCAAAGCGTCTGCGAGAGCGTCAGATCACGTTGTTGGCCGAGCACGACTCGATCTGCGACGAGCAAGTCGAAATGGCCCTCGTCGACCTGGCCGTTGATCACGGCAAACGGGTATTGGACCTGACCGAAAACGATGTGCAAGCGGATCCGGTGGCGCGAACCGTACTGGGCAAACGTCCTCAGCCGCTGGCGGAACTGGCCGTCATGGTAAATGAGCGGCTGGTCCAGAAGATCGAAGCAGGCAGTCACGCTCTGGACAACACTCGGTTCCTGCACACCGAGCCGCACCACGATGATCTGATGTTGGGTTACTTGCCCTTTATCGTGCGTAACACGCGCAGCAGCAGCAACGAACACCACTTTGTCACGATGACCAGCGGTTTCACGGCCGTTTCGAACGTCTACATGCTGCGGCAGTTGGAATCGCTTAAGCGTTTCATCGACTCACCCGAATTCGCCGAATTGGACGACGAGGACTATTTTGCCGCGGACAACGAGCAGGCTCGCAACCGCGACATCTGGCAGTACCTGGATGGCATCGCCGCCCGTAACGAGGAAATGAGCGACGAGGGCGCGGCCAGGCGTCTGTTGCGCAACCTTATGGTCATCTGCAAAGAGCCCCGACTACGCTCGATCCTGGATCGCATGAAGGAGTTGTTCCACTACTTCAAGACTGTGTATCCGGGCGCGCAGGATCGGGAAGACATTCAAGATCTGAAGGGGATGTGCCGGGAATGGGAAGCCGAATGCTTGTGGGGGTACTTCGGTTGGCAGTCGTGTAACGTCCGTCATTTGCGATCGGGTTTCTATGACGGTGCCTTTTTCACAGAAGACCCCACAATCGAACGTGACGTCGCGCCGATTGTCAGATTACTGGGCGAACTGAGACCGGACGTCGTCTCCGTCGCCTTGGATCCGGAAGCAAGCGGTCCGGATACGCACTACAAGGTGCTGCAGGCGGTCAACGAGGCCACGCGCCGCTACGTCGCAAAGACGGACCGCGAGGACATCCGTATCTGGGGATATCGCAACGTATGGTTCCGCTTCCACCCCAGCGAGGCCAACGTCTACGTGCCGGTCTCGCTGAACATGTTCTCCGTCATGGAGAGCGCGTTCCTGAACGCCTTCGTATCGCAGCGAGACGCATCATTCCCAAGCTACGAGCACGACGGGCCGTTCTGCGAGCTTGCCCAGCAGATTCAGGTGCAGCAGTACCAAACGATGAAAACGTGCCTGGGCCGCGAGTGGTTCACGGACCATTCCAGTGCGCTAATTCGGGCCACGCGCGGGCTGGTCTTCCTGCGCGAAATGGGCCTGGAGGAATTCGGCCAGACCGCCGGTCAGCTTCGCGAAACGGCCGAAGCAGGTTGACGGCCCAACGGCCGTGCTGCGACAATGCGTCGTCGTTTGACCCGAATACCGTTCAATTTTGCGCGGATCCATCGTGGGATAGGCTTCCAGCC
>CAZURK010000521.1:0-5763 GCA_964623055.1 uncultured Pirellulaceae bacterium
TCCCATCGGTCCTCTGGCCATACCGCGCGAATGCTCGCACACCTTCGTTCGATTTCTTCGGGCGAGGGTTCGTACCCTTCGTCCTCTTCGTCTTCAACCGCGCCGCCGTCGAACTGCTCACAAACCGTCCAACGGCTCGTTGGTACGTAGTACCACTCGCGGGTCTCCTTGTCCTGGTCGATCAGTCCGAGCCGCTGCAGCAGCCGCAGAGCCCGTCTGACGGTGCGTTCACAGCACGGGCCCGCTAAGCTGCTGACCTCGCGGGTCAGTTCAGTAAGCCCGATGCCGAACTCTCGATTCATCACCACATCGAAAACCGCACAGATGCGATCGTGATGCGGTCGGAACGAATCCAACGGCAACCCGTCCAGTGGTGGCCGGGGACGTCGCGGCTTGTCCGGTCGATACTTGCGATACTGGCTGGGAGGTGCGAACTTGCGTGTCATGCGGCACCCCCTTTCGACAACGCGTGGTACGTTCGGCGGCCGCGACCACTGGCGCTTTTCGAACGCTTGCTGACAATCAGCCCCAATTGCGTCAGGCGGTGAATCGCCTGAACAACGATCTCGTTCCCGTTCCTCCCGAGACTGTTCGCCCCCTTCCGAGCAACTCGCAGTTGCTGTTTCACCTCCTTGAGAGACAAGCCGTTGGGACTTCCGGCTAGAAGGTCGTGCACCTTCTCAAGCCAAACGTCATCGGTCGGGTCTCTCCTTGGGGTTGCCGATGGGGGTGAAACAAACACAGGTGTCCCGCAGTCGCGGCGGATGTCCAGTGCCATGGACATGGCGAATACCTCCCTGCACACACTTCCGTGCGCGCAAAACGAGAGCGGCGGTCTACGTGGCTTGCTGGGCAGCTCAACACCACCCCCGGGTCGTTGCCTTGCCGGAAGGCCCCACAGACCGCCGCTCTTGATCGTTGAGAGTTTCAGCATTTTTCGTTGAGTGCATCGGGGATGCTTTAGCACCCATCAGTAGACCTGAGCCGGCCGATGGCGTCAAGCGAAATCTGCCGGAATCGTCGCCGCGACCTGGTCGTGTCCCCGGACACGTTTTGCGTTGGAGCCGGTTGGATTCCAGAAAATGGTGCCTCCCGGATCCGCAGATGCAATTGAATTGCATCAACCACCGACAGCCGGCCTCCCAGCGGCTTCTGCCGGCGGAGAGAGTGGCTTGCCTCTGCAGCTCTCAGGCCGCTTGCGCGACGCTCTAACGCACGTTCGCGTCCCCAGACGATACGCAGGACCTGTCGAGGCCCCAACGTGCGTCTGCAGCCGCTTTCCCGGTGATGACAAACGGATCCACGGCCGCAGAATCCAACGGCCCTGCAGGTGTCGGTCGACGACCGCAAAACCCGGCGACGTCCCGGAGATCTCCGCCGCGGATCCGTCACACAGCCATCGCCGGCGGAGTCAAGTCAGAACTTCAGACCCAGCTTTCGGAGAAAGTCGATCGTCCTCAGATGCCGGACATTGAAGTGGTCACACACGATTGGGATCTTGGGCCGTTTCTCCGTGCCGTAGTCTTCCCCACTGACGACTGTCGCGCGATTGACCATAGCTGTGGCGATGACGAATGGATCGGCAAAGGACTTACCCGACCGGGCGTCGACGAGTTGCGGGAACGTTGCCATGATGTTGGTCACGGCGTCCTGTACGTCATCCGTCAACTCGACGAACATCGAGCGGCGTGCCTTAACCCATTCAAACAGCTCATCATCCTTTCGCTCGATTTCCGTGTAGACTTCCTCGCTCGAAATGACGAGGCCATGTTCGATGAACTGATCCATCTTCTGCCAGAAAGAAGGGAACACGTCGATGGGATACCAGCGATCCCACGCATCCAGGAGCGAACTCGTGTCGATGCAGTAACTCACGCCGTAGCCCCGGCTCCAGCAAGCGGTTGTGTCACGATGCGACGAATCTCCGGGAGGTGCTTCAATTTGACGCCTAGATGGTCAGCAAGGTCGCTCGATGTGATTGCTTCCCGGTCGTAAGCGGCGAGCATCAATCGCGTGTACGTTGGACCGCTGGCTCGCACGGTTCGGCGGGGTACGCTGGTGAAGCCGGTCGTTGCCGGCCGCTCGATACGTGCCAGGGCGGAGATTGTGTTCCAGAAGAAATCATCGGTTGTCGCGCCCAGCATCCACAGACGGCGCAGCATCACGGCCCGACTTACAGAGTATCGATCGGCTAGTTCTCCGAGCTGTTCGTGGGACCACTCGCAAGCATCCAGAGTTCCAGTGACTTCCGGTTCAGCCGACAGATTGGTGTTGGGTACCAACGTAAGACCAGCCACGTTGTTGCAGAACAGCTCGACGCGTTGGTCTCGGGTGACGGTAGCTCGGCGCGGGCGTAAGTCCGAGATGCCGGCCTCTCCGAGGAGCAGGTGGCAAAACTCGTGCAACAATGTGAAGATGCGACCGTTCGGGGCGTCTGCCGAGTTGATGCCGATGACGGGAAACGGGATGTCGCACATGGCGAACCCGCGGACTTCGTCAACCGATACGCGTGAGAACTGAAAGACCAACACGCCCACACGTTCCAAGGCAGCAGTCCAGGCGTTCAACGCTTCATAGGGAGTCGACCACGAAAACTGTTCTTGGATGGGGACAGCAAGTATTTCGCGAGCCACTCGTGCAACACGGTTTGGGCTCGCCCTCAGCCGGAAAGACCCAACGTAGTCACGTGAGAACGTCTCGACTTCGTCCGGCGCGGCACATTCCAGAGCAAGGTCTCGACGGTACGCGGCCCAACGGAACTCGTTGCAGAACTCTGGCGATAGAGGCGCGGGAGGCGTATCGGGGAGTTTCCGGAAATCATACGGTACGTGGAAGTGATGGGGACGCTCGGGCAGGTAGAAGGCTGCGAGCGGTCGCCTGTAGACTCGTGAGGCCTCACGCAATTGGCGGATGGTAGGCTCAGCGTCGCCGGATTCCCACAACTCAAGACGCTCTTCCGAAACGCCAAGTCTGCGCGCGGCATCGGCCTGCGGGAGATTGATACTCTCGCGTGCCCAAACAAGCAAATCGGCGTTCACGTGAGCGCGTTGCGGCATGTGGACGGTCCAGAAACGAAACGGACGAGAGCCCTGGTGTCTGTGAGTTCATTATCGACCGTCCGTGACGCCATAGCAAAGAAAAAGAGTGGTTCCTCCGCCCTCTTTTCAGGATAGGCGATCCCCGCCACGTTTGCCAGCATGTTCCCGGCCATCGCCGGCAGTCGGCCAGAGCCCCGCGTCGATCGACACGGGCGCGTCGACGTGCCGACCAGGCCGCATGACGGTATCGGCCTGTGCAGTTCAAAGTGATTCAGGGCGGCGCTCAACCGTCTACCTGTTGAAATCGTTTAACGGGAGCGCCGCCGAACCGTGTCCAATCGTAGCGACCGCCGGAGATGAAACGGACGCAAAGCGCCGACACGGCATTGATTGAAGTGATCGGGGATGAGTTAAAGAACGAGACCGACGTGGTCCAAATGTGAACGTGAGATGTATTGAGAAGGGAGCGTTGCTGGATGGGTACGATCATTCTTCACGATCGCCCGGGAAACGTCAATGGTTTATCGGGCACCGTGTCCCCGGACACGTCTCGCGTTGGGACCGGACACCTGGTCGACCTGCAGGCTTACACCGTCGCGTAATCGAGCCGTCGAAAACGGCGCTCAACCGCCTGCCGGCAAACCTCTCGAAACGCCGGCAGACGGGAGCGCCTCGACCGTGCCCAATGGATGCGGTCCTCGTTCAAAAACCGCAGAGCCCCGACACGGTGCTAATCGGTACCGAGTACTCGAGCTGCAGTGACACGACCGCTGTTGTGGTATTCGATCAGAAGCAGGTGAGCACCACAGCGGCTACACTTGGTCCGAATCGTCACGATGTGAGTGAACTCGCGCTTAGCGACTGTCCCGGACTTCCGCGACGTGCCTACCTTTCTCCGATTGACAAGTGCCGTAGCTCCGCAACGCGGGCAGGCAGCGGGCAGCACTCGCACCACGATTCGTCGGTGATTCTTCGAGCCGCGCGGGCGTCCACGGCCACGGCGGGATGGAGGCATCGGCATTCCTTCGAGATGGGCTCAACACCCGGAATGCTATCCCGGCCGCTTGGTCGATGCAACGCAGCTCAGCCGTAGCCTGCAGGCCCACAGCGACGAATGGAAACGGCATCAGTGCTCCCGTTTTCGTGTCGTGTTAAGACACAGAAAAACTTGCAGGGTTCCCGTAGGGGGCTCGGCCGGGAACAGGCCAGAAAGGACCCAAATGGTGGCAATTCGTTTGGCCCCGGCTTACAATCGGTTCACCAAACCAGTGCAAAGCAAGGGGGGACGTCATGCCTGTTTGCCCGTTCTGCAAGGGTACCGGAAGACGTAGGGATCCACGCGTCACGCCTGTTGATTCATGGCCAGAAGGCATCGGCGAAGATGAGTTGGGCCACGGTGCCGAAGTCTTCACCTCTTGCCCGAACTGCAAGGGCACCGGGCTACTTCCTGTTGTGGATGATTCCGACACTGACGGCTAGGATCGGCAACGCTTCTTCCCAAACATCCCAAGTTTGCCCAGTTTGGCCCTGGGAAGTGGTATTGATAGTACCACTTCCCAAACAAACCTCACAGCAACACGGCGGCCAGCTTACGCAGGTCGATAGACGTCGTGAGTTGGCTGAACGGAAACGCATACTGGACGGTGATTTGGTGTTTCATAACGCCAACGGTCATCGCCTCCGGGTGTACCAGCGTCCGGTCATCAAGCACTTGGGCAACGGTCGCGTTCACAAAGCCCTCGTAGGCTTCTGGTGATTCGTAGACGCGCGAGAGATGGGGGGCGGCGGAACTGTCGGCGCGTAAGGGTTCCTTGCGAACAACTCGCCGTAGCTGACGCAAGAAGGCCTCGGCCAGGACTTCTTGACCGCGTGTTGTCAGTGGACTGGTGTCAGCCGATTTGCCACGGATGCGGACAAGGGGTCCGGGCGGTTGGCTCGCCCATACTTGGCTGATGACAGTTGTTTTTCGCAGGGGAACCCGGAGAACGTTCTCTAGCCGGTTTTCGGCTTTGCCCTTCCACTTTGCCACCTGCTCTTCGGACCATCGCTGCCCGTTTTCCAGCGCCAACGCGTTCATCTCCTTCTGCGTGCTGATCGGCGCGGCTCGCCAGAACAGCGGTATCCAGCCGTCTTCTATCTCCGGCATTTGAAGATCACGGCAGTTCTTCGCGACGTATGCGGTAACGTCGGCTCTCTGGACTCGGTAGACCGGCTTGTCCCCTTTGTCACCCAGACGCCCCGCTCTCAGGACGTTTCGGGCAATCAGGCGGAGAACCGCAAGCGGCTTGACGTCAAGCTCCTTTGCTACGTCCTCGATGCTCAGAAGGTCAGAAGTAGATTCAGTCGACATGTAACGTCTCCATTTGGAAGTAGGTGGAACACAGAAAACGGTGATCGAAAAAGGGACGCCTCACGTTCGGCGGCCCGCTTCTTCGCGCGGTATCTCCTGGGGCCTTCCGGAATCGGTGGAAAGAGCATTGCCCGTCTCAGAGTCGACGGTGCCCGTAGCATGAACCAAGGCCATGATGCCGGCCTTCATCGGCGCGGGAAGAGCTGGCCACCGGTCGATGATGATCGCTAGATTCTGGTCGCCGTTCGCAACTGCTGCGCCCAGTGCTGCGCCTTCTTCAGAAGTCCCCGTTTTCCCTGGGTTTTCGGGGTCGGGAAACTGATTGCAAATCCTCCATCGCCGGTTCGAATCCGGCCGGCGCCTCTTCTCTTTCTC
>CAZURK010000522.1:0-5723 GCA_964623055.1 uncultured Pirellulaceae bacterium
CGCGACCGGTGTGCTTCCTACGTGGAACTCGATACCCAAGAGAAGCACTATCTACGCAACCTGCGATCGGGGTGCAGCAACAGTCTGGTGGCCGCGGACGGTCTGCTAAACGCCCCATGCTTCTCGGTCAAGTGTGTGTGCAACTATCCGATTCAGACCTCGTTCGCCATGATGCACATGCCCGGCGTCGAGGGATGGGCTGGCAAGGAGCCGCAAGATCTGAGCCGCTGGCGAGCCACAGGGAAATCGGCGGCCCGGTGATCCGCGAATCCGCGCTGCTTCCAATCACCTTGGCGTACGATTATCTTAGCGGTTGTCGGAGACTGGACTGGTTAGACGAATTGCCGAATCCATCACGTTGCTGCGGACGGACTTGGAAGTCTGTCCTGCAAAGAAAGAGAAGCGAGCAATACGATGAGCAACAAGATACCAAACCGGCGACAGTTTCTCGTATCCGGCGGCATCGGTGCCGCTGCGATAGCTGGCGGAAGTCTTCTTCAGGTCGGGCGGGTGACTGCCGACGAGCAGAACGAGGCGATGTCGCGTGACGACAAGCCGTACTGGTTCGGCTATGCATTGAACACTGGCACGATCCGCGGGCAGAACCTGGACCTGGTGGAAGAAATCGAGACGACGGCCGAAGCCGGATACGAGGGCATCGAACCGTGGACGGGCAAGATTCACCGGTACGTCGAATCGGGCGGTTCGCTTCGAGATATCCGCAAACGGTGCGAAGACCTGGGGCTGAAGGTGTGTAGCGCTATCGGCTTTGCGTCGTGGATTGTCGATGACGACCAGCGGCGAGCGAAAGGCGTCGAGCAACTGAAACGCGACATGGACGCATTGGCGCAGATGGGCGGAACCCACATTGCCGCGCCGCCAGCGGGGGCCAACAGGTCAGGGACGACGCTCGATTTGGATCGCGCCGCCGAGCGTTACCTCGCGATTCTCGAACTCGGTCGCGAAATCGGCGTCATACCACAACTTGAAACATGGGGATCATCTGCGAATCTCAGTCGGGGCAGTGAGGCCATGTACGTGGCGGCCAAGTGCGGTGATCCGGATGCCTGCATTCTGCTGGACGCGTACCACATGTACAAAGGCAGCACGCCCCCCACCGTGTTGAAACTGCTTGGCCGCGAGGCCGTGCACTGTTTCCACATGAACGACTACCCGGCCGATCCGCCGCGCGAGACCATCCGCGACGCCGATCGCATCTGGCCCGGCGATGGTATCGCACCGTTGAAGGAAATCCTGACCTATCTGGCCAACAACCACTGCCGCGTGATGCTATCGTTGGAGCTGTTCAACGCCGAGTACTGGAAGATGCCGGCGCTGGAGGCCGCCAAAACGGGTCTGGCAAAGACAAAGGCCGCCGTGGCTGCGGCGGGTCTCGCGTGAAGACTTCGGATTCGACGAACTGATTCGTGTTGCTTTCAGGCCCGCGGATGGCACGGCGAGCCCACGGATGGAGATTCGTCTTCTCTTCATCCGTGGGCTCGCCGTGCCATCCGTGGTCACCCTATCTTCTTGAGATTCGATTCGTACGTGCCTCACCAGCGTAAGGGAAAAGAAGATGAACCGTCCGTTGATTCTGACGGTACTCGTTGGCCTTGTTCTTCTGTTCTCGAGCGCGTCGCTGGGCGCCGGCGAATTGCCGCCGCCGGTTGCTGAATACACGTGGTCGCTGGACCAGACTCCCAGCGGCGCAACCGCGCCCAAACGAGTTTCGTTTCGCGGTGGGAGTGCGCTTGAGTTCTCATGCGAACAGAAGACCACTGTCGATCTGTCGGCCGGGCCGCATGGCGAGCGATTGGGTTTGACCGGCTCGCTGACGCTGGCCATGGTGGTTCAACTAACGGCCGAACCGGAGACGAAGAAGCCGTTTGTGTCCAAATGGCACTGTATGGAAGGCGGGCGGTCATACGAACTGGGCATCATGCCCGACCGTCGCTTTTTCTTGGCCATTAGTGCCAGTGGCAAATACGACCGGCATGCCAAGGAAGTGTTCGGCACGCGGCTTCTGGAGATCGGTCGGCCGTATGCCATCGTCGGTGTGTTCGAACCGGGAAAGCAGATGGCTATTTATGTGAACGGCTTTCCCAGCGGGCGGCTGCGCGGGGAAGTCCCCTCGTCGATCCATGACAATCCGACACCCGTGTTACTCGGGGCCCGCCCGCCGGTTCAGCTTCACGTCGACGCGCTGATCGGCAGGCTTTCCGTTTTCGATTGCGCCCTCGATGCGAAGTCCGTTGCGGCTTGGGCGGAATCGCAGAAACTGACCGATGATCCCGGTCCGGCGATGGCATCATTCGAGGACGCTATCTTCGCCGAGGATCAGAAGCTGCCGCCCGTGCGGGCGATTTCGCGAGGGCCGAAGTTCCACTGGTTCAGCTACTATGACAAGTTTCAGTTCGATCCCACCGACCGATATGCGTTGGGGATGGAGGTCGATTTCGAGCACCGCAGCCCGAAGCCTGACGACGTGATCAAGATAGGCATGGTCGATCTGGAGGACGACGACCGCTGGATCGAATTGGGCGAGTCACGCGCCTGGTGCTGGCAGCAGGGATGTATGCTGCAATGGCGGCCGGGAAGCGACACGGAGATTCTCTGGAACGATCGCGACGACGACCGGTTCGTGTGCCGGGTCCTCGACGTGGAGACTCGCGAAATGCGGACTCTGCCCATGCCGATCCATCACGTCAGCCCTGACGGCAAGTCGGCATTGGTGACCGACGTCGGCCGCGTGGGCGAGATGCGGCCCGGATACGGGTACGTGGGAATCCCCGATCCGAATCGCGACGTGATGGCACCGGAGGACTCCGGCCTGTGGTTGATGGATTTGGACACGGGTGAAACGCGACTGCTAGTCTCGATTGCGCAGGTCGCCAAGATCCCTTACCGCGGCCAAAGTCCGGATGACAAGCACTATTTCAATCACATTCAATGGAGCCCTGACGGCAAGCGGTTTCTGTTCCTGAACCGGGGTCGTGGTGTGTCCACTCGCATGTTCACGGCTGCAGCCGACGGCAGCGACTTGCGCCTGGTCAACCTGAAATCGTCGCATTACACGTGGCGCGACCCGAGCACGATCCTCGTGTGGGTTGGCAATTACCTGCTGGTTCCCGACGACGGATCGCTATCCAGCACGGTCCTTTGGCGCGCACCGAACGGGCACCAGTCGTACATTCCAGGCACCAATCTGGAATGGATCGTCACAGACACGTATCCTATGGGCACGCCGCGTCAGCAACACTTGTATCTGTACCACGTGCCGACAAAGCGGATCGTGCCGATCGGACATTTCGATTCGCCTTCCGAGTACAGCGGCGAATGGCGCTGCGACACGCATCCTCGCGTCAGCCGCGACGGCACCAAAGTCGTGTTCGATTCGCCCTGCGGCGGCAACGGCCGGCAGATGTACTTGATCGACATCGGCGCGATCACGGCAGAGGAAGCCCCGTGAACGATCACCAATCCTTGAGCTTGCTCGGAACGATGGGTGCGGGCGGCTCTGTTGGCTTGGCGCTCGGCCCGAAACTGCCGGTCAGCGCCTGCAGATTCTCGTAAGTCGACTGGAACTCGGGCAGATTCGTGATCTTGTCGTACTCGGGATTACTGCGGACCTGTTCGAACCGCTTGAGGATTTGTGCCAGTTGCGTTTGCGTTTCTACGGGAACGTTGTCTTCCGTCGGAGCGTCGCTCGTTGCTATGTGAAGATCGGCCAGCTTGCCCAACTGCAGAAACGTCTTCCACGGCCCGCCTCCCTTGATGCCGTCGAGTTGGTTGTCCAGATCTTTGGCGTCACGGCTGATGACGGCCAGGACTGAACCGAACAGCGATCCTCGTCGGCGTACGATCCAGGTCACCCTGCCCGTTCGCTGGTTGGTCACCTTGATCAGTACGACATAGCGGAATCGGTACGTTTCGATTTTCACCCTGCCGCCAACGTTATCGTCGGGGAGAATCGGCTTGAACAAGCCAAGTCGTTCGCTGAAGTCAATCGGCCCGCCAGGAATGACAACGTGGCGAGAACCTTCGACTTCAGGAACGGCTACTTCGTGGCCCTGGAGTACGAAACCGTGCTTCTTCAATTCGCGTAAACCACCGGCCCCGATTTGACTGGCAACCCTACCGGAATCGAGTCTGCGCGTGGTCGCCTCGCCCTGTGGCTCGATACCCCTTTCCGCAAGCTGCTTCTTGACGGCTTCGCGGAAGTCGTCCAACCGGCTAGTTCTTCCTTGTGGCTCGCCGTTTCGCTCCTCGATGCGCTTTCTTGCGGCTTCGCGCAGTTCATCCAGCCGGCTACGCTGTCCCTCTTCCGTCGCACGCTCCTGGCTTTCACGTCGTTTCCGTTCGGCTTCGACCCGCTCCCTGATGGTGTCACCAAGGGATGGTCTTTTCTTAGGTTGCGCTTTGCCGTCAGGAGCCATCGTGCTCCCGCACACTATGACCATCGCGACGACTGCAGTCGTGACTGTTCGAAACATCTGTCCACCCCCTTTGCCCGAAGCTGTTTCATTCGCCTCACACCGCCACACACCCAATTGTATCAAATTCGGCACACAAATGGTGGGTCTTTTCCCTGTAACGACAAAAACTCGCCTGCATTCGATCCGGTTGGCTGCTGACGACCAGAATGTTGACATCGGCAACTACGTGGACGAGAATTCTCGCTGTACCGTCCAGTCGTGAGCATCAGAGTTGACAAAGTCGTTGAGGAGGATCGTCGTGAAACGAAGCATTTTCTTTGCAGGATTGAGCACTTCTTGGCTGTTTCTTCTGTTGGTGACACCGTCTGCTCTTCTATTCGCAGCGGAACGTGGGGCAAAGACGGAAAAGGTCGCTTACGGGGGTTGGCCCAACTGCATCCGCATGTCGAATGGTACGGTAGAACTGATCGCAACCACCGATGTCGGCCCGAGGATCATCCGGTACGGCTTCATCGACAAGGAAAACGAGTTCTTTGAAGAGAAAGAACAATTGGGAAAAACCAACGCGGATGAATGGCTGGCGTTCGGCGGGCACCGGCTGTGGCTGGCACCCGAGGCCAAACCTCGATCTTACCATCCTGACAGCAAGCCCGTGGAAGCCCGTCGGCAGGGCAGCACCGTATGCCTTGTGCAACCGATCGAGACCGACAATGGCGTCCAGAAGGAGATGAAGATTACTCTGTCGCCAACCGGATCGCAGGTGACCGTAGTACACAAGCTGACGAATCACAATCTGTGGGGGATCGAGGTTGCACCGTGGACGCTGACGGTCATGGCCCCGAAGGGAAAGGCCATCTTCCCGCAGGAAGCCTACTCTCCGCACCCCGACATTCCAGACTACCCCGGCCAAGTCATCGACAAGAAGTTCTATCTTCCCGTCCGCAACCTGGTACTATGGTCTTACACGAATTTGCAGGATCCGCGGTGGGTCTTCACCAGCAAGTACATCATTCTGAAGCAAGACCCCAAGGCCACCAAGCCTCAAAAAGCCGGCATGAGCAACAGGCAGAACTGGGGCGCCTATTTGCGCGACGGCCATCTGTTCGTGAAGAAGAACGTATACCAGGAAGGAGTCACCTACCCCGACCACGGCTGCACGTTCGAGACGTTCACCAACGCCGCCATGCTCGAACTGGAAGGGCTGGGGCCCCTGACCAAGTTGCCGCCCGGCGGCTCGGTGGATTTCCGGGAGGACTGGTATCTGTTCGACAACGTGACCGCCGACGA
>CAZURK010000523.1:0-5719 GCA_964623055.1 uncultured Pirellulaceae bacterium
TGTCGGACACGTTTGGCATGTCCATGACGAACATGATCATCCTTCAATGTTCACAGAAAGCCGGTGTCACCGTGATGGGTATGGACGGCGCCGGCTATGCGAAGTTGGTTGACGCGATCGCGTCGGACGAGCGTGTCGTCCAGATGTTGGGGCAGGCCGGCGCCCAGGCAAAACGAGATGCGTGGGCAAGCCTAGTCGGATGATTGGGAGGAAAAAGGGGTAAGGAGTCATTTGCCGGAACGGCCCTCCGGGTGCTTCGCACAAATGACTCCTGGCCCCTTTTTCCTCCCGCTGAGGAGTTCCAGTACGGCGTGCGCCGCTGCGGGTACGGCATTCCGGGCGGGCACTGAAAGCCCCTCGCCGAACGAAAAATCGTGTCCCGTTACTGTGACTAGCACGGCCTGGGGCGCGCGGCCATACAGCCATTGTGTCAGGGCCAACAGCTCAGCGGGCGAGAGGTCGTGACTGGTCGGCTGGCAAAGCCGAGCTGCTTCGGCGGCAAGCGGTCGAACGCTGATCGGCTCGTTGGCATACGACTCGACACAGGCGTCGACGAAGACCACCAGGTCGTGCGACGCGACGGTTTCCGCCAGAGTAACGTCAAGCTGATGGACTTTCACAAGAGCAGGTTGCGCGTCCGCGGGCAGAGTCGTTTCGAGCGCATCGACAACATGATGCCCAATGGCGTCGTCCCTTCGCGAGGAGTTGCCCCAACCGATCACGATGTCCCGATGCTGTCGCAAGGTCACGAGTATTCCACAATTCTCAGCGAGTAAGGCATGAACGGGCGACGCAACACCGCGCTGGGACGCATAACCGTCCTAACCGTACCTGCCAGTGTACCTCGCCGCAAACTGGCACTCAAAGCTCGATTCAGGTCGATTTTCGGGGCAAATCTGTGTGGAAATAGGTCCATACGCTAGTTACGCTGGGACAGTAGGTGAGTATGCCGCATTTTAAGTACCGATTGACGCTACGGACAGTGCTAATGACAACTGGGAGACGACACAATGATTTCTTGGCAGTCCCCGATGGCGTTGAGGATCGGGTTTACGGGTATTGTGTTGGCGGGAACGAGTCTGTGCGCCTGGTTCGGTTCTGCTTACGATTTCTGGGCGCTGTTGTTAGCCGCGGGCTGGACAGCGCTAGCCGTGGCGGGTTCCTGGCCACTGATCAACATCCTCGGACATGGTGCGTCCGCCGGGAGCTACGCCGAACTTTGTCTGACATCGATCAGTTCGGACGGGAGCATTCCCGATCCGCCGCCGGACAGCCCCCGTGCTTCTCGGTTGGCTGACGCGTCGCGTGCGATCGCTGATCGACTGAGTGCCGCGCAACGCCGACTGGCCGACACGGAATCGGAAATCGAACAAATGAAGGTCGAGCTGGACCAATCCGTCCGGGAGGCCGCCGCGGCGCGGGAAGAAGCCGGCAGATACGGCGAGCAGGTCAGCGGGCAGGACGCGCGAATCGAAAGCATGATGGGCGCGGTCTCGGATGCGGCCATGGGCGACTTGACGAAGCGAGTCAACGTTTCCGGCGAAGACGCTCTGGCCAGTTTCGGACTTTCGGTCAACGAGATGATTTCGGGCCTGGCCATGCTGGTGGACCAGCTTCGCCAAGCGGCCGGGCAGGTGACCACGTCGACAACGGAGATCCAGAGCGCAGCGGCTCAGCAGGCGACTGGTGCAAGCGAACAGGCGGCGTCTATTACCCAAGTCACATCGACGGGTGAAGAACTGGCCGCATCGGCCAAGCAGATTGCCGAGCACTCCGAATCCGTGATCGGGGCGGCGGAACGCGCACAGCAGACGGTTCGCACGGCCGAAGGGGCCATCCAGAGCGCCTCGCAAGGGATGGAAAAGATCCGCGAAGCGAGTGAACGGAGCGGCAAGACGATCGGCGGCTTGAACGAACGCGCCCAGAAAATCGGCAACATCATCAGCATCATTGTGGATATTGCCGACCAGACCAAGCTGCTGTCGTTGAACGCGGCTATCGAAGCGGCCCGCGCCGGAGAAGCCGGCAAAGGGTTCGCAGTGGTCGCTACCGAGATCCGTAATCTCGCCAACAGTGTGACCGAGTCCACCAGAGACATCCAGGAGCTTCTGGTCGAGATTCAGGAGTCGGCCGGCGACTGTGCAACGGCTGCCGAGGAGGATACGCGGCGAGTGAGCGAAGGGACGACGCTGGTGACAAGTATTGCCGAGGCGCTTGCGCAGATCGAGACCACGATCGACGATACCATGCAGGTGGCCAGACAAATCGGTGTATCGACCCGCCAGCAACAGAGTGCCTCGGAGCAAATGGCCGCGGCCATGAAGGAAATCGCACAGGTTGCCCAACAATCGGCCGACGCATCGCAGCAGATGGGCGTGGCCGCTTCCGGGCTCTTGGAGTTGGCAAACAGCCTCCAGGGGACGGTCGGTTCAATTAGAACTTCAGCAAACTGAGTCCAACAGACCAAAGGCAATACGGAGAGGTCCTATGGCTGGCGACAGGATTCTGATCATCGAGGACAGCCGCCTGCACCGGCAGGTGCTCAAGACGAAACTGATTCAAGCCGGCTACCAGGTCGAGACCGCGCCGAATGGCGAGGACGGGGTCACTCTGGCACACAACAGCCCTCCCGATCTCGTGATAACGGACATGGATATGCCAGGCATGTCCGGTCAGGACGTCTGTCGTCGGCTGAAGGCCGAAGCGTCGACGCAAGTAGTCCCCATCATCATGTTCACCGGCAGTCTGACGGCGGACAAAGTCGAGCAGTTAGACGCTGGCGCCGATGACTACCTTCCCAAATCGAACGATTTGCGCGAACTCATGGCAAAGGTGCGGGTCTTTCTGCGGATCAAACATCTGCAGGATCAGCTTCAGGAACAAAACGAGAAGCTGAAGTACGAAAACGAGATGAACGAGCGCGAACTGCAAATGGCGCGCGAGGTCCAACTCGGGCTGCTGCCTCACGAAGGCGGCCGCAGGGGACGCCTGGATGTGGCCTTTCGATACTTCCCGATGCTGTGGGTCGGAGGCGATCTGTTCGACGTGGTTGAGGCCGCGGACGGCAGCACGGCCTTTTTCATTTCCGACGTGTCGGGCCACGGCGTCGGCGCGGCTTTTGTGACAGCCATGATCAAGACGAGTGTGTTGGCCTATTCCGGCGGCACTCTCTCGGTCGGCGATTTGGTCAGCCGCGTGAACGCCGCCATCGCCAACCTGGTGACTGGCGACAGGTTCGTCACGGCCTTTTTCGGCATCCTTGACGCCGATGCGACAAGGATCGAGTACGTCAATGCCGGGCACCTGTACCCCCTGTTGATCCGTGCCGGCACGAAGACCATCCACTACCTAGAGTCAACAGACCTTCCGTTGGGAGTGGTGGACGAGTTCGAGTTTATGGCCGAACAGGTGGACGTTTCGGTTGGCGATCGGCTGATCCTGTATACGGATGGGATCATCGAAGCCCCAAACGACGAAAACGAGCAATTTGGCATGGCTCGGTTCGTAGAATCCGTGCTTTCGCACAGTGAGAGTGGGCTGGAAGAGTTGGTCGAGGGAGTGATCCGGGAACTCATGGAGTTTTCGGGGCGCGATACGTTCGACGACGATGTGAATCTGGTCGCTTGCGAGGTGGTCGAGTCATGACATCGACGGCGATGGCCAAACAGCCGAAGCCTCCTGATCCGGAACGCGGCCTTCCGCGCGGCATGCAAATCGTTGCTTTCGACGTCGGCGGCACGCGTTTGGGCATCAATATCCAGCAAGTGTCGTACCTTGTGCGGATGATCGAGATTACCCCGGTTCCGTGTTCGCCACCGCACATCGAGGGAGTTATCGACCTTCGAGGCCAGGTTGTTCCGGTCGTGTCTTTGCACAAGCTGTTTGGGTGGCCGCGTCCGGGAAACCTCCTGGATATGTACATCTTGATCGGCGATTCGAACTCGAAACAGGTTGGGTTGACGGTCGAGTCGATGAGCGATCTTCACGATGTCCGCGGAGACCAGCTCGAGCGACCGGACGAGGCCCATCGTTTGGCGACGCTCTTGTCATGGGTGGCCAAACTGGACGACGGCATCGTATTCGTTCTAAACCTTGAAAAGATCGGCGACCTTGGCGAGACGCCGGATTTCGGGGCAGCACCGGGCGGCGAGGAAGAAGCCGATCAGGAAGAGGTCTCCTTGGAAGTCCAGACCGTGCTTCGCCATCGCGCCGCGGCACTTCGGCAGGCGATTGGCGAAGAAGATGTCGAGTTCAGGCGGTTTGTCACCTTTGCGCTGGGCAACGAGAAATACGCGGTTGGCGGCGGCAATGTCGAGAAAGTCCTCTTGGTACCTGACATCGTTCCCGTCCCAGGCACTGCAGACCATTTCGCCGGTATGATGAACTACGCCGGCGACATCGTTTGGGTGTTGGATCTGAAAAAGCTCCTCGGCCTGTCGACGAGCCTTGCCGGAAACGACGAACGCGTCATCGTGTTGAATCATCAAGGCGCGAAGTTCGGATTCCTGGCCGACACGGTCTTTGACGCAGTGAACGTACCCGCTTCGGCCATCAGGCCCGCATTGGCGACTGCGGAAAAGGCAAAAGACGATTTCGTGGCTGAAGAAATATACTGGCACGATGAACTGATCGCCATCCTGGAACTCACGGGATTGTGCGAGGGTTAGAATGCCGGAGTCAAGTGATGCCTGAAGATGACTTGGACATGTCGGCCTTCATGGGCGCGTTCAAGGAGGAATCTCAGGAATTGGTCGCGGCAGTGACCGAAGGTCTGCTCAAGCTCGAGCAAACACCGGACGACGCGGAGAAGTTGAGAGAGATTGCCAGGGCGCTCCATACGCTCAAAGGCAATGCTCGCCTCATGGGGTTGGACAAGATCAACCAGCTTTCGCACCGACTGGAAAACGCGCTGGTGGCGATCCGCGATGGCCAATTCCCATTCACGCCGGCCGTGGCAGATTTGGTTCTGGACGCTTTGGATCTTGTGTCCACGGCGACTAGTAACGCTGTTGAGACCGGGGAAGAAGGGATCGAGATCGAGGCAATCTGTGATCGCATTGATCAAGTTGCTCAGGGACCGCCGACGCCGTCTCAGCCCAAGAAGTCAGACGCGCCTGCTGAACCGGAGTCGCCCCAGCCACCAACTGAGGCCGAACGCAAAGCAACGTCAGCGTCCGCTGCGGCACCTGCCGACCAAGGCAAGACACCCGTCAGAAAGCGAAAGGCGAAGGGAACCGGCAGCGGCGCCCGTACGAAGCGAACTCGCAAAAAGGCGAAGGCCAAAACAGGCCCTATACCGAGCGAGGACGCCGTTTCCGACAAACGCTCTCCACAACAAGAGAAGGAGACTACTCCCGCCCCCGTCGCTCCGACGCCTCAGGCCGCGCCCGATGCGAAGCCAGAGGGGGCGTCGTCGGAAGGGGGGCCACCTACAACCACCGAATCACGTCGGATGCCAGCCGCAGAGACGATTCGTGTGGACACCGGCAAGCTGGACAGCCTGGCCAACGTCGCCGGCGAGATGGTCATGAATCTGATCAAGTTCGAAGCCAAGGCAGACTTGGTCAGGCGAATCGTCGGCACGGCCAAACAGCACATCCGCGCCTGGCAGCAACTCCGAGACGAGTTGACACCTGCCCTTAGCACGCTAATCGCCGCGTCGGCTGACGGCGTAAACCCAGCGGAGCTCGAGCAACTGATCAATCGGTGTGACAACACC
>CAZURK010000524.1:0-5712 GCA_964623055.1 uncultured Pirellulaceae bacterium
GGCTGGAAGCCTATCCCACGAAGGTGCCAGCATGCGTCATCGGAAAACTTCGCTCATGAAATCGCTGATTAGTCTTTGCTTCGTTTTCCTGACACTTCCTGCGTTAGCTGCATCGCCCTTTGGCGATGGATTCGCGAGTGGGAACCCCAATGACTACATCGAAGGCGGGTTTCCGACCGACCGCGTTCGAATCGTCCCACAGAATGGCTCTAGCGCACTCCACATCGTGGATGCGCAAGTACGTTTCCAACCCGTCTCTGTGACACCAAACACCAAGTACACACTGAGTTTCGCTGGTTCTTTCACCGGAGACGTGGAATCCATCGAGGCAAATCCCCGGTTCGCCGTCTTTGCGCAGCCGTGGCAAAAGAATGCCGTTCTACCATCGCGCGAAATCCGTTTTCTGGATGCTGCGGGTAACGTGACCGGTCGGACGCTCGTATTCAGCATGCCCTTCCGCAACAGGCGCACCTACACCGACGTATTCTACACTCCGCCCGATGCAGCATCGCTACGTTTCGGCGTTGATTCCGGAGAGGGCGTCAGCTTTGCGCTGCAAGACCTTTCGCTAACGAAAACCGTGGATGAGGGTGCTATCAACGTCAACCCGGCCTTTCAACTTGGCCCGATGAACTACTCTGGATGGCAGAACATCTCCGCCGGCGGGAAGATCATCGAAATGGACAGTATGACCGTCTTCGATACCAAGTACGGGTCCCGCGGCACGACCTTCCCGCTACCCGGCCCAGGGACCTACGCACTGTCAGCGAAGGCCACGGGCAACGGCTACAACTCGTGCGTCAAACTGGACGTTTTCGATACCAATGGAAAGAAGATCATGACGTCCGTCCTCCGTCGTTATGACAAGCCGAATTACTTCGTTCCTCCGCCGGAGGCCGCCAGTGCTTCCTTCCTGGTCTACAGTTGCCTCCTCGAAGAAGTCCGTCTCGTTCGAGTCGGAGACCAAAACGCAATCGAGCGGTTATCAACGAGATAGTCCTGCAACGCAAACGTCCCCCGCCCCTCGGTTCTGGGCAGGTCTCCCGTCGTGCCTTGAAGCCCGCGATCGGGCACGTCTCGCGATCGGGGAACCGCGAGACAACGGAATCTGGCGAACTTATGCCTCAAATAGCGCAGCATCGTGCAAGACCATTTGGCCTGAACTTCGCGCTCATTTCGTCCCGCTATCCGAATTCACCGGATCGCCAATGGGCCGCAGCGCAAGGGTGCCTTGGTTCAGGTAGCTGCAGGTGCACCAGCTTGCGGCGTCGGGCATCGTCAGAACTCCTCCAGCGGGAATGGCGACAATCCAGCAACCGGGGCGGATTCCTCCGTAGTTCAGCGTTTCCGATGAAGTAGACAAATCAATGTAGCCGAGGGTCGCCGAGCGGAAGACTAGCATTCCCCGACACCCCGCGACAATCCCGCACCCGTAGGATCGTTCTAGCTTGAAAGGCAGCCTCCGCCCAGTCAACAGATCCCACGCTCCAGGTGGAGCGTAGATCGTGCGCCCGTTCAGAACCGGTCGGTCGGCGTATTCCGCCTGAATGTTCCACACACAGGTTCCATCGGCAGCGTTGAATACGGCCATGCGGTTCCCTAGTTCGGAAGGTCTAGACGCCTGATGCGCCGCTTGGTAGCCCATCCAAACCAAGTCATCCTCTGCCATATAAGCCAACAACGTCCCAAAAATGTTCCTTTCCGAATCCCACAACCGCTTGCCGCTTCTCGCGTCCAAGGCAATCAAACGGCCCAGAGAATGCTCTGGCTTGGCGTCTGGCTTCGAATCGCCGCGACGCTCCTGCGGGGTAGTGAAGTTCAAATCGTCCTGGGCTGCGACCGGCCGGTCGATCAGATAGACGCGTCCGCCGCCGATCGCGATGGCGTTATGCCGGATCGAATGCTCCGGGGTAAAGGACCACAACATCCGACCCGTATCGGCGTCCTGGGCGAATAACAGGATTGACTCCGTGAACTGCCGGCCCGTATCCCAGCGATCGGACCAGCACTTGATCAGGTACTCTTCGTTGGCCAACGATCCAAAGAGTTTGCCATCTTGATAGGCCAGATAGCCCCACGTGCCCGCCTTCCCATCGGGGCGTGGTGGTGGCGCGATTCGAGCGACCTCCTTTCCCGTGGCAGCATCGAGCACAAAGCAGGTCCGGTCGTTGTGTAAGAAAATGCGATCCGGGCTCAGGCAGATGTTCCCCCCGGTCCAGGCGGCCCCAATGCTGTGCTCGCGATTGTAGGCCGACAAGATACCCGGCGCCGAAAATTCCCATAGCACGCGACCATTGTAGACGCTCTGTGCGCGCAGGCCGTTCAGGCCTTCGACAAACATGCGGCCGTCTTGGACTAGCGCCGTGGGCGCCCGACCGTGCCGATTGACCATCAGGAAATCTGTGTCACGGAACCAGAGCATCTGCAGCTCGCCACGCACGCGAGCGTCCTGGGAGCACAGCGTGTTCGCAGGGCCGGCGTTCTGGTGCGTCCAGTTGCCGGCATCCTCCAGAGGGCCACGGGTCGAGACTTGCATGCTGCCCTCCGGCCCAAAGCAGATCTTGCCGCCGCACGGTCGCTGCAGACGTTCCGCGGCGTCAACACTTCCATCGTCGCGAGACGCCTTCAGGGAGCGACCGGAGATCACTAGATCCGCACAGTAATCTGCGTAGGGCACGTCGGCAGCCTCGCACTGGTGGACGGTCACACGTGTCCCATACATCCGCGCGAGGTCAAGTCGTTCTCTTGCCTTTTGTACATTCGCCGGGTCCGGATCCGTGGCATAGATTTTCAGCCTCGTCCCTTGTGCCAAAGCGAGCGTTGACGAACCGTCGCCGCAATCTAGATGCACACAGAGGCCTTCCGTGATTCCGGTTTGCTGCACGACCTCCTTCATGTCGCTCGCATATCGAAAGGGGAACGGGATGGGTGGCGTTCGAGGATGAGTGTTGCCGTAAACCGGCAAATCTGCTCTCGCATCCCCAAAGCAGTAGATCCTCCCGCGATCAGTACTGGCATACAGCCGGCCATCGGCCGCCGCCAATCCGTACACGGTCCCTTCTACATCTGTCGACCACGTCAACGTTCGTGTTGGAATGTCGATCACAGACACTCGGCCTCGTCCGCCGACGATTACCCGGTCCGCGGCCACGATCAAGGCCGTGGCCTCGCCCTGCAATACCGGCGTCGTCCAAGCGGTCGAAGTCATACGAACCTCAGGTGGCTGTAAGTCCTCGGGAATCGGCGGCGAAGGCTCGGCGGCGAAGTCCACTTCGACTTCCCAAGCGGGCGATGCGATCGACTTCGCACGTTGCTTATTTCCCTTGCGGTCGACGACATCTCGCTCGACGACGAGTCTTCGTCGATCGCGGCCCGTGATCTTGCTGCCAACCGCGGAGATTACGTAATCGGGATGGACTGCCAGTCTCAGGCCGATCGAGTCGACACGCGTGCCGTCGGCTGCTGCGTATAAAACACCGCCGTTCGCATAGTACTCGTCGATGACGACCACGTCCGCTCCACCGGCTTGTTGATGCATCTGCAATTGAAAATGCCTCAATGTCCCGTTTGTGCGATTCAAGACGGCTGGCACGGCGCGGCCTGTCGGGACCAGCAGTGAATCCCCGGTCGCGGCCAGGTAGCCCTGAGCGGACAGGCCGCTTTTGGCTCGAGCCGTGCCGTGCGGCTGGTCCATCTCGATGGAACCTGACGAATCGTTTTCCCAAAGGATGTCGCCTGTTTGCGGATCCAACGCGTACAAGAAGATGCCTTCGCTCGGCCAAATACCAGCCCCAAAATAGACGATGTCGTCAACAATCACGGGCCCACCGCGAGCTGGCCAGCGAGAGATCATCCGGTCGTTCCCCAGCAGCATGTCCGCTCGCGGTCCGCCTCGTCGCCTCCAAAGAAGCTCCCCATTGTCCGTAGACAAACAGTACAAGTAGCCGTCATCACTGGCCACGAACAGGCTGTCGCGCCACACCGCTGGAGCAAACCGAACGGGGGCATCGGTGAAGAATGTCCATTGCAGTTGGCCTGTGGTAGCGTCCAACGCATAAACTTTGTCGTCCACGGAACCGCCGTAGTACAGCATTCCGCCCGCAACAACCGGCTGGTAGACCCGATCGAAGGTCAAGCGATTCCTCGTGGGCCATGCCGATGCGGGCCGCTGATTTGCCTGGTACGTCCAACTTTGCCGAAGTTCGTTCGGCAGTTCCTGTGCCGTGTATCCGCTCCGAGCCGCGTCGGCTCGGAACATAGGCCAATCCGCGGCGTCAGCGGACGATGCGAGCATCGCGATGACGATCATCAACGGTCGTATGCTATTCATGTCAATTCCTAATGTGGCCTTCGGTTACTGCAAACGCGGGACTGGCAGTAAACTGTGCTCGGGCTGCTCACCGGCAAAAGCACCCTCTACTGCCAAGTGCAGACACATCCAACCGCTGAGCAACCGCAAACTCGGTCTGCGCATCCTGTAGTCCTCCGCATGGGATTCTGATTCTACATACACGTGTGTCAGAAGTGCATTACAGTGAAAGATTTCTGACGCGAAATTGTCCAGATCACCTCCGCCGCAGATTCAGAGACCGTGCATGCATTCATTGCGAGAGCGGCAAGAAGAAAATGTCGAATAATCAACATGCGACATTCGCGGGGGCGCAGCGTGCTATAATCGCGACAACGCAAGCCTGGATTGGTTTCAGGCTCAACCCGAATGGGAAATGCCATTCAAGAATGTCTTGCGAGCAAGGTCCCGATCTCATGACGTGCAAGACGAGCATTTGGTTTTCGTCATTCATGCTGCTTGCGGGCGCCCTTCCGCTCTGTGCTGGAGACTTGAAGAACCCGGGGTTTGAAGAAGAGGGTGATTGGCAAATCGTACAGAAGGGCGCGGGCCTGCAAGCGGCGTTCGATGACGATACATCCCAAGGTGGCAGAAGAAGTCTTACCGTTTCCTTGCCCAATGGAACGAGCACACAGGACAAGGATTTCGCGGGCATAGTTCAAGTCTTGGAACTTACCAAAGCAGACAAAGGGATCTCGTTTCATGTCAAGGACGATTACACCGGCAGTACCAGAGGATATCACTGGATGGAGTTGCTGCTGGACCGGGAGGTGATTTGGGAGGCCGATGTCGCCTCGGGAGATACCAAATGGCGGAAGGTTTCTCTGGATCTTTCCCGCTATTTGGACAAGGCGAAGTACAAAAGGGTTGCTCGCAACCGGTACGAGGAAGAAGAGAATTACACAATCTCCTTCAGAGTTTTCGAAAGACGTGGTGTCACCCGATTTGGCGTTCAGGTTTGGGCAGACGATTTCACGTTGCTGAAAGAAACACCAGCCAATCCACAAAACTGCGAAAAGAAAAAAGTCCTGCCATTGCTGCGAGAACTATTGGTGTATTTCGACGAAGCCGATCTATTGCAGCCGATTACGAAACCGGAACACTTCGAGAACAAGCGGCAACAAATCATCGAAGGCATGTTGCAGGGCATGGGAAAGCTGCCCGATCGCCCCAAGCGCCACAGACCTGAAGACTTCAACATTCGCGTGATCAATACGCAGGTACGGGGCCGGTATACCAAGAAGACCATCGAGTTTGACGCGGCAGAGGATGAGGTGGTCCATGCCTTTCTTTACGAGCCGATTAACAGTACCACTTTAGGCGATCCTATTGCCTTCTTGTCGGTTCAGGTACAAAGATCGAAC
>CAZURK010000525.1:0-5664 GCA_964623055.1 uncultured Pirellulaceae bacterium
AAGGCAGCAAAAACCTGCCCACGCTTCATGCTGCGCACACAATAGACAGCTACCGTCGAACCTACGCTCGGGCACGGATGAGGCTTCGATAAACCGCCAACCTTGAGCCCCCACAACGGCCCAGTCCGCTTGTCACCACGCCAAAACTCGTTCTGGTCTACCCATTCAAAATCGACTTGCTTGTCGAGGTATTCCTGTCTTCGGTGCTCGGCAAAATACGGAACGAAATACTCGGCGATCAGTTCGTCGATATCCTCGCCGTTTGCTGCCTTACGCCGTGCGTCTTCCGCCAGTTTCGCGGTGGGCGCGATGATGGCCTTGACTCGAACTCGTGGCGGCGTGACGAATAGCCTTTCTCGGTGTTTGTCATAGAAACTCTGGAGGTCTTCATCGGAGAAGCGGATTCGTGCTGGCACTCCGTCTGCTTTGGAGACAACACGCGAGTTGCACTTAGTATTCTCGCCGCACGCTACCGCCAGGGGCCCTTCCTCCAAATATCTGATTTCTCGCCATGCGTTTGTAGGAGATACGGGAGAACAAGGTCGTTCAACTTCTTCTCCTCAGAAACGCCGGATACGACGGTGTACTTAGAGATGGACTGCAGGCGCTCCCGCGTTTCGTCTGGCATCCGGATCCACTCGTTTCTCCAACTGTCTATCTGCAGAGGAACAACAGCGCCGCTGTAGGGACCAACCTTCTTGTCCGAAAAGAGAAAAAGCCATCGTTTTTCCGGATTCCCCGCTGTATTGTAGGCGACCGCAGTGACACGCAGCCCCTTCCATTTCCGGACTTCCTCGACGATCGTTTTCTCGCCGTACCACTTCCTGGCAAGCTGGCCGACACGTTCCTTCGCGGAGGGATTGCTCGCCGACATCGAAACCGGAAGGGCCTGGCTGTCCTGCCCATCGGTAGCGCTGTTTGATGCGTTATCTGTCTCTCGGTTTTCCTCGGCGATGGTGGCAGCACCGCCGCCACTCCCGGCAACAGCCAACCCACCAACCGCAAGCACAATGCTCACAATTCGAAAGCTCATCAGTGAGACTCCTCTGCAGAAAGCGACTACGATAGTGATCGGCCTACCTTGTAACTCCCTCCCAAACCAGCTTGCCGTTCTCGTACTCTTGGGACCACACTCTCTCCCCGTTGATGTCATGGCCAATGAATATCAAATCGCCACTCTTGTCCCAGGTCTTGGACTTCAAGTGTTCTTTGCCGTCAGCGACCCACCGGACCCATTCGTGCGCCTTACGGCCACTCTCGTACCAGTCCGTCCGACTACCTTGTAGAATGCCGTTCTGGTAGGCGCCCCGTGACGCCATCGCACCGCTTCGATACCAGGAGGTGCACGTTCCGTCTCGCTTGCCTCTCTCGTAGACTCCTTCGTAGCGTTTCTGCCCATTGTCAAACCGCAGGGTCCAGGTGCCAGTGTAGTCTTTGGGGGGCCGGATGCTCACCAGATCCTTCAACTCGCCAGTTTCCTGGACCGCCAAGTCGGCTAGCTGGCGTTCGGCATACTCCCATGCCTGAATGACTCGATGCGTTACCAGGGGCGAGTTCTCGGCTTCCAGACGTTTGGTTTCGTCGATTACGTTTTGCATTGTCTCGCGGGCAGATCTGGCGGCAGAGAATGCCGCTGAGCTGATCTGCTCCGTGCCGGTTGCCTTTACTCGATCCTCGGCACTCGTCTTTCGCTCAACCGCCAGGCAATACGCGACCAGTTGGACGACATGGGCATGGCGCAGTTTCTCTTCCAGGTCAGATTTGTTCCGCGACGGAGTACGCGCCCGCACCCCCTTGCGGCTGATCCTCGTGACTTGCAGCAGTTCGTTGCCAGCCGTCGTTATCTTGCGCAGACGATAGAGGGCAAGCACGCGTGCTGACAGCGGAAGTGGCTCGGTGTCCGGAGTGTCTTCACTCTCTTCGGAAGACGGTTCCAGGTTGATCGGGTTCCACACCGACTCGGGAAGAGCAAGAGAAGACGAGTGGAACGTGAGTATTCCAACCTCTCGTTGGATCAACAAATTGAGTTCGTTCCCAGCCGCATCGGATGTTCTCGGACTCCTTGAGACCGTCACGTAGTCGTCTCCGGTTTTGCGTACATGCTCCCTCAGCAGCTTACGCACTGAGTCGAGATCGTGCGGCTCGCCGTCAACGTGAACCGTGCCAGAAGCGTCCTGGTGCAGCAACAGCGGCTGCCGAAACGCTTTGGCCAACCAGTCGGGAATCGTCCCCTCAGTCGGACGGAGCGTCGTCTTGACGGCATCCTCGATCGGTTTGCGCAACGAGGCGCTTTTCTCGCCCATCACGCCCAGCGCTCCCGCGCCCCACTTGCGCATCCTCTTGTCCGGGCCGGCCGCGAGTTTCGCGACAATGGGAACGGAACTCGGATCGGCCGCCTGGGCAACGAGTTGCAGCGCGGCGAAAGGTAGCGATTCGCCGGTGTCAATCAACGCTTGGACGTTGAAACTCTCTCCCGTGTGCTTTCCCAGTAACACGGCGTGCAGGTCTCTCAAGGCGACCGACGTGCCGAACACTTCTGGATACGACACTTCGCCCTGCACCACTTTGGCGCCGGAAGGAGTCAACACCGTCAGTGCCGCAACGCCGTCTGCTTCGCCGAAATCGCCCAATCCGGCCGGCAGTTGAGATGCATCCTGCTGCGCCGGCTGCTCGGTTTGCGAACAACCACTCGCAGAGATGAGCGCAACGAGTAGCGCGGCAACCACGGCCACAACCGCATCGCTTCTGGACTTCACGGTTTAGGTCCTTAGGCGAGCGGCAGATGAGAATTTGCCACCCCTCACCCTCCCCTCTCCCCTACTATTCGGCTGCGTGGGCAGGGGCGAGGGTACATTTGACTCTGCCGATCGCGTTAAATGCGGCCCTCTCGTGATGCGCATTGTGTCGCTTGGGCCGGAGCCGTCTTCAAGTGTCATGACTATTAGATTAGGGTCGCAAATCAGCCGAAACCTTGTCCGGAAAGCTCTCATTTTCTCCCGGGAAGCCAATTTATCCATCGCGCGAGCCATCTCCCAATGGAACGTGTTGTTGATGGACAGGCCCGCCTGATGCGGCCCTTGCCAGCCGCGACGCGAGCCAGTACCAAACCGCGCCGGGAGCCGCAAACAACGCTACAACGTAACCGAAAGGAGCCAAGGCAAACATAGCGGCCAGTAAGGTGGTCAGTAGAAGCATCGCCCGGACGCTGAACTGGTGGAGCCCCAGGTTCGACGTAGCTCGCCGCCGCGTCGCCTGATACGCGGCCACCGGGATCGTGATCGCCAGCATCATCGCCGCGAAGGCCAGATTGTCGTTGCTGGTGACGCCACGGAAGGTAAGCGGGTACTGTGGCGACACCATCCAGGCCAACGTACAGAGGATGGCCGACGCCAAGGCTGCGTCGGCGAGCACTCGCTTGTGTGGGTTCAACGCTTCAGAGTACCCTGGCAGCTTCGCCGATTTCAAAACTCCACCCAGTGTGGCCAGCACGACAAACGCGACTAACGAGAGCCCCCAGAAAAACGGGGCGAAGCCGCTAACGTGACGGCGAATTTGCTCTCGCGCGTCCTTGTGTATGTCGGTCGGTGGTCGAGGCTCTGAAACGTTCGCGTCGCTACCCCAATGCGAGCCCCAGCCGGTCCATTGATCACCGCGGAACTCGAGCCGGAACTCGCGTCCGCTGGCCGGGTCGACCCACGTCACCACATCCCGCTCTTCGACTCTTGCAGCCACAAATGGCTTGCCACCGTTCAGCATCTTCTCGAGTGCCTGCCGGGATGGTGGACCATTCTTGAACAATCCCCGAATCCTCTCGTTGGTCGCCTTTCCGATCGGGTATCTTCTGCTACGCTCCGTTTCGCACTTGGCCAGGGCCGCTTTGTACGACCGGCGCGCATCCCGGTTCTGCACGGCTTTCGACCAACCGGCCAGGATGCTCAAAGTCAGGAGTACGATCCAGGCCACAGATCGCCACGAGGGTCTTCCGCGACGGCCGGTTCGGCGAGTGGTCTCGTTTGATGAAATATCCATCACTTGCTCGTATCCAAGATGCTGCTCGGTCTCACCGGCTCACGTGCCAGTTGGGGTTTTGTTTTCGAAACTCGGCCAATCCCCGATCGGTCACCAATGTCCCACACACCTCGACCGTGCCGCCCGATGACTTGAGATCCTTTAAGCACACTAACCCACGGTCCGTGATCGCGGTTTCTTCGAGATCGAGTCGTTCCAACTCACGCATCGACAGTAGGTGTTCGATTCCGTCGTCGGTAACACGGGTTCCGGACAAATTGAGATAACGCATCTTGGTCAGACCGGCCAATTGCGCCGCGCCTTCGTCACCGATTTGTGTCGCTTCCAGTGTCAACGACTTGAGTGCGGTAAGTCCTGCCAGGTGTTCGAGCCCCTCGTCGCCAACCTGCGTGTTGCCGAGTTCGAGATTCTCCAGACTCGTCAGCCCTCGAAGATGCACAAGCGCCTCGCCGGTAATCGCCGTGTTCCGGGCATACACGCCCCGCGGCCGTCGCAAGGATGCCAACTTGGCGAAGTCGCCGTCCGTCGCGTCCGTGTTCATAAAGTAAACGTCCAAGATCCGTCCTCCACTCGGCCAGCGAAAGCCGATGCCATCACCAGCCCAGGTCACGCTTCCGCCGAGCTGTTCCACGGTCGATGCCACGGCTGTCTCTTTTTGCACCTGGGACCAGTCGGAGATCATCCAAGCAATCGGCGCAGCATAGACCGCCACGAGAATCACGGCCACGGCCAGTTGAAACCGGCGCATCCCCCTGCTCATCGTACGACTTGTTGGTGGCATAATAGCCATTTCTTCACTGGGAAAATGGAGCCACTCGCTCTTTCGCGTCGCGTGCAGCCTGCCCGTAGTCGTGGATCGGGATCCAAGCTGCAGTGCTTCTCAATGCACTTTTCGCCATTCAGTTCAGAATATTCGCCGAACGTGTCTTTGATACCGTCCGGGGTAGGACTGTTGTGCGTCTCGTGGGCTGATTGACAAACGGATCCCTACGGACGACCCAGGTCGTTGCCGCTAAGGAATACGAACACCTCTCGGGTTTTCACACTCGCAGCCGCGGCTTTCAGCGCGTGAAATTCGGCAGATTGGTACGGGTAGTCCGGCTCGGTCAACGGCACGGATGGTGTCCCCGACAGGTTCGGATCCCGTAGCCGTGACCGTTTCTCCGGTCGACGGTAGCAGTTGACGAACACGTCGGCTCCAGACGGGTCGTGTTTCAACGTGACCGGCTTCCGCCAAGCAGCCTTTGGCGACAGACCAGAATCGCCCGGTCCGCTGACGTATTTCAGCCCAGGAAACTCCTCCGGCAGCAGATCGGACGGGTACGTCCAGTCCGTGAACTGCTTTCCGACCACCTCGATGAGAGTCCGTTGGGTGTTCACGGCGCCGAGGGCGTAATCCGCCCCCGGCGGTTGGGGTGGGGCACCTGGGGCGTTCTCGTCCGCCCCGGCAGGCGCCAAGACACTGATCGCCGCGAAGAGGAGTATTGAAATCACTTGTTTCCGCACCACGCACCTCCTCATCACCAAATGTCATTCCGTTTCTTGGGGCTTCCGGTTCACTCGTAGTCTACGTGCGCGCTGCGGAGGTCCACTTCCGTCACGGTCTCGTCTTCCGCGAAGGTCACATCCAGCCAG
>CAZURK010000526.1:0-5625 GCA_964623055.1 uncultured Pirellulaceae bacterium
GGGGCGTGTACCTCGGAGAATCGACAGAAATACGAGACGTGGGCCAAGATGCTGTTCGATGGCAGCTACGTGTACGTCGGCGTCCACTGCGAAGAACCGGACACGGACGGCATGGTAGTGCGGGCGGCCAAACGCGACGAAGCCGTCTGGAGTGACGATTCGGTCGAGGTTTTCTTGCGGCCTGATCCACAGAAGCCGGTCTGCCAGTTTGTCGTCAATCCCCGTGGCGTCCTGTATGACGCCCGCGACAGACACCGCGAATGGAACAGTTCGGCAGAGGTGAAGACCTCGATCGTGAATGGTCGTTCGTGGACGGCCGTGCTCAAGATCCCCATGAAGGAAATCGACGCCTACGTGGGCGAGGATCAAATGTGGACGATGAACATTTACCGGTCACGCAACGCGCGGGGCGGCGATCCGTCGTTGCAGTATTCGTGGTCGATTATGAACGGCGACGACTACCACGCCGCGCGCGAATTCGGCCTCGTTACGGGCGTCAACGTGCCTCGCCGCGTGGACGGCGTTACGCGAGTCCGGGCAACGCCGGCCCCCAAGCCCATCGTGCCCAATCGCGGAAAGGAAATCGGTGGCGTGACGGTCTATCACAAGATGACATTCGACAAAGACTCGGAAGGCTGGGAGGCGGTCAACGGCGGCAGGCTCAGCCTGACTGGCGACTCGGTCCATGGCAAAGCAATCCATGTTGTGTGCGACGGGAACTGGGCTGGTGTCAACCTGCCCATCAGCATCAGCGGCTCGCGCGGTTTGAAAATGGCGGTGGCGATGAAAGGTCGAAACCTGGATGCGGCGGGCGTAAACATCTACGATACGATTGCCGGCGACAACACCACGCCATACGGCCACCGATACCTTCGCAATGGCGGCTGGACGCCGATTCTCTACTTCCTGGATCGTTGTCGGTACAACTCGCGGACCACCGGCTTCGTGGCACCCGTAACGGGCTACAGCAGCGTGCGCTTTTACGGGCCTTCGAAACGCACGCCGAATACGGCCTTCACACTGGACAATTTCGTTCTCTACCGCGGCACGGATCAGCAACCGCCGACGAAAGTGGCAGGACTTCAAGCGCAAGCAACGCGCAACTGCGTGCGGCTCTCCTGGCAACCCGCCGACGACAACGTGGGCGTGCAATTGTACGTGATCGCGGCGGCTATCGACTCCGAGGGGTTTCGCAAAATCGGAGAGAGCTACACAACGCAATATCAACAAGATACCTTCATCCGCGAGCAGCGCTTCCGCGTGTTCGCTGTCGATTTCGAGGAGAACTTTGGACCCTGGAGCGATCCAGTATCGATCAAATTGCCCTCCTTTACCTTCGGCCTGGACACAGAACTTGCTCGCGAGCAAAAGGACCGTTTCGGTTATGCCGAGCACATCCGTCGAGTCCACGCCAAGGGCGTTGGGAAAGTGCGCAAAGGACACGCCACGCTATTCGGCGACTCATTGACTGCGGCGACAGTCTATCCTCAACGTGCCCAAGCAGCATTCCGCAACATGACGGTCAATGCCTTCGGCTATCCGTCCATGAGAACCAGTTTCGGGCGCAACAAGGTGCACGAGATCCTTCAGAAGGACAATCCGGAATTCATGTTCGTGCTGTACGGCACAAACAACAACAAGTCGGAACAGCACCTGCCGCAAGCGATGGAAGATCTGGCAGCCATCGTCAAAGCGTGCGAGGACCGCGGCACGGTATGCATTCTGGGAACCATCCCGCCACGCGGTTGGACACCCGAGTCGCAACCCGAAGCCAACTTCAACAAACATGTCGTCGAGCTATGCCGCAAGCTGAAGATACCCACCGGCTACATCTTCGAAGACTTCCAAGCAGCCGGCAACCGCCGCAAATACATGGGCGGCGACGGAGTCCACTGGCGTGGCGAAGGCATGGCCATCGGAGCGAAAGCCTGGGGCAAAGCGTTGGACCAGATCCGCTTTGCACTACGTGACCAGGATTGAAGAGTCTATCGCTTGAAAACAGAAGTATCGCCTGCTATCGCCGCGACCTACCTACTCGCAATCCGAGCCAGCGCCGGGCGCAGCGATTGGACGGCTCGGGCGCGGTGACTCAAGCAGATGGTGGTAGTCTCGCCAAATTCAGCCAGGGTGCGATGGTATTCGACGATTTCGAATAGACTGTCGTAGCCAAAACCGCCGTCCCCGACAGGCTCGAAGCGTATGCGTCCGAGACATTTCCCGTCTGCCTCGGCTTGGATCCGCCCCGCGAGGTCGGCCAAAGCCAAATGACACACGAAGCGGGCACTCCGTTTCTCCGCAGGCACGGTCCTCAATTCTGCCAAGAGCCGTTCTCGATTGTCCTTGGCTGTAGCGTCACGACCGGCGAAACGCGCCGTGTTCACACCGGGAGCGCCACCCAAGGCATCCACCATCAGGCCAGTATCGTCGGCCAACACCCACTGGCCGATCTGGCTGGCGAAGCCTGCAGCTTTGGCCCGAGCATTCTCGGCCAGTGTTGAACCCTCCTCATTCACATCATGCACGTCGTGGAAGTCGCCCAGATCCGCGATCTGCCAGCCACAGTCGGCCAGAAGCGCACGGAATTCAGCGATCTTGCCAGGATTACGCGTGCCTAGCACAAGGGTAGATGGAGCCTGCATCAGGCACAGACTAGCGGCGCCCGACTGGGAGATCTACCGATTGAAGGTGAGATTTCGGTAAGTTTCCCTTCAACAAAACACTGAGTTGGCGCATAGGATGTGAGAGGAGTAGGCGTGAATCAAGTGAACGTATCAGGTCAACTACATATGCAGAATTTGATGCGGGAGAAGCAGGGCTATCTGAAAACAGCGGCATACTCTGCAGCCATTCTCGCCGTGATCGGCATTTTTCGCTGTGAATCGGCCGCCGCCGCTCGACTGCTTCAGGTCCACGTTGAGTGCGACGGCCAGCTTGTCTTGCACACCTATTATGACGATGGCGGCAGGGCCGATGCGGCGACCGTGTGGCGGTACCTCGGCCGCCAGCCCATCATGGTCGAAGAAGAGACCGCGACCGTCGATCCCGACGCTGAAAGCCCACTTCAGGCGACCTTAGAAGGCGATATCTTGATCAAGTTCTCGCACGTGGATCGTGTTTTGGCTCAGGCGGAGCTTTCGCGGCTCGCGCTGATTCGCCTGGACGACCAGAGCAGTATGTGGTTCCTTTCCGAGCAGGAAGTCGAACGCACGGCGACAATTGCCGGTCTTGGACCTCCGTCGACCATCCCGGAAATCGACTTCTTTGCTATATCGATCCTTGTCGGTTTCGCGCTACTGGCTGTTCTCTTCTTAGTGATCGTGATTGTCGTGGTGTCCCTTGTTCGACGGGCGCGGACTCCGCGAGAAACGTGATCGCCTTAAAAAAGGGCGATTTCTCTTCAACGAAACCTCATCCCCGCGCATATGGTCAAGTAAAGGCACAAGGGAGCCCAGCATGAACCAGGCGAATGCGTCGGATGAACGGCTCATGGGCGAGGTCGCTCGGGGCAAGCGGGAGCATCTCGAAACCCTGGTTCGTCGCTATGCGAGCCCCCTGTTAACCTATATCGAACGAATGATCGGCGACCGGCACAGGGCCGAAGAGCTGTTCCAGGACGTATTCCTTGCCGTGTGGGTCAAACGGCGGACGTATCGATTTCCGCGGTCCTTTCGATCGTGGCTGTTTGCCATTGCCACGAACCGCTGTCGCGAGGCGTTCCGCCGGACACGACCGATGGACGTGCTTCCACCGCACGAACTGATGGTCGCAGCACCCGTCTCGGCAGACCCAACGCCTGCTGAGACCGCCGTAGCCACGGAGACGGCAAATCTAGTGGCCACGGCCGTCGCTCAACTGCCGTCGCAGCAACGCACGGTTGTGGTCTTGCGCAATTGGAACGGCCTTTCCTACGCCGAAATCGCCGAGATTGTCGGCCGGAGCGAAGCCACAATACGTTCGCACATGCACCATGCCCTGGCCGGAATCCGCAGATACCTGGAGCCGCGCATGCGGAGTGACGAGTAGGCCCCGTCTGCCGGACGGGACCTGTGGGATGTTGGAGTTCACGCTTTAGCGTGCCCGAAGACACGCTGAAGCGTGAACTCCAGCGACAGACTCTGTGCGGGGGGAGACTCGCGAACAGCCTGAAGACATGGGCTGAACACCAAGGAGCTTGGCCATGATCAAGCCAGACGAAAACCCGATCGACTATATCGACGACTACGTTCACGGACTGCTTTCGCCCGAGGATGCCGAAATCGTCGAACGCTACTGTGAAGCGTCGCGTCTCGGCAAAGTCGCGTTGGAAGAGGCGCAGAAGCGGTACGAGGCCATGCAGGCCGTTGCCCCGTCCGAGGCATCGGAACGGCTGATTCGGCAAACGGTCGGGAACATCGACATGAGAGAGACTCGTCGCAGCAAGCTGCGCAAGTACTACGGCCGGACCGTACTTTTGGCGACGGCAGCTTCGGTGTTGATCATCGCCGCGCTGAACGTGTACTACTTCCGCCTCACGGCGTCCCCGTACGATTTGCGCCTTCTGGGGCAGAACGAGCTGCTGGCGGGCAGCGGCGCGTCGTTGCGCGTTGCTGTGTTGGACCACAACACCGGGCGTCCTGTACCGGGCGTGCCGGTGCAGCTCGCACTGTACGATCCGTCCACGAAACAACAGGTCCGGCTGGCAAGTCTCACTACGGACGATCGGGGCGCGGTTTCACCACAATTCGATTTGCCCAACTGGGAGGATGGACAGTACGAACTGCGCGTTACGGCTCAACCAAAGAATGCCAAGGAGGTCCTTACGCAGCCCATTCAGCTTCGACGCGAGTGGCGTTTGATGGTCAGCACGGATAAGCCGGTGTATCAGCCGGGGCAGACGATACTGCTCCGTTCACTGGCCCTGAAGAAACCTGATCTGAAGCCATTGGCCGATCACGACGTCACGTTCACGATCACCGACCCGAAAGGCAATATCATCTTCAAGCACAAAGACGAGACGAGCGAATTCGGTATCTCGTCGGCCGATTGCCCGCTGGCTACGGAGATCATCGAGGGCGACTACACGATCCAATGCACCATCGGCCAGACGACCAGCGACCGAACGGTTACCGTCGAAAAGTACGTGTTGCCCAAGTTCAAGGTCGGGATAACGCTCGACAAACCGTTCTACGCACCGGGCGAGCAAGTCGAAGGCAGCGTCCAGGCCGACTACTTCTTTGGCAAACCGGTTGCCGGGGGCGAAGTGGCGATCGAAGTCCGATCAACGGACGTCGGACAACACACGATCGCGTCGATCACGGAAAAGACCGACGCTAGTGGTAAAGCCAACTTCAATTTCTCTTTGCCCACGCAACTGATCGGACGCGAACAGGACGACGGCAACGCTCGGTTCATGCTCGTTGCCACGGTGACCGACACGGCCAACCAGAACTACTCGACCGGCACGTCTCGCGTCGTCACAGCCAATCCCATCGGCCTGGAGATCATTCCCGAATCCGGCACGTTGGTCAAAGGCGTATCGAATAGGATCTATGTCTTCACCAGCTACGCCGACGGCCGCCCGGCGCGGACGCGGCTGACGATCAACGGTCAAGCCGAGGAGATCGAAACCGGCAAACTGGGTGTCGC
>CAZURK010000527.1:0-5618 GCA_964623055.1 uncultured Pirellulaceae bacterium
ATCAGGCCAAGTACTGGATGAGCTGGCCGGGCAATGATTACAACGCGGACGAGCGTCAAGCGAACTTCACCAAGATGCTCACGAAGATCGCTCAGGATTTGGGGATTCAATTGGAGGTCGATCCGGCCGCATTGGAGGACGAGGAAACCGTTGACGCGGCCCTGGAGAGAATGAAGACGTCACCGCCCGACGGCATCATGGTCATCCAGATGCACCTGTCGTATTGGAGGACTGCGACAGATCGGTTCCTCGAAAACCGCGGCGATATCCCCACCATCGTCTTCAGCCGGCTGGGCACGTCCTTCACCGGCCATCTCCAGAACGCCCGCAAGCTCCCCAACGTCTGCGTCGCTGCTACCGACGGCCTGGACTGGCTGCGCCAGGGCATGCGAATGTTCAAGACGATGGATGGCATGAAGCGATCGCGTCTGTGCATCATCACCGGCGATAAGACCTTCGACAGGAAGTTGGATGTCATTGGGACGACGCTCCACCATATCCCTCTTCAACGCTGGGTCGATGAGTTCAACAAGGCTGAAACGACGGACGAAGTGCGAGCATTGGCGGATCGGTACTCCAAGCAGGCCAAGGCGATCCGCGAGCCGAAGCCGGAAGATATCCTGAACGCGGCCAAGAACTACTTCGTAGCCAAGCGCATCATGGCGGCCGAGAACTGCGACGGCATATCCCTTAACTGCCTGGATCTGGTCCGGCATCACAGCATCCCTTGCGCTCCGTGCATGGCTTGGATGCAACTGAACGACGAGGGGAGCGTGGGCGCGTGCGAGCGCGACTGGAATGCGGCCATCTCGATGCGTCTGATCAGTTTGCTGTTCGAGCGTCCCGGTTTCATGCAAGACCCAGCGCCCAACACGATCAAGAACACGTTGATGGGCGCCCACTGCTCCAGCCCGACCAAGCTGGACGGTTTCAACGCCAAGCCCGAACCGTATATCCTCCGCAACCACCACGAGTCGGAAACTGGTGTCTCGCCTCAAGTGCTATGGCGCATCGGCGAGGACGTGACAGTGATGGAGTTCAATGGTCCGAACCAGATCATTGTGGGGACGGGCCGAGTCACCAGGAACTTTGACACACCGCCGGAAGGCGGCTGCCGAACTTCGGTCGAATTGGCCATGGACAACGTACCCGATACGATGGACACGAAGGGCTTCCATCAACTGTTCATCTATGGCAAGCTGGACCATGAACTGAGAGCCTACGGCAAACTGGCCGGTATTGAGGTACTGCCCATCACGTAGGACTCGTCATAGGATAGTTTCCTCAAGAAGAGAGTCGGAGGAGGCCAACATACACTGAAAAGGAGACGGTACCATGCGACGTGTTCTGGCCCGCATTTCTCACCAGTCACACAAGCCCGAAGCGCAAGCGAGGGATGGACACCGGTTTACCCTCGCTGGCGCGTCGGGCTTGTGTCAACGGACGGTCGCGGTTCTGCAGTTTGGTGAGGAATGTGGGCCAGTCTCCTGGGGATGGGGAGCCCTGGCGGCGCTGATTCTGATTCTTGGCGGCGCCGCCGGTCAGGAGAACGGCAATCTGGTCGATCCGGAGTCTCCCAGCGGTTTGGATTTCTACGCCCAAGGAGGCGTGGTGGTGGATGGAGTCGCCTATTTCACTTCCACCGACGGTTCCAGGCGAAAAGGCGTGCACAAGTCCGCCGAGTTTCCTTCTGTGATCGCCTTTGATGTCGGCAGCTTCAAGAAGATCAGGGCGTACCGGTTTGCGCGGACGTACGATAGCACGCCCCTGGTGTTCCAGAAGAAGGACGGCACCTGGCTGGTGATCGCCCACGAACACAAGAAGGCACGTACCCTGGCAGTCAATCGAGACACCGGTAAGGTGGAATGGACGAGCGCTGCGAATCAGCCAGGGGCACTGTTTTTCGGTTACTCCTACTTCGATCGCGACGACGGCTCGAAACTCATTCTGATGGCCTGTGCCAACGGGCTACACGCCATGTCCGGCGAAACGGGCGAGGACGTATGGTGGGTCAAGCGGCGATCTAGCGGCGGCGTCACCCCCTGCGTAGATCAGCAGAGCGGATACATCTTCTACCAGTGCAACGGCCAGGTGCTGAAGGTGCGCGCGGCCGATGGTGAAGTTCTCGGGTCGGCAATCGTCGGCAGGCCATCGTCCTGTATCTCGTGGAACACGCTCCTGGTCAACGACGCCAACGGCTACTTCGTGGCCACGTACTGGTATGGTGCCAAGGAGTGGGATGCTGCGATTCGCGTGTTTGACAAGGACCTGAATCTGGTCTGGGAGAAGACCGGCCTGCCCATCGGCAAGAAGGCCACGCTCACGTACGCAGACGGCAAGCTGGTCTCGGGGTCCGGCAATCAGTGGCACGCGGAATACAAGGGCGACGATTGGAAATACATCGCCGCCTACGCGATCGGCACCGGCGATGTTGTCTGGAAGTGCGATTTGTCGAAGTATACGTACACGTGCATCCTGAACGTGCCCTACTACAACGGCTACTTCTATGCCGAAACGCAGGATGGCGAACGCACCGAGACGAGCAAGGTGTTCCGGATCAACGGGGCCGACGGCAAGTTGGAGGAGGTCCTCGAGTACGGTCGACGCATCACGTCGTGTGCCACCAGTATCATCGCCCGTGGCTGGCTCCTCAGCGGCGACCTGCACGAAGACCGAACCGTGGCCACCAAGATCGCCGAGAACTCGAACCTCGACTGGCCGGGGCCTTTCGGTGATCCACAGACCAATCAGATGTCCCTGCCGCACGAGCCCGGCGCGAAGCCCGTTCCGATGCAAGAAGTCGGGCGTTGAAACAACAACTCACCCTGAGCTGGACGGTGAGGTTGCCGAGCTGAGCAGTGGAAAAAAGCGGGTGCCTGGGGTCGAGCGACAGTGAGCCCCCAGTTGGCTCTGACCCGGGGGCTCACTGCTCGTTCCTCGCGGTTCGACCCCAGCCACGCTAACCGTCAGACGTCTTTCGCTCCGCCTCCGCGAGGAGTTTTGGACTGCGTGCTGCCGGGGAGTGTAATTCGGACCACCTTAGGGACCAAGCACCTGCGGAAAGCTCAATTGCCTGCCCTAGCCACGTCGTTCGAGCCGCGACTTATTGCGGGACACACGACGCGGAAACCCACGTTGTAGACGCCTTGCCAGGAGTGATAGTGCCGGCGAAATGCCGATCGACAGTGTTTCGGGCGGTCGCGCCACGAACCGCCGCGTACGACCTTCTCGCCAAGGGGCGCGTCGTTTTCTCGGCCATCGCCGGTGTCGTACGGATATGGTCGATAGGTGGTTCGCGTCCATTCGGCAACGTTGCCGTGCATATCGTGAAGTTGCCAGGCGTTGGGACGATACGAGCCAACTGCGACGGTGACCAGGCCGCTGTCGTCAAAACGCATGTCGCGGGGAATCCAGTCGTCGTACTTCGTGATCTGGCGTGGCAGTTCGTGCTCCTTGTAGGGATCAGCGAAGAACGAACGAAGTTTCACGTCGGCCAAATTGGCGTAGGGGGAAAAATCATCGTCGACGCCGCCGAAAGAGAATGGTGAACTCGTGCCGGCTCGGCAAGCGTATTCCCATTGAGCTTCGGTGGGCAGCGTGAACGGTTCACCAGTCCTTTCGGCGAGCCAGCGGCAGAACGACATGGCACGTTGCCAGGAAACTCGCACTACCGGTTGCTTTGGACCGTTGACCGAGAAGCCGTGGACGCCGAATTGATATGCATTCCTTGATTCGACGTGGCTGTCATGAGTCGGCTCGAAGCATGCGTACTGCTCGTTGGTGATCTCGCATACGCCCATCCAAAACGGGGCATCAATGCTCACTCGGGCAACCGGTCGTTCGTCGCAATACCCCTCGCGATCGCCCATGACGAAATCGCCCGCGGGGATCAGCGCCAGTTTCAATTGCATACCGTCCGCAAGCTTGACGGTTCGGAGTTCGGGTAGTCCTGCCGCGCGCTGGCGGCGCCGTGCTTCCGCGACATCAAAGGGCCATCCCGGAATTTGCGGCACAGCGACCGTGTCGGTTTCTTCTGGCGGATTGGGCGGCAGAGGTTCGATCGCGGGCGCTGAAACGCCGCACAGCGATTCCGGATCTTCGTCCACACCAGCGTATTCCTTGCGCAGATCGCGTCGCCGCTGGCGTTGCCGGCCAGGGTCAATTCCTGTTTCCGTCCACGTTCCATGGTAAGGCGCATTCAGGTCGATCCAAGTGATCAGCCGGTCCCGGGACTCCGCGTCGAGTTCGACGCCGTAATGTCCCTTTTGAAGCATCTGCACCAACTGCGTCGTGTCCGCATGGAATTCCATGGGCATCAGCAGGTGCATATCGCTTTCGATTCCCGGCCGGCGCACCAGTTTCGACAATTCGAAGTAGCCAACGGAGAAGAAACGGCCGCCGTCACTGTTTGTATTGCCGGAGACGTAGCATTTGTAGTCGCTCGTCAGTTGCGAGCCGCGCAGATCCGGCAGCGGGAGCCCCGCATAGGTCTCTCGTCCGTCGTGACAGCCCACGCAATTCCGATCGATCACGGGCTGAACTTCGCGCTTGAAACTGAAGTTTCGCGCCGGGCCGTACCAAGTCGCGATCTCGGATGGCGAACGGGCCAGGGCAAACGACTCGCCCTCGAGCGGTGCCGTGTTCTCCGACGTGTGGCAACCGACACAGGAAATCGTCTCGCCGGGCATGGCCACGAACCAACTCCGCATCAACTGCACCGCCTTGCCCTCGGAATCGAGCGGTTGGATCGCAATCGGTGTGTTGGCCGGAACGCGAAAGTGTGCCGAGCCATCGGCTTCAACAGGCACCGTCCCCAAGATACGCCTCACGTCCCAGGGCCCGTCCAGGCCAATAACGCCCAACAGGCCCCCTTTTCCTTGATAGGCGAAATGCAGTGAGTACAATCGCAGCCGCTTCACAGCCCCGCGCGGCACGCCCCTCAGCCCTGGTCCCCGATACATGTCAGCGACGTGAACCACGCCCTCGTCGTCGGAGAGATCTATCCGGTCCGGGATCACCTTCGGTACGGGCGTCTTACGAAGCGGAATGGGTTCGAACAGGCCGTATCCGTCCGCGTGATGCACCAGAAGACGGTTTCCGAATACGTCGACCAGAAACAGATCCCATGGCGCTGTGGGGGCAATCTTGGCGCTGACCAAGAAGTACTTGTCGCTGAGCGGGAACGGATGGACGAATTTGGGCCAACTGTCGACCGTCAACTGGTCGCGAATGATCGGCTCGACCACCTCGCCCCAACCGGGAATCCGCTGGACGGCTCCATTGGCCTCGTGACGCCCCAATGCTACATCGAACAGCACTAGTTCTCCCTCACGATGCGAACCGTGGTGGCCGTTCACGATGCCTACGAACTTGGAGGCGTGCGACGGAATCGGCCGTGCGCCGAAGATCGAATTGGGCCAATAGGAGTTGCTGCCATAGTGCGCCCTTTGATCGGTGCCGTCGGGGTTCATGGTAAACAGCATGCGGCTATGGGCATGGGGCAAATCAGAGTACTCCCAACGCAAATACAGCACGCGTCCGTTGGGCATCATCACGGGGTTGAAGCTGTGGTCCTGGTCAAAGCTCAGTTGGCGAACGCCGGAACCGTCCGCTTCCAT
>CAZURK010000528.1:0-5603 GCA_964623055.1 uncultured Pirellulaceae bacterium
ACGATCCGTGGCATCGAGGGGATTGACACTGTAATGCTTCAGAACCTGGAAGCTGTACTGCGTATGCAACAGCAGCCCGAAGAACCGCAAGGACAAGGCGGCGCCAGCTCGGCGGCCGCTCTGCTGACGATGGAATCGGGCGAACCGGAGGAAACGGAAGAGATAATTGACTCGCGACAAGAGCTTGTAGAGTTGGAACTGGATGGCTCATAGAGCCCTTCAACGCGAGACGCTCGCATGGTGCACGCCTTCTGAAATCCCAAATCCGAAGCACGAAATCCGAAACAAACCCAAAGCTCAAAGCAAGAATGTTCAAAACAAAAACACTGCCGCTCATATTCTCGCTTGTTGCCACATTGGCTGGCGTATTCACGTGTGCCGCCCGCGCGGCGGACGAGCCGGAGACGGATCCCGCGGAACTTGCCAAGCAGTACGATCGCCTGCGAAGTCAACGATTCTACCGGCACGCGTCCTCGCTTTACGAGAACGTGTTCCGGTACACGCAGATGGACCAAAGCCAGATCAAGCCTCACGACGAGTTTGTTCGAGCGTTCTACGAAGGCCGCTGGGATGACATCCGCCAGACGCTGGACAAGTTGCCCGACGCGTTGGCCGATACGATCTTCAACAGGATGCTGGACGATCTGGCCGGCCGCAATGTGCCGGTCTTCACATTGGACGATTTCCTCGGGTTTGCCGATGCCTGTCCCAGCGAATTGAACTCGGACCGTATCCGCAAACTCGGACTGATTCTTCGCGTGGCCGTGGCCAAAGAGCAGGAAGTGTGGCTGAAACAAGCCCTGAAGAAAGGCACGCGGCATTTGGGCGGTGGGGGCGCCAAAGGGTTGAACACGGGCCGTGTTCTCATGCACGCCAACTTCGACGATCTGGCGCGCCAGTATCTGCCGGACATGCTCGCGGCAAGCGAGATCGAGGATCAGGCGATCCGCGACGAAATCGTCAACTTCCTGGGCTCTCAGGAAGAACTGGAGAGATTCCAGCAGACGCGGATCGCCGACTTGTGGGAGCAGCACGCCAAGACCTTGAACGACGCACAGGCCGACAACGGCCGGAAACAGCAGGCTGCAGACCAATTGAGCGACCTGCTGGGCAAAGCCCCCATTACTTCCCTGGAACCTTGGATTCGTAGCCTATTGGGTAAGAACGCTGATGCAGCATTGCGTTTGGCGTCGGCGTTGGGGAAACGCGCACAAGGCAAGATTAATGACGCCGACACCGCCAGGCGGGCCAATAACTTGAGATCGCAGAAGTGCATTCTGGCCGTCGCGGCCGAAGGCAACGATTTGTCCAAGGCTCCATGGAATCACATGGCAGCCGCCATGGCTGATTGGTGGGTCCACGAGGCGGAACACACGTTCGAGCAACATCCCAGCTACCGCCAGGTCTCCAGGCCGAGACCTCACGTGGCACCGGGCGATCTGCTGGACGCCGCTCCGGACGGCATCTGGGCCGAAGCGTTGTCGGCAAGTCTCCGCGACCGCATCGACGTATGCATGTCGAAGGCCGTGCTGGTGAGCGACCAGTACGAAGAAGCGACCAATTTGATCGTCCAGATCGCCGCTCGCAATCCGGACGCCGGCATTTCGCTTGCCGAGGAGTATTTGAAGGCATGGGCGCATCGTCACGATCCCCACATCCCCGAAGCGATTCGCAGGAAACACAGCCTACCCGGCGACGCCCGAATCATGGTGACGCCCATTATGATGGAAAAGAACGTCGCCAGCCTGGCGGCGATGATGGACATTTTTCGCAGCAAGAAGATCCATCCTCGCAACGGCGAACTGATCGTCGAAGCGTTCAACGTCTGCTACAGCCACGCGGATGTCTATCGACGGACTCACATCGAGAAAGTGTTCGGCCCGATCAATCAGATGGACGAAGACATCTTCTCTCGCATGATTACGATGATGACCGAAGGCCTCTCGTCACGCTGGCGAAAGATGGAGATCCAGGAAGCGTCGGGCACGGGCCGCAGCCAGCAGGAAACACTCGATATGGTTCGCACCGGATACCAAACGGCCATCGACATGATCGACGAGCGCAGCGAGAAACAACCGGATGCTTGGAGCACGCTGACGCTGGCCGGCTCGTTGCAGAGCGACTGGGCCGACTTCGAATACTACCAACAACTGGTAAGCGACAACGCCACGAACCGCATGGAAGCGTTCCGCGATAAGAACAGCAAGGCCGAAAAGTACTTTACCCGAGGCGCGGAGGTCTACGCCAAACAAGTTCCCGGTCTCAACCGAAGCCAGTATTCGATCCGAGCCTACTTGGATTGGTTTCACAGCCTTCTCGGCATTACCACGAACGGCAGCCTCAACCTGTCCAAACCCCTGGACCGCCGGGCATTGAACCGTATTCACGAGATGCTCCGGAGCCTGCCGAACGACGCGGGCAAGGCACACGTCGACATGCTTGCCAGGCACGTCAATTCACGGTTGGAGGACACTGAGAATCCGCTGCACGAAGAACTCAAATACAAATACTTGGCCGGATCTTTGGTCATCACCAAGAGCAGTCCGTTTTCATTCCAGGCCAACGACAAGGTGAACTACTACGACGAGCTGTTGGACGAGATCCGTCTGGAAACGCGCGTGGACGGCCCGAACACGATCCATCGCGATCACCAATTCGGCATCATCTTGAGCGTTCACCATACCGAGGCGATGGGCCGCATGGCGAACTTCGGGGAGTATCTGACGAACGAATTCCCCCGCGACACGAGACCGTCGTCACGTCCCCAACCACTCGTCACCACCTACAGAATGATCGAGGCGCAAGGCCAGCGAGACGAACTGGACTTGAACATTCGCGAGGCGCTCGGGTTGTTCTTCGACGTTGAAGCCATCGTGTTCAGCCCCAAGGACGTTGCCCCGCGGCCAACCGAGCGACCGGCGTGGGAGGAGACAGTGTTGGCCTATGTCCACGCCAAGGCCAAGGACTGCAGCGTCGATAAGATTCCGCGGATTCAAATGAATCTCAAGTTCCTGGACATGACCGGCCCGGTCACCATCTCGGCCGAATCTGCCGAGACGATGATCAAGGTGACGGACAAGCGGACGCCGCCGCGACCGTTTCATCGCGTCGATCTGACGCAGACGCTGGACACGCGGAACCTGGCAAGTACCGAGGAGGTGCTGCTTGAAGTGAAAGCCACTGCGTGCGGCCTTGTGCCCGAGATCGACGAACTTTTGGATATGGACTCGTTTGGCCAACAATTGCCCATCGCCCGGATAGATCCTCACGAAGGGACGCTGGTTCGCCAAGTGAATAGCTGGGGCGACACTGTCCATGTCGTGTCCGAGCGAGAGTGGACGATTGCCCTGGATGCCGCGAAGTTGGTGAAAGAGCCGCATCGAATGGATCTGAAACTGCCGGCATCCAAGGTCAGCGATGCAGCGGTCAAATACCAAACGTTTGTGGATATGGACCTCGTGGATCTGGACGAGCCGGTTGCCACGGTCGGCGAGGGAGCTGTGCTGGCCAAGCCGATCGTCGAGGTCGCTTTCTCCGAGCCGTGGGTTCCCTACGCCCTGGCCGGCGGAGGAGCGGTTCTGCTATTGATCTTCATTGCAGTGGTCGTGCGCGTGATCCGCGGCCCTCGACAGCGGCCCCTGCGTGCTCGTGATGTGTTTCACATGCCACAGCAGATCGACGGATTTGTGGTCGTGCAGTTGCTCAGAGCTCTGGCGGGCAGTGAACTGGTCCGCCTCTCGACCAAACAACGCGACGAGATGCAAGAAGAGATCAAACGAATCCAGGCGACTTGTTTTGGCAGCAACGGCAGCGGGTTGTCAAACGAAGAATTACGCCAAGTGGCCAAGAAATGGTTGCGAATCGCCTGTTGAACCGAGTTTCGTTCATAGAACAATCAGCCTTCTCGAGGAAGAGGATATTCGATGCAACTTGTTGACAACAGTGAAATTGACAGCGCCAAATCCGGTCCCACATCCGAATCCGCTGATCGGGCCAATCGCTTTGTAGACGAAGTCCGGCGTCGGGTGGCCGAGGTGGTGGTCGGTCAGGATGTGGTCGTCGAGCGCATCTTGATTGCACTGTTCACTGGCGGCCATCTCATGCTGCAAGGCGTCCCCGGTCTGGCGAAGACGCTGCTCGTGAATGCCGTGGCCAAGGCTATTGATCTGCAGTTCGCGCGAATCCAGTTCACCATCGACATGCTGCCGTCGGACGTCATCGGCTCCGAGATTCTGGATCAGAAAACGGGTGATTTCCGCGTCCACAAAGGCCCAATTTTCACCAACTTGCTGCTGGCCGATGAAATCAACCGCGCTGCACCCAAAGCCCAAAGCGCCATGCTGGAAGCCATGCAGGAACGCAAGGCGACGATCGGCGGCGAGACGTTCAAGCTGCCAGTGCCGTTCCTGGTGATCGCGACACAAAACCCCGTAGAACAGTCCGGGACGTTCGAACTGCCCGAAGCTCAACTCGACCGATTCATGCTCTACCACCGACTGGACTACCCAACCGTCGAAGAAGAGCAGGATATCCTTCAACGACAACTCGCCATGGGCCTGAAGAAGGACGAAGGCGGTGGCGCCGTACCCAAAACCGCTTTTGACATGATCCAGGCCGAACCATGCGCGACCATCCAGGATCTGGTGCGAGCCATGGAAATCGTCCAACAAGTTCACGTGAGCGACGTTTTCGCCAAACACAGCGTGGAACTCTCGCGACGTACGCGCGAATCCAAGCTATTGGACTTCGGATGCAGCCCGCGAGCGTGCATGGCGTTGGCAACCGCGTCGCGAGCCAGAGCATTCATTCACGGCCGCGACTACGTGGTGCCGGAGGATCTGTTCGAGCTGGCCGAAGATGTAGTCCTGCACCGCATACGATTAACCTACGAAGCCGCGGCTGAAGGTCACACGGGCCGTGAGATTCTGGAGTCGGTACTTTCGGATTTGGCGTAGAACACGAAGGGGTTGTGCATTGCAGAAAGGCGTTTGCCACGGGTGGCAAGGACGTTTGGAAAAGAAGGCAAAGGCATTTGGCGCAGAAGGCAAAGGGAATGAATCTCAGTCCCGAAGGGACGACCCTAAGCCAGCCCAGGGTGGAGCGACGTGAGCCTTGCGAACGGCGCGCAACCCTGGGATATGAGAATCATTGAGTCGGAACCCCGAAGGGGTGGCCCTAACAAGAGGACGAAACAATGCCCCAATCCTTGGCCAAGGTGATCGTCCACATCGTCTACAGCACCAAACACCGAAGACCGTGGCTAAACGGCCTCGGCCTCCGGCCCGAATTGTATGCCTACAACGCCACCATCCTAAAAGAAGAGGTTGATTCACCGGCCATTCTGATTAACGGCGTGGAAGATCATATCCACATACTGTGTTTGCTATCTCGCAAGTTTGCCATCATGGACGTGATCAAGGTATCAAAGACGGAGACATCCAAATGGATCAAGAAACAAGGGACGGCGTTCGACGATTTCCAGTGGCAAGCTGGCTACGGGATCTTCTCGGTAAGCCAGTCAAATGTCGCACAGGTCAAGCGTTACATCGCCAACCAGGAAGAACACCACAAACGGATGACGTTTCAGGACGAATTCCGGGAAT
>CAZURK010000529.1:0-5591 GCA_964623055.1 uncultured Pirellulaceae bacterium
GCTAGAGAAGACGGCAGACGAGATCAAGAAGCATTGGAAAAAGGTCACCGACAAGTGGCCCGAACCATGGTCGCACGAGCGAGGGAGCATAGAAGAGTTAGGCGGAACGGTCGTTCTGCCAGACGGTAAACAATACGATGCCAAACTATCGCTTTGGTGTCGTTATCGTCTTGGGCAATCCGGCCGCAGTGCGTGGGGCGGAGTCGCTGAAGAAGTCGAAGTCCCCTTCCGTTTTGGCTTTGACCAAGGACGAATTGAAATTCGCATCCCAGGTCGGAGCCCAGCGTCTGCAAATGTGTTTGGGTCGCGCTGGAGCAGCAGTTCGGCGACGCGACTTGTCCTCAGGGGAGACAGTCCGTATCCAGCCAAGGCAGGCATTCAAGAACCAGAACGCGAAACCGGTGTGGCAGATGTCGTTTTCAAAGCCATCGGCGAAGTCGGCATTGACCTGGAATCGGAAGACCCGCAGGGAGCAAGTCGATTCCTTCAGCCAATCCTTGAACGGGCCGATGTGTCACTGCTTAGCTTGCGTTCCGAATCGGATGAAGATGCTAAGCTCAAGATTGCCTGCCAAGAAGCTGCTTTAGTGACCCGCTCGCTTGCCGAATTCTTGCCGACAACGTTCGACGCCTCAGCGGCACTTTGGCGGATCGCCAACTCGATACTCGAACGCGGGGGATGTGTACTTCGCTTGTCTCCATCGGAACTCACGATGTTCGGCGAAATCACAAGGACAGGCGAACGAGAAGCGCCAGATGAAGTGTTGCTCTGGCTGATGGACCATGTGGAGAGCACGGAGCCGAACGACGTTCGGCGAGAAAAAGAAGGTGAAGTCAGGCCGCGCGGACGGAACTGATCTCGTGACGCGACGTGTTCGACGCAAAGGCCGCGACTAGTCTGCGACGTTGCGCCTCGGCAACATCTTCGTACCCTGCTTCGAATCTCTGCCGCCAAAATTCCTGCTGCAATTCAGATATCGAACTCCAGATTGCCTGGAATTCCGGGTACGTTACTGCTTTCAAATCAGGAATTCGCATGCCCTGACAATCTACCGCCGCGTTGAGCCGTCCGGTGTAGCTGCAATACAGGTGATACAGTTGTTCCAGTTCCTGCGCACTCATTCGTCAAACTCCTTTCGCCAACGCGGCCGGGTATCGTATCAAATCATTGTTCCTCAAAGAAGGTGAATGTCGGCGCGAATGCTAGCAGCGCGATCAAATGCTTCAGAGTCACATTGCCCGTCGTGTCGAGGCTGCACGGGCGAGCCGCGTCAGAGAGCGTCTCAAGTCAAATTCGTGCTCTTTACCAGATAGAAATCGGCGGATGGGCTCACGTCGGTGATTTTGCCTCCGTTCAGCAGGGCTGTGCCTCGGAGGCCGACAATGGCGATGGCGCCGTCGTGACATTCGATCAGGTCATAGCCGACTTCACCGGAATTCGCGTCGGTGCTGCCGAAGTACTTCGGTCCGCCGATGATTTCGCCGCGACCGTTGATCCGGACAACGGATAGGAAATGAGAACGATTCATTCATCTCTCTTCGACGACTTCCACGGTCTTGCGACTGATGACGCCGGTCGCGGCGTCTTTAGCTACGATGGTCCATTGGCCCGGTGTGTCATTATATGCGAACGGGATTGTCGTTGTAACGCGACCGTCATCGGCCTGAAGATTGTGGGCGTAGTGACTTCGCTCGGGGAAATGCCCCGTGCCCTTAGCAGGTCCGAGAACCGACACATGAACCACATGGGTTCCCGATTTGCCTTCTTCTGCGTTTACGACGATTTCTACTGGCAAGAAGTCGCCCTGCCGGACTTCGTTTGGTCCGCTGATCGACACGTCTTTGACCCGGTAGGGCATCGCCGCATAGACTCGCGCAATGCCGCGAGGCGCGCGGTGGTGGATCAGCTTCGTCTCGCCCAGATAGGTCCCGCTGCGGGACTCGTATACATGGGCGATGTCCGGGAGCGTCAGATCAAAACTAAGGATATCCGTTTCGTCGACCGGCCCCGCCGTGATGGCTCCGAGCACGCCGATCAATCGCGACTTGCCCAAGGTGAAACGGGAGAGTTCCAGGTCCGGCGTTTCTCCGGCTCCGCGCGCCTCGACCACGGGCGACACAACGCCAGCTCCACGCGCCAGACCTGCGAAGAAGCGACGGATGGGCAAGGTGACACTCTGGGGTGAAGCGATCTCCTCCAGGACTTCCCCTGCGACTCCAGCATCCCACACTTGTCCGTAATTCGAAAACGAACAGTTCAGAAAGACCGCCTTTCCTTCTCTACGGCTGCGAATGACACATGCCGGTGTATCACCTATTCGCCCGCTCGCCGTGCCACCGTCGAGCTGCAATTCTGTGACGCCGAATGCGACAGGAACCTTCAACACTTGGGGCGCGACAGAACCGCTATTCATCTTGCCCAGATCGACGCTCAATTCTGCTGGGCCTAGTTCCGGAAGGTCTAATGGTTGCTTGATGCCGAACAAATCGTCTAACATCGCACGAGGAGCCCCGTGGTCGTCGCGCACTCCGCAATAGCTGTCGGCCAGGACCGTCCCACCGCGGCGTACGAATTCCGTGATCGCAATGGCTTCTTCTTCGCTGATCGCCGAAGACCATGGCAGGATCAGCAGCTTGTGTCGCGACAATCCACCGGCGGCCATCTGTTCTTCGTGGATGAAGTCGAACTGGAACTGGCATTGCTGGAGGATGTTGCAGACGTTGCTCAAGTTGATGTTGTAGTTGCGGAGCGCATCGCGATGGTCGAACAGACCAAGTGCTTCCGCGGCGTGGATGCTGGGCGGCGAGTAGTGAATGGCGATACCGTCGTTTTCGTAGGTCGCCGCCATGAACAGCTTGCCCATGCCGGCTTTCAACTCTTTGGTCTCCTCGAAAAACCACGGGGCCTTGTTGGTAAGACTCCCGTCAGGACGGATTATGGGACAATTGAGCGTATTGGACACAAGCGTGTAGTAGTTGATTCCGTTGGCGCCGTGGAACAGGAGATCCCAGGCGCTGTATCGCGCTCGCTGCTCGTTGGTATCCTTATAGTCATATCCCAGGAACGTCGAGTAGAATGTGCCGGGCCGCATGAATGACCGCTGTATTGTCCGTTGCGCTCCGCCGTAACCGGACAAATGCGTCAGCGAGTGCTGCATCAGTTGCCACCAGTCGTGACCGCTGTAGGCGTTGACTCGCGGCGTGCCGGAAATGCCGACTTTGGCGTGGGGGATGTGTTTCAGGACCAGTTCCCCGCACCAGGCGTGGTAGTCGGCGAACAACTTCTCCATGTAGCGGCGGTGTTCGAGCCACGGCCCCAGGTGTTTCTGTCCCTCGACCTGTTGCTTCGTCGCGGGCACGACTTTTTCCCAGGACTCGAAGTCCGTACCCCAGGCTGCGTTTAGCTCGTCGAGTGACTCGTGCGTCTCTTTCAAATACTCGCGAAATGCGGCCAGACACGTGGGTGAATGGCAGTAGTCACGCCGCCCCAACGTTGATTCGTCGCCGAGCGACCATTCCAGCACGCCGTAAGGTCGTACCTCTCTGGCCATCTGCTCGATGCGATCGCGCACCTTCGAGCGATACGCTGGATCGGTCAGACATGGCAAACGTACCAGGCTGTCGTCCTTATTCTGCGGATGAACGCGCTCCACATTTTCCGGTCCGTGCCGCATGTTGACGAAAGCGGCGTTTTCCGCTCGCCACGCTCCAGGCAGCGACACGTAAGTGTCCACGCCCAGGTCGTGAAGCATCCTCAACCCATGGAACGCGATCGGTTGGCTGTCCCACGCGTACCAGGCACAGAACGTATAGTCGTCCTTGGCCGGCAGGTCTACCCACACTCGCTCGATGTGACGCTGTACACGCCCCGTTCCCACCTGGTGTATGCCAGGGAAGGACTTTCGCAGTTCCAGCGACAACAACGCACACAGCGTTAGCGGATGGTCGTGCCGAAGTGTCAACGCGACCATGCCGTCGTCGCCAACTGGGATCACTTGTTCGGGCGTGAGTTGGCGGCCGTACGCATCTCGGAGGACCGCCGCCAATCGCAGCCCGGCCATCTCGCCTCGCACCCGCACAGTCGCCTGAGTGGTCATGGGTTTTCCACCGTCGAAGTATCGGTCTCGTACTTGTACTTCAAGTGTGGAGGGTGCGTCGCCAGGAGCCAAGGTCACCAGGACCGTGCCCGCTGAGGCGTCGATATTTTCGATTCGCTGCGTTTGACGGTTGGCGGCCCACTGGATCACTTTCGACAATGCGGCGTATGCATACTCCGTCGGGCCCATGGCATCATCGTCGATATCAACCAGTCGAAAGCTGGGTGTCAGCGAGTGCGAGCCGCGACCGAACGCTGCCCAGTTGATCCACGCTACACGGCCTCGGCCAAGTGTGCCCAGGTGCAGATGCGATTTGCGTGGTTTGCGATAGCCGGGAATCGCCGCCACAGGCACCAGATCGAGGACACCCTGGTCGTCACCCAACGGCGCGGCGTCCAATACATCCCGCACCGGGTCCAACCAGTTTGGAACGCTGGACACGCAAACCAGCCCCATCCCGTCGCGCACTCGCGTCTTGATCTTTTCCAGCAACTTCTTCGGCGTTGCCTCCCAGCGGTAACCACCGACGATCATCACCTCACACTCTGGAAGCGCGTCGATGATCTGCTCCTGCATCAAATCGCCCAGGGCAGTTGACCGGTAGTAAGAAAAATGTTGGACCGGGGTGTAGTCCAGATCCAGACGCTGGGCAACCTCGACGGCCTCGCGCATGTCGCCGCTGTACGCCATGAGGATCGACTTGATCGGACCGTCCGCACGAGGCGTCGCCCACTTGATGTGCGGCCATTCCGGAAAGTGCCCGCGGCGGTAGGAATCCGGCGTCACCCCGTATTGGGCGAAGGCCATGGCTTTTCGGCTTCGCGCTTCGCCCGCGAATGTAACAGTACTGGGATCGTGTCTTCCCCGGTAGATCTCGATTTCGTCGGCGAAGACCGTGCTTCCACTTTTGTCCAATCGGATCATGACGTAACGACCGCGCGTCTTCAGGGCGTCGGCAAGAAACTTGTGGGTGTACCAGTTCTTGCCGTCCTGCTTGAGCCCGCGAGGTGTCAGTCGAGCGACCTCGTGGAACAACTCGTTGTCGTCACTCACGAGGAACGTGATTTCTTCCGGGAACTTCACGCCCGCCGTTCCGCCACCCGGACAGTTGATCATGATTCCGTCGATCGGCTCCGGCTGGCCCAGGTCCACAGTGATCTGCGGACTGTACAGGTACCATCCCACCGTCGATTTCTGTGTCCAGAAATATCCCTTGGTATACTCCCCGTCGGTCAACTGCTTGTCGTCATCCGGGTCGGTGCAGTACTGGTAGCTTGGCGGTGGCGAGAGCTGATATGGCTTACCAAGTGCAAGATTGTGGCGAGTTAATCCCTCCGGGACCTGTTGACCAAGAGGCTGGCCCAATGCCTGTGCCAGAAACAGTGTCGTGCCCCAATCGGGCGCGCCGAGTATTGCATATACTGCCAGTGGAACCAAAACACACGCGATGTAGGCTGACTTCGCCATATCCTAGCCTCTTGTTGCAACTCTGCAG
>CAZURK010000530.1:0-5571 GCA_964623055.1 uncultured Pirellulaceae bacterium
GGGGGCGCCGTGCGTGGTGGTTCGCATTGGCCGGGGCGGCGGCGGTGCTCGTGCTGGCCGGCTTAGTGTGGCGGGCCATGGAACGTGGTCCAAGCCCGCCGCCTGTTGACCTTACTGACTCGACGCAAACGAGACCGACTTTGTCGGCCGAGCCGATGGTGACATTGCAGACGTATCGACTCGTGCTTCGCGACCGGCCGGATGAGCTGATGACCTTGCTGGACCAACATGCTGCTGCGGTATTGCCCGCAGAGCCAGCAGATTCCGATCCTTGGCCGACCCGGTGGCGTCCGCTGCCAAAGGGCGAAGATTGGGAGGAAATGCCATGAGAGTTTCTCGCTATCTGCTTAGTTGGACAGCGCCTTTTCGGCGCGATATCCGCAATTCACTAGCCCGACGCGCCAGCGAGGGATTTGGCGCAACGCGTTCCCTCGCTTGCGCTTCGGGCTTGTGTGGGGCAGCAAAGTGGCGCTGTCCAATTAGCCTGGTCTGCTTTGCCGCGCTTGCGTGGAACGTCGCTGTGTGTTCCATGGCGGCCCAGCCCAACGATCGGCCCGCTAACGCGGCATTGGCCTATTGGCAAGCCTTTGGGGAGATGCCCGACCTGATAAACACCAAACTCCGAGACCGCATCTGGGATGCCACTACGTTCCAAGGCATCGTGAGGCCTGTGGACGACGAGCTGGCCCGATTTGTGGGGATGCGAGGGTCCGCGCACTCGCTCGAGATGCTTCATCGAGCCGCCAACATGCAACTTTGTGATTGGCAATTGCCTCTGGAAGAGGACGGTATCAACGTCCTGCTGCCCCATACGTCCAAGGCTCGCCATATGATGCGTCTGAGCCTTCTACGGGCCCGCCATCGGTTTGAACACGATCAGGTTGCCGGTGGCATCACAGACGTGGTGGACACGATGGCCTTGGGCCGCCACATCACTGCGGATGGCGTCACGATCAGCCAACTGGCCGGCTACTCCATCGAGCACGTGGCGATCTTTGTCCTGGCAGCCTATCTACCTGAAATCCCCGATGACCTGCTGCGGACGATTCCAAAACAACTCGATTCTCTGCCGCCGCTCGCCCCAATGCACCAGACGCTTGTCAACGAGCAATACTACCTGGATTGGTTCCTTGGCCAATTGCAGAAGGCAACTCCGGAGAGCCGCCAGGAGTTGTGCCGCTTGTTGGCGGGCTCGGACAAGGAAGGCGATCGTCTGTCTGAGGCGGACCTCCCGAAGCTTGGCCAGGAGCTTCGCGGGCTCTACGAGAAGATTCCAGAAATGGCCGCGCTTCCAACCGACGAGCTTCAGGCCGCTTGCGACCGCCGCGTGAAGCCCACACTCAAGCGCAATCCCCTGGCCAACGTTCTGTTTCCCTCCGTTCCCGCGGCGATCACGGCCGAGCGAATGCACGGCTGTCGCCAGCAGTTACTTCGCGCAGCCATCGGCATCTGCCTGGAGGGAAATGGGGCATTGGCTGGATACCGCGATCCCTTCGGCGATGGACCTTTCGAGATGGCCACCTTCGATGGCGGCTTCGAGCTCCGATCGCAGCACGAATACGCCAAGAACCATCGTCTAATGGTGCGTGCCGGCATCCGGCGCAAGTAGCCACTTGCAGACGAGCATCTAGCCGCATTTCTCACCAGTCACACAAGCCCGAAGCGCAAGCGAGGGATGGCGGGCGATTTACCCTCGCTGGCGCTTCGGGCTTGTGTCGACACACTGTCGCGACTTCCCCGTCTGGTGAGAAACGCGGGCTAGCCACCAGCCACGGGGGGATAGATCGAAATCGCGTCGCCGGCCTGCAACTGGCGGTCGCGCGAAGCATATTCGCTATTGACCGCAACGACCGCCACCTTCTTCTCCGGCAAGTTCAACTGCTGCAGGAGATCCTCGACCGTGCTGCCGTCCGGCACATCGACCGTCTGTCGACCGAAACGGCCCTTTCGCAGCGAGGCCGAGAGTTTCACTTCGACTTCCATGATCTCGCCTTGGGCGAATGGCACAACGCAGCTTGAGGGTCCGCAAAGGAGGATTAAGGAAGTAGGTCCCGCTTGCCGAGCGGGACCTTTGCTTCCCCGGTGCTTGCCGTTAACCTCAGGCCCCGTCCGGCAGACGGGACCTACCATGGCGAAAATGACGTCTAGGCATCCGCCGGATGCAGGTCCGCGGAAACGAAATCGAGGCCCAGGCCGTCCAGCGTCTCCTTGGTGGGGACGCCGGTTTCGGTATCCCACCCCATGGCGGTCAGATAGTCGCGGATCTGCGTGTCGATGTCGACGGTGACACCTCCGACCGGACCGCTCTCGAGAGGCGGCGACCCGATCATGCGTCCCGGCACGTCCAAATCGATATTGCGGAATCCTTCGCGAATATTGAAGGCCGTACGCAGGGCGGTGATCCGGTCGCCCATCTCCTGAACCTCGTCCAGCGTGTAGTCTTTGCCGGTGGAGTACTTCAACGAGTCGGTTACCGATTCCGGCCTCATAACGCACCAGGAAAAAATACACATCCCGGCAGCGCTCATCACGTGGTGGTGAGCGGCGATCGTGCGATACACCTCGCCTTTGCCTTCGACTTGGCGCTGCTCATACTCTCCGGTCACTAATCCCGGCGGGGAGAATCCGCCCTCGAGCGTCCAGGCGCTCATTTGCGTATGCCGGCCGGGGGTGGCATCCATTTTGTAGCTGGTGGCCAAACCGGGATTCAGACGCGGGTCGTGCATCGGTAGTTCTTCGCCGCCGACGTGGATTGCGAACTGCTCGGCGCCGTTGCCGATCCGTTCGGCTGCCGCCTTTGCCCCATCGGCCAATACCTTGCCGCCGAAACCTTCGCCCATGGCGATCTGCCGTGTGACTTCGGCGATCGCTTGGTGGTTGCCCCATGTCAGTTCCAGGCCATCGGTGTCTTCCTTCGTCAGAACTCCGTTCTCGTAACATTCGACGGCGAAAGCCACGGTGCAGCCGGCGCTGATCGTGTCCAGGCCGTAGCGGTTGCAGTACTCGTTGCACAGGTTGATCGATTCGACGTTGTCGTTCAGACACATCGTTCCGAACGAGCCGAGCGTTTCGTATTCAGGCTTGTGCGTGTCCGACTTGTATTCGCCTTCTTCCACTTCGGTCAGACCGCCACAGGCGATGGGGCATTTCCAGCAGCCCCATTTCCGCTTCTGTATCGCTTTAACGTTATCGTCGCTGATCTTCTCCACGGTCGGGAAATCCTCCGGGACACCGCCCCAATTCTTGATGGGCGTGTCGGCAGTGGCGCACGCAGCCGCTGTAATTCCCGAGGTGCCGTGTTCGGTCAACACGTCGAAGAATCCCTGCTCTTTCATGAAGTCGCGATGTTCCTTCATCGACGCTTTCATTCCGTCGAGATCGGCCACCGAGATCTCGGCATCCCCTGCGGCGACGATGGCCTTGAGTTTCTTCGAGCCCATCACAGCACCGAGCCCACTTCGGCCCGCTGCCCGGCCTTTGTCGTTGATGACGCAGGACAGCATGTGCATTCGCTCGCCCGGAGGCCCGATGCAGGCAGCACGAGCATTCTTGCCGTAGAGTTCTTGGGTCTTGTCTTCGACCTCGTGCGTGTCCATGCCCCACCAGTCGTCGGCCGGCATCAACTTGGCCTCGCCGTCCCGCAACAACAGATACACGGGATTTTCGCTGATGCCTTTGACGATGACCCCGTCAAAGCCGGCTCGCTTCATAGCCGGTCCGAAACTGCCACCCGAGTTTGCGTCGCCCCAAGTTCCCGTTTTGGGGCTCTTGGCCACCACAACGTATCGATTGGACGTGATGCCCGGCGTCCCGGTAAGCACACCGGTGAAGAACCCAAGGTGGTTATCGGGGCCCATTGGGTCGACGCCCGGCTTCTGCAACTTGTACAGATAGTAGGCTCCCAGCCCGTAGCCGCCGAGGTAGGTCAGGTAGAGATCGTCGGTTGGCGTTTCGACAGAGACTTGCTTCGTGTCAAGATCCACCATCAGGATCTTTCCCATGGTTCCTGGTACCGGCATTCCCTGGTCTCCTTTTCGACAAGAATGGTGGCGTTTTGGTCGATTGGATGCCGTGCAGTCTATCAGGAAAAGCGGCCGTCGCCACCCCGCTAAGGGCGGATAATTGTGACCCTGTGGCGAACCGCCGTCCGGAGTTCTGTGTCCAGGAAAGGGAAGGTGTAGACTCGCTGCGGTACAAGCCGGATTCCAATACTGGAAACCCCGTCGCAGCCATTGGGAAAGACGCCGTGAACGAGCCATCAGTCCAACTCGCCGTCTTCGGGGATGTCCACGGACATCTGCGTCTGATGTTTCAGCTCTGCCGTCACTGGCAGTTGAACCACGGTGTGCGCCTGGACGGCATTCTTCAATGCGGCGATTTGGGGTTCTTCCCAGATCTCCGCACGATCGACCGGGCAACGCGCCGGTTTGCCAACCGTGACCCGGAGGAGTTGGGGTTTGCCTACTTTTTCAGGCTTCCTGAACCGGCCGAGCAGGATCCCCTGCTGGAGCGTACCCTGATGGGTGACCCCTCCGATTTGAATACGGTGGATTGCCCGGTAGTTTTCTGTCATGGAAACCACGCCGATTTCCAGGCATTGGACCGCATAACATGCGGCACGGCATTGGCAAGCATCGACGCATTCCAGCGGATTCACCTGTTGCGCAGCGGCGAGGTGACCGAACTGGCAGGCGTTAGGATTGCGGCGCTGGGTGGGATGCCGGAACGTGACAGACCTCCCGAGCATCAAGTCCTCAGTACCATCGTCAGCGAGACGGCCGCCAGACGACTGCGACGCAAGCAGTTCGACGTGCTACTGTCACACGGTGCGCCGCAAGGCGTCGGCGGGCCCAACGGTCCGTGGGGGTCCGAACTGGCTCGCGAAGTGATCGAACTGCGACAGCCGTCATATAGCTTTTTCGCCCACCATCGAGAAGACATTCCGCCCGGACGCATCGGCCAGACGGAACACTACTGGCTGGACGACGTCAACTTTCGAAGGAAGGACTTCAAAGGCCCGCCAAGAGCCGGTTGCATGGGCGTGTTGACGTGGACCAGCTCCAAGCATCATCAGTTCACAGTGATCGACGAGCCATGGTTCGAGTTGGTGACCGGCGAGAATTGGTTGGATCTGTAGATCTGTAGGCCGGAACAAGTCCGCGCAGTTCCGGCATTGATTGTATTCGTGCCGGAATTGCGAGGACTTGTTCCGGCCTACCCCTACCTGTCTTTCAGCCTCACGTTCTCGCCCATGGCCATTAGCCGAACGGATCCTTTGGGGCTGCGGATGGCTCCTTTGGTTTGTCTGACTTCGATGGCTCGCGCTCCCCGAACGGGTCTTCGGCGAGCGGATCTTTGCCTTTTGGCTTTGCCGGAAGCGGAGCACCACCAAACGGATCAGCATCTGTGTCCTTTGGCTTTGCCGGAACGACAGGGGCGCCAAATGGATCGGTGTCTGTGCTTCTTGGTTTCGGCGGTGGCGCCGGAGCGGCAAACGGATCGGCGCCCTTGTACTTCGGCTTCGCCGGTGGGGCAGGAGCGCCGAACGGATTGGCACCGCCTCCGAACGGA
>CAZURK010000531.1:0-5569 GCA_964623055.1 uncultured Pirellulaceae bacterium
GTTTTTGGACGCCGTGCCACAGGCCCTCGACACCGGCGACCGCTTTCGCTAATATTAATAGCTTCAAGACACGAGAAATACCCCCTTCGGCGAAGGGGATCGAAGGCACATTTGCAGGGTTTGCACACAGGACCAGACATGTACGCGATTATTGCAGACAGCGGACAACAATACAAAGTGGAAGAAGGCCAGGAATTGGAAGTGGACTACCGAGACGTCCCCAAAGGCGAAGAAGTCACGTTCGACCGAGTCCTGGCCGTTTCCGGCGACGACGGGCTGAAATTGGGCAAACCTACGGTAGAAGGCGCAACGGTCACGGCCGAAGTGCTAGGGCCGACGAAGGGCGAAAAGCTGTACATCCAAAAGCTCCGTCGCCGAAAGAACTCCCGCCGCCGGACCGGCCACCGCCAGATTTACACCATGGTCCGTATCAGCAAGATCACGGCCAGTTAGACCGACGTCTCCAGCGCGACGATTCGCGGCGGGCCACGATTTCACCTCGCCCTGCGCTATCGGCGAGCATTCTTACCTCCGCAGGTTCGTTTCTTACACCGGCTCGATCTCCGGGTGCCTACCCTGCGGGCTCCCAGCACGCTCCCCTTCGCCTATCCCATTCGGCTTCCGCTTTCCCGAAGTTTGCAGTCTGTTTTCGTTGCCGAGTCCGGCCACGGGCAGGTCGGACAACGCGCCATTCATGTGCTATACTGCCGACTTGAGAAGACGCCAGGTCAGGTTGGCTGGCTAGAACAATTCGACATCTCAATTGAAGGGAACAGGGCATGAATTCTAGATTGATCACCGGTGTGTTGATTCTGTTGATGGGGTTGATGTCGAGTGCACCTGGTCGGGGCGCATCGGGTACGGAAGAGGCATGGAACAAGGAATCACAGGCTGAACGTGATGCACGGATGAAATGGTGGCGTGACGCTCGTTTTGGCATGTTTATCCATTGGGGGCTGTATGCCATTCCGGCCGGGATGTGGGAGGGGCAGCAGATCGGTGGGATTGGCGAGTGGATCATGGATCGTGCGAACATTCCGGTCGAGGAATACGAGAAACTGGCTGGGCAGTTCAACCCTGTCAAGTTCGATGCCGCCGAATGGGTGCGTATCGCAAAAGATGCCGGCATGAAGTACATGGTGATTACGTCAAAGCACCACGACGGCTTCTGTCTGTTCGACAGCGACGTGACGAACTACAACGTGGTTGATACGGCACCGTACGGCAAGGACTTGCTCAAGCCGCTGGCAGCCGAGTGCCGCAAGCAGGGACTGAAATTCTGCACGTACTATTCGATCATGGACTGGCACCATCCGGCTCAGTTTCGGGGCAGCGACAAGCGATACAATCCGACGAAGGTCCATCCGGAACGGAAGGCCGAGTACATCGACTTCATGAAGAAACAACTCAAAGAGCTTCTCGACACGTGCGATCCGGAGGTGTTGTGGTTCGACGGCGAATGGCCCGCGTGGTGGCTGGAGGAAGATGGGCGCGACGTCTATGCCTTTCTGAGAAATCTGAAATCGCAGTTGATCATCAATAACCGTATCGGAAAAGGCCGCAAGGGTATGGAAGGCCTAAACAAGGGCGACCAGGACTACGTTGGCGACTTTGGGACTCCGGAACAGCAGATTCCCGCTACGGGGTTGCCCGGCGTGGATTGGGAGTCCTGCATGACCATGAACCGCACATGGGGCTTCAAGAGCTATGACCACGACTGGAAATCGTCGGAGACCCTGATTCGCAATATCATCGATATCGCGTCGAAGGGCGGCAACTACTTGCTGAACGTGGGCCCGACGGCGGAGGGACTCATCCCCGGGCCTTCAGTCGAACGGTTGGGCGAGATCGGCAAGTGGATGAAAGCGAATGGCGAATCGATCTACGGCACCCAGGCCAGCCCGTTCAAGCGACTGGCGTGGGGACGGTGTACGACCAAAGCCTGCGAAGGTGGTGCTGTGTTGTACTTACACGTTTTTGACTGGCCGACCGACGGACGGCTGCTCGTGCCAGGACTGACCAGTGAGGTGGAGTGTGCTTATATCCTGACCGACACGAACAAGAAGGCACTGCCTACAAAAGCCAGCGACGTAGGCGTGGTGGTGACGGTTCCTGCCGAAGCGCCGGATCCGGTTTGTACGGTGGTTGTGCTGAAGGTGAAGGGGGCCGTCAATGTCGAGGCATCAGTGCCTTCGCAGCAGTCCGACGGGTCGATCAAACTTCGCGCTGCGGAAGCGATCTGTCACGGCCACCAGATCCGCTACGAAGTCGGCGAGAAACGCGACAACATCGGCTTCTGGCTCGATCCCAACGAGTGGGTCGAATGGGAATTCAGAGTCACCGAGCCCGGCAAGTTCACGATCTCGGCCGAGACCGCTGCCGAGGGGAGCGGCTCGTTTGAGGTGATTTCGCAAGACCAGAAGATCAAGGCCGCGGCTCCGGCCACGGGCGACTATGGGCGTTTCACAACGATCGAATTGGGCCACGTCGAAATCGCCGAGGCAGGCAGGTCCACATTGGCCGTCAAGGCAATCAAGGAGGGATGGAAACCGTTCAACTTGAAGTCGATCTCACTCAAGCCAGCGGCCGGAAACGGCGAGTGACGAATGTAGGTCCCGCTTGCCGAGCGGGACCTTGGGGTCCGTGTTCCTCAGCACGACGAGGCCCCTTCCGGCAGACGGGACCTACCACGGACAAGGAACCTGCGTGTATGGACGAGAGCCCTCCCGAGGTCACGCCCGAGGCAGCCGCAAAGAAGATGGTGCTTCGCTTTGGCTGGAGCACCGTAGGACTCGGCGTCGGCGCTGCGGTAGTGGCGGCGGCCATCGGTGGGGCCAACGCAGACAGCGCCATCGCGGGTGCCACTGCTTTACAGCGGGTTGGGGCCTTGATAATGTTGCTTGGTCTGGTCGTGGTACTGGCGGCCTACCGAGTGGCTTGGCTTACAACACGGTGGCGCGGGCGTGTGTCAGGGCGTATGTCAACGGAACCAGCCGACTTCTCGCGAGCGTTTCTCAGGCTGATGCAATTCTGCTGCATCGGCGTACCCGTCACTCTCGTAGTAATCGCCCTGCCGTGGATCGTGCTCGTAGCGATCCCGGATGTCGCCGCTGGTATTCTGATATTGCTCGCATCGCTGCTGACGCCAATCGTCTTGACCACGATACTGGTGTACGGCCGCGGGTATTTGCGAACGTTCTGTATCGGTGCCTTGTTCCCGGCAGGCGTCTTCTTTATTGGGATGGGACTCACCTACCCTAGGATGATTGGGCGATGGCCAGGCAGATACTCAATCTGGGATTTCTTTGAGGAATTTGGCGAAGCCGCTCATCTTACGGGATTCGTCTGGACGTTCGTCGTCTTGTCCGGATTGCTGGCAATGGGCACTCGTTTCTTGATCGCTGGACCGTGGCGTCGTATCAGTGCTGCGATGCCCGTGGAAAACGCCGAATCGCCACACGCCGACCAGCCGCACGTCGACTCTGCTTAGGCCGCGAGGCCCGGCAAAGACTGCTTGTCCTGATTGACAGGCCCTGCACAGGGCGCATAATTACCAGTTTTCACGGACCTCCAAACGCTGTCTTGTCGGAGCATACCGTTGCAAGAGGCAATTGAAAAAGCGGATACCTTAATCGAAGCCCTGGGTTGGATAAGGCGGTTTCGCGACAAGATCACGGTGATCAAGCTGGGCGGCAGCGTCATGGAGGACGAACAGGAGGCTTTGCTTCACGTTCTGCTGGACGTGGTGTTCATGGAATCGGTGGGCATGCGACCAGTATTGGTGCACGGTGGTGGCGCCGCGATCAGCCGTGCCATGGACGACGCAGGGATCTCGCCGAAATTCATCCAAGGTCGACGTTACACCGATGATCGCTCTCTGGAAATCGTCGAACGCGTCCTGGTCGAGGACATCAACGAACGACTGACGCGAAGAATCGAGGCGCTGGGTGGGCGAGCGGCGGGCCTCTCGTTTCACACAACTAACGTGCTGTTCGGCGAGCGGATCCAACTGACGGACTCCGACGGCGAACCAGTCGACCTGGGACATGTCGGGCAGGTTACTCGCGTCGATCGCGCTGTAATCGACAACCTCTGCTACGCAGGGCAAGTCCCCGTTGTTCCGTCCATTTGTCTGGGCGAAGGGGACGAAAAGCTGAATGTGAACGCCGACACGGCTGCAATGGCGGTTGCGCAGGCTTTGGGTGCCGAAAAGCTCGTATTTCTGAGCGACGTGGGTGGTGTGTTGGGTGACATCGATGATCCCACGTCTCTGATCCATTCGCTTGGCGAAAGAGAAGCCCGACGGCTCATCGCCGAGGGCGTCGTTGGCACCGGGATGATCCCCAAGGTCGAAGCGTGCCTCGACACGCTGAACAAAGGGGTGCGCAAGATACACATCATCGATGGCAGAATTCGTCACTCGCTATTGCTTGAGATCTACACCACAAGTGGCGTGGGAACCGAGATCGTGCATGACGAATGAGGATGTGGAACCGAGGTCTACGTAGCTGAATTCGCAAGAATTCAGGGGCGAAGCATCGTTTGGGGGCGGATTCACGGCTGAATTCTTGCGAATCCAGCTACCGCGCGATTTTACGGAATGCGAGCAGGTGAACCTGTTGGCGACGACTCTTGTCTGTGGGACTTTCGGAGAGCATTCAGTATTTGCCAGATTCGTGAAAGGGAGAACATACGGTGACAACCGGAGAATACCTCGGTTCGCAGGAGACCGTTGACCTGTTCAAGAAGTACGTGGTTCCGAACTACGGCCGCTATCCGGTGAACCTGGTGCGTGGCGAGGGATCGTTTGTTTGGGACAGCGAAGGGAATCGTTATTTGGACCTGTTTCCCGGCTGGGGGTGTAATCTTCTTGGCCATTGCCCCGGCCCCGTGGTGCAAGCAGTACAAGAGCAGGTCGCCACGCTGATTCATGTTCCCAACACCTGGCACATGGAGTCACAGGGGCGTTGGGCGCAACTGCTTTCCGAACGGAGTTTCGGCGCACAGGCGTTTTTCTGTAGCTCCGGCACTGAGGCGAACGAAGCAGCAATCAAACTGGTTCGTCTTCATACGCCACCGGAGCGTTACAAAATCATAACCTTTACCGGTGGTTTCCATGGCCGGACATTCGGTTCGACGACCGCCACGGCCCAGCCCAAGTACCACGAGGGGCTGGGGCCGCTGATGGCAGGTTTCGCGTATGCCCCGTTCGGCGATCTGGAAGCCGTAGAGGCACTGATCGACGACGAGACCTGTGCTATCATGGTCGAACCGGTGCAAGGCGAAGGCGGCATCCGTATTCCTCCCGACGGCTTCTTGAAGAGGCTGCGCGAGTTGGCGGACGAGCATGGTCTTCTGCTGATCTTCGACGAGGTCCAAACCGGCTGCGGGCGAACCGGACATTGGTTCGGCTATCAGCATTTTGGTGTCGCGCCCGACGTGATGACGTTGGCCAAGTCGCTGTGCGGCGGAATCGCCGGCGGAGCCATGCTGACCACCCCGGAGATCGCCCCTAGCCTGCGACCCGGCATGCACGCGGCAACCTTCGGCGGGAACCCCATCGCGGCAC
>CAZURK010000532.1:0-5551 GCA_964623055.1 uncultured Pirellulaceae bacterium
TCGTAAACTCCAACGACTCGGAGATTCTCTCCCACTCGGCCGGGCAAAACAGCGACTGGCCCGCCCGCGTGCCATCGTCTTTCCGATGCATGCCGTAACTCGTTGGCGGTTAGGTGTTTATGCCAGAGTTGCCGTATCAGGAACACCAAGCCTCTACAGAATCAATCGAAATCCACCCGAGAAACCGGACATGAAATAATCCGTGATGTCTGGAAAAGCGAAGGAATCCCCGCCTGCGTTGCTGATCGCTGCCAAATAGGGCTGGCGAAGAGAAGTAGTCGGGAGGGTCGGGAGTCCACTCCCTTTCTTCGAACCGGCATTTCCGCACCCGGCGCAAGAAAACACCGGACGTGACGAGTGCACGTCCGGTCGAAGTGTTGTGGTCGGCCTTGGGGGCCATGATTAGGGGTCGCTTGGTTTTGGCTTACGACCGCCGCGACCCCCGAGGTTCTTCCTCGCCTGCTCGAACTCCTCTTTGCTGATCGCGCCGTCGCCGTCCGTGTCGGCGCCCTTCAGACGCTCGGCCATTCTTTCGGGCAGCTCGTCCAGGCCGACTTTGCCGTCGCCGTTCCTGTCTAAACGCTTGAACATCTGAGCCGGGTCAAAGCCGCCGCGTCCACCAGCATCGGGTCGTGGACGACCGCCGGCCTTCTTGCGAGCCTCCTCAAGTTCCGCTTTCGTTACAGCGCCGTCGCCATCGGCGTCTGCTTTCATCAGACGCTCGGCCAGCGGTCCGGGCAGCTCGTCTTTCGTCAATTTGCCGTCACCGTTCTTGTCGGCGCGAGCGAACAACTGCGCGGGATCGGGCTGCCCACCGGGACCCCCTCGGCCGCCACCCATTCGCTTCGCAACCTCGGCGAACTCTTCCTTGGTGACCGTACCATCTTTGTTAGCATCTGCCTGCATGATTCGCTGGCCGAATCTCTCGGGCAATTCATCCTTCGACAACTTGCCGTCGCCGTTGGCGTCCAAACGTTTGAACAATTCCTCGGGGTTCGGCATTCCCCGGCCGCCGCCTCGCTGGCCACCGCCAAGGCGTTTGCGCACCTCTTCAAGCTCTTCCTTGGTCACGGCGCCGTCGCCGTTCGTATCCGCACGCATGATTCGATCGGCCGCCTGTTGCGGCAATTCGTCCTTGGTCAGCTTGCCGTCGCTGTTGGCATCAAACCGCTGGAAAATCTGCTCGGCGCTCGGCATACCGCCTCGGCCTTGCCCTTCACCCGGTCTCCCCGGTTTCGGTTTTTGCTTTGGTGGCTGCGCGTTGGCCACGGCGGCCAGAAGAAGACACACACAAGCGAATACTGTGGAACCCCAAACTACCTGCTGCCTTTGACTCATTGCTTTCTCCTTTTTCGTACAGAATAGCCTCGATACGGACCAAACACGACAAATGTGTGAATTCACGGGATGTAGTACCTTCAACACCGTGGCTGGGAAAAAGACTCGCGAATTATCGCCAAAAGAGATGATTTCCCGCCTAATGTGGGGCACGTTGCCAACGTGCCTACATCCCGAACGGGGCGTTGGAAACGTGCCCCACAACGTGCGCCCGTAGCGCGCGGATCGTGCCGACGTGAATCATCTCCTACGGGACCGCGACGCAGCCTCTGCCGCCGCGATCAGGTTGGCCTTCGTCTCGTGCAGCCGCCTCTCCAGGCCGACAAGATAGGGCTCTGGAGCATCCAGACGCGTGACCACTCCGTCGAGCGATTTCAATTCAGCCTGTACGCGAGATCGGGCTTCTGCAGCCGATGGCGGCTCGTAAACCGTAGTCCCGCCGCGAAACACAGGTACCAACAAGTTCTGGACCTCAGGTGCATCCACAGGCGTGCCTTCGTGTCTGTCGCCCAGCGGCACCAGAATCGGGCGTCGGTCAATTCCCGTCGGCTCGTCGTAGATCACGTCCGCGACGTACCGGCCTTGTTTGTCGCGGAAACGGCCGACCTGGAGAATACCGGGGTCAGAAGTCTTGACCATCTGTTCCGAGAGTTTGAGCCGGTAGTCCCATCGTCCATCGTCGTCGCGCACGGCGGACAATTTGTAGACGCCACCCAGCGCGGCTTGATCGTACGCCGTTGCCAATCGTGTTCCCACTCCCCATACGTCGATGCGCGCCTCTTGACGGTGGAGTGCTTCGAGTTCGTATTCATCCAGATCGCTGCTCGCCACAATGGCCGCCTTCGGGAACCCGCCTTCGTCCAGAACGGTGCGTGCCTGGCGGCTGAGTCCGGCCAGATCGCCGGAGTCCAACCGGATTCCCACCATTTCATAGCCGCGACGCCTGAGCTCTTGACCAACTTCAATCGCGTTGTGCACACCGCCGATCGTGTCGTATGTGTCCACAAGAAACACGCAATTATTGGGCATCGCGTCTGCATAGGCTTCAAATGCCTGGCGTTCGTCGCCGAAAGCCATCACCCAACTGTGGGCGTGCGTGCCCTTGACGGGGATGTCAAACAGCTTGCCTGCCAGGACATTCGAAGTCCCTGCGCAGCCGCCGACAAACGCCGCCCGGCTGGCCGCCAGACCGCCGTCGATTCCTTGGGCTCGCCGCAGGCCGAACTCCAGCACGGGTTTGCCACGCGCTGCCTGACAAACTCGAGCGGCCTTGGTGGCGATCAGCGTCTGGAAATTCACCATATTCAGCAGCGATGTCTCGATCAGTTGGCACTGGAGCAGCGGCCCGCGGACGCGTACCAACGGCTCGTAGGCAAACATCACCGTACCCTCGCTCACGGCATCGACGTCGCAACGAAAGTCCATGTCGCGAAGGTAATCGAGAAAAGCCGGCTCGAACAACGGCTGACCGTCCGTGCCCGCCAACGAAGCAAGGTACTGGCAATCCTCATCCGTGAACTGCAGACTGCGCAGGAAGTCAACCACATAGCTCAGGCCACATGCGATCGCGAACTGTCCGCCGAAAGGACTCTTGCGGAAGATCAGATGGAAGACCGCCTCGCGTTCGGCGATGCCGTTCTTCCAATAGCCATAGGCCATCGTCAGTTGGTACAGGTCGGTCAACAGCGCCAGTGAATGGCGATAGATGTGTGATAACGCTGTCACGACGGGTTCCTTTGATGCCCTTGGGGCTCCTCGCCCGTTAGGACGGTCGCCGTTTCGTGGCGATAAGTCCCGCAACGTAGGCTCCCTTGAATCCAGCGTCGATGTTGACCACGGTGACGTTGGAGGCGCAACTGTTAAGCATGCCCAACAAGGCCGCCACGCCGCCGAAGCTGGCACCGTACCCGACGCTGGTGGGCACCGCCACGACGGGGCAGTCGACATAGCCCCCAACGACGCTGGGCAATGCCCCCTCCATGCCGGCAACGACAACCACGGCGTCGGCGCCCTGTAGTTTGTCCAGATGGGCGGGCAAACGATGCGGACCGGCGACGCCCACGTCGTGGATCATGGCCACAGAGACTCCCATCCAATCCAACGTCTCACGAGCTTCTTCGGCCACCGGCAAGTCGCTCGAACCCGCCGTGACCACCGCGACCCGGCCCGCGGCTCCTTCAGCACGCGTTGCCTCGCCGTCGGGATGGGGAACGCGAAACGTTCGTGCCGTCGCATTGTATGTGCCAGTTGGGAACTCCTCGGTCAAATCGGCGGCCTTGTCGCCGTTAATGCGAGTGGCCAGCACCGAGATGCCCTCGTCCAGCAATCGGTGAAAGATGCGTTTCAGTGTGTCGACGCTCTTGCCTTCGCCATAGACAACCTCGGGAAAACCGCATCGCCGAGCCCGGTCAAGATCCAGCGTCACTTCACCAAACTCGGCCGATTTCGGTTGGGCAACGGCCTGGACGAATTCAACGAGCGGCAACTCGCCGTCGAGCAGCCGTTTCGCCAGTTGTTCAACTTCGCGTTCTTGCATGAGCGTGGTCGATCCAGAAGCAATGACCGCTGATCGAACGTCCTGATGAAGGTCGATCGCGGACGGTATGTCACATCATTCGTTTTCGATCCATTCGAGTCCGGTCACTTGCTTGACTCGGCTCGAGTAGTCACCCAAAAGACCGCCGACCAAGTCCCAATGATCGGCCCGGCGCACTTCGATATCACCGTGTTCGTTCACACGCACAATGGTCTCTTCGGTCACGCGAGCGGCCTCTAGGTCCATGGATTTTGTATCACCCGCGTTAACGATCTCGGCAAGCGACTTGCCCGTCATTTCGATGAATTTCATGAGTTTTCCAATCGATTTCCGGCATTCGAGCGTAAGACAGGATCACCTGTCTCGGACGGCTAGACACAGTTTCCGCCCTTGGGATCGTCTCGACAAGGGGGCTGAACGGCTACGATCCCCCGAGGCGCGTTCTCACCGCTTCACACAAAGCCAGCATGGCGTCCACATCGAGTTCCTCCGATCGGCTGGTGCGGCCGAGCTCCCGCTGTGCGAGAATCTCGTCGACCGCAGCTTTGTCCAGCTTGTTCTTGAGCGCGCTTATCAGTCCACTGCGCAGGAACTTGCGGCGATGGAAGAACATGGCCCGCACAAACGAATGAAAGAACTCCAGATCCGGAATCCTCTTTCGTTTCTCGTCGCACGGAACAACCTGAATGATCGCCGAGTGCACCTTGGGCCGCGGCCAGAATACCATCGGAGGCATGATTCGGACGATCTCCGTGTCGCATTGGGCCTGCATCCAGATGCTCAAAGCGCTGTAGTCCTTGGTGCGTGGAAGAGCGGTAATCCGGTCGGCCAACTCCTTCTGGATGGTGACCGTCATGGATACGGGAACCACATCGGTGCTTAACATATTGGAAAGCACGGGCGTGGCTATGTTGTACGGCAGGTTTGCCGCCAGTTTGAGCCTCCCACCAGGCTGCTCGGCGAGTTTCTCTCGCAGCGTTTCCAGCAAAAGAGGATGGAATCGGTTCTTGTTCTTCAACGCATCCTGACGGAGCATTGTCACGTTGTCAAAGTCGATCAGTTCTTCAGCGGCCAGTTGATGAAGTTGCGCGTCAATCTCGACGGTCACCACCGCGCCGGCGCGTTCTGCCAGAAGAGCAGTCAACGATCCGGTGCCGGTGCCGACTTCCAGCACCACGTCCTGCGGCCCCACATCGGCCGACTGCGCCAGCAGGTGCACCAGGTTCAGATCCACAAGGAAGTTCTGCCCATGACGCGTGTCTGGACGAATCCCGGCCTCTTTGAACCGGCGAATCAGGAATGAGACAGTTTGGCGAGGTGAAGGCATAAGCGCGAATCATCTCTGGGTGTACGCAGCACTGCTTCGAAGACTGCGCTGCAGTCTGTTCGGTCTGCTAGACAATGTCAAGGTAATGGCCTGCCGTGCGTGCGAGGGAACGTTCAACTTTCTGCATAGGCATCTCGACTGGCCCAGGTGTTGTTCTGCCGGTCGTCCGTGAAATGCTGAACGATCCAGAAGTTCAACCTGTATGGGTCACGCGGCTCTCCCTGATCATTGTGCGGATTTGACGCGGGAAACCTACGAATCTGGCCAAGGGTCCTTCCGATAATTCCACCTATCCGGCAGCGATCATCCACCATTCCTGCGAGCAACGAGCATGATGTGCCCCTACTGCG
>CAZURK010000533.1:0-5364 GCA_964623055.1 uncultured Pirellulaceae bacterium
CTCGGCTTGACCCAACCCGAACACGACACGAGGCTCGTTGCTTGCATGGTATCCACCGCCGGCGGTGAGTTGCCGCACCAGGGTCCGACCGTCGACAGTGACGTGAAGGACGGCTCCAACGGCATCCCGAGCCGATGCGGTGCCGCGCAAGTTGACGGCCAGATAGTTTCCGGCCGGCTGCGTCGTGTTGGTCAATAACGCGGTCGGCGCATCAAGATGTCCAATCACCACATCTTCCCGCCCATCCTTGTTCCAGTCCAATCGCACGAGCGGTCGCCCCACGTATTCACCCTGGAAGTATTCTCCCAACTTGCTGGCTTCTACCTCCTCGAACCGCCCGTTGCCAAGGTTTCGATAATACTGGGGCGGCATCTGGTACGGCGAACCCTCGGCGAGATAATTCCCGACATGTCCGTTGGTGACGATGAGATCCGGCCAGCCGTCAAGTTCCGCGTCAATGAACTGTGTGCCAAAGCCCAGACGGAACATGCTGGGATCGCGCAGGCCGGCTTGTTGTGTCGCGTCGGCGAATACTCCGATTGCGTCTTGGACGTACAAGGTATTTGACTCCTCAATGAAATTCGTCACATACAAGTCAAGCCTACCGTCCGCGTCCACATCGTCCACCGCCACGCCCATGCACGCTTCGCCGTTGCCGAACGAGTTTACTGCCAAACCGGAATATAACCCTTCCTCGACGAATCTTGGCGCTTCTCCCGGTTTGTTCTGCGGGCGGAAAAAGAAGTTCGAGACCGAATCATTGGCGACAAACAACTCGATCCGCCCGTTCATCTCGAAATCCGCTGCCACGATGCCCAACCCCTTACCGTCGGCGACCTCGATCCCGCACGTTGATGTAACGTCGGCAAAAGTACCATCGCCGCGGTTCAAGTAGAGTCGGTCCTGGGCGGGCGGAAAACACTGCGGCATGAACGCTCCACCACCGGTCAACTCGTCCATGCTCTCGACGGTGAAAACGTCTTCCCCGCTCAAATAGTTGACGGCGTAAAGATCCGCGAGCGCGTCGCCGTTCACGTCGGCCAACGCGCAACTACTCGTCCAACCATCACCGGCAACCCCTGCCTCTTCGGTCACGTCCGAAAACGTACCGTCTCCGTTGTTGCGAAAAAGGCGGTTTGCACCGATGTTGGCGACGTAGACATCGCAAAAACCATCGTTGTCGAAGTCACCAATGGCGACGCCTTGACCGAAGCCGTCCTCGTCAAGCCCCGCACGCTCCGTTACGTCTTCAAACTTCCCGCTGCCGAGATTGCGAAACAGCCGGTCCAGATGCTTTCCTGGACTGGCGTTCGGCGGCCAATCACAGCCTTGCGTTAGATAAACGTCCGGCCAACCATCGCCGTCAAAGTCCAACACACCCACGCCGCCACCCGTAAACTCGTACATCCGTCTGATATTCTTCGATGGCTCGCCCGCGTTGAAGTAGGCAAAGTCCAATCCTGTTGCCGAGGCGTGATTTTGGAACGTCGGGCTTGTCGTCGCCACGACCGGGTGCTCGCGAGAGGGTCTCGTCGCGCCCATCCCGCGACTTGGCAGCGGAAATGAAGATAGATCGACGCTCAGCGCAGGATTAGCAGAGTCCAGATTTCGAGTTCGCGCTATCTTGTCAGGCGAGAAGTGGGCCCGCAGTCGCCGACATTTCTCTCCGATCTCGCTCGCTTGAGGATCGACCTCCAAAGACAAGCGATACCAGCCGTAGGCTTCCCACACAAGCCCCAATCGTTCAGCCGACCGTGCGGCCGCTCGTAGCTCTTGCGCATCAAGACCAGCAATGGCCGCCTTGACGGCGTTCGTGTACTCTTGAAGCGATATCGCCCGTTCGGAAAAAGGTTTGCCGTCTTCTCGTCGGCCCATCGCCGCAAGCCGCTGTCCAAGTTGGTAGTTCGCACCTTGATGATTCGCGTTCCGGCGGAGGGTCTCCCAATAACAGCGAACCGCCACGCGATCCAGCGAACGACGTTGTGCCCATTCGGCCCGGAGGGCCCAGATTCCCGGATGATCGTCAGCGGATCTCGGAAGATTGTCTTGCCAGATGGTCAGGGCGTCGTCCGCATCCGTCTGCAGAAGAACTCGCCCCAGTCTGACATGTGCTTCGACCAGGTCGGGGTTGATGCTGATGGCTGCACGCGCAAGTTTTTCGGCGGCTGCGTAGTCCTGTCTTTCGAACGCCAAACGCGATAATGCGAGCATCGGCGCGGGGTCATTCGGAACCTGTCGATGAAAATCGTGAACGAGGTGATCATTTTCGAGCGCCGTGTCGCCCAAACAGAGCAGGTACAGATGCAGCGGTTCGATGCGGTCCAATTCGATCAGGGTGAGCCGCTGCGGAATCAGTTCCCAGTTCCGCGAACCGAGCCCCAGCACAAATGCTAGATGATCGTTCGCCGTCATGTTTCGCGGGTCGTGGGTCAATACGCGGCGAAACTGACTCTCCGCCTCGGACAGTCGCTTGAATTGCACCAGCAGCAGGATACCAGCGTCCTGGCGGGCCAGAATCTCAGCCTCAGAGTCCCCATCGGGAACTCTGCTGAGATGCTCCAATGCCTGAGAGAACCGGCCGAGGCCAGCCGCGCTGCGACTCGCCAGAAGATTGGCTTCGGCCGATTCGGGCTCGCGTATCAACGCACCCTCGGCAAACTGCATCGCCGCAGCGTAATCGCGCTTGACCAGCGCCTCGCGGCCTTCTCGGATAAATTCGTCGATGGACGGACGGCCTCTCCAATACCGGCCAGCCGCCAGCAGCACGGAGAGGGTCAACAGGATCGCGATCAGCCAGCCGAGACGCCTCCGATTAGGTTGCGGCGATCTCCCCTCGCGAGGATGTTCGGACTTTGGCTGTGGCTTCATCGTTCAGGGAATTCCTGGGAGCAGACGAGAGTTTCTCTGTTACGAGTTCAGATTAAGACAGCAACAGCACGATGGCAAGCCTGCATCCCGCTCGGCGGTGGTGTGCTGTGAGCTCAGCGTCAGGCAAGTCGAGGAATTGTCGCAGCCGAATTGAGCTGATAAGCTGAGAATTAAGCCTGGAAAAAGGCCACGGGATGGGAAGTGCTATCACTGTCGTCGGTCGGACCGGCGATCTTGACGGGATCGAAGTGGAGCGAGCGATGCTCAGAAAACGCGGTGTGTGGATCGGGATTGCTTGCGCTGTAATCGGCATCACCGTCGTCTGGTTGTGGCTCTCGAAGAAAACAGCTCAAGCGCGTTATGACAGGCTTGTTGAACTCGGTGCGATTGCGCAGCGGGACAAATCGGGGCATGTAACCCAGATCAATGTGTGGCCAAAGGGCGCTGCCGCAGGCGAACTCGAACTTCTGACTCGACTGCCACGCCTAAGACTGCTGAATCTGTATGAGGCCGACATTACGGACGCCGATTTCCAGTACATCGTGCGCATTGACAGTCTCGAACACCTAATACTGGCGGGCAATCAGGTTACGGATACCGGGCTGGTACGCTTGGCGGCGTTGGAGAATCTCCAGCGCGTCAGCCTCATGCCTTCAGGCGTTACGAGCGCCGGGGTCTATCGGCTGAAACAGGCTCGCCCCGACCTGCAGATTGCTGTGAACGCCCTGGAACTATCGGGGTTGGTGCATCTTAGGAAATATGGCGTGCATGGCGCGTTGGACGACAAGTATCGTCTTGTGGCGTTAGATTTCAACGGGACCTCGGTCACGGACGAAGACTTGCGGCCGGTCGCTTCGCACCGACTGCTGCGCATGGTCAATTTGAGTGAAACAAGAATTGGTGACGCAGGGCTCGAACATCTGCGGAGCTTGGACAATGTGCGCGAGCTGTGGCTGACCGGAACGGCCATCACCGACGACGGTTTGAAAAAGCTTGCCGGCATGGTCCGGCTCAAGGCGATTTCACTTTCCCGAACGCGTGTTACCGATACTGGGATGGCACACTTAAGAGCGCTGAAGGAACTCGAAATCGTGCACCTTGGCGAGACGGACATTGGCGACGGAGGTCTACGTCACCTGCTGGGGCTCCGCCGCCTGAAGGAGGTCTATGTGACGCAGAGCCGCGTGACGAAAGACGCGGCGGCAGAGCTGGCCAATGCAATCCCTTCCCTTCGTGTGCTTGGGGCGCCGGAGTCCGAGCCGGCCAAACAGGCCAAGGAGATCGAAAGCAACGTCTTTGGGTGATAGGCTTCCTCACCCGAGGACAGTTCGTCCTCTGGGCCTCTTTCGTCGCGACGGCCGAAAGACTCTCTTCTCCTGACGCGCGAAAATGCTACCGCACCGCCGGCACGTCGATCTTCACGAGGCGGTCGCAGGGGATGTTGACAAACTCAGGAAGGTTCGCCGCCCGATTTGCTGCGGTGGAATTAGGAATGAGAATCGCCGGACTGTCGCTTCCGTTTTCGTCGATGTGAGTCAGAAAGAGCTGTGTGTAGGGTGTGTTGGACTTTGAAGAAAACACTAGCCAGCGGCTGTTGGGCGAGAAACTGTGCCAGGAGTTCATCAGCCGCGTGTTGCAGCGCATCAACCGGGCCGTGCCGCCGGCGGCGGGAACGATCCATAGTTTGCCGTCCGGTCGCAGGAGTTGCCCGTTGCGGCATTTGACAAACACGATCCACTTACCGTCCGGTGAAACCCTCGGAAACGTGTTGCTCATCCCATTCGCCGATGCACCGGCGATGGGCTCGGCCGTGCCGCCCCGTCCGCCGTCAAACCGGATCCGGCAGAGATCATATTGGATCTGCGTCTCGAGAGGATCGTTGGCACGCACAGCAGCCTTTCCACCTTCGGGATAGGGGGCCCTGGCGACGGCCCGAGCGAAGATGAGGTACTTTCCATCCGGACTCCAAGCCGGACCGCAATGCACGAAGTCTCGGTCGTCGGCGCCCGGCAGGGCCTTCATCTCGCCGGTCGCTCGCGAGTAATACACCAGGATGCCGCGTGTGGGATAGAAGACCTGAAGGAACTTGTAGTCCAAGAAGTTGCGCACATACATCGCTTCATTAAGGGTCGTGACAACGAACTGCCCGTCCGGAGACACCTGTGACAAGAGCCCTGTGGTCTTGTGATCCTTGGGTTTGTCCTGGAAGGAACTCCAGGTGATGACGTCCTTCTGCTCGATCACTATTTGCCCGGCGACCGAAGTAAGCGCATAGCCGCCTTTGTCGCGGTTCAGCCCATCGAAGTCCATGCCCAATGTCTTTCCGTCGGCGGCGAAGGAATGGCAGTTCAGGCAGGTAGGCATTTCGCTCAAAAGAAGCCGGCTCAGGGGCTTCGAAATGTCCCGCAGTCGCCAGGTTACCGTCCTGGCGGCGAGGTCACCTAGGGGTCTGATCACGCCCCTCGTATTCTTGAAGGGGACCAACGGTACGTCACG
>CAZURK010000534.1:0-5280 GCA_964623055.1 uncultured Pirellulaceae bacterium
TGCCGTGCCTGTGGAATTGCTTTGCTGTAAAATCTTGAAAACAGATGGCATTGGGTGCTCGCCAGTGAGCAAGGTAAACAGTTGAGGCTGACGACGGTCACGGCGGCTCCCCCGGGAGTGACCGCTATTCTGCGTTGGATTACCGTGGAGTGTCTCGACGGTGCGAGCCGGGACGTTGCGCTGGCGCTCGAATTTCGCGGACGCGCCATGCAGCACGACGACCAGGGTTTCTATTTCGAGTACCCACACAGGAATCGCGTGGCGCGGCTGCGTCCCGTAATGATCGGCGGGGAGTTCAAACAAGATGCGAATCAACTCAGTGACGAGTCCCCGTCCAGCTATATCAATCTGGACGCGGTGTTGCGGCCGAACGATCATGTCGCGGCGTTTGCCCGCTGTGTACTAGTCGCGGAGCGACCGCAAAGATTGACGTTCCACCTCGGGGCAGACGACGGTGTGGTCCTGTGGGTCGGCGGGCGCCGGGTAGTGGAACGACTGGGGGCACCATCACCATCAGTTCGGACGCGATCGGGTAACGGTGGAACTCCCGCAAGGTGAGACCGCGGTTCTTGTCGGCGTCCACGAAATCAACGGCGCCTGGGGATTCTCGCTGCGGATCAGCGATGAGGAGGGGCTGCCACCGGAGGGGATTACGGTGAAGCCCTCAGCATGAATCGGCTCGCAACGGTATCCCGCGAGGTGAGCCGCAACTCTGTTGGCAATTCAGTGGTACTCGAAAGGATTCTCGTCCTTGTCGATACAGCCAAATGCCTGCACGATTGCGGCGGCATTCTGGATTGTAATTGGCCTGTCGGCGCGGTAGTTCCTCATCCGGCAGCCGAACATACTGACGGTCAGCTTGCGGTCGCCACGGATTAGCAGAAAGTCCTGCGACTGGTTCAGCGTGGCTAGCGCGCCGTTCGGCCCTGAGAACGCTTCGACGTTCGAGAACGCCGTGTGGCGATGTTCTTGGTTTCTTTCAGTGTGTACGAACGGCCCATTACTGGTTCCTTGCAGCATAGAGTGGGTCTCGATATCGCCCTACGAGTAAGTATTCAGCCGTCTGGTGGAGTGACTGTTTCGTAGCCGGATTCGCAAGAATTCGGATCTCCCCTGTTCCCAGCCGAATTGTCCGAATTCTTGCGAATCCGGCTACCACCTAGCTGAAGTGTTACCGAAAGTCTATGTGTGACGGCTTACGATAACAGGACGTCCGAAAAGAGTCGAGATATTCGCCACCGCCCCAGAGAAGACTTCGCGCTCACCGCATCGGATGTTACAGTCGACGTTTTGCGTCTTCCTCGTTCTGATTGGCCAACGTGTTCTGTTCGTGGAGTATCGTGATGAGACTATGCGTCCTGCCGGTTCTACTGACTTCCACCCTCTTTGGTTTGATCGCGCCCTTGGTGGCTGGTGACCAGGAATGGACCCGTTTCCGCGGGTCCAATGGTTGCGGCGTCGGCCAGGCCTCGCACATACCCGAGACGTGGACCGAAGAGGATTACAACTGGAGGATACAATTGCCCGGCAAGGGTTTCAGTTCACCCGTGATTTGGGATGACCGGCTCTACGTGACCAGCACGATCGAAGAGTCGGCCACCTTCATTACCTTCTGTCTAAACACGACCGACGGGAGCGTGAGGTGGAAGCGGCAGTTCCACGCCAAGCCGCATCCGAAGTACAAAGCAAACTGCGATGCGTGCGCCACACCTGCGGTCGACGCAGATCGCCTCTACGTGGTTTGGGCGACGCCCGATGAACACGTCGTGCGCGCGCTGGACCAACGCGATGGAACGGAACTCTGGCAGCGCGATCTGGGGCCGTTTGTGGCGGAGGATGGCTTTGGAACGTCCCCCGTCCTGGTTGGCGACGTAGTGGTGTTGTCCAACGACCAGGATCCGGACGGAATCAGTACGATCGTGGCGTTGGACCGAAAGACGGGCCAGACTCGCTGGCAGGTCGACCGGGAATCGAAGAAAGCCACGTTTTCCACGCCCTGCCTTTTCGAGCCAGAGGGTGGGAAACCTCAGGTGATCGTGCTGAGCTGCGCCCACGGCGTCACCAGTCTCGATCCGGTCAGCGGGGCCGCGAATTGGGCTCTTAACGACGTGTTCGAGCTCCGCACGACCGGCTCGCCTCTTGTCGCCTCGGGGATGATCTTTGCCAGCAACGGCGCAGGGACGTCGGGCAAGTATCTGGTGGCGGTCAAACCGGGCATTCCCGAGCGGGGCGTGGCTCCGGAAGTCTTGTATCGGATCGACAAGGCGGCACCCTACGTGATCACGCCGGTGGCCAAGTGGCCGTTGGTATTCATTTGGAGCGATCGGGGAATCGTCACCTGCATCGACGGGCCGTCGGGCAAAGTCCACTGGCGGGAACGGGTCGGCGGTCAGTATCTGGGATCGCCGATTCGCGTCGGTGATCGAATCTTCTGCATGGCGAATTCCGGCGAGATGGTCGTGCTTGCCGCGACCGACGAGTTTAAGGTCCTCGCCAAGATCGACCTGGGCGAACCGACCCACAGCACACCTTCGGTGAGCGACGGCGTGATGTACCTGCGGACCTACTCACACGTCATGTCATTGGGAGGCGACATCTCGGCCAAATAGGAGCCTGGCGGTCGGACGCACCGTGAATCGGTACGAATGAGGAGTCGCAACGATGGCAAAGAACCGGTGGGCTCGGTCGGATCGCCCAGGCCGAGCGGGTGAGGGGCCAATCCAACTGGCCACCGGTATGCACATATTGAAGCTCCGTTGTCCGGACGGTCAACCAGCGGCCATCCAAAGAATATGCCTGACCAATGAATTCGGTCCGTAGAACGTCAAGAGGAGGCAGTCCAATGCGGGTGAGCAAAGACTCTGCGACGTGTATTGCTGGGGGAAAGAGTTGACTCTGCTTGCCGCTGGCGAGGACGAAAAGGCCACTGACATTCTGAATCATTGGACGCGGACTTGCACGGACAGCCACATGGCGGTGTTGGAATCCTGTTGTTCCCAATCGACACAAGGAGATTGAGCGACGATGTATGCGAACGGGCGACTCGTGGTCTTTCTGATTGGTGTGTTCGCACTGTTTCAGGTAACCGCACTTGGGGCGCCGCCCGTGAATGCACTCAACAATGCGGGGTTCGAGGCAATCGCAGGTGGCCAGGTATCGAGCTGGAGCACACCGGAATACTGGTCTGGCTCCGTCTCGCCAACCGCGGAACCCGATGCAGCGCGGAGTGGGAAGCGATCCGCCCGGCTGACGGCGGCCGAGAAGCAGGGGAGGCACTGGGGACGCGTTCTTCAGAGTGTCCGAGTGCGGGGCCTGACCGCTCGACGGTTTCGCTATTCGATGTGGGCAAGAGGCAGCGGCGAGTTCATCTTGGGGTGCATCGAATATCGGTCAGCGGAGAAGTACAAGCCGCACTACAAGTACCGCTGGCAGGACACTCCGGTGCACCTTGGGGACAGATGGCAGGAGATCGTATTCGAGTTATCGGTGCCTGACCCCGAGGTACGCGCGCTGGCGGTCGTCGCCGAAGTCCGCGGCGAGGGGAGCGAGGCGCTGCTGGATGACGCAACGTTCGTCCGGTACCAGGAGCCCGGCTTCTCCGTACGCGTAGTGCCATCTCACGCGATGGTGCCGGTCGGGAAAACGCTCGACATTCAGATCAATGTCGAGCGGGACGGCAAGCCGCTGGGAAGCGGAGAACTAACGGTTCTCACAATGCCCCCCGATCAGGATCCCGTGTCGATGGAGGCGGCGATCTCGGTGGAGGGTGTGACAGTGTATTCATACGATGCTCCGCCCAACGCAGCAAGGGGCATCCACCGTTTGGTGATAGCCCACTCGGCCTCCGGGGCCGTCGTCGACTGCCACATCGATGTCGCGGATCAAGAAACATGGGACACCTTTGCGGCCGCAGCCGACCAAGCGAAAGTCCAGCCAGCGCCCGCTCACTTGCTCTTCATTGGCGATAGCCTTACAGACCAGCAGCGAGGTTACAACTATGTAGACAAGTTGGCGTTTTGGCTACAGCGGTCCTACGGGTCGAGATTGACTTATAGAAACGCAGGCGTGGGCGGCGATTATATCTCGCGCGTTTGGCAACGCATGAACGGAGATCACGCGGCATATCGTCTAAATATGTACGACGATCTCTTCGAACCCAAACCGACACACGTTTTTTTCTTCCTCGGACACAACGACAGCAAAGTCAGCAGCCGGTCCGGCTATATCCAGCACTGTGTTGATCCGGAGACATTCGAAGAGCAATACCGCCTGGCAATCCAGAAAGTGCAGAAGGAGACCGGCGCAAAGGTCATCGTGATATCTGCGACCTCATCGGTATTCGAGATATGCAAGGCAAATGCCGACAAGCGTCAGGCCACAGGCAAGGCGCACAACCTGTTCGGCAAACCCGATGAGCTTGAAAAGTTCAACGCCGTGGCCAAACGCATCGCTGCCGAACTGGGCGCCGACTACGTGGATGTTTACGAGCCAACCCGGACGCACCCGGACAAGCCGGGCCTTTTTAACCCGAACGACGGCGTACATCTCACCAACGCCGGCAACCGCTTCATCGCGCTCGAACTGCTCAAACATCTCGCCCGCAAATGAAGCCTGTTTGTTTGTCCGGTATCGAGTTCAAAAGGAGCTCATTATCATGTTTCGCGTAGTCATCTTCGCCAGTGTTTCTTGTGTCCATGCAGTCACGCCTCTATTCGCCGCCCCACCTACCGACGGCTTGCTTTTCTACCAAGACTTCGATCATGGAGGCCGGGCGTTGTGTGGTCGGGGATGGGCTTATGACCAAAGCATCCCGCCGGAGCGGCTTGTACCGGGCCGATTCGGCGAAGCGTGTAGGTTCGAGCGACCTCGGTCGAATCTGCTTTCGCTCAACCAGGCATCCGTAGAAAACGGTGCGGCGGGTTTTGTGGCGGGTGACGGCGTGAAGCTGGTTGACGCTGATACCGACACGGTGTTCGGCAGGAAGGCCCTGCGTGCGGAAGTACCCGCTGGTGGCGTTGTCTGGTCGACCGAGCCAGTGGTGGTGCAGATGAAGGCGCCCTATCGGCCAGCCAAGGTCTTTTTGTTCTCGGCTTATTTGCGCTCCCGACAGCCGGGTATGAAAGTGCGTCTGGTATTGGCCGACCGGAACGAAGGCGGCGATTGGCGAGCCGAGATCGAGGCGGCGAACAAGAAAGCAGACAAGGACAATCCCAAGGCGGTCAAGTCGCCGGTGGAAACGGTCTCCGCAGCGGCGGTCGCCACGCTGGATACGACGTGGCG
>CAZURK010000535.1:0-5219 GCA_964623055.1 uncultured Pirellulaceae bacterium
CCGTGGAACTTGGTGACGGGGATCGCAAGCCCCAGTTGCTGCTCCAAGTATTGCGTATAGCCGTGAATGAAGTGGTAGGGACGCTGGTTGCTCTGGTGGATCAACGGGTAGTGCACGTCCAGCGTTTCAACGCCCGGGTCATTCTCCTTCAGCGGCGTGACGAGCGGATTGTTTTCCCAAATGGCATCGGCCGAGGTGCGGACATCGGTCTGAAACTGACCGGGATACGCGGCGTGCAGATCACGAACCGCCGCCGTAAGCATGAGAATATCGCCGGGACTTTGAAACGACCGGAGGACCAATCGTCTCACGGCACCATCCCTCCACGACACGAGGGTTGAGAAGAAGATCTGTGCCCGCAAAGTACTTTCTAGCCGGTTCCTCAGCGGTAAATGCAAGTACTTATGTGCGGTTTTCGGTGCCCCTCCGTGAGCACCATCCCTATTATTGCCACGAACAGTAGATATCGTCAACCACCTATAGCACTACATCTTTTCGCACACCTTTTGACGGAGTAGCGATGGAACGATATGTCTATATCATGGCCGCGGTAGGGAAGTGGGAAACAGAAAAGATCGTCGAAAGCACATAGGATACTTGTGTTGATGTGAACGCTGACCGATACGAAGTCCGTAGCACTGGTTACTTGGACTCTTATTCTGTCGGCGGCGGGGAAAGAGCGTTGGTTTCGTCACCCCCGAACCGCACGAAGAGACCTGTCAGCGTCCGATGAAGCGAAGAACCGGGCGAAGAGCAACGGAGAGTCCGCTTGAACCTTTCGAACCATCAACTTCGTTGCCTGGACTGCTCGGCGTCGGAAGCCCCTTCAGTTTGCGATCTCTATTGCGCCCAGTGCGGCGGTCTGTTTGAGGTCGAATACTTCGATCCTCCGGACGGTGCGCGGCCAAGACTCCCGATGGATGATGGCTCAAGGGCAAACACCCTAGGCGAAGGCGACACGCCGCTCGTATCTCTCGGACGCACTGCGGAAGAGTTGGGATTGGGTGCGTTGTGGGCCAAGTTCGAATTCATGGCGCCGACCGGTTCGTTCAAGGATCGTGGCTCAGCAATTCTCAGCACGATGGGGCGCGACCTGGGCGTGACGGAATTCGTCGAAGACTCGTCTGGGAATGCAGGAGCGTCACTCTCGGCGTATGCCGCTGCCGCCGGAATCAAAGCTCACGTTTTTGCGCCCGCCAGCGCCGCCACAGGGAAGCTTGATCAGATCCAGGTCTTCGGCGCGAGTCTTCATAAGATCGAGGGGCCGAGACAGGCAGCGACCGACGCGGCCGAAGCGTTCGTTGCCGATCGTAAACTAGTCTACATGTCCCACAACCTGAGCCCTTACTTCTCGGAAGGGATGAAGGCGGCAAGTTACGAACTGGTCGAGACGCTCGGTGACGAACTTGAACACGTGGTCTTGCCGGTCGGCAACGGTTCGTTGTTGATCGGCATGGTTCGCGGATATCAGGAGTTGCTGGAAGCGGGATCTATTGGGCAAATCCCCAGATTCCACGGAGTCCAGACGCATGCCGTCAGACCGGTAGTTGCCGCACTGAATGGCGAAAACTGGTCGCATGACGACATCCAGCCAACGCGGGCTTCTGGCATCGCTGTTTCAAAGCCGCCCCGATTGACCGAAATGGTCGAAGCAATTCAATTGACCAACGGCACAGGTGTTGCGGTCTCGGAAGATTCGCTCACAGCCTGGCAGCAGCGACTGGCGTCATCCGAGGGCATCTTCGCCGAGATTACGTCCGCGTGTGCATTCGCAGGTCTGGAGAAGCTGACAGGTATCGGCGTCATTGGACGAGGCGCGACCGTGTGCGTGCCAATCACAGGCTCCGGCTTGAAAGAGCCGTTGAGGTGAACAGGTCTGTTGGGAAGCGAGGATTTCAAATGCGTGAATGGTTCTGGTTACTCTCCTCGGTACTGCTGGTCCCGGCCTCGGCATCGGGAGAAGGCTGGCCGCAGTTTCGCGGTCCGGGTGGTGAAGGGCATTCCACCGAACAACGTCTCCCGCTTACCTGGAGCGAATCCGAAAACATCGCTTGGAAGACATCGATCGCTGGTCGGGGTTGGTCGTCGCCGGTTCTGAACGACGATCAAGTTTGGCTGACGACCGCAGATCCTGAGGACCATTCGCTGCGTGCGGTTTGTCTGGAACGCGAAACCGGCCGGCTGCTGCATGACATCGAGGTGTTTCGTAAGGAAAACCTGGGGCGAATCAATCGGAAGAACAGCCACGCCTCACCCACGCCCATCCTCGAAGGTCAGCGGGTCTACCTTCACTACGGGGCACATGGAACCGCCTGTCTGTCAATTGACGGAGAGACCATCTGGAAGACCATCCTGAAGTACAACCACGGCCACGGGCCGGCTGGATGTCCCGTGCTGTTCGGCGACATGCTGATAATCAGTTGCGATGGCCGCAGCGATCAGTTTATCGTCGCTCTCGATAAACGCACGGGCGAGATCGTCTGGAAACGCGAGCGTCCGCGAGGGCGACACTCCTACTCCACGCCGCTGGTGATCCAGGTTAGCGGCGAAGACCAAGTAGTAAGCACTGGCGGCGATCGTGTGACGGCCTACGTTCCGCTGACCGGCCAGGAGATCTGGTGGTCCCGCTACGTCGGCTACTCGTTGGTGCCTCGGCCCGTATACGGACACGGCTTGGTCTTTGTCTGCTCGGGTTTTGACCCGCCCGCAACTCTGTTTGCCATTCGGCCCGACGGCCAAGGAGACGTGACGGATTCGCACGTCGCATGGACGCTGAAACGCGGCGTTCCGTTGACCCCCTCGCCACTATTGGTCGGCGACGAGCTTCTCATTGTGAGCGACGACGGTATTGCCGCGTGCCTGGATGCCAGGACCGGAGAGCCGCATTGGCGCGAACGGCTGGTCGGCAGCTTTTCTGCTTCGCCTGTTTATGCCGCTGGCCGAATCTACATTCTCAGTGAAGAAGGGGTCACGACAGTTGTTGCCGCCGGGCCAACTTTCGAGCGATTGGCGACTAATCGGCTTGACGGCAGGACACTGGCCTCGATCGCTGTCTCGGGCGGTGCAATCTACCTCCGCTCGGATACTCATCTCTACCGCATTGAAACCAGTGGGGAATGAAGCTCGCGGGGCATTCCGAGCGTGTCACCAGCGTGAACTCGTCCTTCGGTTTCTCGTCCAAGAAAGATCGGCAAGATGGTTGATATCGCGAGCCACTATGTGACAATGCGAGACACCGAATCGGTGACCGCAATCGGTCGCGGCGGCCACGGTTCCAATTCACGTCACACCAGTACTGCGAATTCGATGACCGGGGACAATCAGAATGGCTAACAAATGTGCTTCTGCATTGCGTGGCAAGAGGGTGTCGTCCATCCTGGCCGTACTGTCTTTCACGGCCTTTGCGTCCGGGGTGGAGGCGACCTCTGCATCCGAATCGGCGGAATCCGTTTTGAAACAGATTGGCATTTGTCGAGGTGTCTGTGCCGTGCTTGGACTTCCTGAAGGCAACGATGCCAGCATCGTGACGGACGTGGCGGACGGCAGTGAGTTAATCATCTACTTCCAGTCGCCCGCGGACGAAGAGATCGCCGCGGTCAGGACGGCGGCTGACGCCGAAGGGCTTCTGGGGAGCCGGATTTTTGTTGATCGTGGCGATTGGAACTGTATTCACCTGGCCGACAACCTGGCTGGGGCAGTGCTGGTATTGGCTTCGGCAGACAAGGGCGTCGACGATGCGGAACTCCTTCGAATTCTTCATCCACGCGGGAAGGCAATCATCGCCGGTCGCGAAATCGTCAAGCCGTTCCCGGACGGTGTCGACTCGTGGAGCCATCCCTATCACGGCCCGGACAACAACACACAGTCGACCGATCAGCTTGCCAGAGCCCCGTACCTGACGCAGTTCCTGGCCGAGCCCAAGTTTTGCCCTATGCCGGAAATCTCGGTGGCTGCCGGCGGACGCGTCTTTCGGGCGTTCGGACACATCGCGCACAAGGCGAACCAGAACGCGATGCTGAACACCCTGATCTGCGTGAATGCCTACAACGGCACGATCTTATGGAAACGCTCCCTGCCGGAAGGGTTCATGGTCCACCGCAACACGATGATCGCCACCTCTGACATTCTCTACTTGGCAGATCACCGCTCGTGCAAATTGATCGACGCGGCTACCGGCGAGGACACAGACGAGATCGTTGTACCGGAAGGAATCTCGGACGGTCCGGTGTGGAAGTGGATGGCCTTGGTCGACGGTGTGCTTTACGCCCTGGTCGGCGGCAAGGAAATGGCACCTCCCACTCAACCGTCAAAGACGCCCGGTCTGGGACATTGGCCGTGGGGAATGTGGCCGGGCCACGACTACAAGGATCCCGCGACGAGCTTCGGTTTCGGCCGCACCTTCCTGGCGATCAACCCAAGTACGAAGAAAGTCCTATGGAGCCAACGCGAGGACGAGTATGCGGACAGCCGCGGTGTCTGTATGGGGGCGGGGCGAATCTATTTCTACGCACCGGGCAAGCTCCTTGGATGTCTTGACGCGGCGGATGGCGAGGTACTCTTTAGGAATGCGGACGCCGATCTGTTGACGGCGATCGGTCCTAACGCCAGGGCGCAACACTACGTTACCGGCTATTCCACCCAGACCTATATCAAATGCAACGACGATCTGATCTTCTTCGCCGGCCCACAGCGAGAGCGGTTGGTCGTGGCACGCGCGAAAGACGGCAAGCTACTTTGGCAAAAGGACCACGGCAACTACCAATTGGTACTTCGTGACGATGGATTCTACGCTGCCGGTCCTCAACAGCGCACGCCCGGCACACCAGCAACGGGCTACAAGTTGGCCTACGATAACGGCGAGATTTTGGCCGAACTGCCCATGCGTCGAGCCTGCACGCGAGCCACCGGCACGGTGGATAGCGTTTTCTTCCGCGCATCCGGTGGAACAGTTCGGATCGACACAGCGACCAACCGCGCCAATCACATCGCGCCAATGCGTCCGCCCTGCCAGGATGGAGTGATCGTTTCAGATGGCAACCTGTACTGGGGACCGTGGATGTGCGGGTGTCAGTTATCGTTGTACGGGCACATTTGTCTGACTTCCGCAGCCGGCTTCAACTTCCAACCCGGATTGGACGATTCTCGGCTGCAGACTTTCGCGGATGCGTCCTCTGTCAAGCCGCTTTCAGCACAAGACGGTGACTGGCCGACCTACCAGG
>CAZURK010000536.1:0-5189 GCA_964623055.1 uncultured Pirellulaceae bacterium
CCTCGATGCCGCTGAAGTTGGCGGCACCTCGCTCGGACGTGATGGTGATGTTTCCGCGATCCACCTCGGTGGTCCACGGGCCGAGGCGGCGCCAGCGGCCAGCCAGTCCGGTGTGATAGTCGCGCTCGACCATCCGTCCGTTCAGTCGAATGCGAATCGTTTCGGGACTCGTTTCCTCCCAGACGTAGGCGTAGACGGCGTAGGTTCCGCGGGGCACACGCAACATTTCAATCTTGACTTCGCGGCCCCAGCGAAACGAATGAACCATTTTGGCTCGCGACTCGTCTGTCGGAGGAATCAGTGCGACGTGGGGGCTGTTGACCGCTTTGTGCTCACAGACGAAGTGAGATGCGTCATCCCCGTCCCAACGGTTGCCGTCGATCTCGATGGACGGCCCGTTGATGTTGACGCCGCGCCAAAACGTCCACGTTCCGGTCTTGGCTGATGGGGCGTCCAATCTGGTGATGGGCTTGGAAAGATCCTCCTCAACGCCGATCGTGCCGGCCGGCGGCTCGACCGGCGTCCCGCTGACGTTGAGGATCACGCGGCGGTAGGCGACCAGCGGGGGCTTGCCCGTGTCGGTGACTTCGAGGATGACATGAATCGTCCTGCCGGAAGCCTCCTTCGGTACGGTTAGAACGGCGGCCACCTCATCGGCGTCCCGTATGGGCGCGTCCGCCCAATAACTGCCCGCCTCGCGATAGACCCACCAGCGGTACTTCAGCGAATCGCCGTCCGGATCGGTGGAACCGGCGGCGTTTAGGCTGACGTGGGCGCCGGGCGTCGTCTCGATGTCGAGCACGCGTCGAGTCCGGTCCTGGTTGCAGATGACAGTTGGTTCGTGATTGGCTGCGGCGTGTGGCATGACGCACCAATCCATGCGAGCCTCAAACGCATTCTGATAGGCCGAGCGCCAGCGATGGATGGAATACAGCAGGTCGAGCTTGCCGTCCATGATGTCGTCGGCGGGAATGAACTCTTTTCCATAACCGCTGGACCGGAAACGCCCTCCCCAATTGCCCCACTGCGGATGTTCGGGATCGCTCAGGCCATTGGACAGGACGTAGAGAAAAGACGGCGTGTCGCCTTCCTTCACTCCGTCCTTACCGGCTGCCTTTGGCGGATAGAGAGGGCCGAGCGCGCCGTGTCCCTCAAGGACGTTTTTCTTGAGCCAGGCTGGCGAGACAATTGCCTGGTTACCCTCCTTCCAAATTCCGCGGAACAGTTTGGCCGAGTAGATCCAAAACACATCGGGGTGGTTTTTTTGACCCAACCAGCCGTGCGGTCCTGATCGGCAATCGAGTGTACGCGAATCTTGCTCTTGAATTTGGCCTGATCTTCCGGCGATCGTGTCTGCGAGACTTTCCAAATTGCCTGCGCCAATTCGCGGGGGCCACCCCAGATCGAGAACCAAACGGGACGCGGGTCATCCCGGTCGACGACTTCGATGATCCAATCTGACGCCTCCGAGTCCCTGTCGGGGCCAACGCTGTGTGGGTCTCCGTTATCGCCGTCCTTGATCAGACTCAGCAGTTGCTCGGCAGATGGGTAGTCTGCGTGATGCTTGCGAAGATTCGGCAGGACTTTACCGTAGGCCTCCACCGCATCCCGAATCAGATCGGGGCGCGTGTCTTCGTAGTGACCGTGACCGAAGCCGGTGCACAGCCCCTCCACATCAAAATCGCAGGCATAGACCAGGAACCGGACCATCGACTGCCGGTCGTCCGGGTCGCCGCCGATGTCGGTCATCACAACAACCCGCGGCTTGGTCGCCGTTCTCGGCGTCGCCGCGTTGACGTTCGCAAACGCCACCGCAACTACAAAAGGTGCCGACAGTACTAGGATCAGTAATTGGCATGACTTCATTGGATTTACTCCGTCACCTTATGATGTATCACATTGGCTATTCGTCGGCCTTTGGCATTATCTCGATCTTTCCGAGCAGGTGGGGTTCGGCCAGGATGCGATTCCCTTCGGGCCGAGTCGTGTCGATCACTACGGCGTACACTTTGCAGGGCCCAACGGGGAGTCCGGCCAAGCGGGCGGGATACCGGTCTTCGATGTCGGTTCCCGGTTCGACCCTGGAGAAGGGCACGGTCCAGTCACCCGCGTCGTGCCGCGTGTACCAGGGCGTTCCCCTTCGGGGCGTCTCGCCTTCCGGGCTGATATGAAATGCCGGCATGACGTTGCGGTCCACCGGCCCGGTCACGCGCCACCAGGTTGAGAGATCGAGAATTCCTTTTTCTGTGGCGGTCTGGGGCAGCCGGTACGCGATCAGTTCCACACCCGACGCCAATTCGGTAGGCGGCGTCAGTTTGAGGGCATCATCGGGGATACTGGCCGAAGGAAAGGCTTCGTCAACCGTCGCTGGAATCTCCTCTCCGCTGGCAGGAAAGGTGGCACAGGGCAGATCCATGTCCGCTTGGCCGTGCTCGGTCGTGTTTGGCTCCGGGATGTGGATCACGCCCACGGGTCGGCCTGCCAAATCCTCATCAATCAAGAGGTCGGTCCCAAGGGGCGAGCAGAGATCGCGCATCTCCGAGAGGGTTTGATGGGCCTCTTCGCATCCGGCGAGCACAGTGTGGCCTTCCAAGACCTGCGTAGGAAGCACCTCGATCTTATGGACGCCACTGGCGGAGAGGTGTAATCGGAACAGGGCGCACTGCTGGCCCTCGGGCTTGAGTTCGCAGTCAAAAAGAAGATTGCCCATGTCGTAGACAACCACCTTGCCGTCCACCACCTCGATTCCCTGCAGGCGGTGGGCCGAGTGGCCGAGAATGAGGTCCACGCCGTGTTCGAATGCGATGCGGGCCATGACTTTGTGGACGGGCGGCGTATCCTTGACCCAGTTCTTGCCCCAGTGAATTGTCAGGACCAGAAGATCGCAACGTCCCTTGGCCCATTGGCCGAGCTTTTCAACTTTCTCAGTAAAAGACTTGAGCGGCTCATCTTCTGCGGCATAACTGGTGCCGGGGCGGTTTTCGTCGGCAGAAAAACAGGGCTTTGTGGTGTCCATTCCGGCGAAACCGACCTGAACCGGTCCGACGCGGACCAGCCGGGGCTCTTCCGCCGCGGCTGCGTTGTTGCCGATTCCCACGCAAACGAGCCCGGCCGTTTCGCACCACGCGGCCGTGTCAGCCACGCTTTCGGGGCCGTAATCGCCACCGTGATTGTTTGCGGCCGTGACGATGTCGATCCCTGCCTGCGTGAGGCAGCGAAGCATCTCCGGTCGGGCTCGGTAGTAGAAGGGGCAGTGTTCTCCCTTGTCCGCCGGCAGCCCTTTCAGGGACACGCAACATTCCAGGTTACAGAACGCTGCATCAGCCGTGGAGAGCACGTCTTTGACGCCTGCCAGGGGCCAGTCGTATCCGTTGCGACTCACCATGTCATGCTCCCAGCGGGCCAAGACCGTGTCTCCTGCCGCGACGAGCACCCCGCGGTCGCTCGGCGGCACCTGTTCTGCCTCGCGGCGGATCTGGGCGACGGCCTTGGTGTATTTGGAGCCGCGCAGTTCGAGGTTCTTCAGCTCGAGATGGTAAAGGACAGATTCTTTCTCTTTGCTGGTGATGCACACGGGAACCAGGATGATGTCCGGGGCTGGTTTGAAGGACATTTCGTGACTTCCGCTATTCGCCAAAATCCAGTACTCTCCGCTCCCCGGGCCCCGCTCCTCCATCCAGCGGTCGAAGCGATCCTCGTCGATCAGCTTGACTCCCGTCTCCTGCGAAACGCGCTCCTTGATCGCCGACAGGATCGAACCGCGCCGACCGCCCAAGCCGGCCAGCGTCTGGTCCTCGACCGGCATGATCACAACCGCCTTGTCCTGGTTCACCTCCAGCGATTCGACGAGGCGGTTCACTACTTCCGGCACGAGGTCCTGCCAAATCTGCGACGACGAAGCCGTCGTGATCGGGATCTCCTTTTCCACGGCGTGCTCACTCAGCTTGAACCGGCCCTCTCCCGCAGACACCAAGCTCGATTCATTGCTTCTGAACCAGTTGCGAAAACGGTAGAGATCGTGACTACGCTCGAGCAGCGTATCTGCCAAATCCTGGGAAGCACAGAGTTCCCGGACATGGGTCTCGCGAATCTGGTCGGCTTCAGGCAACAGTGCCGCACGCCGCAGGCACACGTTGCGGCTCGCATCAGCCAGGGCTTGAATCATCTTCAATCGGTTTGGCTCCGAGGCCTTCTCCCAGTGGAGCAGTGCGCATTCCAGCAAGTCCGGCTTGGGCCGTTCCCCGGTTCCATCCAAGAACCAGGTGTAGGCCGCCTCGACATCCTGTTCCGGATAGGACACGAACCATCGCGTGCGATGACTCTCGCGAATGCCTGGGTCTGCTCCGTTGATGTGAGCTTTCGCCCGGTAGTCCCAACCGAGGCTATCGTCCTCGCCGCCTGCTTGGTGGCACCAGACCATGGCATCGACGTACACTCGGCCGAAGTGGCTCCGCTTTCCCCGAATGGGATTGGCATCGCGCGAGCAGTCCACGGGAAACCAGCCGTACCCAGACAAGAATACCTCCGTCCAACGATGGTAGACCGTATCCGTTGTGGGCAACTCGCGCAATCCATTGGTGGATCCACCCACACACCGAGTGGGCAATCCGGCAAGGCGGCAGAGCCCGGAAAGCACATAGTTGTACTCGCTGCACGAACCGGTTCCACGAGTGAGCACTGCCTCGGCCGGATCCCAATCGTTGTCCCGTACGTACCGGACTGAACTCGTGACATGGTCGTGAATGCGAACCAGCCGCTCGAAGTCGGTCGTTGCACCTTCGACCAGCGATGCGGCCGTCCTGCGCATCAGGTCGCTTTCCATGGAGTAGTTCGTCTCTGACTTGAGGTACAGTTCTCTGGCTTCGGGCGTGAGGACCGGCGTTTCTTTAGAGGGCAGAGATTCCGAGACATTCCATCGCATGTTTTTCAGGGTGATCCCTATGACGTATCCCAAGTCCACCCACTCACCGGCTTCGAGACGATCAAAGGTGTAGTGGACCAGCCTCTGGCCGTGCTTGTCGATGAAGACACGGTTTGGTCCGCTTTCTGAAAGATGGAGGTAGTGGATCTCCTGTCGAGGCGATTCGAGGGGAAGCGGCACATACACATCCAGCTCTGTTGCAGGCTCGGAGGCGGGATTCATCAGACGATACTCGTACCGGATCGTCCTCGACTGCGGCCCCCAAGTC
>CAZURK010000537.1:0-5169 GCA_964623055.1 uncultured Pirellulaceae bacterium
CAAACGATTGCCGAGATGGGTTGCACCATGGATCTGTACACCACCTCGCTGCTGCTGGCCGGCGCAGAAGTGCCGACGGATCGAATCGTGGATGGACTCGACCTGCGACCCGTCCTGTTCGGGATTGGTCCCAGTCCACGCAAAGAGATGTTCTTCTACACTAGACAGAATCTCTACGCCGTCCGCTCGGGTCCATGGAAGGCTCACTTCATCACGCGCACGCCTTACACCAAGCAGGAACCGGTCACGCGCGATCCGCCTCCGCTATTTAACTTGGAGCACGACCCTTCGGAAAAGTACGACGTCGCAGAAGCAAATCCGCAAATCATCGAACGGCTGCGCGAAATCAAAACGCAACATCAGGAACGTATGCGGCCGGGAAAACCGCAGTACTAGCAACGGTTGGAACAAGCACATGCGCTAATCCCTTGTGGCACGGCCTACTCGTTGGCCGTGTCTTCTAGACGCAGGGAAACGCCCACTGCTTGCGAGCAAGCAGTGCCACGCGCATCTGAGAGTATTTGGAGTGCAATCGCAATTTGCCGAAGTCGACGCGGTCAATCGGCGTCCAGTGCGTTCAGAATCGCCTCGGCCACCTTCTTCCCGAGGTGTTCATAGCCTTCCTGGTTAAAGTGGCAGTTCATCGGCAGTTCGTGCTGCTTGAGCGTCGGCTTGATGTAGCTGTACAGATCGTTGACCGGTATGCCGTGCCGTTCCATGACCTTTGCGGCAATCTGGTTCGATCTCGCCGAGCTTCCGGCTTTGATCTTGGGCGTCTCTGGCGCTATCGGCGTGGTCGTGGCCCAAATCAATTGGGCTTCGGTCTTCTTCAATCGCGTGACGATGGCATCCAGCCGCTGTTCGTACTCTGCCGGTGACGAGTTGCGGTCGCGGATGCCGAAATTGAAGACGATCACATCCCACGTGCCGTCGCCAAGCCATACATCCATTTTCTCGAGTCCTCGCTTCGTCGAACCGCAATTCTCCGGCGCTCGATGGACATTCACTTTTCCAGCCAGAGCATGACGAACCGGCAGAGTATAGCCACGGGAAATCGAATCGCCGATCAATAACACACGAGGCAGGTTTGGAGCGTCTTTCACGTAGTCCCATGCCGTCACTCGTCCAGCCTGCTTGGCTTTCTTGTAGAGCGGCAGATAGAAGGAACCGAGGTTTTCCTCCAACGTCTTCTCCCACGCCTGCTCTTCCGACGTCATCTCCCGTTCTGCTGGCTGATCGCCAGCCACGGCCAGGATCGGTATCAACAGGCAGATCAGCCAGACTTTCCGCGCAGCTCGTCCGAATGCATGAGTCATTTCGAATCTCCGGGCGTAGAATATGGACGCTATTCTTCTTCGGCCAGCATCACGTTGGATGCCTTGATAACGGCACAAACGCCCTTTCCCTCTGCCAACCCAAGACGCTCGGCAGACGATTTGGTGATGATCGAGACGAGTTCCTGGCCACCGGGCAATTCGACGACGATTTCCGAGTTCACGGCACCATGGGTAACGGACTTGACCGTACCTTTCAGCACGTTTCTGGCGCTGATCTGCATGTTCATGCTCCTTGAATCAACTGATCGGAGCATAGCAGCGAAAGCCCTGTACATACCACGGGATTTTGACTATTGCGGCGTGTCCAGATTGAGCCGGTTGATGAACTGGACGCATTCGGCCATTTCGGGCATGTTGTCCAGGTAGTCGTAGGAGTACTCCAGTCCGATCAGCGTTGGTTTGATGCCAAGGCTGCGGATCTCTTGGAGCAGTTTCTCGAACTCTGCCTTGCCGGTTCCCCAGGGGACATCGTGGCCTTCCGCAGACAGTTCGTTCAGGTCGTGGGGTTGGATCGTGATGAGCCGATCGCCTAGTTTTCGGATTCCCTCGATGGGATCGACGCCCGCTCGTATCCAATAGCCCGTATCGGGACACGCGCCCACTCGTTTGCTGCGGCCTTTGCAGACCTCCAATATCCCCTCCGGTTGCCAATACACGGGAGACTGCTTCGGCCCGTGATTGTGGATGGCGAGCCGGATGTCGTACTCGTCGCAAAACCGTTCGATGACGTCCAGCGATTCGGGCGGCGGTTCGGAGATAAAGGTCTCGATTCCCATCTTTCGGCCGAACTCGAACACTTTGCGGCAACCCTCCTCGTCGCCTGGGATTCGCGCGTAGAAGAATGTCGGCATGCGAACACCGGCCTCGTCCATCTTTAGGCGAATTTGCGTTAGTTCTTCGCCCGAGAGGTTGCAGTCGAAGTTCTTTGGCATCTCCTTGCTCACCTTCTGAAAACTCAGCCCGCCGATGTACGACAGGCCGAGTTCACGGGTCTTGTCGATGCCCTCGAACAGCGTGTATTGGTGCAAACCCCACATGGTCACACCGAATCTCCACCCTAGTTTTTCCTGAGCGGCGACGGTAGGAGTCAGTCGATTGCTGGGCGTCGTGGTGCCGCAAATGTCGCCCATGATGAACTGAACGGCCCCCAGGTAGAATTCCAGGATCTTGGGGTCCAGGAAGTCCTGAGGGCTGTGGCCGATCGTGCAATAGACGACGCGGCCACGACCGTAGTTACGCGTCCATGCCAGCGCGTAATCGTCGTCGGGCCGCTCGACTCCGGGATGCGTGCCTTTCGCAGGAAGCTCTGTCTTGGCCGTGTCGATGCTGAACAACACGTGAAGGCGGTCCCGCGAATAGGGGCCGCGCACCCGGAAGAACTCACTGACGTGCTCGAAGCCCTTGCCGCCGAACGGTCGGGTCAGCGGATGGTTGGGTGAGTCGAGCTTGACGACCACACGTTCGTCCTGTGCAAGATGAGACGCACCGCGTGCGCCGATCATGTACCCGAATTCCGGCCACGTCTCCTTGGCTCCCTTCTGAAAATCGGTGAACGCCACAGTGGTTCCGTGGATGCCCAGAAGTCCTCCACCGCTTAGCACGAATTCAAGCAGGTTCTGCCGGAGTTGCGGATCGGTGAACAGATTGCCCACGGTATTGTTCAGGCAAACGGCATCGAATTGTTCGAGATGCTCCCGCTCGAACACGGCGGGATCTCGCGAAACGACCGTTGTAAACGCCCCCGTCTTCTCGCCCATGAGAGTGAAGGCGTGGTTGGCGTAGGGGATCGAGCCGTGTCCGCCGTATCCGATATTGCCGTCGTAGATCAGCAGCTTGCGGGCTTTCTTGGGCACGGCTGGCGCCTTCGCAGGCAGCACGCTTTCCACCTGTTGCTTCGCCTCTTCCGAAAGCGGGCGACGTGGCCTCTGGGCGAACGTCGACGTTGCCAGAGCAAGAAAGAAGGCTGTGATCAGAAGTGCTTGGAGAGTGTTTCTCATCAGATTGGTCCTCATTCTAATCAGTTCTTTGCTGCCTAGACGTTCCATGGTTCCCGCGACGCTCGGGATCGCAACGCGTTGGCTTCACGGTCGTCCTGAAATTCTTCCTCGACGGGATCCCATTCCAACGCTCTGCCAGTCCACAGGGCAATGCATCCCAGGTGGGATAGGATCGTGGAGCACGCACCGATCTCGACATCCGCTCTCGGGCGTCGCCGTGTGCGGATGCAGTCGAGCCAGTCGCGATGGTTTTCTACGACAGAATGGCTCTTCGGGATATCACTATCCAAGAGGTACTTGGGATAGCAGTCCAAAAGTCCGAACCGAGCGACGTGGATCCAGCCTTTATCGCCAACGAACAATACGCCGAAGTTGACGATTGGCGTTTTCACGTCCCATCCTTCCGGGACGAAGTGTTTGCCTTGTTCCAGCCTCGTCGCGCAGACGATTCTTGTGTTGTCGGCATAGGTGAAGGTGAGCGACGGAGCCCCGTCAATCCCCGGGGGTGTGATTCTGACCGGACCGTCGCCGTCCTTGCGCAATCCCGCATGAGCGGAATCCAGGTTGTGTACCAATCCCGACGTCAGCCCACCGGCACCGAACGCTCGGTTGCAGCTCCAGGGGACCACGTTTTTCGGCTGACCGGTGTGATGGTATCGGTAGTTGTAGGGATGCCAGGGGCACGGGCCGAGCCACATTTCCCAGTCGAGCCCCTCGGGAAGCGGTTCGGCCGGAAGATTCAGGTACTGACTCACGCCACTGGCGGAGACGTAGGCCAGCTTCACCTCGCCGATTCGACCGGCGTGCACCATCTCGAACGCTTTCAGATACTCCGCGCAATTGCGCTGCTGCAAACCGGTCTGAAACACTCGGTTATGCCGTCGCACGGTCTCCGCCATGGTTCGCGCCTGTCGGATTGTCAAGGAGATCGGCTTTTCGCAGTAGATGTCCTTTCCGGCCTTCGCAGCTCGAACACTAATCGCCGGATGCCAGCGCTCGCCGGTGGCGATGATGACCGCGTCGATGTCGTCGCGATCCAGCAGTTCGCGAAAATCGTTGTATGCCTTGAACCCGCGAAACGAACCGCCGGGCTCCCTGTCGGCGTAAGCACGTTCGAGCGCCTTCGTTGAATCGTTGCGACGCCACGGGTCGACGTCACTCAATGCCAGCAATTGGACGTCCGGGTATTCCGCGAAGATCCGAAAGTGGCCTCTGCCCATCATGCCTACGCCGATAGAGCCGACGGTGATACGATTGCTGGGCGCGGTAGCGCCGTCATTGCCCATCACCGATGCTGGAACCATCAAGGGTGCGGCGACCGATCCGGCGGCAGCGACGGTTCGCTTGAGCATCGCGCGGCGCGTGAGATGGACTTTTCGTGGCCTTGTCATAGTCTTAGCTTTCTATTTCTTTCGTTGCTTTCGCGCTTCGATACCGCGTAGCACTTTGGGTATCTGCTGGCGAACGGCCGCGTCAATCATCATGGGGTAGACTTTCTCCAAGGCTGCCTTTGCCTGATCGGGATGGGACTGGCTGAGACCCTTCGCCAGAGTGAAGACCGCGGGGACGGCTGCGTTCTTCAGTTTCTCGTCATCCAGGAAAGAGAGCAGCAGCGTGAGCGCGTCCGGCACACGGACCGATCCCAATCGCGAGACGATCAACTCCTTGTCTTCTGTGCGCGTCGCCAAGTCCATCGCGCTGTTGAGCATTTCGAAGGTCTGCTCGGGCGGTCGAGCGTTGGGCAACGAAATCACACGAACGTAAGCTCTCAGCGACCAGACGCGGTAGGATTCGATCTTGCTCGTCTTTGCGATGTCGAGCAACTCGTCCGCCAC
>CAZURK010000538.1:0-5164 GCA_964623055.1 uncultured Pirellulaceae bacterium
ACTCTTGCCAAGACAAAATGAACCATTATCTCGAGGTTTTCACCCTGAACACGCGATCGTAACGGCTACTTCTCGGCCAGGCACGCAACGCTTCCGTCTCGCAGCGAAGCGAACAGACGTCCACCCGCGGCGATCATTCCGTCGAACACTGGTGGGCATTCAAGCGGCGTTTCCGACAGTTTCTTGCCGTCCTTCGCAGACAGCGCCACAACGTGGGCTCCCTTTCGGGCCTCGAAGGCAGCGTAAGGGTCCTCCGCGTCATACAAATCCGGTGCACCCGCGACAAACAATGTATCGCCCGCTTTCACCATGGCGCGGATGCGAACCGGCAGCCACTGCATCCAAACCGGCGGTTCGGCTCGCGTATAGCCGATCATTTTGTCCAGTCCAAACGCCTCGCTTTCCAGCTTCCGGATCTCGTCGCCACGAGCACGGGAGTAATCGGATTGAGGCAGCCATTTGACCGGCTCACGCGATCCTTCCTCGCCGACAATCTGCGGCTCGTTCGTATTCTCGTCCGCGAACACCAAATAGCCTTCTGTGGCCGGGAAGAACATCGGGCTGTGTACGTTTCGACGATGGAAAACCCGGACGGCATAGGTCTTCTGGTCGTCGACCACCAACAACTGACCGGTTTTGGGTGCTTGGTTGGCAAGCTGGAAACCGGGCCATCGTTTCGAGTACATCCAGAACGTGCGGTTGTACCACGAACCATCCAGTAACCCCGAGGTCGAGAAGATATGTAGCCCTACGTCCTGAGCGCCTTTGCTGGATAGAACATCCACGTCGATCTCCTGCAACTCCGGCGTCATCTTTTTCTGACGCATGTACAGAAATCCGCCTTCGCTAACCAGCACGTCCGAATTGGCCCCGAGGATGAAGAAGGCAAGATCACGTTCGCCGTCGATACTGCGATGCGGCCCCTCCAAGAGCCCCTTGTGGAGAACGTTCCCGGTAGACGGTTCGAGCCCGTACACACGAATCCCACCGTCCAGATACGTCGACCGACCTGCAGTGAAGTACGCCACGCCGTCCACCACCAGCACGCTGCCGTGGACCGGCCAGGCAGACTCAATTTGATCGAAGTTGGCCACTCGCCGATCGGCGGGCGCAGCCAGGAATCGCCATACGAGTTCGCCGTCCGACGCTCGCAGGCAATAGACGTAACCGTCGGCCGAACCGAACAAGCAGAGACTGTTCGTAGTCCCGCCTTTAGGCGGTTCCACAGCGGGGTTCGCAGTGTCCGCTTGGGCCGAGCCGCCTGAAGGCGGTACTACAAACGTGCAGATCGTCGGCGGCGAGTCCATTCGGCCGCCCGCAGTGAACTGCCACGACACTTCGCCACTTGCCACATCCAACGCATAGACGGTGTGAGCATCTGACCTGGCAACAAACACCTTGTCGCCCGCAGCGACGGGAGCCGTCAGCTTGCCGTCCAATTTGACCTTCCAGTCGACAACCACATCAGATGACACGCCATGGACGGTCGCGCCACTGCGAGCCGCATCATACCGGAAAGTCGGCCAGTCGCTCTTTTCCAGTTTCCAGTTTCCAGTTGCAACTTTCCCAAACGCCGGCCCTTTCTCCAATCGCTCGCTGTCTGGCACGGCCGTCAGAGGAACCGCCGATTCCGTCTTCACCGCCGCGTATCCGAGCAACTTCGAGCCGGGCTGACAGAAACACTGATCCGGTGGCACATAAAGCAAACCGTTGGCCGGAATCATCCCGTTTCGGCACGCGCCGCGCAGCCAGTTGTTCATCCCATGGTCGTCATCCTTGAAGTCCAAAAACTCGGCACCCTCGAACGAACTAATTAGATACCGAGTCGTTGCTTTGTTGCGATAGCAGCGATGATGATGTTCCGGGCTTCGTAGATTGTCCACGAGAATGCGTTTCTTCTCTTCGCCCGTGTGTAGATCCCAACCGACCACCAGCGAGTTTGGGCTCTTGCGAGTCGCGTTCCCATCGTCGTCCACGCAGATCATGCCGCGCCATACCAGCCCGTCGACCACGAACAAATCGTCGACTTCGCCCATGCCGATCGACGGTCCAGTCTGTTCCCAAAGCGGCTTGCCGTCGGTTGCGTCGTGAGCCGCCACGTGCGTCCCACTGTGCAGGATGACGGCGTCGTCGATGGCAACTAGCGTCCTCGGCGCAGATCGCTTGGGTCGAGCCCTCCACAGTTCATGCCCGTCTTTCAGATCCAGGGCGATCAACTCCTTTCCCGCCACAAAGACGACTCGTCCGTTGTCGATCGCCAGAGCCAGTGGACGGATCTGGCCGCTCGGCTTCTCCCAAAGCACCTCTCCCGTTGGACCATCCACTGCAACCAACGTCCCTCCCGATGTATTCCCGCTCCCTCTCCGTTCGGCTGTATCGTCGGGTGCCTGGTGAGTGTAGGCAACGGCGATCCCGTCGGTGACCAGGATTTCACTCGCGTTCTTCGTGGCCTCGACCGTTTCAATGAGTTCGCCTGTGGCGGCATCCAGGATCGACATGGGGCCTCGGTACGCGAGGGTCGTGTAGACCCGTTCGCCGTCGGTGACAATCCGCCGCTGGTTTTCGGATGGCACGACCGTTCTCGCGCTGCGCAACTTCAGCCAGTCTTTTCCAGCGTATCGCTCGTAGGCCCACTCGCGCCAGCCCCATGTATCGAGCGGTCGCTTCCAGAGCAGCTTGCCGTTGAACGCGTCCCGGCAAACTAGCGACCAACGATCGGGCAAACGTTCGTCGGTGATTCCGATAAGTCCTTCGTCGAAGAAGTAGAACAGACGACCGCCCGCCGAGACGGGCGACTGAATCCCCGATGGTGTTTCGTGACTCCGAAGCCACAGTGGCGGCGCGATCCACTGAAGACTTCGCGGCGGCCCGACGACGGTGTCATCCGCCACCGCATTGCCCGTGGCGTCATGCAAGAAGTGACTCCACTGGTCGATGTTGTCCGGCCAAGGCTTACGGGAAGAGTCCAGGGCCGAGAGTCGAGAGTCGAGGGTCTGAACGACGCCACCGGGCGCCAGCACCCGCATGATCTCCTCCTCCCGTATCTCGCATCCCGCATCCCGTATTACCAGATTCACCAAGTTGTCCGTATACGGCAGTTTGGTCCCCGAAAACTGCTCGACGGAAACTGAACCGTAGACGCCCAGCGAGTGGATATGCTCTCTCGCTCCAGCAACTTCGTCCGGGTCCGCTTCAAGACCATGAACGGTATAGCCATCATTGATATGCAGCGCCGCGGTCAGTCTCCCGTCGCCACAGCCAAGATGGACGACGATTCCGCCTTGTACGCCCGACGAGTCAAGTATCTCCTTGGCCAATCTTGTTGCTTGGTTTTCGCCTGCCGTTGCTGCGCACAACGAGAGACAGATAGTCAGTGCCCCCAGAGACGACGACTTGTTTGCAGGATGTTTCATCGCGCGATTGCCCTATTTCTGAAGTGAAGGTCCATTCCTGTTTCCATGATGCGGCCGCATGTCCAATGTAACAACCAGACGCAACTCGGCCAAAGAAGTACGCGTCACACTCGCATTGAGATCGAGTTGAGCGTGAAACCGTGCGAAGGGCTCAGACGTACAGAATTCAGAATTGCGCGTCGGTCTCCCTTTGAGTTCACTACGGTCGCCTGTTTCGGCTACAATATCTGTTTTCCATGACCCCAAAAATCGGATCGCCACGAGAACCATGAGCAGACTCCTGATGCAGCCGTTTTGGATAGCGTCGGTGCGATCGCGGAGCTTTCGTTCCCCGTCACTATTCTTGACAGTAATCCTGATATGCATGTGTGGAGTGACCCATGCGCAAGACATAAAGCTGCTTCGAGCGAAGCCGGATCCTTACGGCTATCCTCGTCCCACCCCTGGCCAGACCGACGTGCCCGTGGCCACGAGTCTCTTTTTCCAGCTTGGCTTCCAGCAGAACGACGCTACCGACGTCGTGTTGCCCGATTCGATCTCCGTGCGAATGGGCCCTGTGGGCGAAGGGCAAGTCGAGATCCTGAAGCCTGGGCGCGTGTTCGCGGACGCATACGGCGGCAAGATTTCCGTCAATACCAAACGCGGGCCGGCCGTGGCCGTGTACATCGACGGCACGGCAAGACTCGAACCGTCGACGACTTACATCGTGTCGGTTACCGCTCGGTCTCGGGAAGGTGCCATCCTGGACAGCAAGAAGGGGACTTGGCGTTTCACGACGGGTGACGAAGCAAGCACACACGCTGTGCCACTGCGATTGGATCTCAGCGGTCCGGCCGTTCATTGGCAGGGCGGGTTTTTCACCGGTTTCTGCAAGCCCAGCTTCTGCACGAGCGCCTCGAACCGTATCCCTGGGTACGAGTTGATGGAGCGCATCCGAAAGGAATCTCCCAAGGCGTGGAGCTTGCAGCGGGATTTCACATTGACTGGGATGGAACGTCAACCGAGGTTCCTGTCGCAGAAGCCTCCTAACGTCGTGCGCGAGCGCGAAACGCGACGGGTCGTGGCAATGGAGAAGCGGGAGGAAGGAACCGTCCTCTGCGTCGAGGATTTCTTTGGTCACGAGCAATACGGAATTGAGTCTGGTCGCCCAATCCGACCGGACTATCATCCTGGGGATGAAGTGCTGATCGCCGATGGTGTCAACTCGACCGAAGCAAAGGTCATCAAGATTGTCGAGGATTCAGCCGACGCCAGGAAGGCCCTGGTAACGACGTTCGAGGATCCACCCGATGGCTGGAAGCTCGAATACGCCGGTTCCCTTCCGAAGACAGAAGATCCGAACTCACCAGGGCTCTTCCCGCCAGGCGGATGTTATCTCCTGAAACTCCGGCCGGCCGGCACGCCTCATTACTATTGGGGCCGTGTCGATAAAGAGTGGGATATCGCCAATCGTCGCTTCCAACGTCGCCTCGTCGTGAATTTCGTCGATGCGCCGGGCGATCTCGCTATCGACGGCCGTGACTTCACCTATCCGAAAGACTACGCGCAATACCACGAGGTCGTGCGTGTCTACACATCGCACGTGATCGAACGCTACGGCGACGCTTGTCTCGATTTCCACTGGAGCGTGTTCAACGAACCGGATCTGGCCAGAGCGTTTTGGCGCAGCGGCGATTGGAACGAATTGCAGAAATTCTACGACTACACTGTCGACGCCATCCTCCGCGCGTTCGAGGACCACGGCTACGACT
>CAZURK010000539.1:0-5155 GCA_964623055.1 uncultured Pirellulaceae bacterium
TTCTCGGCCGCATCGTAGGCGGCCTGCGCCTTGGCCTCCTCCGGGCTTGTCTCGGCTGCAGCGTTCGCCGTGGCCTCCGCTCCGGCCGACAACGAGCCTGACGATGCCAGCATGAACACGATAAGTGCAATCGCCTGTGTTTTCATCACGAGTTACCTCAAACCTGGCTAGGGTTCACCGCGAATCAATGATTAGCGAAGTGAACCGGGCAACGGTCAAATTGCTTTCCAAACTACTTTGTACGGTTTATAGGCGTCCTCCCATCGCCGAGGACGGCTTTGGGTGGGCGTCACACTATGTGAATCTCCAGCGTATCAGCTATGTTAACCGGGAAACTCTTCAGGGTAGGTGATACGGCGTGGGGGGACAGAGTGGGCAATACCATGCCTTCTTCAGGCTAGACACATCGTCCCCCATCACACAATAATGCCAAGTTGCCCAGCCAATTGCAAGGGTCTTTTCCATTTTGGGAAGGACGGAGGCGAAAAAGGCAGGTCCCCACCAATTAAGAGGAGGACCCGGTCGACCGTTTCGCTCTGAGGCCGTTTACCCCTCGACTTTCGGGAAACCGCAGGTGGACAGAGCGGACAAGCAACGGCGTGAATCTAGGGAGGTCAGTCATGGAGGTCACCAAGTCACAGGCCGCTGGTCGAAGACGGAATTCGCGAGTATTGGTTGTCGAGGACAATAAATCCCAACTGCGCACCCTGACGGCCATCCTGGAAGACGAGGGATTCGACACGATCGGCTGTTCGACCGCAACCGAAGCTCTCCGGCACGTCGGACAAGAGGATGTCGCCGTAGCGATCGTAGACCTTCGCCTTCCGGCGCTCAGCGGCACCGAATTGCTGAAGCGGTTCCAGGAGCTTGACGACGGAATACCGGTCGTTGTTCACACCGCGCATGCCTCTTACGCGTCGGCCAAGGATGCGATCAATCACGGCGCATTCGCGTACGTAGAAAAGGCGTGCGATCCGGACGAAATCGTACGCCACGTTCGCCGGGCGTTTCAGCAGCACTTGGAGCAATACGCCGACGAACTGGAAACCGCGGTGGCCGAGCGAACTCGCGAACTGCAGGAAGCATGCGAGGAGCTTGGTAGCGAAATCGACCGGCGCGAACGGGCGGCCGAAGCGCTGGAAAGGAACGAAGCGCTGCTTGCCACGATCCTGGAAGCGGCGCCTGCGGGCATAGGTCTGCTTCACGATCGCGTCTTTCAGTGGGTCAATATTCCTATGCTGGAGATGACCGGCTACAGCGAGGACGAATTGCTCGGGCAGAATGCGCAAATGCTTTACGAGACGGCGGAGGAGTACGAGCGAGTCGGCCGTGTGAAGTATGCCCAGATACGCGCGACGGGCACTGGCGAGATCGACACACAATGGCGTCGTAAGGACGGCAAGACGATCCACGTTCATCTTCGATCAACTGCGATCAATCCGGAAGACATGTCCGCCGGCGTGATTTTCACCGCAACGGACATTACGGAACGTCGACTCGCTGATGATCAACGCCGCCAACTCGAGGCGGACTTGGCCCACATCGGTCGCGTGCACACGGTCGGAGAAATGGCAGCCACGCTCGCGCACGAGATCAACCAACCGCTGTACGCTATTGCCAACTATGTGCGAGGCGTCAATCGTCGCATCAATCGAGGGAACCTCGAATTCGACCAGTTAGCCGACGTGATGGGCAGGGTCTCCCACGAGGTTGACCGAGCGGCAGGCATCATCTCGCACTTGCGCGAATTCGTGCGCAAGGGGCGGCCGCGGCGATCGACGGTGGACGTCAAGAGACTTGTTGACGATGTGATGAAGCTGCTGGAAGCTGACATCCGCCGCAATCGCATCACGGTGAATCGGCAACTGGATGACGACATTCCGGTTGTGTCCGCCGATCCAATTCAAATCCAACAGGTCGTTGTGAACCTGATCCGGAATGCGGTAGATGCAATGTCTGAGGTGCCGGACGAACGGCGGGTATTGACCATCGCGGCGAGGTCCACAGGAGACAAGACGGTCGAGATCGCGGTTTCGGACAACGGCAAAGATCTGCCCACGGAGATTGCCGATAATATTTTCGATGCGTTCGTTTCGACCAAAGACGAGGGTCTGGGCATCGGGCTGGCTATCAGCCGGACGATTGTCGAGGCGCACGATGGTCGGCTGTGGGCGGTACCGAACCAACCGCAAGGGACTACTTTCTTCTTCACGATACCACCGATCAGCGAAGGGCCGGAAGATGAACTGGAAGCCCACAGTATTTCTCGTGGATGACGATCCCGAAGCTCTGAATTCGCTGCGCTGGCTGCTGGAATCCGAGGGGCTCACGGTCGAGTGCTTTCTGTCGGCCAAGCGGTTCCTTGAAGCACATGATCCCAAGATGCCTGGCTGTTTGGTGCTGGACGTGAAGATGCCGGAGATGGACGGCCCCGAGTTGCAGGAGCGGATGGGTAGGAATGGGGACCATCTGCCGATCATCTTCGTTACCGGCCACGGAGACGTGACCACCTCGGTCCGAGCGATGAAAGCCGGCGCGGTGGATTTTCTAGAAAAGCCAGTCGATGACCACGCACTGCTGAAACTCGTACGTCAGGCCCTGGCGAAAGATCTGCAGCGACACCGCCGCGAGATGGAACGGCACGAGGTCCAGTTGCGCATCGACACGCTTTCGCCCCGCGAACGCGAAGCAATGCACCTGCTGTATGACGGAAAGACGAACAAGCAGGTTGCAGCCCAGTTTGGCGTCTCGATACAGACGGCCGCCAAGCACCGAAAACGCGTTTTGTCGAAGATGGGAGTCAGGAACGAGACGGAACTGATCCGGCTGCTCATGGGGCGTTGAGCAAACCAGTGCGAAATATTCGCATGTTGAGGGGGCTTCTTTGTGACCGATAAGTGGTAACGAGTCGATCCGAGTGAGTTGGCACTGCCATTGCCTGCCTTCGCCCCTCGCGACCTTGTGGTAGGGTCGCGAGGGGCCCTTTTTTGCGCCAAGGTGCGGGCCACCCCAGCCCGTCCCGCTGCCGCGGTTGTGGACGAAAGCCTTTCAGCGTGGGTCTATTCTCGATCGCCTTCCCATCACGTTCGATTCTTCGGACGACTTCATCACCAATCTTCTCTTCTTGCACAATCGAATAATCCAGCCACATTTCACCGATTTTCTTTGGAAGAAAGATTCGTTCCCACAGCGGAACCGGCATCTGTGTCTATGCCTTGGTGTACACTTGAACCGTGTCTGTGACTGGACACAATGGAACGATGAGAAGAGGCCCGCATGTAGCCGGGCAGGTGCGATTCGACAAGTCTCGGTTGACATGAAAGGTGCAGTAGATGATTCACAAACCGATCGCGTTTCGATGCCTCGTCTTCACAGTCCCCACCGTGATCTGTGCCATCGTACTGGCGGTGCACTTGTCGGGTACGGCCGACGCTTCAAACGATTACGAATACCGAACATGGACCGATTCGACGGGGCAGTACCAAGTGCAGGCGGTCATGGTGGACTTCACGGACGAGGCAGTTCGTATGAAGAAACGGGACGGCGAAATCGTCACGGTGCCGATCGCGAAGCTCAGCAGGTTCGACCAGGTTTACGTCAAGCGGAAGGCCGATCGGATGAAGGCGGCCTCGGGGGAGCGGGACGCGGGCAAGAAAGCGGAATTCGAGGCCAGCCCGCCGCGAATCGAGCCTGGTTCGCCACGAGTACCGACGACCAGCAACGCCGACTGGCCCGGCTGGCGGGGCCCGAATCGGGACGGTAAGTCTCCCGATCGCGGCTTGCTGAAAGAATGGCCGTCTGGAGGCCCGCCACTGATCTGGCAGGCCAATGGGATCGGCCGCGGGTTTTCGTCGGTGGCCGTCGTGGGCGACCGGGTGTATACCAGCGGCGATGTGGGCAACACGCTGACCATTTTCGCCTTCGACATGGACGGCAACCGCGTCTGGCAGACGCCACACGACAACGCGTGGACCAGGAGCCATCCGGGTTCCCGTTCGACACCGATGATCGACAACGGCAAACTGTACATCGTCTCGGGTAACGGGATGGTCGGCTGCTACGACACCGACCGGGGCAGGAAGATATGGACGGCGCATTTCAGCCAGTTCGGCGGCCGAACGCCGCATTGGGGCTATGCCGAATCGGTTCTGATTCTGGACAACATGGCCATCGTTACGCCGGGCGGACAGAACTGTATCGTCGCCCTGGACAAGAATAGCGGCCGGCCGGTTTGGACCAGCCGAGGCTTCAGCGCCGGGGCGCAGTACAGTTCGTGTTACGCCTTTACTCACGACGGCGTGCCTATCGTCACGACCGGTACTCATGGCGGCATCGTCGGCGTCAACGCCAGAAACGGCGCCGCGCTGTGGTCCAATCGCTTCAGCGAAGGCAACACGGCCAATTGCCCCACGCCTGTCTACTCCGATGGATACGTTTTCTGGGCCAACGGCTATAGCAAAGGAGGCATCTGTCTGCAGCTTTCCGGCAGAGGAGCGTCCGCACGCGAGGCATGGAAGACCCGCGACATGGTCTGCCACCATGGCGGATACATCATCCACGAAGGATACATCTACGGAAACAACGATAGAACATGGACGTGTCTCGAACTAGCCACCGGTCGCAAGATGTGGGAAGAGCGAAGCGTGGGCAAAGGCTCCCTCTGCTATGCCGACGGAATGTTGTATCTGTTCAGCGAAGACCGTGGCGTCGCAGGCTTGGGAACATGCTCGCCGAATGGCATGGAGATGCGAGGCACCTTCAGCGTCCAAGGCACAGACAAAAGCTGGGCGCACCCCGTAGTAATCGGCGGCCGCCTGTACCTCAGGTTCGCCGACAACCTCTACTGCTTCGACGTGAAGGCAACGTAGGGACAATCGGCCGACATGATCGCTCGGAGGGCTGGGGAATCATGGAAAGAGAAACAACCGGCCATTCAGGAACGGCGCGACCGCGTTCGTGGAAGCGGTTCTTTCGTTTCCGCTTGCGTTCCTTGTTCATTCTCCTGACTTTGATCATCGTCGTTGGCGGAAGTTGGCTGGCTTGGTGGCGGACTCCGATCAAGGTCGACCGCAAGGTGACGCAATCAGGGTGGGACCATGCGGCAGACGTCTTACGTGAGGCACAGCGTCGCGGCGACCAAGCCGTCCTTGATGCC
>CAZURK010000540.1:0-5058 GCA_964623055.1 uncultured Pirellulaceae bacterium
TCGATCGGTTGCTTCAGAGATTCGGCCAGCTTGCGGATGACCTCTTCGCGAAAGTCCATATCTGAATCCGTGGTGTATGGCTTGAGAGCGTTTGCAGCCTGCTCGGCAGGGAAATTGGTGACCGCATCCACTGCGGCGCGACGGATCGCATCCCCGTCGTTAGCAAGCGAACGAACGATGATGTCGAAAACCCGCGACGATTGAGTAGCTCCCATTGCGCGAAGAACTGCTGCGCCAACCGGCGGTCGAGCGTCCGGCAATCGTGCGATGAGCGCGTCGATCGCTGCATCCGTCTTCATGCTGCCAAGAGCCGTGGCGGCCGTCGTGCAAATGAGGTCGTTTGGATCAGACAGGGCTTTGACGGCGGCCTCGACAGCCGGCGGATCAGTGAACGCGCCGAGCGCGGTGATGGCAGCGACGCGGACCGCAATTTGCTCTTCCTGATCGGCCTGCAGCAGGGTATCGAGCGAATGGCTCGTGGTGACTTTCCCTAGCCCTCGAATGGCGGCGATTCGATGAGTCGCATCGCCATCGGTGGCCATTTTGACGAGCCCGGGTACGGCGGCTTCCTTGCCGAAAGAACAAATCGTGTCGATCAGCTTCCACAGTGGCGTGCCGCTGGTTCTGTAACTCTGATCGAAGAGTTCCGCGAGCACTCGCCGCACATTGGCCGGCTCGCGAGGGAGGATCGTTAGTTTATATGTCGTTTCCACGGGAACACGGAACTCCGGCTCTCCCCTCATGACCCAATGTTGCATGAGATCAAAGCGGCACGACACCGTGTACTCACCCGGACCGGGCAAGGAACGGAAGTCGGCCAGTTCGACGGTTTCGACGACAACGTCGCGGCCTTGAACCACACGTGGCGTGAGGAGTCCGCCTCCATGAAAGCCGCGTGAGGGATCGGGCAGCAGATTTCCATCCGAGTGGGTCACTTTGATCTTGAAACGCTCGTGGCGGCCCGAGCCTCGATAGTCCCCGCCAAACTCGAACGTGAAGGTCTCCTCGTCCAGATTCTGCACCGTGAAGGTGACGAACGTCGGTTCGCCCCAGACGAGCGTCGTCTTGTTGGGAACGAACCCGGCCTTCAGAGACTGATTGTTGATGCGATAGGGTCTCAGGAATGCTGCCAGTTCCGCGTTGTTTTTGACTCCGGGAGGCAGAATATTCAGCGTGACCGCATGAGTTTTCAGGTCGGCCGCGAGTCGAGGCCCGATCTTCCCGATGCCGATCGTATATCGCCCAGGCTTCAGGTCGACTGGGGCGCTTTGCTGGAAAACCAGATCGCCGATTGCCGTCAGCGTCAACGTCTGCTTCATCGAATCGCCAATCTCCAGGCCGACGAGCTTCTGGACGTCCAAGTGGATTCGAGGTGCCATCTTGACGTTTGGATTAAAGGCGCGTTTGTACTGGTCCTCGAACAGGAAACGCAGCCCCGGTCCATGACGACCATCGCCGAACAAAGACTGGGCCCTCTTCTCCGTCACCGCCTTATATCCGCGATTTTGGACTTCCATGACAAACGTGGGCAACTCCCAGGACTGAAATTCCGTTCGTGCCGCACTCAGACGGAACTGCAGCCCCTCGATGGGCTCGCTCCATGCACCGTTTTCTAAGCCACGAACGGCGACACTCTGGTCGGTAGGCGACTCGTGTGTCGTGCGACAGCGGACGAGGTAGTCGATGCTGTTTGGCGCTCTGAACCATTGCACCTGGACGACGGCCAAGCGGCCTTCCTTGGTTAGAATGCCGGCGTAGACGGTCTGTGCATCTTCATCTTGCTGAAGCCGCTTGCGGAAGTCGGCCAAGGGCACGACGTTGCCGCCGCTCCTGTTGAGGCGTTCGCGCAATTGCTTGTCGTTGATTCCATCGGCCTGAAGCCAGTTCTCCACGTTGAGTGCCAGGAGTTTGGCCCCGCGCACAGCGACCAGCTTGCCTCCGCCTGTCTGGTCATACGCGAAATCACCTTTGCCCGACACGTCGAGCCACCGTCGGAACTCCTCTTTGTTCTCCACGTCATCAGGCGCCGGGTGCCGTAGGCCGGTTGTGGCATCGACAACCGAGTTGCTGGATTCGACATCGGCGATCGAACGTGACCAACGGCAGAACCGTTCGTTTGAAGCGAATCCGAGATGGACAAGCCCCGTGCCTGCCCCGTAGCTGATGACCCGATCATCAAACGGAAGGTCAGTGTCTCGACGAAACAGGTTCAGTTGAGAGGTAGCTGACACGAGAAGGCGGTCCATCACATATCGAACGCTCAATTCTTCGCCGCTGATCCGTGCCTGAAACTTCTGGAACTGTTCGTTGGTCATCGGCCGCGCCAACCCGATGCACAGCGGATCGTTAAACCTGGTTTCCAGCTCCTTGAGAACCCGATCGCGTGCGTAATCGCCCTCGTCGGCCAATCCGTTGATGATTGTCCGCATCCATTGGCGTTGCTCGTCCAGCCGTGTTGCCTCCTCATCCGACAACGGGCCGCATTTTGTGGCCCTGTACAGTTTCCACTTCAACGTTCGTAATGCATCAGGAAACGCAAGGAATGTGCGATTGAGGGCTTTCTCGCTGGCAACTTCGCTAGGCTTGAACATGCGAGTTCCATTGTCCTCGATCGACTTGAGGATCTCTGCACGCCGCCCGGCGGAGACGTTTTCCAGGTCAAGCGTGGCAACAAAAGCTCTGAAGTCGGCGTGGATCTTTGGCAAGCGATCGGGCGCAACGAAGCTCAAATTGCTGTCTTCCAGCGCCTTCACAACGCGGTCGGCGACATCTCTGGCAAACTGCTCGGTCTCGTCATCCTGTTCGCTGCTCGAATCCTCTTCTACCAGGACCACCGCTTCATCAGGTGATGCTGCCGCGCGCATCATAGAGATTGGCAGGATGAGTGCGGTCAGCGAAACAACTGTTGTTAGCATCACTCCGGTCGTGACGTTCCGCCGGTTCAGCCTTTCGTCCAATAGCAGCGACAACCGTGCTGCCAAGCGCGATGGGCGGGCCATCGCCAGGGCTGTGTAAGACGCCAATTCGCGTTGGCTCAGGCCGGAGGTTATGCCAATCAGGTGTTCGGCATAGTCGGCTGCCACGATCCCGCTGGCCAAGGCCATGTCGTCGCAGGCACGTTCACGTTCAAGGCCGATCCGCCATACCGCAAGCCAGGCCAGAGGATTCAACCAGTGGAGCGCACAAGCGATCTGTGCCAGCAACTGCGTCTGACAGTCCCAACGCTTCACGTGAGCCAATTCGTGCGCGAGCACCGCCCGTAGCCGTTCACCGTCCCACCCGCCAGCATCGGCCGGCAGCAGTAAGCGTGGCGCGATGAGTCCCCACGTCATTGGGATGTGTCGATCACGACTGAGATACACGCGAACGGAGCGATGCACAGAAAGCGAGGAGGCGATTCGATTCACCGATTCCAGTAAGTTGCCATCCGTGACTCGACTACTCCTGCAAGTGAGCCGCCATAGGCCGAACTGGCTCGCCAACAGTCGCAGCAATAGGACGGTTGCACCAACTGACCAGACACCGAGAAGCCACGCGGCAGCCCTCTTTTGTGGGCCAGCGTTGACCTGGACAGTTGGTTTCCGAACTTCGGGAACTTGTGGTCCCGCAGCGGGTGCCTCGGCCAGATCGTCCGATCCGGGGCTTTCGGTTGGCAAAACCGTTGCGTCGATTTCCAGAGTTGTGGATGGCAGGCCGTCTTCCGGGATCGGTTCCACAAGTTCGGTGCGTGTGGGAAGGGGTTCTACGGATTCGACACGGACCGGAGGAAGCGAGTCCACGGTCGGTAGGTATTCAACAGGAGTATTTTCCGGTCTCTCATCTTCTGTGGCAGAGTTCACAGCGGCAGCAATGTCGAGCCGCGAGGGAAGAACGGTCCATCCAGGCAACACGAGCGACATGATCGGCAGCACGAGCAGTCCGACTGTCGCCATGACCCAGGCCATGTGTCGCATCGCGGCTGAACTGCTCCGCCAGCAGGTCAAGCCAATCGCTACGAGGGCGAGCAGGATTACTCCTCTGACAACCGCCGCGGCGAACACCGACATGGCCACTGTCGCGGAGACTCCGAGAATCAAGAGACCTGAGCTGGAAAGCATGTCTAGCCCTCCTTCTTGCGTGCATCGCGGATCAGTTGCATCAGCCGCCGGACTTCATCGTCGGGCAAACCGTTCTTGTTGCCCGTCAGATGCGCGGCCAAAGCGCTTTCGATGGACCCTTCGTAGAAGGTCTCCAGCACGTGTTGAAGTGCTTGGAAACCCGCCTTCTTTTTTGGCTGAGTAGGTTGGTAGAAGAACTCTCGCCCTTGTTTGCGCCGGCGAACATGGCCTTTCTCTTCGAGGATACGCAGCAACGTACGAATGGCTGTCGCCGAAGGTGCATCAGGCAGCTCTTCCTGAATCTGCAGGACCGACGCCTCTTTTCGTAGGTAAATAACATCCATGATCTGCCGTTCCCGGCGACTGAGTTGAGGCGAGTCGACCATGACAGTTTGCCCTGTCGAATAAACGAGGCTGAGTAGTTGGACAGCGCCACTCCGGTGGTCGATTAAAGCCTGAAGCGCAAGCGAAGAAACGAGTTACGTCGTTGGATCTTCGCTTGCGCTTCAGGCTTCAATCTCCACGCTCTGCCCACCAAGTGACGCTGTCCAAGTACGACACGGAAAGATCAATCGTAACGCCAATATTTTAGCGTTGCGGCCCGCCGAACCAAGAGGTATTCGCCAATTTTTTGGCGTTTTATTGCACTTCGTCGTCGAGCACTCCCTTCGCATCATTCACAAATAATCGACGCAAATTCAACTTGTATTTTATTACTGGCGTAATATAATTCACTCTATTACATCGGTCATAAATGGCAGTTAGGAGGACAGCATGGGAAAGAAGCGAGAGGCTGTTCGCCTGTCAGCAGGTGAGATGGAATTGATGAACATGCTGTGGCAGGAAGGGCCGGTGACAATTGCGGAAGCGCATCAGGCATTTGCCAAGTACGCGCATCAGGTTGGCTACCCGACGATGCAGACGCGCCTGAATCGTCTCGTGGATAAAGGGCTGGCGACGC
>CAZURK010000541.1:0-4987 GCA_964623055.1 uncultured Pirellulaceae bacterium
CGCAAATGTTGCACTCCGGCAGTCGCTTGACCAGGTCCTCGATCAACGCGGTCGCTCTGTCGATATCGCTGTCTAGACAGACCGTTACCAATTGGGGACGAATTTCCTCCAACAGTGGAGCCGCCGTGACGTAGTCGACGAATTCAGCTTCCAGCCAGACGATATCCATGCCGGACAACGCCTTTTTCACTTCGTCGCGTGTCGCGTCATCGGGATCAACGATTGCGGTTCTTACCACGTAGCTCATCTTGATATCTTCCACACATCAAGAAACGAAAAGCGCACTCTGGGATTCTCCTACAGTCAATCTACGTCGAAGTTAAGCGGCTGGAGGCAGAAAATGGCCTCCGTTCTTCTCCAAGAGCTACCATTGGCCGGGGCAATGTCGCAGCCGTTCTGAAATGCCCGCATCTTCCGTCTAACCCGAAGCCGGAGGCACGATGGCCCCTTGATTTTTCCCGTGGGCCGGTTATGCCGAATGGTTCAGTCGAGCGGGTCGTATCCAAGCGGACCGAATAGACCAAGTTCGCTCGATCCACCGTCTTGGCGCGACGGCTGACTCCGCCTCGAATCTGTCGGCGTCGATGCCGATGCGTGTGGACTCGGGCTACCGTCAGCGGGCGAAGATGTAGGCGCAGGCAGGGGCTCTGCTTGGCCGGACGGTAGTGTGGCTCTTGGAATGACACTTCGTTGCGGAGACGGGATCGTGCCCTGACTCGGAACCGGAATTACCTCTCGTCGAGGAGCTGGGATGCTCTCCGGCGGCGCGTTCCACGCGGGCGGTGGAGACTGGACGCCATCGCCTCCCAGGCAACAGTCGGGAACTTCACGGTAGCCCTGAAAGTACAGCTCGGTGTCGTTCGGGCTCCTCGTCAACTGACCGGGACCACACCGCGGCACTTGATGCGGCTCCATTGCACCGATCAGCTCCGGCGTTACGAGGATCAGCAACTCCACTTCGTTGGTCCGCTCTTCGACGCGCGAGAAGGCGCGACCGATCCACGGCATGTCGCCCAGTCCGGGGATACCTTTGTCCATCGACTCGGTACGGTACTGGATCAGACCCGCGATGGCGAGTGTTTGACCGGCCCGCAGTTCTACCGAAGTATCTGTGTATCGTTCTGTCAATCCGGGTACAGTGAAGCCGTTGGCTTCCACGCCCCGACTCTCATCTATTTCGCTCACGCGTGGTCGGATCTCCAAGCGGATGTTGCCGTTGCCCAACACCATCGGGACAACGTCGACACGCGTCCCAAACTCTTCATACTGGACGGTGGTTGTGCCAAGTCCGCTGGGAACCAGAATTGGGAATCTCCCGCCGGAGCTGATCGTGGCCGCGCGGCCGGTCATGACCGTAAGTGTCGGCTCGGTGTGTATTTTCACCAACTGGTACTGTCGTAGGGCCTGCAAATAGCCCGTGAACGAATCGGCGGCCCAAAACGCCTTCAGACGCAACGTATCGCCACCGATTCCGGTCGGCAGTTCGCGGCCCGAGTCGTCGAACGCTTTGGCGATCAACCCGCCCGCGCCTTGGTGCACCTCGCCCTGGCTGGTCAGAAGCTGCCAGTCCAGTCCCAACTGGCGCAGTTTTGTCCTGGAAACCTCCATTACCTTGACATGCAAGGCCACTTGCAGAACGCCGCCCACGGTGATCTCGTTGATGACCTCCTGGTAGAAGACTCCGGCCAGTTTGATAATGCCATCGATCATCTCCGGACGGGGCACGAATCCCGAGATGTGGACGGCCGCCTCCAGCGGAATCACGCGCAGGGTCGCCTCCGGATACAGACTCTCCAGCAGGCCCGTCAACTCCGAGGCGTCGCGCATCACAGCGACATCGACCGGATAGACCTTCCCGTCCGTGTCGTACATGTTCACTTGCGTTGCACCTGGACTGAGTCCGGACACTTGAACCTGGGTTTCGTTCAGCGGTGTTGCCAGAACGATATCCTGGTTAGTCACCCAGACTCGATGTATTTCCTTTTCCAGCGTGAGAATCCTGCTGGTATTGACGGTGATCTCCAAACGCTGTGGCTTAGGGCTCACCTTGAAGTGCATTGGGTTCCCCGTAACCGTCTGTGCGTTTGCCAGAAACGCCGGCCAGAGAATCCAGACTAGAAGGCCCAGCAGCGGACCCACCTTCCGTGGCAGGGATGAATGATCCAGGAGCACCGAAACACTTCCTTGCAATGGTTGGTCTGGAGGGATCGTTATGTTTGTGGAAACGGCACTAGGGCATTCTTGGCCGATCCGCGCACGATTGCACGTATGGTGCCTCGCGCACTAGTTATTTCGATTAGACAGCCGGGTGTTCCTGACCGAATGCGGGAGCACAAGGGGTGGAATTCTCGGTCGGTTCGTCACAACCGGCATCTTAGGCGCGGGCAGAACAATCGTTACCGTCAGAACCGGTGCGACCGTTATAACCCGCGTCTATTCGTGGGCGTTCGAGTAGTCGGTCACCTGAACGTCATCGTCAAGGTCGTCGAAATCTTCGACTCTGTCATTCCCACTGTCGTCGTCCTCTTCCGTGCTGGATTCGCTGGAACTGCTGCTATCGGACGAGTAGAGGACTTCCATTTGCGGTACGCACCCGCGCGTCGGCCAAGTGTACTTCTCGGCACGGCCTGGAGACATGACGACCATTGACCAATGAGGCCCGGACGGATCTTGTGCCGGCTGTTCGGATAACAATCCTCGATTGATGGCCACTTGCCCGTTGGACACTTCGTCGGCCACGTCTGTCTTGCCCAGCATTTCCGAGGACGTGCAGCCAGGGGGTTCGCTAATTTCGGCATCATCGGGACTGCGCAGCGACAGTTTGATTGTGCCCATCTCCGCCGCCAGCGCCAGTTTCTCGATCTGCTCGGGCTTCAGGATAAGCGAAACGGCGCGAGCTTCTTCCGGCGCTTTCTCCGGATCCAAGGACGGCGTCAGCTCGCTGTTCACAGCGTACACGCGCGCCGCGGTCAGGATCGTCTTGGCCAGCGCGAGGTCCGGGCCGTAATCATTCAGCACGACGATCACGTCGACACGATCACCCGGCTCGACGAGATTGGAGACGGACGAGTCCAGTGATACCTTCACCGAAATGACTCGATAGCCCTCCGGCACCCCTATCGAGTTGCCGCTCTTCGTTCCGTCGCGGATCTTGCCTTCCAGGATCGCTTCGCCAGCATAGAATCGAGCGCGGGCGTATGCGCCTTCCAGTTCCTCCAAAGTGGAAATTGCACCTTCCAGCACCTGATTTGGCTCCCACTCGGCGAGTTCGACATTCTCCTCGTTCAACGCCTCGTTGATGTTGATCTCCTTCTTGGCAACAACGACCCCCACCTTCTCGACCTGCGAGGCGGCACTGTTCATCTGTTGATATACGCCGACTGCTGCAACCAGACCGCAGCCCAGTGCTATCGCAATAAGAATGATTGGCTTCATGTTTTCACCTTGTCACGTCACTCGCGACGCATCGTACAATTTGCTGTCAACGTCTGCCCGCTTAAAAACCAGGGTGCGGGCAGCCAACTGACGTCGTCATAGAGCACGGAAACCTGAACTGTGATCGCATCCCCTGTATCCGTTGATGCCAGATTCGACGGATCGACGGTGATCGTCAGAGAGTCCGCCTCCACCGAACCACCCTCCAGGTAGTCCTTGACAGTCGAGATCACCCCGGAAGACGTTGCCCCGTCGATTACGGCCACACGCGATCCGGAACGGGCCGCATTCGTCATGAGCTGCTGCACCATGATCATGCGCCCAAATTCAAACATCCCGAAAATCAGCAGGAAGAATAGGGGCGCAACGATCGCGAATTCTACGGCCGACGCTCCGCGGCGCCGGTGCCGCAAGAAACGACGAAACCCGCAGGACCTCCGTCGGAGTCCGGTCGGGAAGTTTCGCCGCGAACGGTCTTGGTCTCTTGGTTGCCTATTCATCGTGCTCACCAATTCGCGGTTGCTCTCCTACGTCAGCATGCCTGTCCATGCGAGGTAGGAAATCGTGCCAATCGTGATAGGAATGCCGTATGGTAACAACAACATCGAAGCTTTCCGCTCGGCGGCAATCGACGCCAGTTGATTAGGATCTCGAATCACCATCATCTCGTACAGAATGCCTCGGAATTGCCCCAGGTGCTTACGCCAGCTTCGCTTCCATAAAGTCATGCCAATGGCCATCACGCCACCAACAATCGCCGAAACGCAAAAAGCATAGAATGTGTGGGTGCCGTGAATCCAGGCGCCGACGCCGGCCAACAGTTTCACGTCGCCGGCTCCCATGCCACCGATGGAATAGGCCGGAAGCAGCAACGCCAAACCGACGATCGTCCCCAGCAAGCTCCATCCGAGTCCTTCCCAGCCGAAAGCTGCGGTACTGTAGATCCAACCGCTGATGACGAAGGGGAAGGTTAGCCAATTGGGAACTCGCAACGCGACCCCGTCAATGACGGCCGCCACAATCAATACAATACTGACCAGCCAAATGGGCCAGTTCTCGACCAAGATAGCGCCCAAATCCCAGAGAGACTCCATGCCATCGACTCCTGTTTCTGATTCTTCCCTTCCCGGTTGCGTTCAGGGCAGTGCTCCGGCTGGTTCAAAACCGCATGTTCAGCAAATAGCCGATCACAACGGCCACAATTGTTGAAAAGTAGCACACGATCTCGACCGCGCCGGCGACTGTTTCTTGAGAAATGAAGGTGTACATGATCGTGTTCCTCGAAATTGCGGAGTTCGAATCGGACGGCCCAACCTGGGCAGAGACCACGATCCTCCACAGGAAACCTAGGTTATATTCGGCCTCAGTCAAATTCTGCCCGAGCGACGGCCCCGGCACGACCGTCATGCCCCGCACGAACCGAACGCATTGCATGCTGCTAGCAGGTTTTTGAGCGATTGAAGCCAGCAATCTCAGTAGCCTGACTCTCCAGAGTCGGGCAGATTTCGCTTGCCCGACTCTGGAGAGTCAGGCTACGGGTACGTTATCTCAT
>CAZURK010000542.1:0-4971 GCA_964623055.1 uncultured Pirellulaceae bacterium
TGGTTCAATCCGCTGGTTTGGATCGCGGCGTGGCGTATCCGCGTCGAGCGGGAGCGTGCCTGCGACGACGTGGTTCTGAATAGCGGTGTAAAACCATCCGACTACGCCGAACATCTGCTCGGTATCGCCACGGGGTACGTCGGTCGACAACTCGCGGGGCTCTCCGCCGTAGCCATGGCAAGGAAAGGTCGGCTTGAAGGGCGACTGCTCTCTATGCTCGACGGCACATTAAGCCGACGAGAGCTTTCGCTGGGCGCAGTAGCCTCCTCGATTCTGGTCACGGTCTCCATCGTGCTGCCGTTGGCGATGATACAGGCCGCGGACAATTCGCAAGACGTGGTGGAATCCGATAGGAACACCCTTGAAGGCGCAGGACAAGCATCTCCCGTAGAGAAAGCGTCGCACTCCGAAGAAGACAAATTGGATCTGAGGACCGTGCTGGAATCGATCCAATTGGCTGAGGCGAAACCGCGGCTAACAAAGCCCGTATCTGCATCCGACCAGAATGTCACGCCGCGCATCGTGCAAGGCTGCGTGCTGATCCCAGATGGCAAGCCGGTAGGTGGTGCGAGAATCTACCTGTGGCGGTGGAACTGGGTACTCAATCATGACACCTGCCAAGTCAATACGCTGAGCAAGGAGGACGGAAGATTTGAGTTTCTCCTTATGGTGCCTTCAGATGAAGCGCAAGCCTTCGTGGTGTGCGCCCTCGCAGACGGTTTCGGAGCAGCCATCGGATACGCAGCCCCGCATCTCCCCGACGGCGATTTGGTGCAGGCGATGTATGGTGTCAAGCGGGATGGGACCGAGCAACCGAAAGGGACGCTTCTTCTGTCGGAGGAGGACACTCCAATCACGGGCCGGGTTGTCGACGTGGAAGGTCGTCCTATTCGGCGCGCCCATGTTCGCCTCTCAGGGCTGTCGGAAGGACATGACGTCGACCTGACAGACTGGCTCGAGTACATGAAGGGGAAGAGCAGCGACAAGACGCCGATGCATTTCTTCGCGGTGCCAAAGGTGAAGGAGTTCTCGGCGGCAACCGACGACGAAGGGAGATTCCAACTGCGCGGAATCGGCCCGGAGCGTGTGATTCAACTCTTGATAACCGGCGAATCCATCGAGTGCCGGGGCGTCTACGTGATGACTCGCAAAGAACCAAGTTTTTCTGCGCCACGTCATCCGGACGGTGTCAAGGCCGTGATTGATTTCACATACCACGGTTCCACCTTCGTTCACGCCGCCGGTCCCACGACCCCCGTTGTCGGAGTCGTCCGAGACGCGGACACAAACGCACCGCTGCCTGGAGTACGGGTCCGGCCGGCTAGATTGGCAGGGATCCCGATCGACAACCCGTTTCGTTATGGTTATGTCGAAGCCGTTACGGACGAAGATGGACGCTACCGACTAGTCGGTCTGCCGAGAGGTGTAAACCTCGTTGAAGCGGTGCCTGCCCATGTTCCGGACCTCGATGTTCACAAGGTCCGCGCAACCTTGACCGTGGATACATCTTCCGGAGGCGGCAAGCCGGTCCAAGCCGATGTCCTATATTTGAAGCGTCAGCCAGACTAGTGCTTTGTCAATGCAAAAAGTTAGGGTTGGGTGGCCGGGGCTGGACTGAGCGTTAGCGAAGGAAGCCCCGGGGTTTCGGGCTACGCCCTCCAACCCCGGCCACCCTAAATCTAAGCGCTGACAAAGCACTAGTCCGGCAAACACAACTGGTCGATGTACTGCGATTCGAAGTTCGGCTCGAGGTTCAATTCGACTGTCTCTAACCGTTGGCTGGCCCGTTTCATCTCTGCCAGCACGCCGCTATCCAGCAGTGCCAGGTAAGCGCCTGCCAGGGACGTGTTGCCCACCAGACGAATCTGTTCCGGCCGAAACCCGGGCAAAAGGCCGCACTGAATGACGTTCTCCACGTCCATGTGAAACCCGAAACCTCCGGCCAGATACAGAGTATCGACATCGTCAGCCGAGAGCCCGGCCCGAGCCAGCAGGCAAACGATCCCAGCGGCGATCGCCGCTTTGGCCTGTAACAGCGAGGCGATGTCGGCTTCGGAAACCACAATTGGTTCGTCGTCGTGATCGCGGCCGACGATGAATGATCGGCCGTGTGTGGCGTGCGGAAACAACAATCGGGACACACAATCGTCTGCAAAGCGGCCCGTCTTCTTCACTGCGCCTCGCCGGCGTGCTTCGGCCACGAAGTCCACGTAGGCTGTGCCGCAAAGCCCGATCGGCTCGCCAACGCCGATAACGTCGATGTCCGGCTGCAGTGAATCTTCGTCCAGTCGCACATGGCTGATCGCGCCGCGACCGGCGCGGACTCCACAGGCGAGCCCCGCCCCTTCGAACGCCGGACCGGCCGCCGTTGCGCAGCCGAGCAGACGGTCTTCGTGCTTGAGGACGATCTCGCCGTTGGTGCCCATGTCGATCAGGATGCTCGTTTCCGCCTCGTAGACCATGCCAGTCGAAAAGACACCGGCGATGATATCCGCGCCAATATAGGCGGCCGCGCCGGGAAGGAGATGGACTGCGGGATCGATTTCTACCACAAGACCATCGGGCGCAGCGGACGAGCGCGATGCACGTGCCGGCTGCTCGGACCGGGGAGAGGCCGTTTGCGTTGGCAGGAGTGACAGACTGCTGCTGCGGAGAACGCGGTGTTCGAGGAACTCCGGCGTGAACGGTGCCCTTCCCAGTGGGCTCGGATCCACCCCTGCCAGCAGATGCAGCATTGTAGTATTTCCCGCCACGGACAAACAAGCGATCTGGTCGGCCGAAAGACCGGCGTCTCTGAGAGCCTGATCGAGCAACGGTTTGAGCGTTCGTCTGGTGATCGCACGCTGCAGACGATCAACCAGTCTCTTGTCGTTATGGCAGTGCTGTATGCGCGTCAGCACGTTGTCGCCCAGCCGGGTCTGTGCGTTCAGCGCCGAAGCGGTACTTGCGACTTCGCCGCTGGCCAGATCCACCAACGTGGCAACCACCGTTGTTGTGCCCACGTCAACCGCCACCCCAAACGCGGAGCGTTCGGGGCCAGCAGGATGGACAAGCCAGTGGTCGCCGCAGTGGTCGAGTGTCACACGAACGTTGCCTTCCAGCGATTCCGCCGAAGCATCGAATCCACGACTGGGGCGTACGGGCAAACCGCCGTCGCGTTGCCGGGATATCGCGTGGCAGATTCCTTCAGAAGAAGGTACCGTCTGATCGATGTCGCCGGCCGGAAAGTCGATGCGCTGCCACAACGGGTCGTGGGCGCGAGAGACGTTGGCGCAGAAATCGCTCACGACCTGCGGTGCGTGGGCCAATAGCGAGCGCGCTGGGACGTGTATTTCGGCTTGGCCGTCGGGTGCCAACTCGTGCTGGCAGGCGCGAAGCGGTTCGGTCGCTTCGCCGGCTTCTACGGATTCTCCGACGGAGGTCGAGATCAAGGCTCCCGAGAGCAATTCGACGCAGCATCCATCGCACAGGCCGCGCTGGCCACAGCGGGTATTCAGCGGCAGATCGGCACGGCGCAGTACATCCGTCAGAAGCCGTGACTCGTGGGCGCCGTCAATCGTAATCGACCGACGATCGTTGGCAGTATGGACATGAAGCGTGGACATTACTGCTCCGCTAGGCGTCGGTCGCCTCGATTACACGTTCGTCACCCGTCATGCGGAAAGTCTGGCCAGGCTGCAGCACCACAAAACGTTCGGTATCCCAACGACCTTCCAGGAGAGCTTTCAGCAGGTCCGGGTCTCCGTGTTGGTGGTCGAATGTCCAGCCCAGCCAGTCGGCGCACCTGCAGGTGTAGTCGAGATCTTCTTCCGTGACGCCGACGCCAAGGTCCACATACGCGGCCCGGTCATAGCTGGAAAACCAGCCTTCAGCCGTTTGCATCAGGTATTCCGCGTCGTCCTCGCCAAACTGCTCGCAGTATTCCCGGTAGAGTTTCTCGTGCCGTTCCGGGCCTGGCGGGGTGTGATGCTTGTTCCATCCGGGTGAGTACCAGTAGGTTCCGGGATGCTCGGCAACATATTCGGCGTATCGCCGTTTGCAGCCCAGCAGCAACGTAATGCAGTCATGGGCGCGGGGTACGATCATCCGGCATCGGCTGGCGCGTACCCCTTCGGTTCCTCGGCTGCAAAGGCCGTAGCCCAACAAAATCGCTTCGGCCGGAGTCTCTTCCTCAATCCGTTCGATCGCTTCCTGCAACTGGATCCGCAGTTTGGGCGGATCGTTATGCAATCCCTGCTCCAGATTCTCGATCCGGACGATATGCTCCAAATTGGCCGAAAAATACTCGATTTCCGCCTCCAGGACGCTGCAGGAGACGACGGCGGTCTTGGGGCAATCGTTGAAATCGCGACAGATTTTGTTCATGGTTAATGCGGACACATCGTTGCTTGGCGCCACGACGTATTGTAAACTGCGGCTTCGGGATTTTACATCCCGCAACGAAAACGGTTAGGTCAAGTACTGCAAAGGTTCATGCGTCTTGTTGAAGGGTGGTTGATTCATGCCTGAACTCGGAAATCTTAGCGAAGCCATTAAGACAGGGAAGCGTGACGATGCGGTTGCGCTGACGCGCGGAGCGATCGACGAAAATGTGCCGGCCCAGGACATCTTGGATGCCATGGTAACGGCGATGGACGACGTCGGCCAGAAGTTCCAGTGCAACGAGATCTTCGTCCCGGAAATGCTGATTGCAGCCCGGGCGATGAAGGAGTCGATGGCAGCGTTGGAGCCGCTGTTGGTCGAGGCCGGTATCAAGCCGGTTGCCAAAGCCGTGGTCGGCACGGTCGCGGGCGACCTGCACGACATCGGCAAGAACTTGGTGGCCATGATGTGGAAAGGCGCCAACTTCGAGGTGATCGACCTGGGCACAAACGTCGCGCCAGAGAAGTTCGTCGAAGCAGCCAAAGAAAACGGCGCTGATTTGGTGGGTCTGTCGGCCTTGCTGACGACGACCATGCCTGCCATCAAGAC
>CAZURK010000543.1:0-4922 GCA_964623055.1 uncultured Pirellulaceae bacterium
GCGCGATTGAGATACATGACCCGAAGGCTCTGCTCCGTGCGCGGCTGTGGTATCTCAACGGCGTGCGTGGACATCGCCCCTACGTGAATACGGTTTATGCAAAAGGCAAACCGCGAAAGGGGCACAGGCCCCAAGCCTGTGTCGGCTGTCATGGAGGCTGCCGCGGGCGGTACGAAGATGGGATTGGCAACGAGGTAATCTGTGCCGGCTCTCATTTCTACAAAGACGCCAAGACCCTCGATATTCAGCGCCAAGCCTGCGATCTGATCAACAGATACGGTCTAAACGCCAATGAGATGTTCACGGGGGAGATCTACCTTAAGGCGTTGCACGACCAAAATGCCTTTGGGACCGGTACGGTACCGGAGTGTCCGCTGAATTTCGACGAATACGGCGAACTGTCTTTCGCCGAACAGCTTGTTACGTGTTCCAGCGGAAGGCAAGGGATTTGAACCCTCATCACCTGTCAGGTGGCACACATTAGCAGTGCGGCCCGGCAAACCGTATCCGGCTACTTTCCAAGTTAGGCTGTAGACGGAAGGCCGTAGGCTGAAGGCAAACGAAGTCGTATTACCTCCCCTCCAGCCTCCGGTCTCATGTCTCCAGCCTCATTCAAGTGGACCCACCCAGAGTCGAACTGGGATTGCCGCCACGCCAGGGCGGTGTCTTACCGTTGGACCATGAGCCCGTCGTTTCAGTGGACCGAATGGGAATCGAACCCATCGCACCGACTTTGCAGGAGTCAGTCGCCCCCTTGGAACATGCCAGCCCGCAGTATTCACTTTCTGCTTTCACCCTCGGCCTTGATCCTCCCTCATCGGTCGGCGGCCTCGGTTATGCCGTTTCGGTGAACGGTGGTATGACGAAGTTCAGCATTAGTCCTGATTTAAAGACGATCCATCCGAGAAAAGGTTCATCGAAAAAAGGTCAACGCCTGCAGACAAGAAGACGCACGAAGCACGATAGCCAGGTCTCCCGGTGACAGTCTTCCTCTTCATGTCGCTAACGGCGTGGGGTAGATGACGTCATCCAAACCGCGGTCCATCAGCCTGACGAACGCCACAAGGCAGTTGGCAATTACTTCCGCGATCAGTTTTTCACGGAGTTCGGGCGACTCGCCGCGGAAGGCAAGACGAACCTGATTACGGATGGTCGGCAGCAGGTCCAGGGGATTATGACGCGTAACCGGCGTTGATTCAGGCTACAGGGCGTCGTGGATTGGACTGGAGCCGCTCCTGGAACGTTGTATCGACTGGCGGTTGCGAATGCCTATCCAGGTGTTTCACTTCTTCAGGTATCAGACATCAAACGTCGCCGCGGAATAACCAGCATTCCGCGACGGGCCAGCAGCCAGCACAGCAACCGCACTAACAAAGACCGCCCGAGGATAGTTGGATGGAACACGCCTTCAAATGACGGGACGCAGTACAATCAGTTCAGATTTCCTGCGACAGTCATTTGTATCCATCCCGCGCTGAGTCCGGGGCCACGGCCTCTGGGACTGCCTTCGCCCCAATAAGGAACACCGAAATGAAACACCCCGCCGAGCCTTTCGCACGCGTCACAACAATCGTGCTCCTCTTTGCGGGAACGAACCACGTCTGCTGGGGCCAAACCGATGGAGGGCTGGCCCGCACGCATTTCGTCGCGCCGGATGGTGACGCCCTGTGGGGAGAATCAGTCGATCGAGACAAGCCCTGTTCTCCGCAAACGGCTTTCGCAAACGCGCAGGCGGGAGACACCGTCTATTTCCGGGGCGGGTCGTACACGGTCGAAAAGTACGGCAAGCCGTACCAGGGCTCGCTGGGGCCTGCCCATTCCGGAACCCGGGAAGAGCCGATAACCTTTGCCGCCTGCCCGGGAGAAAGGGTCGTGTTTGAAGGCAAGGCTCAATTGCGCGGCCAGGGCCGCCGGAAGAACTATCAGCTCACCATCCGGGCACTCGGTAACCAGTTTCAGAGCTACATCGTCTTCGATGGCTTTCACTTTGTGGAGAGGGACCGCACCGGCTTCTGCGGGATCATCATCGGCCGCGGCTGCGACCATCGAGACAAGCCCGAGAACTGGGTCAAGGGATGTGTGGTGAGGAACTGCACTTTCGACGGCGGCGATTTCGTCATCGGCTCACATCCCGACGACAATCCCAAGTCGGCCGATAACAACGAGGCGATTCGCATCGAAGAGACCCAGGGCACCCTGATCCGGAATTGTAGGATTTGGAATATCCAGCACGTCAATCACAATCACAACGTCTCCGCGATCAAGATGTACTACAACAAGGAAGTGACGATCGAGAATTGCGAGATATACCGTTGCAGCACGGCCATTTACGACAAGGGCCGCAGCTCGCGGAGCGTTTTCCGCTACAACTACGTTCACGACTCGGCCCAGGCCTTACTCCTGACCGGCTACGGCTGGAAGAGTCCGAGTTCACCGAACGGGTACTTCATGTGCGCCCATACCGATTGCCGGGTGTATCACAATGTGTTCGCCAATGCAGGCCGGATAGACGACATCACTCAGGATGGGTCCCACTCGAGCAACCTGACGTTCTACAGCAACACGCTGTATGCGGGCGATGGCAGCTACACGGGCGTCAACCTGGGCAACGGCACCGGGAAGTCGGTATACAACAACGTTATCTACGGCAAGCGAAGGGATCGCGACCTTGGGTTGATGCGATTCACCGGCAGCGACCACCTTACGGCCGTCCCGCAGACTCCGCTTGAGATTGCGGCCTGCGACCACAACCAGTTCGGCGGCCTCTCGGAGAACCTGTTGATCCGCGTCCACTTCCAGGGCGAGAAAGCGCCCTACTACACGAACTACACCTCGATTCCAGCCTGGCAGGCGTCCGGGGTGCTGGTCGGGGGCAAGAACCCTGGCCAAGGCTCGCTCGACTGCGATCCGAGATTTGTGGACCGCAGCGGCAAGTTCGAGAGCCTCGACGACTTCCGCCTAACGAAAGGTTCTCCATGTCGCGGCGCCGGTCGTGACGGCGAAAATATGGGCGCGGACGTTGGCCGGGTTGGTGTGCGTGGGAGATAGTGTGCAGCAGGGCCGAGGCCCCTCCGTCGTCCCCACAAAACAAACCACCGAAGACTAGCGGATGCCATCTGACACGCTGGCGGCTGGAAGGGACTCGGAAAGGGGGCGGGCGTGGATGGGGGCTTTGCCGTACGCGCCCTGGCATCACCTCTTCCAAGGTATCTTATCGCTAGTTCCTTGAGGACACGATAACATGAACGGACACGACGATTTACCGCGGGCATGGGCGGTGCAAGAACTCGTTGGACCAGCACACCACCGGCCAATTACCACCCATCCCCGAAACAACAATTACTCCATATGCCTGAAGTCTCTCTGAAAAAGCTACCGGTGGTGACAGAGCGTCTTGACAATCCGCGGATCGAAATCCGATTGTGGTTCCAGTTGGCCCGCTTGCGCCCGCGGATTCCTGTCGGTCTTGCCGATCGAGAACGAACATCGGTGATCATGGTGATTTCCTTTCGCGCACCTTGACTTTGTTGGAGAACAGCCAGCCATCCAGCTTGTTGCCGTCCGGATCGTAGAAGGTAAATGCAATGGTCGGGCGGCGAGCTTCATCCTGGATGTCGACCTCCACGCACAGGAAGCCGCCGGTGCGTTCAAGGTCCAAATCGTGCAGCACATCGACCAGGCCGGAGACATCTTCGTCCGGCCAGTAATTGCCGCGGGCTCCATGCTTCACCGAAAGAGAGCCGCAGCAGAACTCATGGATCCGGGACTCCCTGCCGCGAGTGTGGTATTTGGCATGCCGATCGCCGCAAACAAAATACACGTCCCTGACGCCGCTTTCCTGGACGCGATCGAAAAACGCCTTGCGCTCCTCAAGGAAGGGTGGGTAGCCGTGATTGTCGCTGCGCGATCCGGGAGGCGTGTTGTAGCCGCCACCCCGAGCGCTGCCGACGACCGGCGAGGAACTGACCACCACTTTGAACACCGCATCCGATTCGGCCAGAGACTTCACCAGCCAATCAAACTGCTCGCGTCCCCAGAGTGTTGCGGGCTTGCTCTTCTTGTTTCGAAACTGCCGTCCCTCCAGCAGCCAGATCTGCAGGCCCTTGCCCCAGCGAACTGTGCGAAACGTCCTATCGGGAACCGGGTTCTGCTCCCGAAATACGATCAAGCCAGGCTCGTAGTGAGTCGACCAGTCATCGCTGCGGTAGTCGTGGTCGTCCATTTGCCAATAACCGGCGTACTTGCCGAAGAACTCACGCTGAATCGGCAGTGAATACATGGCGTGCCAGTGCTTCCGCAGCCAGCGTACGGCTTCGTCGTCGGTCATCTCATCCAACAACTTCCGAACCGCCCGGTGAACTTCGCGCGAACTCTCGACGCCCGGTGGCCAGAGGCTCTTGGGAATCCCACCGGCGGGGCCGTCGTAGTAGACCGTATCGCCGGTCAAGGCGATGAAGTCGATTCCCAGCTTGTCCATTCCGTGATACGCAACGTGTCCCTGGTCGTTATCTCGCGTCGCGTATCCCTGTCCGGTGATCACCGCGAAACGCACGTTCCGCCGCTGATTGGCCGAGGGAGCCGTTTTGAACGACCGCGCCGGGCCGACGCGATCTCCTTTTGCCGACACATCTGTGATATGCACGCGATACCAATAATCCTGGCCTGGCTTGAGCCCGTTGACGGTTTGCTTGATGGTATGGTCGTTCTCGTTGGTCGCTTCGGCCCAGGGCGTTGTTCGCGAAGTCTTGAAATTCGGCGTCTCGGAAATCTCGAAACGAGCGCGGCCGTCCATGCCTGGTACGTCTTGTTCGATCTCACCCTGTTCCACGGCGGTCAACCGCGTCAGCAGAATGACCGAATCCTGTGTCGGATCGCCCGACTTTTCTCCCTGAGCATGGAACGGAACCTTCGCAGAATCGGGT
>CAZURK010000544.1:0-4894 GCA_964623055.1 uncultured Pirellulaceae bacterium
GAGTCCGGACACGTCGTCGTAGAGGATCTTGAATTTGTTCTGCCCGCCCGGCATGGGATAGAACTGAAGAAAGCGGTAATTCATCGTCTTTCCGTCGTCATCGAGCTTGCAGACCGAGGTCGTACCCGCGGTCAACTGCACGTCGATCCGAGTCCGCAGCAGCACGTACAGTTTGTCACGAATTTCGACGACGTTCCCCTCCAGGAACCAGTTACCGACGGAATCACGCCCCGTTGTCTTTGTTGAAGCGCCACGCGACAGGTAAGGCGTGCTGCGCGGCGGTTCAACCTTGTTCGACATCCGCCAGGCGGCCGGATCAAGCAGGTCTTTGGAAAGGTCGCCCGCAACGACCAGCGACGCAGAACCCCGATCCATGTCCTCGAAGGCTCGGTAGATGAAACCGTCTTTGACGTGGACCGGCGTCGCCGAACCGTGATACCGCGAATCGTCGAACAGCACGACCGGCTCCGACCAGGTCTCTCCGTCGTCCGGCGAACGTATGATGCGAATGTCCCGCTTATGTGGATCGTTGCCGATCATGTGCAGGGCGTCGTTGACGAAGAAGAGCGAACCCCAGGTGATGCCGTTCGCGGAAATCTGCGTCCACGTCCTGCCGCCGTCGTCACTGGCCTTGATCTTGCAGTGGTGCGGATAGTCGATACCCCCTTCGTCCCCCGACGTCGGTCGTTTCAACCAGAGTTCCATCGACGCGATTAGCCGTCCCGATGGCAATTGAATGATATCCGGCGACCCGACACAAACCGCCTTGGCCGGATCGTCGAGGTCTCGCACTCGATGGACAATGACGTACTGTTGCGCCAACGGTTCGACCGCTCTAAGATCGGCTAGCGGAGCCAGCAGCAGGACGGCGGACAGTGTGACGATAGTGTGTTTCATGGTATCGCTTTCTCGGCTTGAAACTGAAACGCGTTCACGGTTTCAGCAACTCATCAACGGGAATCTTCTCAAACACCAGATGCGCCCCGCTTCCCTCGTAGACGATCCCGACATGTTTGTCGTCGACACGGCTCAGGCTTGGGTAGCCCGCGCCGCGGTCTTCGTCGAGTAGCAGGCGGTGCTTCTCCGGCCACGTGTTTCCCTCGTCGAAACTCACATGGACGCTGTGGTGCGTTCGACCTTCCTGCGAGTGTGGGTTGGCGAACACTAGCACGGACTTCGTTTGGCCGTCGTCGCTGTAGTCGAACCGGTACAGGCTGCCGTTGCAGTTCGGTTCGATCAGGCCCTTGCGGTTGGTCGGGTGCGGCGTCCACGTTTGGCCAAGGTCGTGCGTCACGGCCACGGTGCGGAACTTCGTCGGGCTCCCCGTGCGGCAGTTCAACATGATGGAGCCGTTGGCCAACTGCACCGCCTGGCACTCGGTGTTGCCGAACGATGCCGCCGGGCTGACCGCCCACGTCTTCCCGTGGTCACGGCTGATGAGCAGGTTGGAGAAATGCTGGTCATTCGCATCCCGCCCCTGCGTGGGCATGACCAACGTGCCGTCCTCTAACGCGATACCCTGCTGCGGCGACGGCGCGTACAGAATCCACTCTGGGTCTTTCCACGTGCGCGTCATATTCTGTGGCTTCGTCCAAGTCCGACCGTCGTCCTTGGAGCGGACCATCATGAACTGCGCGCTCTGGCCAATCTCGAAGCCCGGCTCCGATCCGTCCTTGTTCCACTGGTGCGTGCCGGCCCGGCCGTTCATCCACACCGCAAAGCAGAAGACCTCACCCGTTGCCGGATCCACAATGATGCCAGGGTCGCTGACCCCGTTCACCTCCTGCGGCAACCCGCCAAACGTGCCCATGTCCATGATGACCTGCTGCGCGTCCCAGGTTCGTCCGTTGTCCGTGCTGCGCAGTAGGCCGATGTCGATGTCTTCCTGCAAATCCCGCCCCATCCGCCGCCGCATGTCGTACACACACAATAGTGCGCCGGTGGGTGTCGTGGCCAGCGCCGGGATGCGGTACGTGTGCACCCCGTCATCCCAATGCCGCCGCAGTGCAATGCCGGTGCGTTTGCGGACGTGCGGCGTCTCATCTTGCGGCACGAGACGACCGACTGTTGTATCGACGGCAGTGACTACCGCATCGACTTTGTGCGACAAGTCTGCGTCGGCCCGCAGCCGGCAGGAAAGCCAGAAATGACTCGCCCCGGCGTTCAGCCGCGCATGGCCCTTGAACACGATCGTCTTTTCCGGCGGCATTCGCTCGCCAAAGGGTTTCTCGCTGGTGAACCCTGTTCCATCACCCGTGAAATAGAACTGAAGTGATTCAAGATCACTTGCACCTTCCAGCGATATCGCAATGGAGTTGACCTGAACGAAAGGTCTTTCTCCGGTGTCGATGGTCAGCCACAGCAGAGTGTTGTGCTCGTTGCGAATCAGCACCGGCTTGGCCAGTTGCCGCGTGACGGCTGCAGGTTCCGCCGCGCGTGCCAGCCCTGGTGCCAATATCAGTGCGAAAAGGAGGGGCATCTTCATGAGTGTGATCCTGTGCTAGTTTCAAAGTAGGCCGGAACAAGCGAAGCGCAGTTCCGGCGCTTGGCGCAAGAAGGCCGCAAGAGACTACATGCCGGAACTGCGCTTCGCTTGTTCCGGCCTACACTTCAAATCACGGTTCGCCCCAATCGTCGTTACCGGCTATGTTGACCGGCTCTTCACCGCCCCAATCCACGTCGTAATCTCCTGCTAGGACAAAGCGATGAAACGACGACCACGGCCAATCGTGAATATGCCGCGCCAAGCGGTGCTTGCGCGGATTCCAGTGGATGTAATCGGTACAGCGCTCCAAATCCTGTTCGTCCTCAACGGCGTGTTCCCAAAAACGCGGCTGCCAGATCCCGCGTTCGCCTTTCTTTTCCTGAGCTGATGTGACTTTCGCCTCGTCCAATCCGGCCGCCAGCCACGATTTGGTGAATTCCTCTTTGATACGTTTCATGCGGATTGAATAGGCATCGTCGTCCGTCGGCAACTGCATGATCAGATGCCAATGATCCGGTAGCAGCACCGTGGCGAACAAATCGAAGGGGCGGTCTTTACGAGTCGTCTCGATCGCCGAATGAAGAAATCGTCGACCTGCATCGGTCGTCAGAATCGGGCGTCGGTCGTATGTCACGACGGTGAAGAAGAACGTTCCGCCAGGCACAAACCAACGCCGATAATCCGACATGAGTGTGTTCCTTATGTAGGCCGGAACAAGCGGAGCGCAGTTCCGGCCTACACTTCTACACTTCACTCCAGCGCTTTTCTCGGATTATACTCTCTGCAGCTTCATAGACCGAACGATAGCACCGGATTTCCTTGGAGTGGTGCTAATGAGAATTGCCGCAATTGCACGTGTGCAGGCATGCCTTTGCCTCGTTGTCCTCCTGACGGGAGTTCTGCTGGCTGACGAGTCGTCACAGCACAAACGCATCTTTCGCTCGCGCCACGACGGCTATCCGCGATTCAGGATTCCGTCGCTCGTTGTGACGACGCGGGGAACGGTGTTGGCCATCTGCGAGGGGCGAGTCGACGGCGGCCGACTGCAAGGCAACGTGGACCTGGTGCTGCGAAGAAGTCTCGACAACGGCCAATCGTGGTCGCCGATTCAAGTCGTTGCTGATACGGGCGGGGACACGCTTGGCAATCCGTGCGCCGTGCTGGATCGGGATACAGGCTTCGTATGGCTGGCCTTCACGCAAAGTCCAGGCGAGTTCACCGAGGCTCAGATCCGGCGTGGTGAGTCGAAGGGCTCGACCAAAGTCTTCGTGACGCGTAGCGAAGATGACGGAAAGACGTGGGCCAGTCCTCGCGACATCACCGCCAGCACAAAATGCGCTGGCTGGACGTGGTACGGAACTGGGCCGGGTGTCGGCATCCAACTCGCCGACGGACGGCTGTTCATTCCTTCGTATCACACCGAGGGCGAACGAGGCACAACGACGCGCAGCCATGCGATGTACAGCGACGACCACGGCAAGACGTGGCAGCTTGGCGGGAACGCAGGAATTGGGAATGGGGAATGCCAAGCTCTTGAACGCCGGGACGGCGGCATATACCTGAGCGCGAGGACGGCCGCGGGAGGACCTAATCACCGTTCCATTATGACGAGCGCTGATCGCGGCGCGTCGTGGTCGAAGAAGACGTTTGATGAGTCGCTTTTCGATTCACATTGCGAGGCGAGCCTGCTCAAGCTGACGATTCGGACGACAGGCAAGCCGTTGGTAGTGCCACTGTGGCTGTGCTGCCATCCGGCCGGACCGAACCGGCACAACCTGACAATTCGCATCAGTTTGGACGAAGGCCGCACGTGGCCCGATTCGTTCCTGCTGAGAAAGGGCAACGGCCAGTACACGAGTATGGCTGCCCTCGCCGACGGACAAATCGGCGTCTTTTATGACTGCTGGGAAGAGAACAACTATCAGCTCTACTTCGCGCGGGTTGAGCTGTCGGATTTGTTGAAGAGGTGAGATGTCATCCGGCCCGTAGCGGTATAACCGTACCAGTGCGGAACGCCGCGCGATCGCCTCCTTCGCGTGACTGTTCGGCCAAACAGCCCTCGCCCCGTGTACGCTCGCGTGGTCGGTCCCAGCATCGAGGTATCACGGTGCTCGTGCGTCGTGGCGGGCAGACTACCGCCATTGAATGCTCTGTCATATTTACGAAGAACACTCGCCGTTCCGCGAACTCTATCGGGATAAATGTGGCCCGAGTATGGAATGCGGTGTTCGGCCACTTTGCCGCTGGTGGGCAATTCGGCGAACTCCCATTCAAAATCCTCGGCCCACAGTCGCTGGAAGACGTCTTGCTGCTTGTCAATAACAACATCCGGAATTGCCTGTCCTAGCACGCTTGCCAACACGACGACCGCCGAGTTCAGCATGACTTCCTCCATGTTGCGATTAGTGC
>CAZURK010000545.1:0-4795 GCA_964623055.1 uncultured Pirellulaceae bacterium
GCGTCTGCTTCAGCAAAGGGCTTGGCGCTCCGGTCGGTTCGGCGCTGGCCGGACCTCGCGAATTGATCGAATTGGCGCGACGTCACCGCAAAGTCTTCGGTGGCGGAATGCGGCAGTCCGGTATCATTGCCGCCGGTGCATTGTATGCCCTGGAAAACAACGTGGAACGATTGGCCGAAGACCATGCGAACGCCAAAATTCTGGCAGACGCCATCCGAAAGGCTGAGGGGCTCGACCTGGAACCGGATCTCGTCGACACGAACATGGTCATTTTCCGAATAGATCCTTCGCTCGGATCTTCAGAGGATTTCGCGGCGGCCCTGAAACAAGAAGGCGTGTTGGTCCTGACGGTTAGCGCCGCGAAGATTCGGCTCGTAACGCACCTAGATGTGACCGAAGAAGAGGTAACCAGGGCTGGGGAGATCATTCAGAAAGTAGCCGACAAGCTGAAGAGCCAATAGGCAACGGGCCTATTCTTTCGACTTCTTGACTTTTCGACTCTTCGACCGTTCGACCTTCGAGTCCTCTTCCCCACGTAGCTTTCGAGCAATCGACGCGGGAATCTTGGCGGCGCGGTGGGAGCCATCGGGCCTGATGCGACAGCAGACGGCGGTTATCGAACCGGAAGCGATCAGTGTCTCGTCCCGAGTGAACCGGAAGCCATAGGTCACACTTCTCTGTGTCAGACGGTTGACAGAAACCTCGACCTGCAGAACGTCCTCGAACTTGGCCGGATTGCGATAATCGCACGAGGCAGATACGCGCGGCCAGCTTATCGGGCCATCCGCGTCTTCCAGTACGACACTCAGCCCCGCGTGCCGCAGCATCTCGTGCTCAGCCTGCTCCATGTACACAAAAAAAGCCGAGAAATGAACAATCCCGGCTGCGTCGGTGTCGCGAAACTCGACGCGACGATTCGTCTTGAAGCGAACAGGTGCGCGGATCACGCCAAGTCTACTCGCCTGTGTAAGGCAGTAAGGCCATGAATCTGGCACGCTTGACCGCGACGGTTACTGCATGTTGACTCGCGGCCGAGCATCCCGTCTTTCTTCGGCCCACCACTCGGCCATGTCGGTTGATCAACTTTTTCAGCAAATCCACATCCTTGTAGTCCACATACATGGGACGCGGCCGTTTCCCCTCCACGAACAGGGGGTCTTTTTTCTTGGCTCGAGCACGTGCCTTCAAACGCCGTTTGGACTTGCTGGTTCTTGGTTTGCCTCGAAACATTGGCACGGTGTAACGCCTTTCGCAAGTTGTTATGTGTTAATGCCTTACGCTGTCTGGGGACAGCGGACCGTGACTATCGCATTGGTTGTGGAACCACGTATTATACGTGCTGCGGCCCGTTACTCAAGCCTGACTAACTGCAAATCTGAATGGGCAACGTGAGTGACATGGGATTTGCGTCTTCATGGGAAACATCAACCTTCGCCCTCGGCGTCGTCCGAATATGTGTCCTCGGTGTCATCACGCAAGGTCATATCTTCTGATTCTGTTTCTTCCTCAGCCTGCACTTCAGCTTCACGAGCCCTGTCACGTACCAGTTGAACGCCGGCCTCGTCAATCTGCAGCCACGAGAACACAGGCGTAAGCTTCTCGGATACATTCCCTTTCTTGTCCAGCGAGTACTTTGCCGCTTGAACGGTCAGGAAGTTGCTGTGGACACAACCGGCACAGGTCGCTAAGTCAAGCCGAACCGCCGTGCCTTCATCCGTGATCCCGAACGCCAAATCGTTCAGTGCGCTCAGGTCACCCATCATGACACGGTCCCACCGAGGGTCCTCGCCGTGCGTCGCGAAATGGACCACGCCTTCTTCGACCGTCGTCCATGCTTCGCACTGATCGCAAAACGGCAGCTTGGCCGTCATCCCGCGGGCGGTGACCATGGCAATGCCAAGGATCACAAGCGACTCGAGCAGCCAAATCGCTGCCAAGAACAGGCCCTTGACCGGCTCTCCGTCGCTCAACCCCCACGATCCTTCCTCAAAAAGAAACTCCATGTAGGCAAGCATGAACAGAGGATTGAAGCCGCTCAAACCGACCTCAGAACCTCCCCGGGCCAACGGATCAACACCCCACGCAACGTAGATACCAAGCAGGCCAAAGACAAACGCCAAGCTGGTTAACACGAAATTATTGCGCAGCTTACCCGTCTTGGCAGCCGATCCGACGGCCAGACCGAGCACGAGTCCATATCCTGCGGTAAGCAGGAAATTGACGTAGATCAACGGGATGTAGTTGATTCCGTACGTGTAGATCGCCCCTCCCACCAACGCCGTAGCGCCACCAGCCACCGTGATCAGCGCGACCGCAGCCAACGGCACTGCACCGGAGTGTTTGTAGAGTTCCATGACGCTGCTCCGTAGATTCTGAAGAGAAGAAACACGAACACGCGCGTATGAGCTTTCGCATCAGGACTGAAACGATGCCGACTGGCAAGTCGACCGTCGAGTATAGTAGAAGCCGGCCGCCGTCACCAGCAGGCGAACCAGCGTCGCCCTCTCGTGTTGTTGCTGCCGGCATGTTGTACAATCCATTGAATCGGTGCGCGGAGAACAAAGGATCGGTTTGCCGCATTCAAGTCCAGGCTGTTCACTATGCCAGAGGCCAAAATCGTATGACTTCAACACTGCGAAAAGCCACCTGTGGACTTCGTGTCGTGGCCAGCCTTGCGGTCGCCAGCATGGCGTTTGGCCAGGATCCTCAGACGGTTCGAGTTCCCGTGACTCGCGACACCTGGTTTTCCAATGTTGGCGATGAAGCCGACTGCAATACGGGCGGGTCGAATCGGCTGAAGCTGAAGTCGATTCAAGAAATGTCGCTGTTGGATATAGATCCGGCGCCGCTGCGTGGACGAGTGATCCAAGGTGCGACTTTGCACATTCGCGCGTCGGGCAAGGAATTCGCTCGACGCATCACGGTCAGTACCTTTGCCGCGCCGTGGGTTGAAGGCACCTCGCCCAGGTACCAGGCACAAGCGGGCAGTTCATCGCATAACGCCCAACAGCATCAGGATGTACCTTGGGCGTTTCCCGGAAGTGACATGACGGCGGTCATGCTCGGGCAGGGGGGTACTATCTGGCGTATGGCCGACGCCTTGGCGCCGGATCGGGAGGGCTGGCAGCAGATTCCGGTCGATCCGCGGATCGTGGCGGCCCGTGTTGCGGGTGTCAGCCACGGAATGCTGGTGTTCGACGATACCGGTTCCGAGTGGACTCGCAATGGCGAACAGTTCAGCTACCGCCTGTTTCCCAACCGCTTCTTCCACAGTCGCGAGTCAGGGCAGGGCGGTGCACCGTTTTTCACCGTGTCTCTGGGCCCGGCAGACGCAGACCCGCCGGCTGCTCCGTCTGAAATGTCCGTCGAGACGGACGACTTGCCGACAGGCGAAGCCGGCGTCGTTTGGACGACGCCATCTGACCAAGGGCCGGCTGGAACGATCGGCTTTTTGGTTTCGCTGGACGGCAAACCAGTACCGAGGTATTTGATTCCAGCGGCCGGTGAGCCTGGACAGCAAGTCAAGATGCGTTTGCGCGATTTGGAGTTGCAGCCTGGGAAAGAAGTTCGAATCTCTATCAGTGCCGTCGATGGGGCAGGTAACGCCGGAGCGGCGGCGACGGAGACTTTTCACGTGTCGGACCTCACCGCGATACCGCTGCCGGGATCATCCCCGAAACCGTTCGACGAGGCCGCTCCGCTCCCGACGTTCGCAGGAGCCAAGGTGGCAGTGATCGACGCGCTGGACAAAGTGCATCCGGTGACCGGCAAAATGATCCCCGGACAATCGGCCGACTATCTAAGTGCAAATCACATCTTCAGTGCCAGGAATGTCCAGATTCGATTGGCTGCCGCGCGTAACGAATTCGTGGCGTTTCAAGTATTGCTCAACGGTCAGATCCGCGACGTGCGGCCCTCGCTCGTGTTTGGTGAAGACAGTCAGAAGATGAAGACCACGTGGGGCCGGTACCGCTATGTACGTTCAAAGGCCGGGCCACTACCGGATCCGATTGTCCCGCTGAAAGATCCGTTCAGTGTGCCACATCCCAAGGACCAAATCCCCGGCCAAACTCGCGCGAGCCTGCTGTGCGAAATCTACGTTCCGCACACAGCGCGGACCGGCGCACATCGCGGCAAGTTGACACTAGAGGCCAACGACGGCACGCTGGAACTGGATGTGCTCGTCTGGATTTGGGATTTCACTCTGCCTGACTTCTTGAGTTTCCTTTCGGAGATGAACTGCTACGGCTTGCCGGAAAACGAGGGAGACTATTATCGGCTGGCACACGTTCATCGCACGCTGTTGAACCGACTGCCCTACTCACAGAATGGTCGCGTACGCGACGGATGTGCTCCCGAGTGGCGCGACGGGCAATTGGATTGGTCGAAGTGGGACCGGCGGTTTGGCGCTTACCTGAGCGGATCAGCGTTCGACGATTTGCCACGAAAGGGCGTGCCACTGGAGGTGTTTTACTTGCCGCTCCACGAGAATTGGCCCAGCCCAATTGACCCGAACTACAACGGCGACTACTGGGCCGATCAGGCGTTCAAGCCGGAGTATCGCGAAGCTTTTGCAGAGGCGTCGCAGCAGACTGTCGAGCACGTCGACGGGCGCGGTTGGCACGACACGCTGTTTCACTGTTACTTGAACAACAAAGTGAATTTCAAGAGCCGCGGTTGGTCTCGCGGGTCGTCGCCGTGGCTGTTGGACGAACCGGCCAATTTCCAGGACTATTGGGCACTCCGCTACTTTGGGGAAGCCTTTCATCAAGGCGTCTCAGCAGGGCAGGGCAGG
>CAZURK010000546.1:0-4615 GCA_964623055.1 uncultured Pirellulaceae bacterium
TAACGCGGTCCGAGTTGCCGATGCAACCGAGCACACGATGGAGGAACTGGCCAAGACGCATTTGCCGGACGGCGTTCACTACCGCATCACTCGCGATTATGGCGAGACGGCCAACGACAAGGTCAACGAATTGGTAGAAGCCCTCGCCATTGCCGTGGTCACGGTGATCGCGTTGATCGGCTTGGTGATCGGCTGGCGACCAGCGTTGGTGGTGGCTCTGGCAATCCCCGTCTGCTACAGCCTGACGCTGTTCATCAATCTGATGGCGGGTTACACCATCAACCGGGTGACGATGTTCGCGTTGATCCTGTCGTTGGGGCTGCTGGTGGACGACCCGATTACCGACGTGGAAAACATCGCCCGCTACTTCGCCATGCGCATCCTGCCGCCACGCCAGTCGGTATTGCGCGCCGTCCAGGAAGTCCGCCCCGCGTTGATTATGTCCACACTGGCGATCATCGCCAGCTTTCTCCCGCTGGTCTTCATCACCGGAATGATGGGGCCGTATATGGGCCCGATGGCAATGAACGTGCCGTTGACGGTAGCCGTTTCTACCATCGTAGCGTTTGTCATTACGCCGTGGCTGGCCATGGTGGCTCTGCGCCGAATCATCGAGAATCCCAGTGGTGACGAGACCTTCGACCTGACCAAGCGACCGCTGTACCGCATCACGCGTACGGTGCTCGGGCCTGTGATGGACCGCCGGTGGCTCTCTTGGGTCGTGCTAGGCGGGGTCGCCTGTTTGTTCTTCGCCGCGTTGTTGCTGCCGGCTTTGCGGCTGACGCCGCTGAAAATGCTGCCTTACGACAACAAGAACGAATTTCAGATTATTGTCGACATGCCTGAGGGCACGACGCTGGAGCGCACGGACGCCTTCACGCGGCGCTTGGCCAACCATCTGGCCGGTGTGGCGGAGGTTCGCGATTTGACCCTGTACACTGGTATCGCCTCGCCCATGGACTTCAACGGAATGGTGCGCCACTACTTCCTCAGACGCGGCTCTCATTTGGCCGATATCCGTGTGAACCTGGCGCCGAAGGACTTTCGCAAAGAGCGATCGCACGAGATCCTGCTGCGAATTCGCAAGTCACTGCAGAAGATTGCCGACGAGGCCAAGGCCAAGATCAAGCTCGTCGAAGTGCCGCCCGGCCCGCCCGTACTGGCAACGATCACTGCAGAAGTCTACGGACCTCCGCACGCCGACTACGACACGCTGATCCGCGAAGCTCGAAAGGTCGAGGCGCGTCTGGCTCGCGAGCCAGACATCGTCGATGTGGACACCAGCTCGCAGGACGAGCAGGTTCGCTGGGTCTTTGAAACGGACAAGCCGAAGGCAGCCCTCTCGGGCGTATCCACCGAGACGATCGCTCGAACGCTTCAACTGGCAATGGACGGGCTGAAAACGACGGTGCTTCATTTGCCGGACGAAGTCGATCCGTTGTGGATCGAACTGCGTCTGCCCCGTTGGCAGCGTTCGGCGATCGACGACCTGAGAGAGCTTTACGTCCAAGGCGAACAAGGCCAAATCGTGCAGATCGGGTCATTGGGGCGTTTTGAAGAGAAACGTGAGGATCAGACGATCTACCACAAGAACCTGCGACGCGTCGCGTTCGTGTACGGTGAAGTGGCTGGACGAGCACCCGCGGATGCTATTCTGGACATGCAGTTTGACCAGGTTTCGGACGAAGAACTGCCGGCCGCGCGCAGCAAGGCAGGCCCCGTGCGCGAAGCGGAAGACCGCACGTGGTTCTCGCCCGGCGGCGGTGACCCGTGGGCGATCTCGCCGGGTTTTGAAGTTGAGTGGGCCGGCGAAGGCGAATGGAAGATCACGCTGGACGTCTTTCGCGACCTTGGCCTGGCGTTCGCGGCAGCCCTGGTGGGCATTTTCGTCCTGCTCATGTTTCAGACCAACTCGCGATTTCTGCCTCTGGTGATGATGCTGTCGATCCCGTTGACGTTGATCGGGATCATGCCGGGGTTCTGGCTGCTGAACGTGATTATGAATCACCCCGTTGGCGGCTACCCCACGCCCGTGTTCTTCACGGCTACGGCGATGATCGGCATGATCGCTCTGACCGGGATTGTGATCCGCAATTCGGTCGTACTGATCGACTTCATTCATCTGGCCGAGGCCGACGGTTTCGACCTGCGCGAGTCGATCATCCGTAGCGTGGCGGTGCGCACGCGGCCGATTCTACTGACCGCCGGCACAACGCTGCTGGGAAACTGGGTCATCACGCTGGACCCGATTTTCTCGGGCCTCGCCTGGTCCATCATCTTCGGGATTCTCACATCAACGCTGTTCACGCTGGTCGTGATTCCGGTCGTCTATTGGCTACTGTTCCGGAGGTCGCAGGGCGCGGTAAACGAAAGTTCAGAAAATGCCGTTTGACCGCAAGCCGGAGGCGTGCGCGCGGAATCGCCAAGCGCCCCCTCGGCGCGCACGCCTTCGGCTTGCGGTTAAACTATGAGTTCGCGGGCCAGCCCGGGAGGGGTCTGGAGCCGCCCCAAGCTCTAACTGCCCGTTCGGCCAGACCTACGACGTGCGTTTGCCTGTGAACGGAAAGCTGCCGCTTTCGCCCTCGACTCGGAACTCGACCTTCCCTTCGACATTGTCGCCGCCGACGGTTCCGCGGAATGTTACGTCGACCTTCGCGCCCTCGGTCGATTCCGCAGCCATTTTCATTTCGACGCGGTCGCCATCCACGGTGATCTTCAGTGCCGGCAGTTCATGGTCCTTTCCACTGTACCAGCCGTACAACTCGCCGTCCTTCTCGAGGACCGTGACCGTCGGAGAATGCTGCTTTTCGTCAGGCGAAACGAAGCTTAGCTTCCACGTCATGACCTCGTCGAACTCGGATAGGCCAATCCGCTTGCCCTTGAAGTTCCAGCTTCCGGTTTCTCCGTTTGCACTCGTAAACTTGCCGATACCTTCACATTCATTCTCGGCTTTCAGCTTGGCCTCAAGCGTCACCGTGACGTCCGGTCGCTCTTGCGGCTTGATTTTCCCCGTCAACGTGTCGTCGTTGAGTTGAACGTCCTTGAATGCCTCGGGCTGATCGTCACCCACATACCACGCAACATACTTGTCGTACTGGCGACCAACAATCACGATGGGAGTTCGCGCGACGCCGTCCGGCGCCGTGAAATCCAGCTTCCAGGCTCCCAGGATCTGTTTGTCAACTTCGTCTGTATCTGCTCTCACGGCCATGGCAGGCAACACAAAGGCGGCGAGCGCCGTCAACATCACAATTCGCTTCATTTCTGACTTCTCCCATCCAAAAAAAGTAACAAAAGGTGTTCGGCACGATGTTTGCCACTGGCTATAGTGATTGTGTTTTGCCGTTGCGTCAATGGGTTGGGCTGGTAGTGGGGTCGGGTGCTTCAAAGCTCAGTGCGTAATGCGTAGGGCCGGTTCCTACCGGCCGATGACATGAAGACAAGTCGTGCGGCCGGTACGAACCGGTCCTACTCCTTTCAACTCGACGTTGATCGATAGACAGGACACTGGCACCACAGTGATGCTGCTCAACTAGGCGGCGCGACGCTGCTGTTCGTCATCCCCAGTGCTGGTGGCCGCGCGTGTTTCCAGCGAATCCTCGGAACGAATCAAATGCAGACGAACGTTGCCGCCAACGCGGGCCTTGGATTCTTCGATCGGCCAACGTCGGAGCAACAGCCCGGCTTCGTAGTGACCGAATACGCGCCCGGCCACCAGCGCGGCGAGAATCGAAAGGCACGCCAGGGCCCCTATCGCGTCGTTTTGCAGGCGGGCGGAGAGAACCGCCGCGACAGCCATGGCCACGCAGATTGCTGACAGCACCAGCAAAGCCTGCAAACGCGTCAGGCCCCGTTCCTGCAGGTGATGGTGGATGTGCGCGTGGTCGCCGGCGCAGATCCCTTTGCCCGTCAGCGCGCGGCGGAGAATCGCCATTGTGGTGTCAAAGACTGGCAGGCTGATCAACACCAACGGGGCGATCAACGTGAAACCGGTGGCTTGTTTGGTTGAAGATAGGATCGACAAAGCACCAACCAAGAAACCAACGGTGAGACTGCCCGAGTCTCCCATGAAAATCTTGGCCGGCGGCCAATTGTGCATCAAGAAACCGACAAGACTCCCGGCGACAACCATCGAGACCAGCATAACCGCGTACTGCCCCATGATCGCCGAGAGCACGGCGAGGGCGACGGTTGCTATCAGCCCGATCGTGCCCGCCAGCCCATCCATTCCGTCAGCTAGATTGACCACGGTTGAACAAGAGAAGAGCCACAGGAACGTGAAGACAACTCCTCCGGCGCCAAGATGTAGTTCAAAGCCCATCAGCGATATGGATTCAACCACGGGCCCCCAGAAAACGAACGGGATGCAGGCTAGGATCTGGCAGAACGTTTTCTGCCTGGCCTGCATGTTGAACTTGTCGTCCCACAGGCCAACGAGACACGTCAAGCCTGCGGAAGCAAGCAGCGCAAGCCACGTTCTGTCGCTTTGCTGACCGCGATGCAGAGATTCCGCACCGAACAACCAGAATCCCCCTGCCACGGCGAGCAAGGCCAAGTAGATGGCCATACCTCCCATCAGCGGTGTCGACTTGACGTGCCGCTTTCGCTTGCCGTC
>CAZURK010000547.1:0-4613 GCA_964623055.1 uncultured Pirellulaceae bacterium
TTTCGCTGAGGCGAAAGAGATGCTTAAGGACTTGAACCTGGCAGTGTTTGCTAACGATAAGTTTCACTTGACGCTTCGGGGCTACCAAGTGTTTTCTGACTACGTGGAGAAGTTGGTCCCACGCTAGGACGCTTATCGTCGTCCGTTCCCAACAGAGGTAGGCGGTTTAGCGCTCTTGCTTGACTGAGTGCATTCCGCGGGATGATTTGCTCGCTGCAAAGACGTTGTACAGTGACGTGGTTAAACCGCACATAACATTAAGAAGGTCGTGCCCAAATCAACTCCAACCGGAAGATCCGCCATTTCGATCGCTGCCCCCTGCACGTACACATGTTCCATGATGTGAACAATGCCGCAGTGGCAATACGCCTCAAGGGGTGTTTTCTATCAGAATTGGAGCGTGAAATCAAAAGTCTAAGATGACGTATCCGGCAATTCTTTCTGGCAGGTAGCTGAACTCGCGAGAATTCAGACGCATCCGACGGTCGCGATTCCCTCTGAATTCTTGCGAATTCAGCTACCACAACGCCCGCCGTAGGATTTGGCCACACTCAAAATGACACGTCAAACCGTCACGCTTTGTTCGTTTGAACGGGTTTGCCTCTTCGGGGATAACACGTGCGGCAGATCTCGCACACGGTGCCATCGCAGCCGCGGGCGGTGCAGTGCTGGCGGCCGTAGTAGATGATTTGTAGGTGAAGTCGGCCCCAAATGTCTTTCGGGAACAGACGCTTCAGGTCTCGCTCGGTCTCGACCACGTTGCGTCCGTAGGTCAGACCCCAGCGTTGAGCTAGCCGGTGGATGTGCGTGTCAATGGGAAACGCCGGGTGGCCGAAGGCCTGATTCATCACAACGCTGGCCGATTTGTGCCCCACGCCCGGCAGTGCCTCCAGATCCTCGAAACTGTCAGGCACTTTGCCGCCGTGCTTCTCCATCAGGATCTTGGATAATTCCGAGATGGCTTTGGCCTTCCGAGGCGCCAGCCCCAAAGGTTTGATGATTGATTCGATTCTGGACTTGCGCAACCGGGCCATTGCCGCAGGACTGTCTGCTGCGGCAAACAGGTGCGGAGTCACCTGATTGACCTTCTTGTCCGTACACTGGGCGCTCAGAATCACCGCCACTAACAGCGTGAAGGGGTCCCGATGCTTCAAGGGAATCCCAGCTTTCGGATACAGTTCCTGCAGTCGTCTCTGGATGTACTCGGCACGTTCTTTCTTGTTCATTTCGGATGTCGGTCTTCAAGCAATCAGCGGTCAGCAGTCAGCCATCAGCGAGCCTCGCCGCCGAAACAGATCACTTTGCCGTCGCGTGTGGCCAGATACAGCCGTCCGCCCGCGGCGGACAAGCCGTCGAATGCCGGCAGGGACGACAGTTGGTGTGACTTGATCAGTGAACCGTCCTTGGCCGAGAAGACTTGGAGCAAGGCGCCTTTCCGTCCCTCGAAGGCCGCCAGCGGGTCGTTGGGGTCCACAACATCGGGAATTCCGGCCGCGAACAAGCGATCGTCCGCCAGCACCATGGCTCGGATGCGAAGTGGAATCATCGTTTGCCATTTGGCCGGTTGTTGGCGAACATAGCCGGTGCCCTTCTCCACACCACGTCCGCCTCTTCGGTGTTTGTCGCCAGCCGCCTCCTTCGGCAGCCAGTCGATGGCCTTGGGCGGCTGCCCTCGCTCGTCGAGGACTGGCTGATTGCCATTGTCATCGGCGAACAGCAGGTAACCGTGCTCGGCCGGTAAGAAAGCGGGACTCCACTGGATACGACGATAGAAGTACTTCACCGCGTACGTCGTGCTGTCGTCGAAGACGACCAGTTGTCCGGCCTTTGGCGACTGCTGAGAGAAATAGAAGCCAGGCCACCGTTGACTGTACATCCAATAGACTCGGTCGAACCCAGTATCGTCCAGGAACCCGCCCGTAGCGACCAAGTGGTTGGCTCCCATGTCCAATTCGCCGAGGTCGCTTTCTCGCGTCGTCTGCAGACGATTCAGTTCAGCGTCGAACTTGATGCGCTGCATGTACAGGTCTTTGCCGTCGCTGACGATCAGGTCCGGTAGTGCACCTTCCATGGCAAATGGCCTGCCGACATCTTTCATGACTTCCGGCCAGGGACCCTCCAGGCGGTGATGGTAAAGCACGCGCCCGGTTTTTGTGTCCAATCCGTAAACCATGATCCCGCCGTCAAGAAAAGACGATCGTCCCGCCGCGAAGTACACCACTCCGTCCTGTACAAGGACACTACCTTGAACCGGCCAAACCGATTCCAGTTGCCCGTACGAGACCACCTGACGCTCGTCCGGCGCGGCGAGGAAACGCCACGCCAATTCCCCGTCGGTCGCTCGCAGACAATACACGGAACCGTCCCGGCAGCCAAACAGCACCGTGCCGTCGTGTACGGTTGGTGCCGAGTCGATCCTTCCGCCAGTAGTGAAGCTCCAAACGTCGTGTCCGTCGGTCGCGTCCAGGCAGCGAATCCGATGAGCGTCCTTTTCAGCAATCCAGAGCCGATCATCAACGATTACCGCTTGCGATCCTCGGCAGCTCAGTTCGAACGCCCATTGTTGGTTCAACTCGGCAGGCACGACCATTCTGGCCGAACCGCTACGCTGCACGTCACGCCGATACATGGGCCAGTCTTGGTCAGGCTGGAGGCTGGAGGCTGGAGACGGGAGGTCAGATGGGGAGATCTTGCCATAGGCTGGGCCGCGTTCGAAGTTGGCATTGGTAGCTGGTTTCAGTTCGTCGGCCGGTTCTGCCGACATCGCCAGGAAGCCGAAGACCTTCACGCCGGGATAGCAGAAGCACTGGCTGGGTGGAACATACAGCAATCCGTTGGCTGGCGTGGTTCCTGTGAAGCACGGCGCACGTAGCCAATCGTGACGCATGTGGTCGTCGCCTTCCAGGTCCACGAACTCGGCGCCGCGTTTGGGCCAGATCAAGAAACGCTCGGTTGCCTTGCTGCGATGGCAGCGGTAGTGGTGGCCGGGAGAGATCAGTTCGCCGATCGTCAGCGTTTTCGCGACCTCGCCGGTCTTGAGATCTCGCCCCTGCAGCAAGCCACCGCACCAAACGGTCCCATTGGCTACGAATAGATCCGTCGGTTGCGTACACGCGGCGGCTTGGCCACGAGCGCCACGGTGCTTCCAGAGAATCTGGCCATCGTCCAATGATAACGCCGTCAGGTAGAGCGCGGGTTGGTTCTTCTTGCGGCGGCCGCTTTCAGGTTTCTGTGTCTGCGCCTGCCCGTGGCCGTGGAACAGCACGATGCCGTCGGTGATGACCAACGTGCTGCCTCCGCCAACGGTCGAACCGATGACGTTCGGGGCCCGCCATATTTCGTTTCCGGTTTTCGCGTCCAGGCAGACCAATTCATCCATGTTGTGGTAGACCACACGCCCGGCCTGAGCGGACAAGGCATACGGCACCACGCGCGTTTTCTCCTGTCGCCACAGTTCCTTGCCCGTGTTGACGTCGACGGCCGCCAGTGTATCGTCCAACGCGTCCCTGCCAAAACGTTGGGTCGCCGCCACCGATCGTTCCTTGGTGATCTTCGCGATCAAGATGCCTTCGGAAAGGATCATCTCGTCTGTGCCCTTCGTGCCTTCCAAGGCCTCGTTCAGGATCTCGCCGGTCGCCGCGTCCAACACCGAGACGGGCGAGTCGAGGAAGCCCCGCGTGACGTACACTCGGTCGCCCTCGGCGATCAGTCGCCGAGGTATCGTATGATGGATGTTCCAACGATTGCCGACGCCCGTGCCGAATTCGGGTTGCCACCCTCGCATCGGAACCTTCCATAGAAGAACGCCATTGGCTGCGTCTCGTGCAACCAATTTGCAGTCTTGGGGCAGTTTCTGGTAAACGCCGGTGGGACCTTCGTCAAAAATGGTAAACACGCGACCGCCTGCGGCAACAATGGCATTCACACTGCTAGGGATTTCGTGGCTGCGGCACCATCGCGGTTCGGCCACCCAACGCAGACGCTTCGGCGGGCCCACCTCTCGGTCGTTGGCCACTGCATTGCCGCCGGCGTCGTGCAGGAAGTGCGACCACTCGTCGATTTCCTCCGGCCGAGGCTTGCGGAAAGAGTCGAGAGTCGAGAGTTCAGAGTCAAGGGCCAGAGCAATGCCACCGGGCGCCAGCACCCGCGTGATTTCCTCGTCTCGTATCCCGAATCCCGCATCCTGTATTACGATCAGATTCACAAGGTTGTCGACATATGGCAATTGTCGACCGTCGAAAACGTCGGCGGACACCGGCCCGTGCAGGCTCTTTGATTGGAGCAGATCTCGCGTTTTGGTTACGCAGGCGATGTCTGTGTCCAAGCCGTGGATCAGATACCGCTCGTTTGCCCGCAGATCTGCGGTAAGCTTGCCGTCCCCACAGCCAAGATGCACCACCAGCCCACCTTGGACGCCAGTTGCCTCGTAGATCGTTTCGGCCGTGATCGAATCGGCTGTTGTGGTTCCAGCGGCCATCGCGATGATCAACCCCAAAACGACCCCCGCATTCAAGCTGCCTGTGTACTTTAGCATTTCATCACTCCTGCAGTTTCGTGAGATCAATACTTCACCGTAAGCTTATTGCCCGTGACAGCGACTGCAAGGGCTCTAG
>CAZURK010000548.1:0-4607 GCA_964623055.1 uncultured Pirellulaceae bacterium
CGAACTTCAATGTTCTTGTGGTCCTTCAATAACTCCACAAGCTTCGACGTGTCGGTACTGCCGAAGTGATAGGGATAGAGAATCTTGGGTTTCAGAGTCTTGGCGGCGTCTGCGACCATTTCCGGCGTCATCGTATACGGCAGATTCATGGGCAGAAATGCGCAGTCGAGGCTGGCCAGGTTGGCCATTTCCGGTACGTTTTCCGTGTCTCCTGCCACGTAGACTCGCTTCTGGCCGAACGTGATCACGTAGCCATTGCCGGCGCCCTTCGGATGAAACGGTTGCCCCGGCTTGCGCATGTGTACGATGTTGTACGCGGGCACGGCTTCGATCTTGATCCCTTTGACGCTCTTGACGTCGCCATTCTTCATCACCGTTCCCGATTGGCCTCGCTGTTTGCACGCTTCCGTCAACACCACCACCGTGTCGTCGGTGGCGATTCTGTCGATCGTGCCCTTGTCCAGATGGTCGCCGTGTTCGTGGGTCACCAGAACGACGTCAGCCTTGGGCATTTTCGAGTAGTCTGCGTAACGGCTCACTGGATCGACGTGGATAACCAACCCATCAAACTCGAACATCAGTGTTCCGTGTCCGATGAAGGTAATCCGCAGGTCTCCTTTGGATGTGGGAATCGTGTCGGACTCGAAGTCAGCTTCGGCCGACAGTGTCATACGAAGGGACATCAGCAATCCGGTGACCAATAGACGGAAAACGCTCATATCGGCACTCCTCTTTGGATGGTTTCGGGACGTAAGATCTTGGCACGGCCTCCCGCCGCAACCAAAGGTAGCATGGGCCCCCGGCCCGTGGCGGCCAACACGGGCCGGGGGCCCATGCTACGGAGGTTTCGCCGTTTGCAGTATGGAGGGCGCAGACGTCTCAGTGAATTCGCTGCTACGCCAAAGGGTGTAATTCGGAATTTGCTTCTTTCAGCGACGAATACAGTCTCTCGTAGATTTCAAACCATTCATGGTATCGGGTCGTCAGCGTTTCGTCAGGCTCGTACGTGCGTCCCGATTTGTAGACGCGATCGTAGGCGGCCTGTTCGTCGTCGTAGATGCCCAAGCCGATTCCCGCCAGGATCGCTGCACCCAGCACAACCGCTTCTTCGATTTCGGGTGCTTCGATCGGCTTGCCAACGACATCCGCTTTGTTCTGCATCCAGAATTCGTTGTTCACCGCGCCGCCAATGGCGACGATTCGATCCGGAGTCACGCCCAATCCGCGTTCGAATCCGTTGACCAGTTGGAGAAACTGATAATCCAGCCCTTCGATAACCGCACGCAACATATCGCCTTTGGTTGTGATGTTCCGCAAGCCCACGAACGCACCGAGCGATCGGTGATCCATCACGGGGCAGTGACTGCCGGACATGTGGGGCAGGAACATTGCGCCGCGAGCCCCCGGTGGCGACTCGGCGGCGGCTTTCATCAAGTAGTCCCAGTCGACACCGCCTTCCTGTTCGGCCTGTCGCTTCTCCGCGTCGCCGTATTCGCGGCGGAACCACTCCAATTGCTCGGCGGCAACCGTCGCTCCCATTGCCGCCCACATGCCACGTGCGACATGTGAATCGACCAAAATCCCCATTTCACGTACAGTGGGCGTGAGGGCGGGTTCGGCGGACGCTTCGACTACCATTTCCCAGGTGCCCGTCACGTCGCAGACAACGCCGGGACGGAATGCACCGGTGGGCAACGCACCACACAGGTAGTCGTGCCCGCCCAGTACCACCGGCGTCCCCGCGGGCAGCCCTGTGGCTTCGGCCGCCGCAGCGTGCACCTCGCCCAACACGGTCCCGCTCGGCTTCGGATCGCACAACAAGTCTTGGTCGATGCCCGATGCCGCCAGCATATGGTCGGACCATCGCTGCGTCTGCTGGTCGAATAGCAGCGTTGTCGAAGCCATGCTGTAGTCGGTGGCCAAGGTACCACACAGCATGTAGTTGACGAAGTCCTCGATCAGCACCCATTTGTGAGTCCGCTCGAGAATCTTCGGTTCGTTCTCTTTCATCCACAGGATGCGTAGCGCTGTGTTGAATACCCATAGTTGGTTGCCGCCCGTGGCAAACTGCCTCTCCGGGCCGACGTGTTCAAGCCACCATTGATGCTGCGGTTCCGTACGCGGACAGTGCCACGAGATGAATGGGTACAGCCATTGGCCGTCGCGATCCAGCGGCACACCGTCCATGCCCATGCCGGTCACGGCAACTCCGCGGATGCGGGTCGGGTCATCCAACTTGGCAATCGCCTCGCGAAGCGATTTGGATACCCCGCCCCAAATCTGCTCGGGCTTCCAGATCGCCCATTGTGGATGATCGTCGTACGGGTTGAATCGCTCCGTAGGCCGACTGGCACGCGCGACGGCGTTGCCTTCGGTGTCGTATACGATGGCTTTCAGATTCGTGGATCCGAGATCAATTCCGACCAAGTAGTCCATGGCTCAATCCAACTTTCCTTCGTCGTACATTTCCCAGAATTCCGATGGCAGTAACTTCCTTTCCACATCGGCGAAGCTTGTGCCCAATTGGATGATTGGCATCTTGCGAACAACGTCGATGCCTTTCTTGATCTTGCTGGGCGTGAAGATCAAGCGAGTCAAACGCATCTGGCCGACTGGCGTCAAATCCGTCACCTCGGTGCCGGCGATATGCAAACGCTGGATTGAATGGCCGGCAAACGGGCTGATGTCGTCGACGGGAGTGTTTTCCAGGGTCAGGCTGATCAGCGACGTTTTCCGCAGCGGCGAGATGTCCTTCACCGGACAACCGCTCAGCCACAGCATCTGGACGGACGATCCGGCCAGCGGCGACAGGTCTTTGACGCGCGCGCCGACTGTGTTCAGTTTTGCCAGAGGTGCTCCCCGTAACGGACCGAGGTCTTCCACTTGTGTGCTCTCCAGATACAGTTCTTGGAGAGGCATTCCCCGCAAAGGACTGATGTCCCTCAAACGGCGGTTGTTCTCCAGGTACAGTACCATCAGCGGCATTCCTTCCAAGGGACTCAAATCGTCGATGTCGCAGCCCGATAGATCCAATGCCCCAATCCGCTGTCGCGCCAATGGGCCAATGTCTTTGATGTTTGGATCGTTGATGCCCACTGCCATCAGTTCAGCATTCATCGCTCGCATTCCAACTTGACCTTCGAATCCTGGATTTTTCTCCTTAAACGCGGCAGTCAATTGGTCAGGTGGCACGATCCTGTCCGTTGTGTCTTCCGTCTCTGGCGCCGATTTTGCCTCTTCGTCATCACGCCCCCGCTCGTCGTCGGAGGGCGCCGCTTCGTCCTTCGACGTACGGTCCTCGCCGGAATCCTCAGATTCCGTATCGTCACGCTGCGACACGCCCGAATCGTCGGAGTCCGGCGTCGAAGGCCCGCCGCACCCGGCGCAAACAGACCAGAAACCTAGCAAAGCGATCGACAAGACAACTCGCGTCACGGGAGACTCCTCGGAGTAAGAAACGGCATGAACGCGCCGACGCAGGTGGCTGAGGCTGCAGGCACAACAGATTACTGAGCGTACCAGCCGACCGTGCACGGGTCAATCATCAGCGTCTCGGGCCGTCGAAATACGGGATACGGAGGTAAAGTCGGGGTGCTGCGATTCAGAGCGAGCGGCATTACCAAAGACGCCGCGTCTTCACGCTCACGCGGGACTTACCAGCCGTCGTTCCCCTCGGTTGCCAGAACAGGCGGTAATCGGATACTCTATCGTGCGGCATACTTGCCAAGGTAGAGCGACAGTTTATCCTCTCATCCCACTTTTCAGCAAGACGAAACTGTGGACTTAGATCTAAAGGACAAGGTAGCCATCGTCACTGGCGGCTCGCGCGGGTTGGGCCGTGCGATATGCGAGGGGCTGGCGGCCGAAGGGGCGAAGGTCGCGATCAGTTACCTTCGAGACGTCGATGCCGAGATCGATCTGGGTGACGAGGCCGCAGAACTGGCCCGGCAGCTTCAGTCCGACTATGCGATTGACGCCGCTCCAATTGGAGGCGATGTGTCGCAATCGGCCGACGTCGAGCAGCTTTTCCTGGAAACCGAACAGCGATTGGGCCCGGTCGAGATTCTGGTCAACAACGCCGGGATCTGGCCCACATCGTTGGCGCATGAGATCGCCGAATCCGACTTCAATCGCGTGCTCCAGGTGAATCTGGTCGGGTCATTCTTGACCTGCAAAGAGGCTGTTCGCCGCTGGCTGGATAGCGGACGCCAGGGACGAATCGTGAACATCACCTCGCCAGCGGCATTTCAGGGATCCACGACCGGTCACGCTCACTACGCCGCATCCAAAGCAGGACTGGTCAGTTTCAGCGTCTCGCTGGCGCGAGAAGTCGCACCGCAGAGCATCCGGGTCAATCTGGTCGCTCCCGGTATGACCCGCACGCCGATGGCCCGCGAAGCACTTGCGAAGGGCGGCGAGGAACACTACATCCAGCGCATTCCGCTTCGCCGCATTGCCGAGCCGCACGAAATCGCCAACGTCGTGGTGTTTCTGGCGTCAGATCGCGCCGGGTACATGACCGGCGCAACAGTGGACGTTACGGGTGGAATGTTAATGCGCTAGACGCGCAACGGAGAACTAGATGCTTGTTACCTTGAAAGAAGTCC
>CAZURK010000549.1:0-4548 GCA_964623055.1 uncultured Pirellulaceae bacterium
GGAAAAGCAGTTAACCCTGACCCAAAGCGGGATTTGATAAAAAAGTATGGGCTAGCCGAGTTTGATCGGCCGGTTCCCACCGGCCAATCAGACGACGATCAAGCGATGGCCGGTAGGAACCGGCCCTACTCGACTTGTTCCTAGAAGTCCATCAGGCACTTTCCGGATTTCCGTGAAGAACAAAAAGGAAACGGCCCCCGGTGGACCAGGGGCCGTTTGTATGGCGCAAGTAATTGGCATCTCGGGGTCAATCTGCTGCGATCACTCCCAGGACACGCTCGAAAAGCTTAGCAGTAGCACTGCCGCCGGGCAAATCTGACTTGCGGATGACACTTTCAGTCGTTTCGATCTTGAAAGGACCGCCGTCCCAGTTCACTGTCACCTTATATTCGTCAGCCAATTCCTTTGGTACTCGCCACGAGTACGAGCAGGTAAAGCCTCAGCCATACCGGAATTTGCCCTGCGCAACCTTTTCCTCGGCGCTGGTGATCGTGAACTCGGGCACTTTCGGGCGACTGCCGTTGACCATAATGTCGTTGACGATTTCGCCCCCTGCCCCCACGAGAGACAGGCCCAGAGAAGCCGTTCGATTGCCCGAACTGCCGGAAGTGCGAGAAACATTGACGATAGGTTTGTACGGCGGGCCGAAGGGAAGATCAACGGTTTCCCCTTCGCGAACGTTAACCGCCGCGTAGTCATTCTTCGCTCGCGCCGAGATAAACGACCTCGCAGAGCCAGGGCTCTGGACAAGTGCCGCGCTGAGCGTATTCAGCAACGAACCTTCTTCTTCCGTCTCCGTTTTCGCCGTGTGGTTGATGGTGTATGACAGCAGTTTCCATTCGCCAACTGGCAGCGGCGATTTACCCGAATCATCCGCGGAGACCCTGAGAATCCCCTGATCGCCGTGGACAAGGGCGTTGACTCCCTTGTTCGGGTTGCTGACATATCCGACCGGCACGCTTGACGGCGTCAACGTGAGCTGGTCGCCGGCGGGTGAAAGCTTCATGTCATAGAAGCTCCCAGCGATGTTGAGCAGTTTCCCTACCGGCTGCTGGACGTCGTTCGTTGTCCCCTTGCTCGGGTCCGGATCAATGAAGATCGTGTCGCCGGACGAGGGGTAGAGTGCGCCGCCGGAGACGGTCGCAATTCTCGTTTCATCGTCGAATCGCGCGTTGCTGTTGGAATCCACCACAACAACGCGTTTCTTCTCGCCGTCCAGGGTAATCTCGCCGTGGCGGTACGCAGCCCCGTAAAGAAACGCGTAGCCGTAGCTCGACGAAGCGGGGTAGGTCCTCATGTAGAACGCATACTCCAGCTTGGTCCCGTCGGCATCAAGCGTGACATCGACACGGGGAAAGTAGGTGTACGGCGAAGGGTTCGGCGAAGATGGGGTGTCGGCTTCGACAGCCTGATCGTCCGTCAGGTCGCCGTTGCCGTTGCAGTCGAAATACAGGTGCGTGTAGCGCACATAACTGCTGCGAGTGGTGGCCTTCGGCTTGTCCGACTTGGCGGGAACCACGTCGAACGCGAACCCAAACTCCTGGGTCCCCAGCTTGGCCACGCCCTTAAGAGGATTCGCGAACTCGTACTTCGGTTCTTTCGTAACGACCTTGGTGAATGACGACTGACCGCTTGTGCGGACGGTCGAGCCAAAGCGCACGTAGAACGCCTGGTAGTAGCGCGATAGAAACGCGGCATCCTCGGACGAGCCCGCAGCCACATAAGACGAAGGGAGTCGTTTCGTCTCAAGGTCGAACGTCTCCGTGCGAGCGTCGGACGCGGCGATCAGCACCACAGCGACACCCGCAGTAAATTTCAGACAGGTTCCAAGTACCCTCATATTGACGGTCCTCCATTGTGAAAGATGTCGGCAAATCAGCCCGGAAGCAAACTTCGCAGTAGCTGACACCGAGACAACCAATTCCGCGGCAACGAGGCCAAGAACGGCACCGTTACCCACTTGCGCCATCAAATGCACTATAAACGCTCGCAGCGTCGCAGACAAGAAAACCTGGGCGATATTGCCCTACAAACATCCATCGGATGGAAAGGCAACCATTCTGTCAACTAATCTGGTCGCAGACTTCACCGGTTGAAACATCAAAGACCGCGAATGTCTGGTCCGACAAGTCGAGGATGCTATATGTGTGACTGTCACGACTCTGCAGACCACAGACGCTACCCGGATTGATGATTCGCTTTCCTCGAAAATCCAAATCGAAAGGATAGTGAGTGTGCCCAACGAATAGGATATCAGCGTCGACTCGCGCGAGATCCTTCTTGAAGCGTTTGGACAACTTGCGATTGCTCTCATCTTGGAACACGGCGCCCCCATTATCCGATGGCGTTGCGTGGGTGAGCATCAGCTTCGTTCCATTGGCCGCCAGCGTTCTGGATGCAGGCAGCTTTTCGAGGAAACCCAATATGTCTCCGTCAAGCGGCGGGGTCTCGTCTCGTGGGTCGACGTAATTAGCGGAGAGCCTCGCGTGGCGAATAGCATTCTCGTCGTGGTTGCCTTGCACACACAGAATCGAGCGATCACGTACTAGTTCAATGACCGCACTCCCATCCGCACCACGCTCGACCAGATCGCCTGCACAGAGGATCATGTCGACGTTGGCATCGTCAAGCCGTCTCACAGCCGATTCAAGTGATGTCATGTCGGCATGAATGTCCGAGATGACGCCGATTCGCAGACTGTGCTTCCTATTGTTCATTGTGTTTGGCGGTTCGTCTTCGGCGGGCGAGCGATGGAACGCGATCTTGTGGCCACCCGAGAATGCGACCGATGTTTGAGATGCCTCGCGAACGGTGGAATGCTCGGCTGAAAGAAACGGGGACGGAGTGGATTATACCATGTTCATTCGTAACCCAACTAACCGTCCCCTACATCGCCCGCAACTGGATATCGTTCGTCATCAACTGACGAATCGTCGTCCGGACAGATGCGTTGGTCTTGCCTGTGCAGGAAACGTTTCACGAGCCGGATGCCCGTAATAGCGGTGAGTACGATGAGCATGACTGCGGGCAGGACAGCCAGGAAGAGCAGCCAGCGGGGGATGCGAGTAGAGATGAATAGGTTCCTTGGAACGACCAGATACCAACAAAAAAGCCGCCGCGGATGCACGTCCGCGACGGCAAACCGGAGTCTCGTTTCCCTTTAGGTATCGGCAATCAGCGACATCCGGCTGCATGGAAACGACCAGAGCGAGGTCACTTCCATCTAGTGGTTGACATGACCACTACAATAGTGAATCCGGCAAATAGACCTACTGTAGTCGTACTCGGTGACCCATCCAGCCTGCGTCTGACGATGATAGGGTGCCCGAGGCGCTGGACCGAGCCACTTGTCGTAACTCCAAGTCCCAGGCTAGGCACACGCCGAGCGGCTTCTCGCAGAAGATATCTCTGCCTGCCCAGCGCCGTGGCATTGATCACATGTGGTGCAGTCGCAAGAGTCGCTGCGCATTTCAGGAACGCGCGGCGTCTTGTTCTCGCAGCGGACATCAGACATTCTCCTTGCGGCAAAGTGGTGGCTAATGCGGCTGTGAGCTTACCCCGCACGGCCTTGAAGGGCAATCAGACTTGGGTCAGGCGAAGGCGACGGCGACCAGACGGTGGACGCGTCTATTCGGCGCGACTTGCACGTCAACTCGCGGAACAGCAGAATGGGCGTGTGGGAAAAGCGATACCATTGTGGAGGGAAGAATCATGACAAAGGCTTTTATGGCAATCGCAGCTCTGGCGACGGCCGGCGTGGCGGCGCAAGCGGACGATCGTTCGCCAAACATCGTTATCCTGCTGGCGGACGATTTGGGATGGACTGGCGTAGGCTGCTATGGCAGTGATCTGCACGAGACTCCGAATATCGACCGGCTTGCGACGGAAGGCATGAAGTTCTCCGATGCCTACTCGGCCTGCACCGTCTGTTCACCAACACGGGCGTCGATCATGACGGGGAAGTACCCGGCCCGACTCCACCTGACTGACTTTATCGCGGGACAGAACCGACCGTTCGAGAAGCTGACAATTCCGAAATGGACAAAGTACATGAGATTGGAGGAAGTCACCATCGCCGAAGCGCTGAAAGCTGCCGGCTACGCCACCGCGCATGTTGGCAAGTGGCACCTCGAACCACGGCAACCGCCGGCCGGCCACACGGTCGACCAGTTCAAGCCGACCGAACATGGATTCGACGTGTCGGTTGGGAAGCCAAATGGCACGCGCGGCTTCTTCCTGCCAAGGGACCTCAAACGCGCCGACGGCAGCAAAGGCGGCTACCTGACTGACTACTTGACCGACGAAGCTGTGGCGACGATCAAGCGTTTCCGAGATCGACCTTTCTTTCTGTACTTTGCCTATTTCAATCCACACACGCCCATCCAAGGCAAGGAAGAACTGGTTGAGCACTATACACAGAAACTGGAAAGAAACCCAAAAGCTCGCCATCGCAATCCGACCTACGCGGCGATGATTCACAGTCTTGACGAGAGTGTTGGGCGGGTTGCAGCCACATTGGATGAGTTGGCTCTTTCAAAGGACACGCTC
>CAZURK010000550.1:0-4548 GCA_964623055.1 uncultured Pirellulaceae bacterium
TCTGCCACTTGGCCAACATCTGCATGCTGCTGGGCCGCAAAGTGCGATGGGATCCACAGAAGGAACGCTTCATTGACGACCCGGAAGCCGATCGGATGTTGTCCCGCAGCATGCGCAGTCCCTGGCGTCTGTAAGCTATCCGGCGGCAGCCAATATAATGCATGCGACGGAATACGTGACACCACTTCGACCGTGCGAGGAGATTCGGCTATGGTGATCTACCGTTTTCGGGTGACCTCGTTCGCGGTGTTGCTATTCACCTCCACCGCGTTTGGCAGCGAGACGGCTGCGGTGCCGCGCGAGTCGGTCTTGGATCGGAAGGTCCATCTCGAAGACGAACTCGTGCTGGAATTGCCCGATGTGCAACCTCTGTGCAAATCCTTCGAGGGCAAACAGCGAAAAGTCGACGTCGGTGGCTGCAAGCTGTATTGCGAGGTGGAGGGCGACGAAGCATCGTTGATATTGTTGCACGGCGGACCGGGGGCCACGCATCACGAGTTCCATCCGTACTTCGCCCGCGCGAGCGATTTCGCCAGCGTGATCTACTACGACCAGCGTGGCTGCGGGCAGTCCGATGCCGAGCCCGGGCCCGATGGCTATTCGGTCGAACAGGCGGCCAACGATCTGGAAAAGCTTCGTCATGGGCTCGGGATCGACCGTTGGGTCGTGTTGGGGCATTCGTACGGCGGGCTGCTCGCCCAGGTGTACGCTACCAAGTATCCCGACAGGGTAAGGGGGTTGGTGCTCGTGGGTTCGTCGTTGGCAATGTCGGTGCGGATTAGATCGCCGCGCTGGCTTGATTATCTCTCGAAGGAGGAGCGTGCAAAGATCGGCGAGGTACGCCGTCATGGCGAACTGAGCGTGGCTCAGCAGATCTTCAACGCCTTTCTGGACGGCGATTGGAAGCGGCAGAATTTCTATCGGCCCACGCGCGAGGAGATTGCCCGGCAGGCCCTCTACGGCTGGAAGCCGGCGCCGGGATTCCGCAATGCGATGGGCAGAAGCATCGCGCAGATCGATCTGAAAGGCGCCTTCGACCGCTGCCCGATCCCAACGCTGATCATCGAAGGTGACTATGATATGTCATGGAACACCGACAAACCGGAGATCCTTCACAAGAATCATCCTGGGGCAAACCTCGTGATGGTGGAGTTGGCGGGGCACAGCTCATTTGCAGACTGCCCAACGCAGTTTTTTGGCACGCTGCGCGAGTTCATGCATAAGCTACCCGAAGTCCCACCCGCGCAGGTGGCCGCCTGGAAAAAGGACTTGCAGCAGTGGCAGAAGGCGAAGGAGACTTCGCCGCAGTACATCGTCGGCAGTGCCAGCGGCCGAGCGGGAAATCAACGGGTCGCCCAGAGCTTCCAAGCCGGCTGGCTCGACGAATTGGATGATCCCGGGCTCCTGTTGAAAACGGGCTTTGCCCTATACGAGGCCGAACGGTATGACGACGCATTACGCGTCTTCAAACAAATGGAGAAGCGAAGCACGCAACTTGGCACTCGCTTCCTTCGCGCCGTGGCGCTTGTCTGGCAAGGGCAGATGCTCGATCTGTTGGAGCGGCGTAACGAGGCAATTGCCGTGTACCGGAACGCCGTCGAGATGGACATCACCGGCCAGATGCGGCACGACCAGTACGGGCTGACGTACCGGCCAAGCGAGTACGCCCGAGAGCGAATCGAGAAGCCATTCGATCGCATCGAACCACACTATCGACAGTGACCGGACTCCCATCGGGACTCTTGCGGCCAGGGTCGGATCGTGAGCACAATCTGTTTCGCGCCGACGCTGCTCGAATTGGCCGGAGCGACACGACCCGACTACTGCAGTTCGACCATCTCCTGGCCGAATCCGAGTTCCGGGCCAAACGGCAGGCCATTCTTTTCTGCGGCATTTCCGAAGCCGACCGTCAGGTTAGTCCACTGCGGACACAGCGGTCGCAAACAGCATCATCAACGCGGTGAGCACAGATACGGTAACGGTTTGTTTCATGAGTTGTACCTTGGCGTGTGTTACCTATTCGCGATCGTCGCCAACGCCGTCTTTGTCTTCATCCGTCACGCCCGACAGTGGATTGTTCACCACCGCCTGCCAGGCGATCTTGCGAAAGGCGCGATCAAGCTCGCGGCTGGGATAGTTGGACGATCCGCCAAACTTGATATCCCCATTGATGAGTTCGGGCGAGCGGCCGTACATTGTGGCGTAAAACACATAGCCCTCGAGGTTCCCGAAACCGGGGCCGAGGTGCCCGAGCCGATCTCGCCACAATGAGCGCTCTTTCTTTCCTACGAATGCGTGAATACCTTCGACACCCGGCAGTTCGCCTCGGTGGTAGTACTGCACCGCCAGAACCATGGCATCGCACGTTGGCAGGATGGACACTTTGCCCGGATACTTCTCGTTCAACGTCCCAACGAGCTTGTCGTAGATCGCGTGCTTTTCCTGGCCCATGCGAACGAAGATCTCCGCGGTGAGTTCGTCCTCGGAAGTTGGGATCTTGTCCAGTTGATCCAATTGCGGCCACGCATCCGAGAGATAGAACTTCATCTGCGGGTTGTATTTCAGGCAAAAGTCGATCCAGCATGCATAGTAGGCCGGTCGATCGTGGAAGTACGGTCCCCACATCATCGCATCCCACTCGGCGTTGGCGATCGACGCCAGCAGTTTGGGTACGGGTTTGCCATCAAACTGGAAGATTCCATTCTCCTGTTCCCACTTGTACCGAGCGCTCCCGGTGATGCCTCCGCCGGTGTGCGTGAGTGGCGGTGGCTGTTGAAATCCCGCAGCCTTGACGATCAGGGGAAATGTCTTGTAGCCTGGCCCCATGAAGCTGTGGCCCGTGCCGACGATTCGCAACGATCCGTCTGCCGGTTTCGGGTAGGAGGTGACCGGGTTGCGGTTGCCGGTTTGGACCTTGGCATAGACCGCCGCAATCTGTTCAGGCGACCGATAGCAGATCGCATGATCGGGGAATCGGTCGGCTTGCCATCCGGGATCAACCTGGAATTCCCGCGGAGCCCCCCTCCCGCCGCCGCCCGACGGCTTTCGAGACTTCTGCAGCTTCCGCCGGTAAGCGTCAGCCTCCTCGACGGTCAATCGCCCGTCGCCATTGGCATCTGCATCCGGGAACCGCTTGAGCCACCGGGCAAGTTGCTGCTCGCTGGGTTGGCCAAAGGCAGTCCCATTGCAGATGAACAGGATTAGCAGGAAGAGCACAGAGTGTCTGGTATTCACAGGCGTCGCCCTTTCTCTGTTTATGGCTGGGTAGGGTGCACACAGATGATACTACAGCACGCGCCGGGTTGCACGGTCCAGTGTCCGTCCAGCGATTTCTTTGACGCCGAACCCTTGACATTAAATACAATTGTATTTACCATAAATACAGTAGTATTGAACAAGGCCCGTGGGCAATCCGGTTCTCTGAAGGTAAAGACTGTCGTGTCGCAAGCCGATCATCCGCCGCCGCTCTCGCCAGTCCAGTTGGAGATCATGAATGTGGTCTGGACCCAGGGCGAAGTGACCGTTAGCGAAGTGTGGAAGGAACTCCTGGCGGATCGGCAGATCTCGCGAGGCAGCGTCCAAACCATGATCATTCGCCTGGAAGAGAAGGGCTGGTTGAGCCATCGGGAGGTCGGCCAAGCCTTTTTCTACAAGGCCGCGCATCCCCGCGAGGCTACCCAGCAGCGGCTGGCCGTGGAACTGGCTGATAGGGTCTTCGGCGGTTCGACGGAGGGGCTCATCTGGAGCCTTCTGCAAAGCCGCGGCGTCTCCAAGGCGGAGGCTGAACGGCTTCACGATATGATCGACGATGCGGAGCGGAAGCGGAAGAAGAAATCATGAAGTCTCTCATGCAACTCTATCCCGGCGATCAGTTCATGCTGCTTTTCGCAACGGTGATCGGCCAAGTGGCGGTCATCGTTGCCCTAGGTTTCGTCTTGACTCGATTTCCCAAACGCCGCCCGGCCGCAACTCGGTCGGCAATCTGGCTTGCGGCGCTGGTGTGTATGCTATTGACGCCACTATTCGCTTGCGGGTTCGGTATCGCAGAAATCGAGCTGATCAGGCTGCCACTATTGGCGCGCGCCGAGCCGAAAACGGAACCACGGCTGCCCACGAGGGTGCGTCAGGGGCGCGCCGCGCCGGATGCTGCCCGAGCGGTGCCTCAGCCCGTGCACCATGCCGAGAAACCGGACGACACGCAAAGTCGCGTTTCCGGCACGGAGGTCTTGCCACAAGCTGCCGAGTCTCGATCACCGTCACCAGAGATTAGGTCGTCCGCCAGCACGGCCCCATGGCGAACCGCGGCTGTTTTCGGCTTGCTGGTCTGGCTGGCCGGTGTATCGGTCTTCGCGGTTCGGTTCCTGTACGGGTGCCAAGTTCTCAAGCGTTTGCGCGCGGGCGCTCGACTGGTCGACGACCCATCGGTCGTTGATATCCACCAAGACGTCTGTCGCGTGCTTGGTATCCGTCGCCACCCCCAGATCATGACGTCACCGCATGTCGACGGACCTATTGCGACAAATGGATTGCGGGGTCCGATGGTGATTC
>CAZURK010000551.1:0-4441 GCA_964623055.1 uncultured Pirellulaceae bacterium
GTCTTCAGGATTGCGGACCATTCGGTAGCAGTCCAGGCATACGAAATGGGCTGGACCGTAATCAAAGGAGTATCGCAACTCGTTTCCGGGCAAGGAAAACAGAAGCTGATAGATGCGTTCTGCTTCTTTGCTGCCGCGCCGATCCGAGTTGCCCATCACCGGCCAAATCGGTATGTGATTGATCACGTTGTCAAGAGGTTTGAAGAAGGCATCTTCCCATTGCCAGTAGTTGCGCCCGTCGGTGACCATGTCCCCGGTATTTACGATGAAATCCGGGTTCTCCTTCTCGATGACACGTCCGATCTCTGCATGAGGTATCCCAAACTTGGTGTTACCGTACGCAACGAAAGTGAAGCTGTCTCCATTCTTGGGTGGAGTCTTGAAGTAACTCAAATCAGACGATCCCTCGGCCATCTCGACTTGGTAGTAGTACTTGGTCCCTGGTGAGAGGCCCTCTAGAGTACAGGTGAAGAGGTACGCGGTCTCGACCGGACCTTTCCTCCAAAGATACCGGACCTCGATAGCCTTGGTTACTATGACGTGCTGTTTCAAGCTCGCGTCTGTCCCATATCGCACGGTGCCCTGTATCCGGTCTGCCTCCTCGAATGAAGGAAGTGTATCCGAGGCCAGCGCCTTATCAGGCGTAGGCGTTTTCGTGGGAGTGCGTTTCCAAAAAGGCGGTTCCGGGGGAGTGTATTCCCACTTGATGGTCATCGAATCAGGCTTGGGGTTCTGCAGATACGGGCCTTTTGTGATAACGAGCGTATCGCTATCGGCGAACAGGCCCGATGCTATGCTGGAGAACGTAAGGAGAGCGCACACGACTCGAATCAGAGCTCTACCTAATCCGGCCATCGCAGATTCTCCCTTCCCGCTCTTCCTAAACGTCACTTCCACATATCGCGTAAGGAGTTCAGCGCCGAATCGACCATCATCTTCGCAGCCGTATCGACAAGGTAGCGTGCCTCACACGGTCTTTCACCATAGGCACCACGGTGTGCCTGGTCGGCCGGCACAACGTACGCGGCCCTCCAGTCATTCGCATACCCAATCACAAACGTCTGCTTCGCGGGTGACTTTCTCTTGATCTCAAGGCCCAAAGCGGTAAATGGTTCACCGGGAAGGCCGACAATGGCGACATCGCCGATACGCAAGCACTGCACAGGCAGTTCGGCTACCTTGCCCTCCTTGTCCCAGAGTTCGTAGAACTCGATCAGCCGCTGCACCAATCTCTCTTCCTCTTTGGTGACCGTCTTTTTTCGTCTGTAGTATGCGATGACCTTGGCTAATTCGACTCTCGAACAATAAGGAATCTTGAGAGTTTCCACACGCCAATCGAGCACAGGTATCGCAGTCGGTTTGACAACATCCGTATTGATCTTGATGGCTACCTCTCCAATGCCTCGACCCACCTGCTCGCGGCTCATCTTCGACGTGCATTGAACGTCCCCCGCGGCCCCCTGAAGCAGAAGACACGGTACGTCCTCGCCATATTCCTCGGCAACTCGCTTGGCAGTGTCCCCCGGCCATTCGGCCCAGACGTAGTTTGCCTTCTTCCCGGAGTTGGGATGAGCGGCGAAGTTGACCGCCATGGCGCGTATTCGGTTCTGTGCATCCTTGAAACACAGCGTTTGAACAGAGTTGTCCATGGGACTTGCATAGCCGACGATACCGCCTTCGTAAGGAGGCTTCTCGGGCAAGTCGGTGTACGTGGCTACGTCTCGACCATCCTCCAGCCGGCAATAGCGATTCTTCGAATACCCTTTGGCATCGGCCTGCCCAACGAACACGGCCCCCTCGAACATCGAATCGCAAGCGCGTTCGACGACCGCCGCGATGTTCTTGATCAGCTCGGCATTGTACTGCGGATCAGAACCATACGACCGGTCTTTGCGGTCTCTGATCTCAGGGCCTGTGTGCGTGTGGGTTGCACAGATGAGTATTGCATCGCTTGGGATGCCGCATTTTTCCGTGATGGTCTCTTTTGCGGCCGTGGCAATTTCGGGCGTGATGCCGATCAGATCGTTGGCAACAATGGCCACCCTCCTACCTTTGACTTCAAACACCATGGCTTTCGCATACAGGTCGCTCCTGACGGATTCGGCGATTCGTATGCGCCAATAGCCGCCAAGGTAACTGCCTATTTTCGGTGTTATCTTCTGTTGTGCTGCTCCCACGCGAAGAGTGTCGGCACACACAACCGATGGCAGGACAGCCAACGCAAATACGGCGCATACAAGTCGCATGCAGCTCTTGCTCATGATTTGGGATCCTTCGACAGTCGCCGTCATCGTACCCGGCGGACTTTCTGAACGACGCGGTGCACCGCGCCGGCAACACGGTTCTCCACGTCTGCTGCCCAACGCCAGGCCGGGCGACCATATTCGTCCAGGTGCGGGCCGCCTTCGTAGCCACCCTCTTCCCATACCCGGCGGGACGGAATGTAGGCTGCCATGTCGTTCGCGTAGCCGCAGACCCATGTGGTCGGGCCGAACTCGCGTTTGAAACGCAGCGAGTAGTCCACTACCGCCTCGCCGCCGATGCCGATCAGCAGCAGCTCGTCGCCGATCTGCCAAGCCTGAACCGGATACGGGTAGGAAGTCGGGAAGGTCACACCCGCCTCGATCTTCTTCAACATGCGCTTCGCCCACCGCGCATGGAGCGCCCTTCCGCCATTGGCGATCGGCAGCAACTTTCCGCGAGTCACAAGTTCCTCGTATGCCAGATCCACGAACTCGAAGGCTGACCGCAGCCCGCCCGATACCGGCTGCATGGGCTTGGCGAGCACCTCCTCGACGGCGTCGGAAAGCATCTTGCCGTACCGCTCGCACAACTCGACCTTTCGGCGTGGGATCGGGTTCTGATCCCCGCCGCAGGCGTTAAAGAACATGGCGGAGGCGCCGGGGTGTTTCGCTTCCAGGTTGATTTGGGCAAATCCGGGATAGTCGCCGCACCAAGTTCGGAAGGAGAGAGTCGTCGGATGGCAAGCGTATCCGAACAGCACGCCCCGCAGTTTCCCGCCCTTGTCCTTTGCGGCCAGCACCGGCACGTAGTGATCGACCACGCCCTTCAGCGGCGTCCCTTCGGCCAACATCTTCGGGACCTCTGCCTCGCGATTGTCGCGCCGATTGACGGCGAACGTGCACTTGCCTTCGCCCTTGAGCAACTGCGCCGGCTGCAGGTTGCCCAGGGCCTCGCCCACCGCCTCCACCACTTGGTCTTCCATCCAATCGGAGTACTCGGCCACCAAGCGCCGCTGCTCGTCGTCCAAAGGGTAGTAGTCCACCAGATCATCCTTGAGGACCGGACCGCAGTGGTTATGTGAGAAGGTTAGCATGAACTCAGAGCGATCCAACGAGAAGCGACGATCCAGCTTGGCATAGAGGCTCTCGTAGATCGTCTTCGACATGCCCATGTGGTCGGTGGTCGCCATGACCACGCGCTTGCCGTCGGACGCCCGTAGGGCCAACACTTTGACCCACAGGTCATGGAGCTTGCCGTCCGGTGCGCGTTTGCTGCCGTAACCGGCCAGCCACACCTGGGTCTGCGGTGTGATCACACGACGGCCAATACCTGCCTGCCAGTTCATCTCTTGGCCATCTGCACGATCGCCAAACGCAGCCAAGACACAGGCGAATGCTAACAGCGTCTGGGCAATCGAGGATAGTATCTTCATTGCTTCAGTTTCCTCCGTTCGCGAAACCACGTTTCTCGGCCGACCAACGAGTGAGCTTCTTCTCGGCGAGGGCGCTCATCAGTGATAGCGATTCCAATCCCAACCAGTCACTGAACCTACAGCTCAGGCTCCCTCTCGTCAAGAAATCGATCCGTTGAAAGACCGAAAGACGCTGCGTGCCCGACAATCCGACCAACGGCTGCTGCCTCGCTGGCCCTGTGATCCGACGGGCGAACTTGCGTAGTAGGCGGCTTCGATGGTCTTCAGAGCGTCCAGCCGTCGCGGTAAGGCGGGCGGATCTTCTGGTCGGCCAGTTCGTTGTTGACGATCCGGCAGGTGACCGGATCGAATTCCAGCGTCTGGTCGGGAAACGCCGTCGCTATGTTGGCCAGCAGGTACCACTCGGTGAAAGGTCCGCTGAACGCATTGAAGCAGCCCATAGGCGGCGGTCCGTCTTTCATGCCCTCGGCCCAGCCGCGGAGAAACCGTCCCGGCAGCGGACGCGGCAGCGATTCCGGCGGAGGATCCAGATCCTTGTATTTCTCCTCCGGCAGCATCGCAACCGTTGTGTCGCCGTGCCCGAACGTGTACATCACCCCTTCGGTGCCAATCCAGAGGTTGCCCACCCAACTACTCCACCGCTTATCGTCAGCGTTGCCCCACTCCGGGTGCTTGTCAAACAGTTCACGAAGAGCGTCACGGCGGCGTTTCTCGGCCTCCTGCCCACCGGCAAACCAAGTGAGGCGAATGGGCGGCATGTCCATG
>CAZURK010000552.1:0-4414 GCA_964623055.1 uncultured Pirellulaceae bacterium
GTCCAAGCGGAGATTCAAGACGAATCCGGTACCGCAATCAAAGGCTTCACGATCCAAGACGCCGGCAAAATCACCGGCGACCATATCAGAAAAGCTGTGACGTGGAACAGATCGAGCGATGTCGGTTCACTGGCCGACAAGCCGGTCCGTCTGCGTTTCGTTATCGGGGATGCGAAGTTGTATTCGTTTCGGTTTGGGCGGATGGTTTATCCGTCCCGCAGTGAGAAGAAGTGCTAACAGAAAGATGGAGGACAGAAAGATGAGAAGAGGTTCTACATCTTTCTGTCTGACGTCTTCTTGTCATATTCGGGATCCTACGCCGTCACTTCCAGCCAAACACCCGCGTTTCGCCCTTGACCATGGGGAACGTACAGCGATTCTGCGCCGTGGTCAGTTCTTCGCCAGTGTAGAGATCGCGAAGCCGAACTTCGCGTGGGAACATCAGTGTCTTCGTGCCTGCTTCCGTGGCATGAATCGAGAGGAAGCCAGGACTGGCACTGATGACGTCGTTGGTATCGCAGTAGATGTGCGCTCCGGCTAGACGGGCCAATCCCCGCAGCACCTCTGGGCTCATTTCAAGTGCGCCGCAGAAGACCGAGGTCCAATCCGGGAATCGCCGCAGCGCCATCGCGATATCCGGCCTGCCGTCGTAGGTTGCCAGCGTTACCACGTCCGGCTGTCCGGGTCCGACGGCGAACAACGGCGTAGGTACGAAATCCGTCCCAAAGAGATGATCCGCGGCAGTACCAACGGTCTTTTCTGCGTCGCCAAACAGCCGGGCTTTGCTCGACTTCGGCTCAGAGATTTCACTGACCTCGAATCCGATCAACTGCGATATGTTCGCCGCGGACGCCCGTTCGTTGATCAGTCCGGGCGCATAGAGCCACACAGCGAACTTGCCGTCGCGAGCGACGTGATCACGTAGTTGCTTGCGCTGCTGGTCGGTCAGGCGATACGCGTTCAGGAACACGTACAGGCGCACGCTTTGGGGCACCATTCCCGCACAGACGTCTTCCATCAGGTACAACCCAACCGGGCATCCCATGGTGTTGAACCTGCGCCGCATACGCGTGACGGATGGGCTTGTCACTTCGTTCGAGTTGCGCAGGTACAGGAAACTGTCCTCGTCGGTGATCATCGCGACTTGCGGCTGATAGGGGGCTGGGTCGGCCGCGCCCTGCCAGATTTCCTGGGTCTTGCCAAAGTTGTCGAAGATCGTGGGATCCGCCATCCACCCGGTACCGAAGTCCATCCACCAAGTGGCGCATCGTCGCTCGAACTGATGGCCGAAGTTGCGTCTGTACACGCCGAGGGTCTCGGCCATCGTGGTGGTGCGGCCGAACCCAGCGTTCTTCGGCGCCAGGTGCGTGCGGGTATCATCCTCGTTCAGCCACAGCTTGCCGTGCGCCTGAATCGAATCCACCGCTGCCATGAACGGTCCAACACCGCCGGATTGCCTGTCGAAATACGAGATCGGCGAACAGACGATGTCGACATCGGGATTGTCCAGTATGCGGCGAAGACGGAGGTGACCACTCACGGCTGGTCCATACGCGAATCCGGCCACGTCGTACAAGTAGCCGTAGAAGAACACGCCGAGTTTTCTGCCGTTGGTCTCTTCCTTGACGATCCGCGCACATTCGGCAAGGTATTCGCTTAGGCAAACCTGCATGTACTCGGCAAAGTCGATCTCGAATCGTTGGGACTGGGGGTCACGAAAGACACCCAGCTTGCCGGCTGTCCGCTCTTCGAGTGTCGGCACGCGGATTGTCTCGAAGAGGGCTCCTGGCTTATCCCACGCCTCGCGCAGCGCGTCGGCGGTCTTGTATTTCGCCTTGACCCAGTCGGCGAAACCGTCGCGAAACGGCTCCTCGAAGCACGGCATGATGCGCTCCCACGTGTGGTCGTAGAACCACTCGCCTGCACTCTGCGCGCAGACGTGATAGCCCAGCATGGAATCGCCAAACTCGTCTTCCAGATGCCGGAGGAACAACCGTAGTGCGCGGGCCGCGTCCCGACGCCAGGGCTTCGAGGCGGGGGAGACCATTGGGCGCTGGCCGCCGTCATAGACTTGCTGGTGGCCGGGGTTTTCGTCCTTCCACCATTGCGGCGCGTGAAGGCCGATTCGAGGGATGATCAGCGCCTTGGGGTCGATCGACAGGATATGTCGAACTTGGGCGTCGACTGCGGAATAGTCAGGCGTCTCCCCATCTCGCGGCCAGGGCATCCCAATAGGAACCGTACCGATGTGCAGCCCGCGCTCCGCTCCCAACGCGAGGATCCTATCCGAAGCGACCGTCTGGCCGCCGTAGATGCTCCAGGGCGGCCCCTGATGCACGGCCTGAATCTCGATCACGCGAGGCTCCTCGGACCGCAACCACACGGAAAACGTGTATGCCTTCCCCTTACGTATCGAAACGCACTGGTAGATGTGGATCTCGTAGATGATCGTGCCTGGCTGTGTGATGGACACTCGTAGACAGCCATTGCCTTCGTGAGGGCTCCTCTTGTCGAGAGAGTACTGAGCTGCGGTGCCCGTGGAGTTGTTCAGGAAGTATGTCCACACCCCGGGCAGCTTCTCGCCCTCGAAATCACCGCCTTCGAGCAAGTTCCCCGCGTTCGGCGCATCGGGCTTGCCCTCAAAGAAGCGAGCGTCGTCAACGAACCAGTTACCTGCCGGAGCGATGTTGCGAATGTGGATACCCACACGGTCGTCATCACGCGGTGCGACGAGGCTGAAATTGAACTGTTGCCACTTTGGACCTACTTGGCAGGGCTTTGCCGTCGGGCCGCCACCGGCGGTGTGGAACAGAATGAATGGCGGCATGGGTTTGCCGTTGACCATCATCGCAGGCACGCCGCCCACCGTTTCGACACGTGCTTCCAACGCAAGCGCTGGAAGCGACAACATGGGTAGGATCAACAGAGAGCAGAATCGTGCGTTCATCGGTCGACCTCCTGGGCGAAAGGCAAGAGACTTCCTGTGAACCCAATGCCAGTGTATCCTTCGAGCACGCGCGTCGCTAGAATTCGCAGAGACGAATGACCGAACACGGAGTCCCAATATCACTTTGCTGAGTGCGGGCACTCGCTGTAAGTGAGGTAGCTATGCAAAAGCGACTTTTGCCAGTGCTGACCGTCAGCGCCATCACATTTTGCGCGGGCAGCGCCCTCGCCGAGCAAGCAAATGCGCCGCCTCGGTCCGACGGGTGTTCGCTACACGTTGATCTGGAGGACTACACCGACGGCATCTTCGCCCCACTGAACGCTGGCGTCGTGACGGTCGGAATGCACGAGATTCTGGGAACGTCAGAAGCCGAAGGCAAAGCCGCCGTCATGAGCGAGTTCGGCTTCGATGGGAGACGCTGCCTCTCGATACGGAACACAACCGGAAAGCAGCCGGTTCGAGTCTACGTCCAGAAGCGATTTGATGCACCTGATTGTGCAGACGACTCGGTGATCGAGTTCGTGTTTCGCCCGGTCCGAGAGGGCAGTGTCGAACTGAGGGATTGGCTGATTTGGGATGCCCACGACCGGTCAGGTGCGAGCGTGGGACTGAAAATACTTGTCGAGAGCACGGCGGATTCCGATATCTATAAGCTTGACGTCGTGGAAGGCGACGCGTCGAAGCCGGATCGGGACGGACGTCGGGAGTCCGTGCGCCGGAAGGCGGTGGGGCGGGGGCTCAAGCAGAACGAATGGATACGCTTCATTCTGCACCGTCGCGACGAGGGGGACGAGGTTGCGCTCTGGGCAGGCCCTCCGGACGACGAGCAGTTTATCGGTGTGTTCACAGACCTGTACGCTGCCGGCGCGTTTCACAATGCGCGGTTAGGTCGCGATCGTGGTGTGAATGCTGGCTCGGGGTATTGGGATTCGCTCCGCGTTGGCCGACCGCTAAAGGAGACGGCAGAGGTTTGTCCGGCCGAGCCGCGTCTCCGGGATGTCGGTGCGACCGTTCCCAAGCCGCCTGACCCGGTACCAGTCGGCCGTGCCAAGCAACTGTTCATCGATGACTGGGTCGTCGAGAGTATGAGCGAGCTTACCCGAACACTTCATCCCATCAAGAAGCACCCGCAGAATCCGCTCGTCGTCGCGGATCGTCCGTGGGAAGGACCACAGGTGCTGCTCTACGGCGCTGTACATCGCGAGCCGGACACGGGGAAGTTCCGAATGTGGTACCTGGCGTGGAACTCCTACAACGCCGCGAGGCAAGGGCGGCCCCATGAAAAATCTTTCATCTGCTATGCCACGTCCAAGGACGGCTTTGTCTGGGAGAAGCCCGAGCTTGACCTGTACGAATATCGAGGCTCGAAGCAGAACAACATCGTCATCGGCTACGGCATGAGCAACACCTGTATCCTATACGACCCTCGCGATCCCGATCCGAACCGCCGCTTCAAGGGCGTGATAC
>CAZURK010000553.1:0-4407 GCA_964623055.1 uncultured Pirellulaceae bacterium
TTTTGCATTTTCGCATGACGGAAAACGTTTTGCTGTATGGGCGTTAAGTTATCCGAGGAAAGAGACCGTGCTGACGGTTTGGGAAATGGAGCCGGCAGACGACGACTCGTCGGTGGTTGGGGGCTGAGGTGAGACCATTGCAGCCCGTTGGAAACGACTAAAGGGCGACCAAAACAACAGGCATTCAATTGCCAGCGGAAAAGGGGTCAGAACTATTTAATTGACTAATTGGCCGTGGCGTGGTAATCTGATCCTATGGCTCGCCCGCTTCGCCCGATTGCCGAGAATCTAATCTACCACGTGATGAACCGTGGAAATAACCGGCAGGACGTTTTTGTTAAAGCGGCGGACTGCGAGGCCTTTCTCAACTCGATGCGTGACCTGAGAGATCGCAGGCCTTTCGAGTTGTACGGTTTTTGTTTGATGGCCAATCATTTCCATCTGCTTATCAAGCCCTTGGAAACGTCCATCAGCCGAATCATGCAAAGCCTGCTGGTATCCCACACCGGGCGGTGTCACAAGGCTCATCGCAGCGTGGGGCACGTGTGGCAGGGCCGTTTCAAGAGTCCGGTAATACAGGATGATGATCACTTGCTGGTGGTTCTGCGCTACATCGAAGCCAATCCTGTGCGTGCCAAGATCGTGGAACGCGCCGGAGACTATGAGTGGAGTAGTTACACGACCCATGGATTAGGAGTCGCGGACGATTTGCTGAGCCCGTGTTTGCCTTACGAGCAACTATCTCCGTATCCGGCGGTTCGAAAACGCCGATGGGATGCGTACGTGCACAAGACGCCAGACAGGGAAGAACTGGCGGCGATTCGTCGCAGCCTGGACCGCAGCCTGCCCCTGGGCAGCGCCGAATGGGTGGACGGTCTCGCGAGAGAGCTGAACCTGGATCTCACGATCCGCCCCCGTGGACGACCGCGGAAGAAACAAGCGTAGAGCCGACGCTCCTTGCATCAGTTGTCGAGATTTAATAGTTCTGACCCTTTTTCCGCGCGGGGTAACACGGCAGTGCGTCCCAAGAAGAAGTTGCGACTTGGTGTCCTTTTCGGCGGTCGATCTCCGGAGCATGAAGTGTCGCTCACGTCGGCGAGATCTGTCATGGATGCTTTGGATGCAGGGAAGTATGATATCGTCCAGCTTGGCATAAGACGGGCGGGCGAATGGCTGACGGGTGATGCCTGGAAAACGCTACGGGCACGGGCAGATTCATGCGACGGTGAGCAGTCCCGGTCGGATGCGAGTCCATCGAAGCCCGAAACGAGCCCCTGGGCTGAAGACGTAATGCGCCAAATCGTCAGCTTGGACGTGATCTTTCCTGTCCTGCACGGCACCTATGGCGAGGACGGTACGGTGCAGGGGTTGCTTGAACTCGTAGATGTTCCCTACGTCGGTTCGGGAGTGCTGGGCTCGGCTGTGTGTATGGACAAGGCGATGTTCAAGCACGTGATGCGCGCGAACGGGATCGCCGTCGTGCCTTGGCAGTTGGTTGAACGTGGTCAGTTCCAGAAGCAAAGTGGCCGCGAAGAAACAACTTCGCAGTCCTCTTGTCCCTCACCCAGCCCTCTCCCAGAAGGCGAGGGTACAGCGGACGACGCTGTTTCTTCGCAGGCACAAACAGACGAGATCGTGTGCGCTGTCGAAGCTGCTTTGTCTTATCCCGTGTTCACCAAGCCAGCGAACCTGGGCTCCAGCATTGGTATCTCGAAATGCCACGACCGCCAACAACTTGTGCAAGGCCTAAACGAGGCCGCGCGTTACGATCGGCGGCTTGTTGTCGAACAGGCCATTCGGTGCCGCGAACTCGAAGTAGCGGTGATTGGCAACGAAGATCCTCGTGCGAGTGTGGTAGGCGAAATACGCAGTCAAGGATCTTTCTACGATTATTCGGCCAAGTACCTGCGCAGCGACTCGGAACTGGTTATTCCGGCGCCGCTGGACGACGCAGTTGCGGAATCCGTCCGTGGGTTGGCAGTCAAAGCCTACCGGGCGACCGATTGTGCCGGTCTGGCACGCGTCGATTTCTTTTTGGATGACGAGACCGGCGTGGTGTATGTTAACGAAATCAACACCATGCCTGGTTTCACGTCGATGTCCATGTTCCCGAAGCTGTGGGACGCAACGGGCGTCGGCTACGCCGAATTGCTCGACGAACTGATCGGGCTGGCCGTTGACCGTTTCCACGGGCGCGATTGACGTGTTCTATCGTCCGAGGTACTCGTCGCAATGCCATTGCTCTTCAAACCGATCCTGTGGACTCGCGACCAAGTCACTGCGGCGGTGGGCGGAAGGTGGGTTGCCGGTAGTGATGTGGATTGGCGGGCAACGGGCGTTACACGCCGCTTTTCACGAATCCAAGCCGGCGACCTTTACATTCCGACGCCGGAAGAAAGCAAGAAGGCACCAGAACGTATCGAGCGTATTCTTGCCCAGGGGGCGGTGGCAGTGATCCTTGACGGCCAGCCGGAAGGATTGCCGGTATGGGCCCCTGTTTTGGTGGTCGACAGTGTCCTCCAAGCGCATCTTCGGCTGGCCGAAGCCGCGCGAAGTCGAACTAGGGCCAGGATCGTCGGCGTCACAGGCAGTGTTGGTAAGACGAGCGTGAAAGAAGCCGTAGCCACGGTGCTCAGCCACCAGGGGTCCGTGGTCACGAATTACTCGTCCGAAAACGACATTCACGCGATTTGCGAGGCACTGGCGCAAGTGTCGCCCAACGGCGACTATGCTGTTATCGAGATAGGCATGCTGGGCCCGAGCAGCGTGAACTACAAATCCAAGGCGGCCCGGCCCAACGTGGCGGTGATCACATCAATCGGGACCGCTCATGGCGGTTACCACGAGTCGTTGGATTCTATTGCGAAGACTAAAGCCGACATCCTTGACGGCCTTGAACCGGGCGGCGCCGTCGTGTTGCCTCGTGATTCCGCCTACTACGACTACCTATTGGAAAGGGCTCGCGCAACCGAGATGGTCGAACGCGTCGTAAGCTTTGGTGAAAGCAGGCAGGCCGATTTTCGTCTGGTGGAGTGCAGTCTGCAATCGACTCATAGCGATGTTGTCGTCGCGGCCCGCGATCGGCATATTGCCTACCGAGTGGGCCTCGCCGGAAAACACCACGTCATGAACAGCTTGGTGGTCTTAGCAACCGTGGACGCGGTTGGCGCCGATGTGGAACGAGCGGCTGCTTCGCTCGCCACACTAACTCCTATGTTCAGACGAGGAGAACGGTTCCGAGTGCGCGTTGACGCTGGTGTGTGCGAGCTGATCGACGACACGTGGAACGCAAGTCCGGAGTCTGTCAGGGCCGCTATTGAGAGGTTGACTCTGGCACCGATATCGAAATCGGGCCGTCGCGTATTGTTGCTGGGAGACATGCTCGAACTCGGTGAGAGTTCGGCCTCGCACCATCAGAATCTGCTGCAACCAGTCCTTGATTCTGGAGTGGACTTGGTCTGCACGGTCGGACCGAACATGAGACTGCTGCACGAATGTCTTCCCGGGAAGATCCGTGGCGAACATTGTGAGAACGCAGAACAAATGGCCATCTGCGCTTCACAGTTGCTGAATGCAGGGGATGTGGCTCTGGTGAAAGGATCCAACGCCGTCGATATGTCGCAGGTGGTCAACTCGCTACTGAAGGGAAAACGGCGGGACGACTGCCGGGCACCCAGGCAATGGAATCTGTTGGTCGAATCGGACGCATCGACAACGTCGGCATTCATTGTTGATGCCTCAGCTACCAGGAAACGCACGATCGCCTCCACAACGGATCCTGTCGAGGTGTCCTGCAAGGAGACGGACTTCCTGGAAGCCGTCCACCGGCATTTGCTGGATCGGCGTCCCATCGAAGAGAAGGGCTCAAACGCTCGCGTGTTGTTCGAACGATCCGACTTGCCGCAGGACTTCTGGGGTTTTGGCTTGACCATCTATCAACCCGGCAGGCCGCGGTTGATGGTAGTTCGGGCCGCGGCAACGCCGGCTTTCGAGAATGTCCGAAGCGTGATTCAGCGTGCGCTGAGTCATCCTCGTTTTGGCGAGTTCGACTTGGCGGACCGGGAGCGGTGCCGGATGCAGATCGATTTCATTGTCGACGAACCGGCTGGATTCGAATTCGATTCGCTCGCGGAGTCGGCCCTTGACGCCAATCGTTTCGAGTTTGGCGTCGACGGGTTGCGGATCGTCGGCCCCGATCAGCGCCGATACATACTGCCTGGCGATGCGTTCGTGTCGTCGATCTTGGGATTGGGGCAACTACGACAGCGCGTTGAACGGCTTTTCCCAGATACGCCAATCGACCAGTTGCAGTTCCATCGCTTTCGCTCGGCAAGCTACCTCAGCACCAGGGGCGGCTGGATTCGCCTTTATCGTGGCCTTCCGGCTGTGACGCCGGCCACGAAACGG
>CAZURK010000554.1:0-4323 GCA_964623055.1 uncultured Pirellulaceae bacterium
CCAAGTCATTGTATGTGAGCTTACGGCAAAACCAACGAACGAGCTTCAACAGATCATTTTTCACGTAGGATCCTCCTTGTTCTGCGTGTGGTGCAAGGGACAGGGAGTGATCCTACATTATCAATCAAAACTCAGACGAAAACGGGGGAGAGGCCCACAGGGGCGCTTAACTGTTCCAGACAAGGCAGTTAGACAAGAACATACATGGAAATTCCTTACAGAATGCTATGACGAGGAAGGAAGCAAAGGATGAAAAAGGCTGCACTGCTGATCCTGCCGCTCGTCCTGCTGGCGGCGAACGTCCGCACGGCGCAACCGAATATGATCCGAAACGGCGACTTCGAGGACGAAGCGTTCGACGGATGGACGCCGGGGGAGAACGTGCGGATCGACATCACGACGGAGAAATCTCGTTCGGGCAGCCGGGCAATCAAGCTGGTGTGGCAAGACGTGACCGAGCTGGCCTGGAGTCGGGGAGGGAATCTTTGCGGGGCCAGAGAGATTATCACGCAAAGCCTCAAGGAGGATACGCGGTATCGGGTGAAGTGCTCCCTGCTCGTGGACGAGTTTCACGTTGCGGCGGAGTCGAAAGAATGGCTGGCCCAAGAGCCGCCGGGAAAGTACGACGCGCCGACTGTTACGATCGGTTGCTTCGGCGGCTACTGGACCAGCCGTATGCCTTGGGTAGCCTACGACATCAGCCGACTGGGCACGTGGCAAGAGATGGAGTTCGAGTTCACCACGCCTTTCAACACGGTCCGCAGCCGGGGCCAAGAGGGGGCGGAGTGTTTTCGCCTCCATTTCGACGTCTACCCCAACCAGACCGGCCCGATGCGTTCCAGCGGTGTGATGTACATCGACAGCCTTTCGCTGGAAGAGTGTCCGACTCGTGTAGGCTTCACGAAAACGAAGGCGCCGATCCGAATCGACGGGGACCTCGAAGACTGGTGGGAGACCAACCCGGCCGTGATTACTTGCGATCAGGCCGTGGACGGACGGCGCGATTTGAACCGTAGTGCGTCCGGTATCTTTTACACCATGTGGGACGACGAGCGGCTCTATGTGGCGGCCAAGGTAATTGACGACGACCTCCTTCCCGGTAAAGACGGCGTCGCCGTTTGGGTGAATGGACGCGAGTGGTTTGTGTCTTCTCGTAGCCGAAGTCGTGAGACTTCGGACAGAGGTGGCGAAAACCGAAGTCTCACGACTTCAGCTACGATTAAATGCAACGGCAGTTCTTTATCCGTTGCCAAGCCGTGCGCCGCGTCGATGAAACCCGTCGAGCGTCTGGGCTCGACCGCGAACATGTACCGTATCGTCACCCAGTTCGGCGAGGAAGTGCGTGGCCGCTCCGGCTACGTTGTCGAGTTGGCCATTCCCGGCGAGGCATTGGGCGACGGCGAGCCGATTTCTGAGAGAACATCGCTGGACGTTGCTTTTGAGATTCGGGACGTTGACGGGGGAAACCCGACGCGCCATCTCTACTTTCCACATAACGAGAACGCCGGGACGCCGGTGCAAACGGCAGCCGCGGTCTTCGCAAACGAAAAGGGGGAAACGCGAGGAGGCGAATACCCTCAATACGCCGTCACCGACGCCGGGAATCCTCGCACGGCCGGTGGTGGGCCGGACTTGGCCGTCAAGAACGTGACGGCCCGGGTTATCCGTGGAGGCCGCCTCGGATACACCGTCGCGCCGTACCGTCGGGGTGACTCGGATAAGGTCGATGCGATTGTCAGTTGGACGACTAACTGGCCTGCGTCCGGTCTGGTGCGCTACGGTCTCGACCGGAGCTACGGCGACGAGGTTCAAGCGGCCGATGGCATTGGCAACGGGACGCGTAATGCCCTGCGAGCCGTGCTTCGGGACCTTGAGCCGAACCACAAGTATCACTTCCAAGTCTTCGCCCGTGGTATCAACGGCCAGAAGAAGGCTAGCGAGGATTTCGTTCTCGACACGACTTTGCGGGAAGTCGAGGGCATGGAATATGGCGAAATCCACCTGACGGTGACGGAAAGGGCAAACGTCGATCGCCGAGACTGGCCGGTGACCAGCGGCGTTCCTTTTCCCAAGGGGCATCTTGGCAGCGTCCGGAACCTGCGACTCCTCGACGCCGGCGGCAGCGAAATTCCTGCTCAATTCCTCCAGACAGCGGAATGGGACGATGGCTCGGTCAAATGGGTCCTCGTCGATTTCCAGGCCGACGTTGCCGCGAAAGGAACCAGCCAGTACGTTCTGGAATACGGCACCAAGATTCAGAGGGCATCTCCGCAGACATCACTGTGGGTCAGCGACGAACAGCGGCACGTAGCCGTTGACACAGGAGCCATCCGATTCGTTGTCAACAAGAGCAGTTTTGCCTTATTCGACGAGGTGCGTCTTGGTGACAGGTTGCTCGCCCGGCGAGCCGGGTTGACCATGGTTGACGGCGAAGGCACGACCTATACGGCCGGGAAACCTGACCATGTCGAAGTGGAAGAAGATGGCCCCATGCGCGTCTGTATTCGAGCCAGGGGCAAGTACTTGGCCAAGGCCCAGGATAGGAGAAAACCCAAGAGAAAGGCCGCCGTCTCGGAACGGACGCTCGCGCTGTACGAGCCCAGTGAATACAAGGGCCTCAAGTATCGCTTGATGAAGCCGATCGACTTCGATGCGGCCAAGACTTACCCACTGATCCTGTCGTTGCACGGAGCCGGAGGCAGAGGAAGGGGCAACATCAAGAATCTTCGTAACTGGAACGAGTACATGGCCGACGAATCTCTCCGTCGTCGCCATCCCTGTTTTGTGTTGGCGCCACAATCGGACGTGTCGTGGAATGATCCCACATCGCCTCACGGCGGAAAGCCCGATCTGAGCCAGCAGGCCGTCGCCTCTTGGTCTGAGGTCTGGCGATCGCGCATCGACCGCTATCGCCAACGTCTCAGCGCCGAACCAACGGGCAACCTTCATTTGGTGCTGGATCTGATTGACAACGACCTCTCGAAACGGTTTAAGATCGATTCCAACCGCGTCTACTGTCTCGGTCACTCGATGGGCGGTTTTGGGACGTTCACAGCGATCTACCAACACCCGGAACGTTTTGCCGCGGCCATACCCACAGCCGGTGGATTCCTGCCGTGGCGAGATCCTTCCCGCATCAAGGATATTCCCATCTGGACCTTTCATGGTTCGGCCGATTCCGTGGTCCCTACCGACTTCACCCGTGAGATCTTCGCCACAATGAAACAACTGGGCGGCAACATGAAGTACACCGAACTGCGCGGTGTGGGCCATGGCGCGAACGCCATCGCTTTTCAGTACACTGGCGACAACATCACGAAGAGCTACATCACCCAATACGCCTCCGACCGCCCCGACAAAACCGCCGATATATGGGATTGGCTGTTTCAACAGAACTTGTCAGAGAAGAAATGACTGTGTCCCCGACGGTTCCTTGGAGGAGGATGCTGTGCTAGTGTCCCTCATCGACCACGATGCGGGCCCATGCGACTGTTTCTCGCCACACTAACAAGGTTCAAGCTGGATTCTTCAATATGTCACATCGTCGGAACATGTTTTGGTCAGGAACTCGCGGAATACCCCAGAAACCGCGGATCGGAGTGAATGCCCGGCCTGGGAACAGGACTTCCCCTCCAACGCCCATGTTCCTGATGCTGTCGTTGGCAATGGTTTGGCTGACCGCGAGCATCACTTCGCCGATCGCAGCGGCGTCTGATGCTGTGGAAGCAACCTTCGCGACCATCGCCGACCTAGATGCGGCGACCGACCTTTCCCGAAACGCCGTGGTGACCGTTCGTGGCTACCACAAACCGGACGATGGCGGTGGTGGCCTGTTCCGCCACGATCCGGACAGCGATAAGCCTGCGGACGGTGGGGCAGTGCTGAAACTCAATAGTGGAACCGGCCGGATGATCCGCGTTGTGGATCCTGAGCAGGATGCCTACGCTGAATGGTTCGGCGCCTACGGTGATGGGGATAGCGATGCGCCCCACGATGATCAAGAAGCGATCAACAAGTGCCTGGCAGCCTATGGACGCGTCAAGCTGTTGGCCAAGACTTATGGAGTGCGTGGCAAGCCCGCTCACTACAACCCCGCCGTCAGCTTCCATGCCCTTGACCTGGGACCCTATTACCGCATCATCGGTTCAGGGCGAAAGCGGACGAAGATCAAGCTGCTGGACGGCACCGACCCCCGCGGCGGCGGTTCTGGTGACAACTATTTCATCATGATCGCCAACCGCTCTTTTCACGAAAGCGCCGAGTGTGTTGTCATCAGCGATCTGACGATCGACTGCAATTTCGACGCTCAGGACAAGCATACGA
>CAZURK010000555.1:0-4290 GCA_964623055.1 uncultured Pirellulaceae bacterium
AATAGTAAATCGTTGCTGCAAAACAAGTTGCGGCAAAGCCGCATTGGAAGGCCCGCTAAAATAAGTGGTAATTGGAAGAGTAATGGGGCCTGCGAGAATCGGCGTTGACCGGTCGGTGGGAACCGGCACCTACGCCTGCTTCTGAATTCAAGGTCCCGCTCGGCAAACGGGACCTACTTTGTCAGCGGCTAGACGATGATCCTATTTGGGCGCCGTTTCGGAGAATTTGATCTCTGTCACGTGGCGACCGATGTGGTTGGCCAGCGCCAGGGCCGCAGCCCCGATTGAACCTGCCCGGTTTCCAATCTTCTTTTCTCGTTTCACGACAAAGTTGGTGCCGACCAACGGGTCTCCTTGGTACGTGTCCATCACGTAGTTCCTCAGTTTCTTCTCGTCGATCAAGGCACCCAGTCCGCCACCTAGAACAAACATGGCGGGCGGCTGGATCACGTTGCCGCCCATGTTCAACAGGACGTACAGGTTGGCGACACCTTCCGCCAGACAACGGTGCCAGTGATCGTGCGCCTTCTTCAATTTGGCCACAACACCGGCTGGCTTTCCGCTCTTGAGATATCGTTCGAACTGCCGTCCCAGGTCGTCCGTGATCTGTTCTGCGGTCAGGCCTTCACGTTTTGCATAGCCGCGCAGGGCCGACTCGTTAGCCGCGGCCTCGAAGCAACCCAAGCGTTTGCAGTTGCACATCCGTCGGCTGCCGCGGATCGGGAAGTGAATCTCGCCGTCATTGATCACCCGCTCGCCTTGTTCGTTCCAGTGTACGGCACCCAGCCCGATGCCTGTTCCAAGCGTCAATAGGGCAAAGGCACCCTTGTGCCCTTTGGCCACGCCGGCCAACGAGGAACCAATGGCGGCCGCCATCCCGTCGTTCAGCGTCGCATCGGCCTTGATTACGAACGGTTCGAGGATCCCTCGGTTGATGATGCGAAGGCAGCGGTACACCGATCCCGATTTTGTTTTCTCCACAACCACGGGACCGCAGATGCTGTATCCAACAAGATCGACGTCAGACGGAAACAGAGACGCTTCGCGTAGCGCATCTTCCACCTTGCCCATGAATTCGGCTGGTGGGACATCGCTGGGCAACTTGGCCGAAGGGGTACGTCGTGGACGTCCGTCTCGATACCATAGCTGCCCCTTCTTGTTCCCCAGATATCGAATCACCTTGGCCGAGGTGCCGCCGATATCAACACCCAGCACCTCCAACTTCGCACTCATCCTGGTCTCCCCTATCTCTCGCAGCTATCTAAGGATGTCCGGGAATCATAGTGGGCCCACTGTTGGACCTCAAACGTTCATTTCACAACAATATTGACCAGGCGCCCCGGCACTACGACGGTTTTGACGATTGTCTTTCCCTCGATCAGTTCGGCCACCTTCGGATCCGCTTTGGCCGCAGTTTCCATCTGCTCCTCGCTGGGATCGGCCGGAACCGTGATGACCGTCCGCTTCTTCCCGTTGATCTGCACTGGGATTTCGATCGTGTCTTCCTTGATCAGCGCCTCCTCATATTGCGGCCACGCCTCGTAGGCCAACGTCTCTTCATGGCCCAACACCCCCCAGGCTTCTTCGCAAATGTGCGGAGCGTATGGCGAAAGCAAGAGGGTGAAGTACTCCATCGCCGATTTCGGGCGGACGGCCTGCTTGGTGAAGAAGTTGACGAACTCCATCATGCGCGCGATGGCGGTGTTGAACTCCATCCGCTCGGTGTCGTGGGTGACCTCCATGATGGTGCTGTGCAAGACGCGGTTCTGTTCGTCGTCCGGCTGGACATCTTGCACGGCTTCATTCAGCACCGGTTGTTCGTTCCGCTCGTCCACGATCATTCGCCAAACGCGATCCAGGAAATTCCGTACGCCGTTCACTCCGGCCATGCTCCACGGTTTGGTCGCTTCCAGGGGGCCCATGAACATCTCGTACAGTCGCAACGAGTCGGCGCCGTAGTCGCGCACAATCTCGTCCGGATTCACCACGTTGCCGCGGCTTTTCGACATCTTGTACGAACGGCTGTCGACCTGGATCGACGAATCCGATTTGAGCGTGAAGTTGTCGCCCACTTTCTCTACGTCGTCCGGATCCACTGTCGCTTCGGCCAACGTCTCTTTCGTCGCCGCGTCGATCCGCTGGTTTTCTTTGTTTTTCTTTGTTTGCTTCGCGCTGACCCATTCGCCGCCGGTACGCTGATAACCGGTGAACTCCAACTCGCCCAGGATCATGCCTTGATTCACCAGCCGCTGGAATGGCTCGGTTGTGCTGACGTGGCCTCGATCGTACAGCACCTTGTGCCAGAAGCGGGCGTACAGCAGATGCAGCACTGCGTGCTCGGCGCCGCCAACGTACAGATCCACGGGCATCCACGCCTGTTCTTTGCCCGGGGCGACAAACGCGTTGTTGTTCTTTGGATCGATGAACCGCAAGTAGTACCAGCACGATCCGGCCCATTGCGGCATCGTGTTGGTCTCGCGCATATATCGCTGGCCGTCAATCGTTGGATATCGCCATTCGTCCGGAGCTTTGGCCAGAGGCGGCTCGGCACGACCGTGCGGTTTGTAGTCGTCCAGATGCGGCAGATCGACGGGCAGTTCGTCCGGTTCGACCGCTCGAAGCATCCCCGTAGGGCGTCCGTCTGCGTCCAACTCGTGCAAGATCGGGAAGGGCTCGCCCCAAAAACGCTGTCGACTGAACAGCCAATCTCGCAACTTGTAGTTCACCGCGAATCGACCGACACCGTCGCGCTGAAGATCCGCGGTGATTCTCTCGATGAACTCGGGCGTATCGAGACCAACGTACGGGCCTGAATTGACCGCCACACCGTCGCCCGTGAAACATTGCTGACCTGCCAGGGCGGCCTGGCGGTCAACGTTTTCTGCGTCGCCCGGATCCACCACCGCCACGATCAGGATATCGAATTTTTCGGCAAATTCGAAATCACGCGTGTCGTGCGCGGGGACGGCCATGATGGCCCCTGTGCCGTAGCTGATCAGCACGTAGTCGGCGATCCAGATTGGAACTTCCTCGCCATTGACCGGATTGACGGCGCAGGAACCGGTGAAGACGCCGGTTTTCTCTTTGTCTTCCTGACGCTCCCGGTCGCTGCGCGATGCAGCTCGCTGGCAGTATGCCTGGACGGCTCCCTGCTGGCCAGGCATTGTCAGCCGGTCCACGAACGGATGCTCGGGAGCAATCACCATGTAGGTCGCACCAAACAGGGTATCGGGCCGCGTGGTGTAGACTCGCAATACGTCGTCGCCAGCCTGCTCCGGATAGCCGGCAGAAGCCCGGTCCGAACGCCATTGTTGATACGCATCCTTGGGGCCGATATAGAAGTCCACCTCGGCGCCCGTGCTGCGTCCTATCCACTCTCGCTGCATCGTCTTGATGCTCTCGGGCCAGTTCAGCCCCAGCAGGTCCTCCTCCAGGCGGTCGGCATAAGCTGTGATACGAAGCACCCATTGGCGAAGTGGAGTTCGTTCGACCGGGTGCCCGCCGACCTCGCTCACACCGTCTTTCACTTCCTCGTTGGCCAAAACGGTCCCCAACGCGGGACACCAGTTCACCAAGGCGTCCGCCTGGTAGGCCAAGCGGCGTTCGTCCTGGTAATGTCGAACGACTTCGTTGCCTTGCTGTTCGATTTCAGCCGGGATCGGCAGTTCGCTGATTGGCCGGCCCTTCTGCTGAACCGGGTCGTACCAAGTGTCGAACATCACGCCGAAGATCCACTGGGTCCAGCGGAAATAGTCGACATCCGTGGTCGCCAATTCGCGGTCCCAGTCGTAGCTGAAGCCCAACATCTTGAGTTGCCGCCGGAACGTCGCAATGTTGTCCTCAGTCGACTCACGCGGCGACTTGTTTGTCTTAATGGCGTGCTCTTCGGCGGGCAAGCCGAACGCATCGAAGCCCATTGGGTGCAGGACGGACTTGCCGCGCATGCGTTCGAACCGGCACACGATGTCCGTGGCCGTGTAGCCTTCCGGATGGCCGACGTGCAGGCCTTCACCGCTCGGGTAGGGAAACATGTCCAGGACATACCGCTTTTCGCCCTGGGGCATTTCCGGAGCTTTGAAGGTTTGGTTGTCGTCCCAGTACTTCTGCCATTTGGGTTCGATTCGATTGGGGTTGTAGCGTGGCATGTGCGGTCGTTGGGGGCTAGGTGTTTCGTCAAGCGTTTGTCTTCCAGCCAGGTCTGCCAAGTCGGAAGGCTAACGACGGTTATTCCTCGGTCGGCGCGACTGCCATGCCGAAAGGTCTTATGCGGCGGTGTGGTACAGAACTTCT
>CAZURK010000556.1:0-4150 GCA_964623055.1 uncultured Pirellulaceae bacterium
ATCGTCGAAGGCGAAAGCGACTCGCCCGACGACTGCGTCCAGATCGGCCGTTGCGCCGCGCGTAACCTGCCACCGAACCTCCCGGCCCGCACGCCCGTCGAGGTCCGCTTCCGATACGAGGAAAACGGCCGTTTGACGGTCCGCGTACGCGTTGTCGGCACAGGCACCAACCTGCGGCATGAAATCACCCGCGAAAACACCCTCACCAACAAGCAATTGGACACGTGGCGCGAACGTGTCTCCGGCTTGCCACCGGCCAAGGAGGAATCGTCGGATGCATCCAAGTCCACCGAGTTGATGCAACAATTTGGTTCAACCGACCGCTAACGGCTGTTAGGATAGAGAGAGCTTGCACATCCAGTGATCGGAGTATGCTATGACGATCGTTTCTTGCCCCAGATGCAGCGACGAGGTAGCCTTGCCCGCCGGCGCCAGTCCCAAGGCCACGGTACGCTGCCCACTTTGTCAGGACGAATTCCTCCTTTCCGATATCCTTGATACCATGCCGCCGCTGTTGATCGTGGTTGACGACCCGGAGGCGTTTGAGGCGGCCGGAGTGGCAGTTCCCGATTTTCGCTCGGGGGCGGCGGGCGTGGATGCCGGCGAGTTGGCGCTCGCCGGCCCGGATCCCGTTTCGGTGACGCCGTCATTCGGCATCGAATCCGGCGTCGCCCCCGCAACCGGTGCCAGACCAACGTCGCGAAAACGTCGCGCGGCGCCGCGTCCGAAGAAGAAGAGAAGTGCGGCGATGGAAACCGTCAAGATCGTGCTGGGCGGTATCGCTGGATTGGCGATCGCTCAGTTGATCCTATGGTGGAATCCATGGAAACCCACGGACCCCTTCCATCTTGCCCCAAAGCTCGGAGGCGCCGCACCGTGGATCGTGCCAGCGGAGCTTCGCGGCGAGAAGAAAAAGAAGGCTGGCGGTGACGAAACAACGGGCCAGAAAGGATCTGCGAAACCAGGGACCACTCCGAGCGGACAAGACGAACTACCGACGCGCACATTCGTGGATCCGAACAAGGTCGGAGCGGTCGGCGAGAGTAAGGAAGTCAGGAAGCCAGCGAGGAGGGCCAAGCGACCACAGGCCGGTGGAATAATTGGCGCAGGGGACGCTGACGCCACGGCGAACGTGTTCAAAACCAAGCCGGCAAGCGTTCCCGACGACCCGCCGGACCCGGCCAAGTTCGAGCTGGAGCCAACCGATCCTGGCGATGATCTCGTGGGAAACTTGTCAATCGACTTGGACCCAGAGAAGATGTTGGATCCGTTCGCTTCGCCGGCGCCGAAAGATCCGGTGGCGGGGCCCACGGAATCCGCGGACGCGGCAGAAGCCACACCGTCCCGATTCGCCAATGCCCCGAGACTGACGGGCGCCGAGGTGAACGAGGCTCTTGAGGATGCACAGACGATCGTGCGGGCCTGGAATGCGACGGAGGATGCCAATTCGAGAGACCTGCTCCGCCAGACATATCTCGCGTTGGCTGGGCTGGGCGAAGCGATCACCTTCGCTGAGCAAGGAAGCCAGTTGGACGAGGCTGAGGTGACCGGTGTGTTGAAGTCGCTGACCGATGACGACACGAAACTGACCAAGCTTGGCGAAGCCGGTGAGATGTGGATTGGCTCGAAACGCGGCAGCGTAGGGGTGTTGCTGTTGGGGACCGTCAAGGGTATCGAACGACAAGGCAATCTTTACGAAACCAAACTGGCAGTGTCTGCCGATGGCAACCCTGTCTCGTTGTACACCGACGCGGATCCCGGCGACGCCTATCAAGTCGATTCGAAAGCACTCGTTTTGGGGGCTGTCATCGAAAATCCGGCATCCAATCTGTCAGGCTACGAGGGCGACGCCGAATCAGTCATTTGGAGTCAGCTTTCCATCGTTGTCCCCAAGTGATGAGATTGTGTGGTTTTGGTGTGGGCAGAACGGACTACTGGGGCGTTTGGCCCGGTTGCGAGCGTTTTTGCCGTTCCCCGATCTGGACCTGGCATCGAAATCGGCCTCGACTTCGGGCGATTAGATAGCCGAAACCAGTTTTTGACAGGTTTCCCGCAGCCGTTTAGACTATGTTAGAGGCGGTAGAGGTGTGCGCAATTGGTGCGCACCGAGTGAATTCCACTCGTCTCCCGCTTTGAAAACTGCCGTACTGCGAGGCGCCGAGGAATCGCAACACCTACTTCTTCGACCGTTATCTTGCGGAAAAACGCCATGTCCCGTACCACCGCTAAGCCGCTTGCGTTGTTACTCCTACTGTGTCTGTCCGCGCCGGCACAGGCTGAATATGGGTTCAGCAGTCTGATTTCGCCACTGGAGGCCCGCCGTTACGGTCTGGATCGGGCCTGGTTCACGCAGGTGAAATTGGACCCTGCGCGGGGCCGCATTGCTTACATACAGTACTTTATCAGCTCAGAACGGTCGCACACCATCCACGAAGTGCGGTATCAGGGAAGCAAACGGGTGTTTTCCGAGCGGGATGTCGACGCGTTTGGACAAGTGCTTGGCATAGAAGGGGCGAAGAAACTGGCCGATGAATATCTCGACGAGTTGAAGGTCCAGGAGATCCTCGACACGCTGCAATTGTCCGTCGACGCAGAGGCAACGGCACGACGCCTCTACCGTACGTTCCGGGATATGAAGAGCGTGACAGCCGAGGAGCCGGCGGGAGAAGAGGAGCCAGACGCGCTGGCCGCAGCCAAAGAACTGACGGAGGAAGAAAAGAAGGATGTGCTGGCCATGGCGGAACAGAAGTTCACCGAAGGGATGAACGCCATACTTACCGTCGAGCAGCAGGCCAAGTTCAAGGAACTGCTGGCTAAGGACGGTGAGAACAAGGTCGAGACGCAGACAATACAGGAAATGACGCTCTACGTGACGACAGACCGAGGGACGATCCATGCCATCGATGCCGAAACGGGACGCACGCGATGGGCTGTGGTCGTTGGCCGGCGGGACTTTCCAACCGAGCGAGTCGGCGTGAGCGAAAAATGGGTGGCCGTTTTGAACGGTTCGGACTTGTATCTACTAACGAGAGACACCGGCGAGATGGCCTGGAAACGCCGAGTGAAAGGCGTGCCGAGCGCTGGCCCCGCGATCACCGACACATACGTCGTGGTGCCGACCTTTAGCGGCCACATCGAGCTGTACGACCTTGTCGAGACACGGACCCTTCCGGATATCTACAGATCAAACGGGCGCATCCTGATTCAACCCATCGTGACCACGAGGAGCGTCGCGTGGCCTACGGATCGCGGTTTCCTGTATGTAGCGCGCGCCAGCAGGAAGGGGATTCGGTATCGACTTGAGGCCAGAGATACGATCGTATCACAGCCTTCATATGCATCTCCCGGGAAATTTTTTACCGCGTCGATCGATGGCGACGTCTACTGTGTGCACGAGACCAGCGGCGAAGAGTTTTGGCGTTTCACAACCGGCGAATCTATCGGCAAGACGCCCGTCCCCGTCGGCGAGCAACTGTATGTTATTACGGACAAAGGAACACTCTTCTGCCTGAAGCAGGAGACCGGCGAGGAGGTCTGGTGGACGCCGCGCATCAAGAGTTTTGTCGCAGCAAGCAACGACCGGCTCTACTGCGTGGGCCATGCAGACCGGCTTGTCATTCTGGATGCCAAAACCGGCGGCCGGATCGCATCCATGGAGGCGGATTTGCTTGACATCTTCTACCCGAACCTGCAGACCGATCGCATCTTTGTCGCCAATAAGATGGGCGTGATCCAATGCCTGCGCGAAACGCAAATGGAATGGCCGTTGGTGCACGTTGACTTGGCCGAAGTCGAAGAGAAGGAACGTCCGGAGATCAAGCAGGAAGGGCCTGATGAAGGCGATGCCAAGCCGGCTCCCAAGACACCGGTTACACCATTCGGTGGCGGCGGTGCCAATCCCTTCGGCGGCGCGAATCCGTTTGGCGGCCCAGGCGGCGGTGCCGGCGCCAAACCCAGTTCAAATCCATTCGGCGGCGGGGCCGGTGGCAGTGCCAAGCCCGATCCCTTTGGCGGCGGCGCCGGCGGTGGCGCCAAACCTAATCCCTTCGGCGGCGACAACAATCCATTCAATTAGTACTCAGGTCATTAGAAGTGGTCAGTAGGATGGGCATTCCTGCCCGTCTGCTTGGGGTCGGGCAGGAATGCCCAA
>CAZURK010000557.1:0-4140 GCA_964623055.1 uncultured Pirellulaceae bacterium
GGCCGTCGGCCGGTCGAACATCTCCCAATCGTGTTGCAGCCCCCAACCGACCTTGGCGGGTTCCCAGTGCCAACGATCTCCGTGCGTGAACGTCAGTCCTCTGAAGATCAGATTACGCACGGGCACGTCGAACGGGCTATCGTACTCGATCAGGCCCTCGACTCGGATGAACTCTGTCAATCGAGGCGCGACGATCGAGTCGCTCGGTCGGTTGCCCTTCGGCCACAAGTAGAGCTTTCGCTGCGTGGTGTCCAAGACCCATTCCCCTGGTTCGTCTAACGCCTCGGGCACATTTTCCACCCACAGCGTGCCGTCAGGAAATCGGCTGAAGTAGACTTGTCCCATAGGATAAGTGGCCGGGACCGCAGTTTGGGCGATGCCAGCGTTTTCGTCCACGGAAGCGAGTGGCAGCAGGTTGCAGACCCACGGGTACTGAGGGACGATCAACACTTCGGCGTCCGACAGGTTGGGCCAATTCTTGAAAGTACCCTCGGGAAACTCGAGTCTGTTGCGCCAGCCAGGGATTCGTGTGCGCGGATACCGTTTGGCCGGGACGAATCCGCGACTGCGCGCACGCGGCAGCCGTTCGTCTCCGGCGTACAGCGTGAGGAACCGTCCCAGATCTTTCGGCACTTCGGCTACCCAGACCTTTCCCTGCGCAACGTCCGGCAGTCCCGGCAATACCTCGTTCAGCTTGCGCCAGTCCATGATTGGCGATCCGGAACTGAACACCGGCCTCTCGCCGGGCATCGCTGCGTAGGTGATGGAATGGTATTCGGTCCCCGAATCTTTCAAGCCGAAAACAACAGTCTCGTCCAGGCGATAGGTCCCGCCGCGTAGAAAGACGGTAACGTTGGAATCGAGCCCAGCGGCTATCTTCTCGCGAACCGCATCGCGAGCACCGGCCAGTGTGGCAAACGGCTCTTGCCTGGTCCCCGGATTCTCTTCGTTGCCATTCGGGGCAACGAAGAACTCCGTTGCGGTGATTGGCACGACAAACATACAAAGGATCGTTGCAGCCAGAACTGATTGACTGTGGAGCGTCATTCGCATCGCGTTCCTCGCTTCTACATGAAGATTTCCTTCTTATGAATGCGCCCTTTGGGCGTTTGGCCTTCGCGGAGGGCTACGGCGATCAGCTCTTTACCAGCTCCACGATATGCGTACAACGCTTCCCCTGGACTTACGCGCCGATTCCAATGACGCTGGTAAATGATCGCCAGGTCTTTGTTCTTCGCCAAAGCCGATGGTACGGCGTGCAACATGGTTCGGCGGCGCTCGCGCCGTCGGAAGTACCGGCCGACGATGGACGGCAGGATCGACGACAGCCAGGTTTCCTTGACGTGATCCGTGAAGCGGGGAATGACGTAGCGCGGTCGATCCAGCGGTCCTAGAGTTTCCTGCAACGCTTGAGTGAACAACACGTTCTCTTCTTCGCTGGCGTTTTCAAGAAAGACTCGCACGTAGCCGCCGGCGCGGCTGCCCGCGTGGATCTTTCGGCGTTTTCGGAGTAGTCTGGCTTCGCGCATCGACGTGAGGATGGCTTCGCCGATTGCCAAGGCCAAGGAACTGTCATTCCACGGCTGCCGAGGCCGTCCGAACGGTGGAAAGCCGCCACCGCCGCCCAAGGAGTTTGTCTCCAACGCGCGAATCGGCTCGGGCGAATACGGGTGCCCGATGCGCCATTTCGATCTCGCGTCGTCGCGGCGGCCGGTGCGCTCGAGCATGTCGGCGTTCAGGATGTTGGTCGAGCCTTCCAAGCCTTCCGGTTTCAGTTCGGTGAACGCCGCGTGGACGTGCCCGACGCCTTTCTCGATGGCCCCATCGTCGGTAACGCCGAAAATCGTTTTGTGTTTGGCGATAAAGCGTCTGTAGTCGTCCAATCCTTTGGAAAACTCCGGTGCGATGCACACCACGTCCCAGTTGTTGGCCAGTTTCGTTGGTTCGTCAGGGTCCAGTCGGATCGAGCGGCCGCGCAGTTGGTTGACGGTCATCGACGTGGTAACGGTGGTCAAATCAATCAGGACGTTGATCTTGTTCGCGTCCCAACCTTCCCCTAATAGGCCGCGCGTGCCTACCAGACATTTGGACAGGCCGCGCTGGAACAGGTCCGTAATCAGTGCTACGTACACGCGCGGGCACCAATCGGCCCCTTTGCCGTTGATCACATGAAAACCTTCCTCTTCGCCGAAGGTCAATTCGACTTCGTAGCCGTTTTCGGCAAGCCAAGCCGCGGCCGCTTGGTCAAACATCGGCGCCAAGTCGTCGTCGACCAGCACACTTGACCCTGTGACCAGAATCGGGTTTAGCGGGTCCGTTTCCGGTTTGTGGATCAGTCGCTTGAAGGCCGCGATCGCTCCGCCGGCTTCCGTATCCAGTAGGTGCCGGACATCGGCTGTCACGGCCGATGTTTTTTCGTAGTCGGCGACGACGACCGCCCGGATCCGGTCGCCCATAATCTCGTATTCGGCTGCCAGGATCGGCACCAAAGCCGTCGACTTGCTATTCGAATACGCCATTACACGTCCGACGGGCGACGCGCATGCCTGTGATCCGGTCTCCGTAATTTGTACTCCCAACGTCCGCAAACGACGGATAACTTGGTCGGCCAACTCGTGATCCGCCGGATCCTCCGAACGACGGAGGTGGTGCCGTACGTACCGATCCAGCACGGGGGTAAGGACCTCCATCTCCGGCATCTCGTCCAACTCGAGATCCATTTCGGGCGGAGGCGTATCGGGCGGCAGCGAATGGTCGCGTCCAAGTAGAAAGATTCGGGCGGCTTGGGCGAAGACCGGATCGCGACGTTCGAACGTGTCCCAATCCTTCTGGATGCCAGTGGGCAACCGACGTTGAGCCAACACCTCGATCAACCAATCCGAAAGTCGTTCGCCGGTCGACGGGAGAGACGAAGAGATGTCGTCAGAGGATGACGGGGTGGATGGCTGAGGGGGTGACGAGGTGACAGGGTGAGCGGGTGATGGGGTGACGGGGTGAGTGGCTGGCGGAGTCCGCTCGGCTTTCTCTATCTCTGGTTCCCCTTCGCTATGCTCTTTCGGGTCCTGCTCTTCCACTCGGCATAGATCTGCGACGATCTCGTGTAATTGGTCGTCGGCGTTGGCGACGAACGAAAGCTCGTCGCGCGTGGGGCGGACGAAGTAGGCCAAGTCTTGATAAGGCGCCAGGAAACCATCCTTCACCACGGCCGGCACCGGCACTTCGTAATCGACATCGCCGAAGAACTCGTCGTAGCGCTGTACGTCTTCCGGCCTTCTGCCGTCGCGATCCGGCGGAGTGGCGGTGAGCCCCACGACCATCGGCTGTTCTAACAGGTCATGCGCGTCGGCCAGCACGCGTCCCCAATGGCCCATCAGGTGATGGCATTCGTCCAGAATGATCAGGCCGATTCCGCACCGCTTCAGACGCTGGAGCGTCTGGAGCGAAGACCGATGCAACATGTCCAGAGCACCACCCGCCATTGCGGCAGCGTCGCGAATCTGCTTGCGATAGGCGCTCAGACGTTCTTTGTAGTAATCCGGGTTGTGGCGTTTCAGGTCTCGGATCCAGACGATCGCTTCGTCCGGGTCCTTGGCCTGCTCCGTTTCAATCAGCTTGTCCTGCCACAGATCGATGGCTCCCGCGTCCATGTCTTCCCCGCCGCGACTGGGCAACGTTACCGCTTGATATGTCAGCGACGTCAGCATGGCCGGCTGGTCGGGACTTGTGCTGACAACGTCGCCCGCGGCGTCCTCGACCCGGAACATATCTGTACGTGCGGCCCACTGAGCTTGAATTGCCGAGTTGGGCGAGAGCACAAGCGCGGGCTGACGGATGCACTCGGCCCAGAGATACAGCCCCAGCACGGTTTTGCCGGAGCCCGGCGGTGCGACAATGTGCAGACGCCGCTTGCCCGATGCCAGCTTCCGACGAGCGATTTTGACAACGTCCGCCTGCGATGGTCGCAACCGGCCTTGAAAGCGAATTATGGGGAATGAAGGGCTCACGATCGTTAGATTCAGGACTTTCCGCAAATGTGACAAAACCGGCAGAATCGGTACAGTTTCCCGCCACTCGCGCCGATGCCAAATAATGATCATCATTGCCGTTGGAGTCTGCTAGCACAATGGACCCATCACAAAA
>CAZURK010000558.1:0-4136 GCA_964623055.1 uncultured Pirellulaceae bacterium
ATCAAACCAGCCTGATCATCCGCGATGACGTGATCGACTGTCTAATGATGGGTGGCATCATCGCGAACGAGTTGGAGCCACGGGCCAAACTCTGGCTACTCTGGCGATGGCATAAGAGCGGCTGCAGCCATCGTTGGATGCCGTACCATCCGAATCTCGTCATTGAGATTGGCTACAGCGATCCGGAGACCGGCGAGCAACTCATGCGGTTGGCTGAGGAAGCCGGATATGTTGACGTGTTGCCAGACCCAGAGCGCCGTGGCTGGTACCGAATACGAATCACCTATCGTATTTGGATGCTTCCCAGGGAGAACGGCGGTCAGATGGTGCTTTTCGATCGGTGGTCCGGAGAGCTGCCTCCTTTCTTTGGACAGTTGGCTCGGTTACCGCACCTCATGATCCCTTACCCACTCGTCACCACGGATCGTCTGGAGTTATCACCCACTGCGACGCTCATCGCATGGATAACGCGCCTCACATCGCCACCTGGACGCGAAGCGATCGTTCAACACGGACCATTTGGCCAGCTACTGAGGCTCCACCGTGCCCAGATCCTACGAGCCATCCGCCGCTTGCATGATCGCCAGTGGTGTGTTCTGCAGACGCAGGGCAACGGGCAATCGAAGTTAAGCTGGAATGGTGATGTGAGGCAGTATTGGGATCCCTCCCAGATCCGGGAGCTGCAGGACTTTCGTGATTGCGACCCGCGGGCCGCAAATCGGTTGCTGGCCATCGTGCTCGGTGGCGACCAACCGCGTGCGCCCAGCCCCGACGGCGCGCACGCCTTGCCAGCTCCGATCGACCCGCCGCGTGCGCCCAGCCCCGGCGGCGCGCACGCCCTACCACCTCCGACTGACGCATCGCGTGCGCCCGGTCCCGACGGCGCGCACGGTTTGCCGGGAACGCGTGCGCCCAGCCCCGACGGCGCGCACGCGCCCCAGGATAAGGATAAGAGATCCTATCCGACCCAATCCGATCGGATTGAATCGGATGTTGCCAATCGGATCGAGGAACGCGCGGCTCGGGTAAAGAAGTCGGTCCAGAACTTCCCGAACATGGCCGGATGGATGCCTAGACTCTACGCGGCGCTGGTGGAGGACAGAGGGCTTACCGAGACCCAGCTAGATCGAATCATCAAGCGCGCATCGGGGAAGCGTGGACCTGGGGGACCCGGTGCATATCTCACCAGCGCCATCCAGGGTGAGGTAGGCCGCGAACGCGTATGCGAAGCCCACGCCCGGGTCGTCCTGGAACGATACGGCATCCCGTGGGCACCGGATATGGATACCGATCTCGTTCCCACTTCCACAGGTTCCGTCGACGATGCGTGCGAAACAGACGCCGAGAAGCTGAGAAAGATGCACTTTGAGTGCCGGCAATGGGCCCGCCGTGAGAAGCCGCCGATTCCAGCGAATCGGGCCGACGAAGTCTTTGTGAGGACAGCGGTCGCAAACGGCTATGACGAGGCTGAGGCACGAAAACTGATCGAATGAGGAACTGGGATGCACGACAGGCACATCCTCAAACGCGGGATCAAGCGCACAACGGCTGTGAGTGAGATCACGACCTGGCACGCGCGAACGGGTCGCTACGCCTTACAGCGTTCACGCTCGCTGTTGTGTCTACACTTGCCACGTCGGATCCCCAAGGCCCCAACCGAACCCGGCCGGGGTCGCACCAAGCCCAACCCCGCGCGAATTCCTGATGTGTGGCGAGTGCTCCGTCGTGACGGTCACACCATGACGATCGTCTCTACCCACCGAACCCGCCGCGCCGCCGAACGAGCCCTAAGTGAGCTGCTTGCCCAAGACGCCCACGAGACCGAGCTGCTGACAGCCAGTTGAGACCAATGCCCAACGATGACCAAGACAACCCGATCGCATTCGACGAAGCGAGAGAAACCCTCCGCCGAATCGAAACGCTGTTGGGCACCGCCGTCAAGGAGCTAAAGCAAATCCGAGCCATCGTAGCCAAGCGACTCGAAAAGGAAGCCGCCCCAGAACGAAAGTGAGAATCAAATGCACTGCAAAATCAACGAACGTTTTGAGGCGATCGTCCAGAGAACATTCGGCCCAACCGCCGCGCTAACCGGCTCGATGGGAACCCCCGACGAACCCGGCGACGTCCAGATCATCCTAGACGGCCGCCCTATCGGAACCGGCCCAACATTCGAAGCCGCCCTCCAACAAGCCCAAACCGCCGCCGCCCTGTCCGAGATCTCGGGCGCCGGCGCCAACTCACAACGGTCACCAAGGAGTGAGAGCAAAGCCAAATGAAAGTGGAGTTCGACCCAACCGACCTGGAACCCTTAGTACGACAAGTCGCCGCCGCGGTCATCGACGAACTGCGCCCGGGCAACGATCCCTTGAAGGTCGACGGCAAGTTGGCGTTGCGGCCGAGAGACGCGGCCGTCGCAATCGGCATCTCGGAACGGATGCTGTTCGACTTGACCAAAAACGGGGAAATCCCACATCGTCGAATCGGCCGGGCAGTCGTTTACCCGGTGGACCTCTTACGGGAATGGATGAATCAGACGGATCACGGCGATGGATGCTTGACCAGCGAATCCTGACGAGGCACAATTAACGTTCCAAACCAAAAACGCGGAGACAATCTGATGACGAGGCACTCAGGGCCACGAGGCCCGGTAGCTTGTTGTGCTGTCCAAGCGACGATCCGCACAGGCGGGGAGCAAGGCGCACGCGGCGGTTTTTCCGTATTCCGCCGGGAAACGAGTTACCGGGCCTCGTGGCTTTCTTGTTGCGCGGAAGCGTTGAACAGGACCCGAAAGGCAAGGTGAGACATGGCAGGTATCGGGAAGCGATCAAACGGCAAGTGGTTCGTCCGGTACGTCGACCAGGCCGGCAAACGGCACACCATCGGCCTGGACTCGAAATCGGAACGGAAGGCCGGAAAGGCCAAGCTGGCGATCGAAGACCTCCTGGTCGAGAAGAAAACCGGGCAAGGGATTGATCCGGAGACGAAAGTCTGGTTGGACAGACTCAAGGACACGCTACGACAGAAGCTACTCGCCAAAGGTCTGATAGGCAGCCCCCGCGCCGCATGCGGCAAGCAACCGAAGGTCGTCACGGTGGGCTCGATGCTGACAGACTACATCTCCAAGAGGAACGATGTGAAGCCAGCAACAAAGGTCAACTGGCGGCACACGAAGCGAAACCTGCTGACGTTCTTTGGTTCCGACAAGCCTCTGTGTGAGATCACGGCAGGCGACGCCAAGGACTTTGAACGGTACTTGAAAACCACGGCGAGGGAGAACCGCTACGCGGACAAGAAGAAGGAGGATGGGCTGAATCCGGACACCGTAAGGAAACGGATCGGCAACGCCAAGCAGTTTTTCGCGGACGCGGTCGACCGTGAACTACTCGTCAAGAATCCATTTGCTGGGCTTACCTCAGCGCAGCAGGGCAACACGGCACGACAGTTTACTGTCACGCCCGCCATGACCCGCAAGGTCTTCGACGCGTGTCCACCTGACAGCGAATGGCCGCTCATATTCGCTCTGGCTAGGTACGGTGGGCTCAGATGCCCGTCAGAACTCCTGAGGCTGCGTCTCTGCGACGTTAACTGGGAACAGGGTAGATTCCTCGTCCATGCCCCAAAGACAGAGCACCACGAAGGGAAGGCTACACGCTGGGTTCCCATCTTTCCCGAACTGAGGCCGTACCTGGAAGCCGCATGGGACGCGGTCGACCCCGAGCAGGAACCGAAACAGGAGTACTTCATCACCGTGGGGCGTGGCAAGAGCAACAGCTACCACCGGACGATGCTGACGAAGATCATCCGACGCGCCGGCCTGACTCCGTGGCCGAAACTGTGGCAGAACCTGCGGAGCACAAGGCAGACCGAACTGGAAGAGCAGTTTCCGTCCCACGTGGTCTGCGCGTGGCTGGGCAACTCAGTCCAAGTCGCGCGGAAGCATTATCTGCAGGTGACGGCCGAACACTTCGACCGTGCGCTCCATATGCGCTCCAGCAAGGCGCCGCAGGGGGCCGCAAACGAAAAGTGCGACGTGGGAAAAACCGCAGAAAACCGCAGTATTTCGCATCACGTCGCACGGGGGGTGGGCGACACGGGATTCGAACCTGTGACCTCCGCCGTGTGAAGACGGCGCTCTA
>CAZURK010000559.1:0-4004 GCA_964623055.1 uncultured Pirellulaceae bacterium
TTACCTGGGGTAGTCATCTGGACATGCAGCTCTTGCCGGACTACATCGCCTACAATGGCGGCGAGTTACTCGGCTGGGGCTTCTGGGACAATCGCTGGAAGGCCCAGGAGTAGTCCACCATCAACAAGTTCCTGGTTCCCAAGCTCCGGCTTGGGAACCGGCCCCCCGCGAAGCTCTGCTTCGTACCCAAGGAAACTGGAGCTTCCAGAACGCTCGTTCCCAAGCCGGCGCTTGGGAACGAGAATGGGCAAGTTCGTTTGCCGCTTCACTTCTCTGTCAGGTAGATGACTTTCCCGTCTTGCGTTGCCACACAGATGGCTCCCTCTGCGGCGGCCATCCCGTCGAAGCTGGGTGGGGAAGGCAGGCGAATCGGCGCTTGTTGCGTTCCTTCATCTTCGAAGTAGATCCACAGCTCTCCTGGAGCCGAGTTTCCACCACCAGGTACGCCCGCAACAAAGACGAGGTTGCCGGCATGAAGAATCGCCTTCGGAGTGTCGCCCGGCGAAGTCTTTGTTGTCCATAGCCGGACATCTCTCCTGGTCGAGCAGAAGATCTCGTTACGGTCGTTGTTCAGCCCGAACACTTTGTCCCCGGAACGGACAAGGACGCTTCCCGCCACCACCGCTTTCCTGCGTTCGACTCTTCTCAGGCTGCGTTGCCGCTGGAACTCGTGCTTCCATCCGTAGGGCGGAAGCGTCATGTCGTCCATCCACCCGGTCGTTCCGCCCCACAGGTACTCGCTCGTCGGCTCGCACGGCTCTCCCGTTTTCGTGTCGTAGCTGGTCCTATACATGTAGATCGTCTTGCCGTCGCTTGTCAGGATGTCGTTCATCTCGTTGCCGATCGCGCCTCGACTGGTTTGTTCGTGCAAATGCTCTCGGGCGATCTGCCGCTGCCAAGCGATTTCTCCCGACCGGCAATCGACGGCATATAGAAAGATGCCTCCGTCCACTTCCGATTGTCGTCCGGCTGCGAAGAATATGGTGTTGTCCAGCACCAGGACACTTCCATGCACGGGCCAGATTGATTCTACGTGCCCACGCGACACAATGCGTCGATCCACCGGAGCTGCACGAAACCGCCAAGCAAGTCGCCCGTCGGCAGCAGATACGGCATACACCCAACCGTCGCGGCAGCCAAAGAGCGCAAGGCCACCTGCGACCGTGGGCGGCGAATCCACGGGGCCACCCGCCGTGAATGTCCAAATCGGTTGGCCATCATTTGCTTCCAGCGCAACAACGCGATGAGCGTCTGGCGAAGCGACGTATACGCGATCGCCTGCGATTACCGGGGCCGAGACGGTTTCACCGATTCGTCGCGTCCACTGGATGCGCAATTGCGATGGGACCGCCGCTGGCGTGCTTGCCGATCGACTCGGATCGTGGCGATACGTGGGCCAATCGGTGGCGGCAACCGAAGTCCCCGACGGTATGTCCGAGTATCTCTCCAAGCGGCTGTTGTCGGCGGCTGCGCGCTTCTCAGCCGTCGGAGCAGGATCAGCCGCAAACGCACTCAGACCACGAATGTGGGCGAAGCACTCGCATAGCGTGGGGGCCCCGTAGATCAAACCGTTGGCGGGAAAGTAGCCAAAACCGCAGGCTCCGCGGGCGCCGTGGAATGCGTGGACTTTCAGGCTGTCCACTTCGATAAAGTCTATCCCTCCGCCCAAGATGAACTTCTCCGTGGCCCGATGCGGATAGCATCGATGTTTGACTTTCTCGGGCATGGCCACGGTCTGTCTCACTACGCCGGTGCGTGGATCGAGACCGACCCAAGCTTCGTCGGTCGCCGCGTGCTCAGGGTTGCCAGTGTGAACCCAGGCGAGTCCGCCAACGAGCCAGATGTCGGGCCGGCCTCCATGTCCTGGTAGCGGATACTCATGACTCCACAGAAACGTACCGTCCTCGGCCGAGTACGCCGCGCCCAGGCCTATTGTCCTCGAGCGATAACCGGCGAACAGCAGGATTCCGTCGCGACAAGATTGGAGGTGTGCTCTTGCCTGCTCGTGGAAAGGCGATTCCCATTTCTGCTTACCGGTATTGACGTCAAGGCAGACGATGTGAGTCTTGGTGGCCAGAAGAAGGTTGTCTCCATCAATGACACAAGGATCATAGCCCCAGGCGCCATCCCAGATTTTGGCGCCCGTTTCCGCATCGTAGGCGGCGCGGGCGCCCTGTCCAGGGATAAGCATGCCCTGGTGATACGTGACCATGGGACCGTGAAAGGAATACTGTTTGACCGTCTCGCCGGTTGCAGCGTCCAGAGCCACCAGCGAGCCGCCGTCCCCGAGATACGTGAACAACCTGTCGCCCGCAGCGACCAGTGGACTACGACAATTCCGGTTGATCGGTTCGTTGCCACGCCGCTGCCACAGAAGCAAGCCGTTAAAGGCATCGCGAGCGGTGACGGTAAAGCCCGGCGGCTCTCCGAGTCGTTTCTCGTCGTTGGGAACGAGATAGAAGTTGCGTCCGTTGGCGGACACAGCCTGTCGCAGCGAACGGTGCGCCCAACGGTCTCCCGCAACCCAACGCAGCGAAGTGCATGGCCGAACGAATCGGTCCTTTGAGGTGGCGGCGCGGTTTGCGTCGTGGCGGTACTGCGGCCACTGGTCCATGCCGTCCGGCCACGGTTTGACAATCCGGGCCCAACCGCCCTCGCGCACGACTGGGACGTGTGCGAAGCCGGCGTTTTCCAAGTCTCTCTCGACGGAATCCCCGGTTTCCTTCAGCCACACTGTGCCGAGCGGCGCAACCACGCGCATCATCTCGCTGATGGTAAGACCGCTGTCGCGCAATAGCGACGGATGGTCCACGATCAACACGTTTACGAGATTGCCCGCATACGGCAGTTCGGTAAACGGACTATGATCGACCGATACGCGTCCGTAGATCCCTCGCGAACGAATGTATTCCCGTGCCCTGTCCACGTTCTCCCGTCGCGCGGTGAGTCCCTGCACAAGCAGTTGCCCGGCCAGTCCAAGCTCCGCAGTCAGCGCCCCTTCGCCACAATCGATGTGCACGCACAGCCCGGTGCGGACTCCCTCCGCGCCGAGAAGCCTTTCGGCCAATTCCTTGCAGTCTCCGCGATCGGTTGACTTCGGACTCGCCGCCGGCTTGGCGCATTCTGTACGGGCCATCGAGAATCCGATGACGGACATCGTCAGTATCGTTATGGTAACCGCCTGTCGTGGCATAGCGTGCGCAATCAAAACCACCTACGTTTGCGTCCCTTTGCTCGTGCAACAGATTCTCGGGTGATCTCCGCGTCCTCCTTGACTTGGAAATCGAACATGCCTAGGCAGATGAAGTCGGCTCCGCTTTGGAACGCGTAGTCGATTCCGTCTTTGGGTTGAATGGCACCGGCGGCCAGGACTTTGAATGCGATCCAGGGGACGTTGACGTCCTGCATGAACGCCACGGTTTCTTCGTGGTCGTGGCAATACATGTTGTCGTGGTATTCGGCGTGATGGGGGGAATCCTTCTCGTACATCTCCATGAACCGCCGGTTCTCTTCGGGATGGGCCGACCAGTATCGGTCGTGGTGTAGTGTCTTCATGTAGTAATCCGGATCGAGTCCCTCTCTCACGCAGAACTCGATCGGTTCGAGCCGATGGGCGCAGATGCCGACCGGCACGTCGTACTTCTTCATGATCTCGAAGGCTCTGACGATGTTCTCCTGTTTGTTCTGGTGGTACCAGATGTCGCTGGCACCGCCCCACAGGTAAACCGACGATGCTCCCAGTTCCAGATGCTCGACGACCAGCTTCTCGTACCTGTTGATGTCCGTCGTGATCACGTCGGCAAGCCACTGCATCTTGCCACCCCACTCGTCCCAATATCGCGAGAGTCGGAAGTGCTTGAAGTTGTGATTCTTCAGCACGATCGTGTTGGCGCCGAGTTCCTCGCACTTCTTCAGCGTCATGAAGATTCGTTCTTCGGTATTGTAGTGGGAGGCAAGCGAGCGTACATAATGCAGGTCCCGCGCATGCATATTCATGCTGATCA
>CAZURK010000560.1:0-3993 GCA_964623055.1 uncultured Pirellulaceae bacterium
GGCTTGATGACCACGACGATGCCATCGGGCCGTTTGGTGATCTCCACCGCGACCAGCGAAGAGGAGGCTGTCAAGGTTGGCGAGGAAGTGAAGAAACGTGGCCTGGATGTGCCGTCGGTCTACGGCGGCGGAATTCGCGTGAGCAAATCGTTGGAAGACGGCATCGCCGACGTGCGAAAGTTGATCGACAACTGCGTGGCAGCGGGTGCCAAATCACTGCTGATGGGAGGCATCGGCAAGGAGGATCTGTACCAGCGGTACTACAAGGCCATCGCCGAATGTTGCGACTATGCCGCCGAGAAGGGCGTGCCGATTACCGTGAAGCCCCACGGCGGCTTGAACGCCACCGGCCAACAATGCCGCAAGTGTGTCGAGTTGGTCGGGCACAAGAATTTCAGCTTGTGGTACGATCCAGGGAACGTCTTCTTCTACTCGAACGGCGAACTCGACCCCGTCGACGACGCGGCCGACGTGGATGGCTTGGTGACGGTGGGCATGTGCATCAAGGACTTCGATATGGTCGTCAAGGAAGGCAAACCGACGCGCGACGTATGGGTCACACCCGGCACCGGGCAAGTTGATTTTCCTAAGGTCCTCAAGACACTCCGCAAAGGCGGATTCACCGGTGGCCACCTGGTGATCGAATGCGTGGCCCGCGGCGACGGTGAACTACCCTCGATCTTGGCCGAAGCCAAGAAGGCGCGCAAGTTCTTGGAGGACGTGGTCGCCGGACTGTCGTAGACCCAGTAGGTCCCGTCTACCGGAATCGCCACGTCGTTCAATTCTTGCGCCAGTCGGCATTCAGCTTCTTCAGTACATCCAGCGGCGGGGGGCCGTCGTGGACGACCAATCTGTAGCGTAACGTCAGCGTCTGGCCCTTCTCGATCGTGACCGGCCCAGGAGCGACGATGCAGGGATTCACCATGGCAATCGGATGGAGGTTGTGCCAAGTGCTCGGTGGATTGTTGGGATGGTCCAGAACGGCGATGCCGACCGTTTTGCCGCTCTCGAGCTTGATGACGTAGTCGTACCAGTCGGCGGCCGGCCAGTCGGTTTCGGGCTTCAGGTGGTGGGGGTTGGGCAGGTCAACTTTGCCGTCGGGACTGCAGTAATACGCTTCACCGTCCTTTCGCCCTTTGATACAGAAACCGCCAAACGCGGTCTGGTCGAGCGTTGCCTCGACCGTCGGGGTCAGCTTGAACTCCATGTCGACGACGTAAACGCCCTCTGTTTCGCATGCCGACACCGTCGTCGCCTCTTTGATCATCACATCGTCCTTGACCATCCACTCGTTCTGGACCTCCAGCACCGCTTGCTTCGCATCCGCCTTGGCAAGTCTGACGCTGCGGTTCTTAATCACACGTCCCTCGGTTGGCGCCCAAGATCCCCAACCCCAAAAATCGGCCTTCACCGTGCCCTTGGTGGAATGCCAAGCAAGAAACACGCCGCGGTGATGGCGATGGTCGCCCGGCGCAAAGTCGACCGCTCGTTCGCCCGAGGGCGTATTGAGCGGATAGAGACAACAGACGCTGTTCGCCGTCAGGTTCGTGACCGCCGGCTTCTTCGTCATGTAGCTGAAGACCGTGCGGCCGTCCGGGGTCTTGAGCACCATGCCGTGCTCGTCTGGTGCAAGTGTGAAGGCCCGTTCCCCATCATCGGCCGCGGATGCGAGGATCGGAACACTGTACGCGCAAAGTACAGAGAAGAATAGGAAAACTGAAACTGATCGAAACCTCATGAGTTGCATGACTAGTCCTTTCCCAGCTCGAAGACATCTATCTCATGTTGGTGCCGCCAATGCGGCAAGCACGCCCTTCGCTTGTACTCAGTTTGCGACAGCCGTATTCCCGCGTCAACAGGCGGCGTCGGCAAACACTTGTGGCGTTGTTCCCATTCCGGCATGATAACGTCGTCTATTCCGAGGGGCCGTGGTTGGCCGCACATATTCGACGATGGGCGGTTTGGTGCGCATCAAGAAACAGGAAGAATCTGAAATTTCCTGTAAGAAAACGGCTAGTCGAGTCAACTATGTAGGCGATGAACGAGCCGTTGTAGAAGGTGCCTGATGTGACGGATTGGTCCGAGATCGTCCAACAGCACGGCCCGATTGTTTGGCAGACCGTGTACCGGCTGCTTAGCAACGAGGCGGATGCGGCGGATTGCTTCCAGAACGCCTTCATGGCGGCGCTGAAGGTATCTCGGACGCAAGCGGTCCGCAACTGGCCGGGGTTGCTGAAGCGATTGGCGACTACCAGCGCGCTGGCAAGACTGCGTCAACGGCATCGCGAGTCGGGGCGCATGACCACCCTTCCGCAGGAACCGCTCGCCGATGACAAGGCCCTCGATCCAGTTCGCAGGGTCGAAGCAAAGGATCTTGCCGAGCGACTACGACTGGCGTTGGCGAGCCTCGATGAACGGGATGCCGAGGTCTTGGTTCCGGCGTACATGGAAGGCCTCAGTTACAGGCAGATCGCCGAGCAACTCGGCGTGACCGTGAACCACGTGGGTGTGCTGTTGAATCGTGCTCGCTCGAACTTGCGGTCGCGACTACGGGACGATGACTTGGCCCGGCAACGGACGGTTGTTAGAGGGAGATTCCGTGATGAACGGTCCCAGTGAAAAACCGACTGACGATTTGGTTAGTCAGGCGTTCGAAGCGCTAAACGACTCGCCAATTCCAGACGGCCCCTCTCCCAACTTGATGGCCTCGACGGTCGAGGCCCTATTGGCTTCAAAAGATGCGCCGGACACCATTCGGCACTTGAAGAGGAGAAGACTGATGTTTCGCATTGCACGCTACAGTGGTTTCGCCGCTGCCGCTTCGATCCTTGTCGTACTGGGCGTCTGGTTTCTCGCAATGAACGGTGGTGCGGGCGTCGCGTTTGCCGACGTTGTGCAAAAGGTGAAAGAGGCGAAATCTGTCACACTCACCTGTCGGCAGAAGATAGGCAGGCAACCGGAGATGGAATTCAAATGGTCGCTGCAGGGAAACGCAATCCGGATGGAGATTCCCGGCCAGGTGACCATCATTAGCCACATTCAGAACAAGAAGGGACTGCAGCTTAATCATGCAAACAAGATAGCGTATCAGATGCCGGTTCATGACGACGCAGCAGCCGGTTTCGCCAATCCCATTGAGCAATTCCGCAAGATTCGCCCCGAAGACGCCAGCCGGCTAGGCGAAGAACAGGTGAGCGGGAAGAAGACGATCGTCTATCAGGTTGAGAAGTTCGAGTTCATGGGTATCAGGGCCAAAGGAGAGATGAAAATCTGGGTCGATCCCGCGACCGAACTGCCGGTGAAGATCCGAATCGGCCTCAACAGCCGCCGCGGCTCGAAGGCGGAAGACCGCCCGTTTGACACGGTCATGACATTCGAGCAGTTCGAATGGAACAAACCCCTTGATCCGAAGCTTTTCAGCCTGGAGATCCCGGAGGGATACGAAGTAAAGAAAGGCCCACCCGGCCCGACGGGCTAGCTCAGTGAGCCATGCAACCACAAAGCAGTTGGTGATGCTGATTTCGTGCCGAGTTCCGGCAGTTCCACATCATTGATGGACAGCCTGGAAAACCTGCCCGATCTTCTGAAGGTATTCGACATCTCCCTCTTCGGCCTTGCGAGCCACCTCGTCCAGCCAGCGGACCGTAGCTGGTTCCAGACACGGCTCGGAGGGGTCGTCTTCCGGGTACACGACCTCGACCTCCACCTCCACCGCATACTGGCCACGTCGTACCCAACGTTTTCGCTTCTCGCGTCGTTCCGCCATCGTCATTCAGTCCCGAAATAGACTGTCACAAGTTTTGCGCGGTTGCTCTCTTGCATCCATGCCCAGATAGCTTCCACTTCGCTGCCATCCGCCAATTCCGCTCGCACGACTACCGAGGGATGCGGCTTGCTTCGGGGCCGCTCACGCACGAGTTCGGCGTCGTCCAGCCCAGCGACCAATTGCCACACAGCCACGCCTCGCTCCTCACACCGTTCATCCGCGTGCCA
>CAZURK010000561.1:0-3960 GCA_964623055.1 uncultured Pirellulaceae bacterium
TGGACATGCAAACTCGCGGCGGTATGGGACAACCAACTACTCCCCCGCCAAGCGGTATTCTGGGTAGTAGTTGTCCCAGAGTGGGCAGTTCAGGTCGATCCAGGTGGTTAGAATGCGGCGTTCGGAGCGAGTCAGCGTCATTTGCACGCGTTCGCTGTCGCTAATCGCTACGCCTTCATGGCCGTTATCAATCACCTGAATCAGTCGACTTGCACGCGCGCCGAAGGTGCCCGGAGCGGCAACCGGGACGGTGGTCGACACGCCCCACCAGTTGTCGAAAAAGTTGACCAGCGGCGGCCGGTCGGGCCCGGTGTGCGGTCGCACGAGTGAAACGAACGAAACAGGGACGCCGCGGCTGTCCACACTCCCCGCGAGGTTCACATCACCGGCTGGCTCCTCTGAACCATGGCAACTCACACAACGCCTGTCGAAAATCGGCTGCACGAGCTTCTGATAGGCAAACGGACCAGCGCCAAATGGCGGCGGTTCGATCGGACTGGGGCTCCGGCCCAGCGCCATGGGCAAACGGTCGGTCCGTAACGGCGGCGACGTTTGCCGGTGCTCGTGGCAGCCAATGCAACTCAGCCGTTCGCCTGGCTTCAGGTGGATATAGCTCCGCATCCGCTGAATCTCGTTGTAGTTCTCGTCCAATGCCTGGAAGTAGATCGGTCGATCTGCAGGAACCTCAAAATAGGCCGATCCGTCCGGTTCGACCGGCACCGTGCCGTACACGTACTTGGCCTGCAGTGACGGCGCCGGCTTGCCGCTCTCCCATGGCGATGCGTACAGACTCATGAAGTTTGCAGCCCGCGTCCGCTGGAATTCGGCCTGATCGAACGCCCCTTCGTAATCCCGCTGTCCCGACGCATCGCGATGGCCCATCTCTTCGACGACTCGCAGATATTTCACCGCCCCGCGCCTCAGATCCTCGCCGAGGCCCTGGTACACATCGACCAACAGTAGCGTTCCCTGCTGCGCGGCTTCCTCACTAGACTGCACGTCGGACGACGCCACGCATTTCGGCAGTTCGCGGGCCCGGATGGGGATGGCCTCGACGCACGAGTACACGTCGTCGCGGTACAGCAAGACTCGTTTGCCGATGGCCGTGCGGAAATACTGGCTGAGATCACGAGGATGTTGCGGCGCCTGCGGCGGCACCTCGGCACGCCGCGCCGAGATCGACTCCGCCGGAGGGTCAATCTGAAACGCATAGATCCCGAACGGTTCTTGCGGGCCGTACGACACCAGGCACCACTGATCGTCGATCGGATACGGCGCGCAACATCCGCTGTGGTAATCGCACTTGGGAGTCAAGTCCAAGATGCCGTCGATGTTGTTCACGCCAAACGACGGATCGACAACGGCAAGCGGCCCTACGCTGTCGCCGTTGTGCGCTCCCATGATGCACGACAGCTTCTTGGTGCCCGGTATCAATCTGGCCTGCAACAGTGACACCGGATGGATCAAGTTGTTGCCAAAGATCTGCTGTGCCCGCGTGCCGTCCGGATTGATCGACCAGAGGCTTTGCACGAAGATCGCGCTTTTGTCCATATATTCCCAGCGCGTGTAAAGGATCCGTCCGTCAGGCAGCATCTGTGGTGTGAATTCGTTAACGTTGTTCGCCGAAAGCGGTTCGACGTCCGAGCCATCGGCGTTCATGACAAACAACGTGGCGGCACGCACCCAGAAACAGAGCGCCCGCGATTTGCAGCGCGTCGAAGTGAAACCGATCCGACCGTCCGGCAGATAGAACGGGTCCAAGTCGTGAAACGGACCATCGGTCACTTGACGCAAGCCACTGCCGTCGACGTTCATCTCGAAGATGTGGTAGTAGCCGTCCTCGCCGGGCCGATAGGAGAAAAGCACGCGTTCGCCATCGAACGAGACATCGGGATCGCGCACAATGCCGCCGCTGGCGTCGAACAGCATCGTGACGTCACCGTCCGGGTGAACCGGTGAAAGCACGAATATGCCGCCGCCCGGTCGAAACGGGCCGTCGGATACTTCGGTATAAATGTGAGTCGGTCTGAACATGTGGCGTTTGACAAACAGCAACCGGTCGACGCCCAATTCCAATCCGGCAACTTCGATCGACTGCCACAGTTCATCCAAAGAATCAAGCCGTTCCCAAGGCGATAGCTGAACGTCCGGAGCCAACAATGCATCGAGACGCCTCTGCCAGCCAGCCGTATCGAATCCTCTCGCGGCCAGCGTTTCAATCGTGGCTCGGCAGGCGCCCGCTTGCTGACGAAGCTGCTCTTCTGCGCGGGCGAGCGCAGCTTTGATTTCCTCGTCGTCAAATCGCGGGAACACATCGGCGTACTCCGTCCCGAAACGGATCTCGTCCACCGCATGAACCGGTTCGTTGCCGACGAATTTCGCCAGGGCGACGCGATCGAATGTGAAGTTGCCTTCGAGCGTGGCATCAACCGTGCTCTTCGATTCGTCGGTCGTCGACTCCGGATTGCGGAAGACTCGGACCGAGTCCCGATCGTCAGGGCCGAAGGTGAACTTCACCACGATCATGTTCGACGCCGTGTCCTGCACGCCGAGCGAGCGGAACCGGCCCGGTTCGTGGTCGTCCCGGCCGTTATTGGCGACCGACGCAGCCCCGTAGTAGGGTCCCGACGGCCGATTGCTGCGGTCGTCGTGCCCAATTTCGAGGACCCGGTTCAGATCCGAGCCGCTCGTATTGAACTCGAACGCATAGTAGCGCAGGTACTCGGGCTCGTGTGGCTTATCGCCCGGCTCACGCGATACCCGCTGACGAAAACCGACGTACAGTGTCCCGCCGCCCCGACCTATGTGACCGTCCTCGACCAGACCGGCCCGATCGAACGCGCCGCCTTCACTCACGTCCAACAAACGGCTTACTCGCGTATTGCCGTCCAAGGTGATCTCGTTGCCAAACACCGGTACGTTTTGCACACACTCGTTCGACGCCACGATCCGCGCCGCTCCCGATAGCCCAGTCCAGGCCCCACCCCATCCGAAACCACCGTCCCGTCCAGCGACGTTGACAGAGACAGGGTAGTCGAATCGTTCATGTGCCAGCGTTTCTGCCCGTACCCGAACGGGCAGGGCAGCAGCGAGAAGTAGCGCGGAACAGGAGAATACTGCGGCCTGCCAGGTTAGACGCATGTGATGATCCCTGTTTGGACGGCGTAAGCGCAACCAAGGTAGGACGGATTCCAGTCCTTTCTCGGACGCACTTGGAAGTCCATCCTACCTGAAACGCGGCTCCGTCAGCGGTTGTGTCGAAACTCGATGATCCTGTAAAGGTGGATGCTCGGAAGCGAGAAGCTGGCGATGCCGTTTTTCGCTTGGCATTTGAACTGGAACACTTCTGCGTCCGGACCGACACAGGTTGCGGTTGGCGCGGACCAGTCTTTCGGCACCGGCAACTCGATATCCACGTCCTCCAGATCCAGCACCGATTTGTCCTCGTCCAATAAACACACATTGTAGTTGACTGCATGCAGCGCGAGACGATCGTCCTTGCGGTAGAGAACAAAGCGGAGATTCTTCTCCAGGCCTTTGACTGACACCAGCGTGCGCGTAGGCACGAGTGGTTCGTCCCAGTCCCAGAGAACGAGTCTGCCCTCTCCGTGTTCGCGAACGCGCTGGTCTTTGCCGATCTCAAATAGTTCCGAGACCGGGCAGCCGTTGATCGTGAGCTGCTCGTCCATCGCAACGAGGCGTCCGCCTCGATGCACGTAGCCGAGCAGGGCGTCGAGTTGCCCTTGAGTCATGTCGTACTCGCGGGCTTGCAGGTAGATCATTCGGAAGTCCTCAAGGCGGCTCGCGTCGGTTGGCAGCTTGCTGTCGACCAGCGCAACGAACAATCGCTGCGTCCCAGCCAAGTAGTCGTGGATCGTGGGCTGTCCTACAGGCCGGACGTGGGCCAGTGGGTTGCTGCCCCATCGGGCAAACAGCACGGCGGCCGGTGCAGTGGGAGTC
>CAZURK010000562.1:0-3905 GCA_964623055.1 uncultured Pirellulaceae bacterium
GTTGGTGAAGCCTTTGCCTTCGAGTGCGGAGATCAGCCCGTCGAAGTACTCGTTCAGCGAGTGAAGTCGTGCGGCATCGTCTCTTGCCGTCCATCGCTGCACGGCGAGCATGATCGCTGTATCGCCATCGCTGCTGGTCGCCAAATACGACGACGCCCGTATCCCATTCAACACTTCGTCGGCTTTCAACTGCCAATCGAAGCCGGCGGGAGTTGGGATCTTCGCGACGCCGTCGATTGCGAAGTCCTCGCCTCTCTCGATTGGTGACGAGTCAGATTCCGCCGAGGCGCCAACCTGGGCGGTTTCAGCATCGTTGCCTGGCTTCGACCGGCACGCCGACTGAGAGATGATGAGTGTTACGATGGCCCCAATACCAATCAACGCAGATGCGCCGATCAGTAGCACGAAACCTACGACTTGGAGCGGGAACATACCCGGAGCATTATCCTTGCTGACCTCACTGAGCGTCTGATCCACGGCGTTTCCAGACCTCACGTGAGAACAAAACCGCGTGGAAAGAAACCAGACGGCCCACCCGCAAATCATAGCGACCAGTAGATGACCAAGTACCGTGACCATAACACCACCCGGCTCAGCTTGCCGGTACATGCGTGCGTTCCTCTGAAGTGATCACCGGTTCGCCTGCATCAGCCAGTCCAGGTTGAATCGAGCCACACGGATCGAGTTGTAGCGGTGGGTCGTCCCGCCCTCGTAGAAGACCAACACGCTGCCGTTGGGAAGCGTCGTCATGTCAGAATAGGCTGATGGCCCGCCATGCACAAGTCGGGACCTGGAAAACGTTTGGGCCCTGTCTTCGGAGAGGAAAACGGTCAAGTCCCTGCGGCCACCTGGCCGGTCGGACGCGCGGATGCCCGACCAAAGGATGCGAGTGTTTCCGTCCGCGCCGGCAGGCAAGTGGATGATGCTCGACTGGCACGTCGGGCCCGGCAGTTCATCCTGCAGACTCAACGGGCTCCAACTCGTGCCGCCATCGTCGCTGAAGGCGTATGCCTTCTTACGCTTGTAGCCTGCCTGGTTGCGCACGGTCAGGTACAAGCGGCCATCGGGCCTTTCGACCGCCAGGCATTCGCAACCTTCCCAGTCGTAGGGGCCGGGGACCCAGGAGGCCGACAGGTGAACGCCCTCTGGATCGATCGGCGGCCCGATCGCCGTGCTTTGCCCGATTTGCCAAGTCCGACCGTGGTCGTCGCTGTAAACCATGTGCGAGCGCATCACCCGCCGGTCGCCTTCGTCGACGATGTGATACGATGGGAAAATGAGCCGCCCCGCCTTGGGGCCCTGGGTCAGTTGCAGCCCGTGCCCTGGACCGATCCAGTAACGCTTCCAGTTTTTCGGCTTGACCGCTTCGGTAATCTCGGTCGGCGTGGCCCAGGTGCGGCCGTCGTCGGTGCTTTTGGTCACAAACGCCCGCTGGTTGTTGCGGGTGAAGCCGATCCAGACGGCTCCTGTTTGGACATCGAGCACTGGGCAGGGATTGCCGATGGTCACGTTTGGCTCCGAGTCGTCTTTCCAGACGATCCGCGGTTCGCTCCAAGTCCGACCGTGGTCGCTGCTGGAAAGCAACAGAAGGTGTGTCTGGGCGAAATCGCTGGCGCTGTTCTTTCGCGCTTCGCATAAGAACAGCACGGTGCCCTTCGCAGTACAGACGACCGCCGGAATACGGTAGGTGTGGTAGCCGCCCTTGCCCGCAGTGAGCAGGACATGGTCTTCAAGCACGGGTGCCCCAACGGCCCCTTGTACTGATCCCAGAAACATGGCGAGTGTGATAATGCCTAAGTGAAGATTCTCCATCATGTCCCCTCCACGTCTGCGGCAAAGGCGTGCAGCCATTGCTCGAGGTTCGTATAGCCGTTGCCATCGTTATCGCCGTCGGGGTTGTCAGGCAACGAGAGTTCGCGACGGTTCTCCGCCAGTTCCGGCCAGCCGCCCACGTCGTCCTGGCTGGCGATGACCTTGCCCTTGCCGCTGGCGATATTGCTGATAATGCGTTCGTCGACGGGATCTCGTTCCGCGGGGCGTGCGCCGGCGTGCGCGAGGACAAAGTCCTTGACTTGCTGAGCCGGCATGGGTTCGTAATCGGGAATCCAAATTGCGTCTTCGCGGGTTGCAGCCCTCTTGTGCGCAGGAACTGGGGCATAGGTGGGCCATGGGTGCTGCTTTGTGACGTTCTTGCTGCTCCACGGGTCTGCTATGACATCGCCGTTGTAGATGTTGTCCCCGCTCAGGTGGAACCTGGATTCGGGATTTACGCCGGAACGGAGGGCGATCCTCGCGCTGCCTCCGCCGAGGACGTTCGCGACAATGGATGCCTGTACAGCGCCTTTCCGTACTCCAGCGTGGTCGTCGATCTGGATCGAGCAACTGCGACCGCAGGCATGCACGTAGTTGTTGGCAATGACCACCGATCCCGCACTGACGGCCGGACTCCGGTCCGCGTTGAACGCAATCAGGTTCTGGATAACGGCGGTGCGGTGCCCGCCGTAGTCGCCGCCCCGGTACGAAAGGACATAGAAGCCCTTGGAGTGCGGCCCCTTGGGATGCAAGGGCGTCGCCAGTGCTTCGGCGGTGATGAGGTTGCTGAACGTGGCGTCGTCGGCCCCGGTCATCAGGTTCATGTCCGTCCCCCAGCTCAGTGAACAGTGGTCCACGACAAGGTTCCGCACGCCCGGTTCGATGCTGATGGGATCCGGCATTTGGGATTTCGTGGGGTTGGGCGGGATGCCCTGGTCACCGGTGCGAAAGCGGAGATGCTGAATGAAGATGTCGTTAGCCCTGCCGCGGATGTGGAAACCGTAGTTCCTGATTGTGATGCCGGGGGACGGCGCGGTGGCCCCGGCGACGGTGAGATAGCTGTTGCGATTGCGGATGGAGATGCTGCTTTCGAGCGCGATCGTGCCGGAGACCTCGAATACGATAGTTCGCGCCCGTTCCTGTCCCTCGATTCCCTCCCGCAGTGAGCCCGGCCCGGAGTCATTCAGGTTGGTGACCCGGTAGACTTCCGTGTGCGATGCGAAGTACGAATCGTGCTGTTTCGCGAAGAGGGCCGCAATCTGCCCTTGCGACAGGGGTCGATCAAACAGCATGACGTCGTCGACGAACCCGGTGACTGCCTTGCCGACCGTTAGCTGACAGGATGAGGCCGCGGCGAGGTCTTCGATCACCCTATTCCAGGCATCGTGTACCATCGTCCCGTTCAAATAGAATCGGGACCGGCCCGTGGTGCTGTCGTAGACAGCGGCGACGTGTCGCCACATTCCGACCGTGGCGTAGTCGTGCCATTCGGTATGGACCTTCGCGCCGCTTCGGTTCTGCAGCCAAAACATCCATTTGCCGCCAAACCCGGCGTTATGCCCCAGTCGCCAGTATCCCCCTCCTTCGACCTCATTCGCCGCCACGATCCCGCCCGGATTTTCGAGATACACCCATGCCATGACGGTAAAACTGTCTCCAGGTTTGACATGCCCCTTGGCGTTGGCCAGTTTCAGAGATCCCTTGCCCTCAAGGCTCAGCGCATGTCCTTTGTCTCTCTTTACAATGGCAGCACCCCCGATCAGTGTACCGCCGCCGGCTGTCCCATCATCGAAGTTCCAGTGGCCAACCAGAGAGGCGTCCCAACCGGGCTCAAGAGACACATCCTCGAGATGCCGCCCGCTGCCGGCAGGCGTTTGGATGCCGAAGCCTTGCGCGCCGAGGATGATGGGAAGCGGCTCCTTTGCGGCTGCATTGGAACCAACCAACGCCAGAACGGTAACGGCAATCTTGCTCGCGTGCAATGTCCTCATTTCAATTCTCCTTGAAATGCCGTCCTCTTTGTCGGTCGAGTAGTCGAGTAGGACTGGTTCCTACCTGCCGCGCGCTTGATCGTCATTGATCGGCCGGTGGGA
>CAZURK010000563.1:0-3864 GCA_964623055.1 uncultured Pirellulaceae bacterium
GACCCGATTGAGAAGCTCGATTTGGAGCCGCTGCTGCTGGAGAGGATGAAGAGATTCGAAACGGCGGGAAACGCAAGAATCTCGATCGCTCGCATGGCGTGCTGTGGACACGCAAAGCTGGCGGCCACCGGGGTCCGGCTCATGCGGCAGATGCTGACGGACAAAGACACCTTGAATGGCATTGACAAGCGAAGTCATTCGGCTCACCAGGCAGAACGGAATCTTGATTTCGTTCTGACGATACTGCGGGCCCACGGCGCAGCCCTGCGCGAATCAGAAATCGAAGGAGTTGCGGAACTAGAGCGTGCGGCGATGGACATGGAAGCACGCTTCGCGGAAGCCATGCCTAGCGTCTCCGACGAGAGCTACAACGAGGCTGGCTATCTGCAGAAGGACTTACCGTCAGACGAATCGATTCGTTGGGGGCCGGCCAACAATGGATTGCGATTGGGCCTGGTTCTGAAGACTCCGGTAGTTCTGACGCAAGACGCGGAACCGCATTCAGTCAAGCTGATCGTTCAAAACGTGAGCGATCGAACGATCCGCTTCCACGTCGAGGGATACATTGCCGAATGGGTCCGAGTTGATGTTACACGTCCCGACGGAACACGGGTCCGCACGGAAGATGGCGACATCGGTGTGGATATTCCTGCATTCCCGAACCCCTGGCGACTGGAACCTGGCGAGAAGTACGAGCTTTGCGAAAATCGGCTGACCGTCGCATCTCCGGACGCAAAGGTCAAGGCATCCGGGATGCGCGGCATGCGAAGCGTGGTCACGAGACTACGCACGACCCCCGGTCGTTTCACGGCCAAGTGCATCGCACCGCTAAACTGGCGGCGTGTCGTGCGCGGCAAGGGTGAATGGTCCGGCGAACTGACATCCAGCAGCTTTGACATCGAAGTCGTTCCGGCCGATGACGACAAGGATGCCGGTGACGAAGCAGACGATGCAGTATCCATTGATACATCGACGCCCCGGGATTCAACTACTGCACCAGGAGTTCGCTGGCCAGAGCGCATGAGCGGTAATGTTACGAACGACGACGGGCAGCCTCTCGCTGGTGCAGATGTGAAGCTGACGCTTTTCGAGCACTTCCGCGCGGGGACGAATTCTGCAGAGCGAATTCTGAAGACCGCACGAACGACGGTGAACGAAGACGGCAAGTACACATTCGAAACCGCCGGTTTGCCGAAGCCGACCGCTCAGCGTCCATTCTCGCTGGAGGTGCTGGTATCGGCCGCGGGATATGCCCCTTGGGAGAGTTGGGGATTCTTTGGTGCCGGCACACGCAAGGTGCCAGGTAACCTTCCCAACGTGCAGCTTCCTCGTGGGCGTGTGATCACGGGAGAATGTGTGGATACGCAAGGCAATCCGGTCGTTGGCGCGGTGATCCGCGGCCTCTCGGCTTGCCGCAACCGGGGAATGTGGCAGCGACAACATGCGCCGACGGATCGGAACGGACGCTTTCAGGTCATTGCGCCGGACGGCCACGATGCCGCACTCTGGTGTATCAGCAGTTCCGACGGATGCGAACGAGTGGACATTCCGGCAGGCCACCGCGGTCCGTTCAGGGTTGTCATGCGCGGCGGGACATCGTTGGTGGGCACAGTCGAGTCGCTGACGGGGGAGCCTGTTGCCGAGACGTTGGTCGTCCTCGAATGCGTGGAACGCGGCGTGAAGGGTGGGCGCCACTCGATGGGGCTTCGCTTTGCGGCGAAAACGGACGAACAAGGACAGTTTCGTTTACCGCCCGTCCGTGGCAAGTTCGCCTGTTTCCTGGCCGGGGCTTCCACCAGTAACGAACTGCCACGCTACCAATCCATCTTTGCCGAGCGACCTGCTCCGCCGTTCGCGCCGATCGTGGTTTCGCTGGAAGGTGAGACTCGTGAAAAGACGGTCACCCTACGGGAAAGCCGCAGCGTTGATCTCGGCGGCATAGTGCGATTCGATGACGGTCGCCTGGCGAAAGGCTGCTTCGTCGATGTGTTCTATTGCTTTGAACCCAAGATGTTTCGTTCCGGCGTCACGCTCGGTGTACCCGTTTCCGACGATGACGGTCGTTATTCCTTGAAGGTTCCCGTGACTGAGAACCTGGTTATTGTTGACGCATTAGGTATTCCGATGGGTGACCACCATCATGCAAAGCCTTCCCAGCACGCACCCGGCGAGCACCAGGACAGCAGCATCAGACTGCAGTCTCTCACTGAAGATATCGCAGATGCAGACTTCGTGTTGGTATCGTCGGCCAACACGGACTAAGGGTGTTCGCAGACACTGACAGCCTCTTGATCACAAGTACTGCATGTGCCTGCGGAGCGAGTTCTTTGACTCTCGAAAATGGATTCCCTTGAGCCCGTCCCGTCAAAATATTCATACGACCAGAAAGCTCTTTGGAAACTCGGCTTTAGCAGCAATGCCGATCGCCATTTTCAGCCGACGAGGATGCTGCTGTGTCAGAAAATCGAGTCTGTGTAGCGGAGATTCCCAGGCCGGCGCGTACCGGGGCCGCGGATAGGACGGACTGATAAGTTGACTACTAGGCCGCATCGCGGTAGTAGTAGCGCAATACTCCGCCCAAGCTTTCTTGGCACCGGACTTCGCCGTCCGTCTGGCCGACTTCGTCCGCTGGCTCGATCAGGCGATTGTCGAGGCCCTGGTGATTTCGGTGGCGATGATAGTGGACGAGACAGGAAGAGATGGCATTGCGAAGCATCTTCTCGCCGAAGAAGATCATTCGGGAAAGACACTCGGATTTGATGCTTAAATGAAACCTCTCAATATGTGAATTCAAATCGGGGCTTCTCGCTGGCAGTCGCACCGGTTCCACACCGGCGTCTTCCAGAACAGACCGAAAGGCAAGGCTGAAGTTAGCATCGCGATCCATCAGGACATACTTCTTGTCTTTCAGGGAGCCGTCGAACGGATCGATAAGATTTCTGGCGACCTGCTTCATGAAATCGTCACCGAGCGTGGGAGTGCAAGCTGCCATGTGAACGCGGCGAGTCGCAAGTTCCATGACGAACAGCAGGTAATACGTGACCAACCCACGCTTGGTCCAGACTTCAATGGTCGTGAAGTCGATTGCCGCCAACACGTCCCAATGCGACTTGATGAAGGTCTTCCACGTGGTCTGTCGCTTCCGGTCTCCGGATGGTTCGATACCGTGTTCCTTGAGCACGTTGCCCACCGTCTGGTCGGAGATGTGATGACCCACGTTTGCCAATGCACCTTGGATTCGATCGTATCCCCAGGTCGGGTTTTCCTTGGCGAAGCGGAGGATCAAGTCCACGATCACCTGGCGGATTCTTGGCCTGCCCACGCTCCTCCGCTTATCACTGTAGTCCCACTTCTTGGCCACCAGCATCCGATGCCACCGCAAGATCGTATCCGGCGTGACGATGGTGGTCAGTTCCATCAGGCCCTTTCGGCCCAGCGACTTGCCTTTGACGGCCAAGAGTCGGCGTTGATCGTCATTGAGCAAGAGCCGCTTCTTCCCCTGTGCCTTCATCAGCGCTTCGACTTGCGTTTGGTAGAACTCGATGATCTTTTTCTGCTCGCGACTCACCCAGCCAACGAAGATCACGATGAAGAATTGCCAGGGTTGCAGGATGAAGCTCATAGTTCGCTCGATGGTGAGGCGTTTGGAAATTGCAGTCACCATCCGCGGATCGGTTCAAACGTGCAATGGGCTGATGCCGCCATAACGTCGGCATCACGCCTCCGGGTGTCAGTTGTGCGTACTGTACTGATTGTGTGGTGTGAGAGCCGGGGCGATGTCGGCCGAGTTTCTACCGCGCAAGGCAACGGAAACGCAGTAATTTCCTGTGTTTGAACGTCGGCTGAGTTTTTTGACCGGACGGG
>CAZURK010000564.1:0-3845 GCA_964623055.1 uncultured Pirellulaceae bacterium
GGATTATCTGCCGGAAGGGGTCGAGCCTCAATAGGTGTTTAGAGCCGACCGTTCCAGAGTTGGCAACTGAACCGAGAAATCAAGCCAGACCAAAGTGAAACGTGGCATCCTTGCTCAAGCGTCCAAGTGGCGTAAAAGTTGTCTGGAGAAAAAACTTCAAAACTTCGACCGGAGACGGTCTATAATCCTTGACTCGGAGACCTTAATAGGTGTTGGGCGGCGCTAACGCTCAGGATCACCGCCAACAAAGTCGGACATTTCTTGCACCATCATGGAACGGATTTCGTCAACCGTCTCGTGGCCGATGCCGTCACGCGATAATCCAATAGCGTCCCAATACCACCAAGCCTGTGTCTTCATGGGTCCATCCGGCAGGTCGTCGGCCATCGCAAGATCGTAGAGCGCGCGGGCAATTGACTCCGGGTCATAGTCCAGATCGCGCAACGCAATTAGCAGATGACCGACCGTTGATCGGACGGCAACGCTGGCGTTGAATTCGCCCGGAAGCGATCGAAGGAGATGGACGACATCATGAGGGGATTTGGACGACGCCATCGAGATTTCGCAAATCGCGTTACATGGAACGTCGGATTGCTCGATCTGCCGATCGGCCCACGCAACTGCGTCCGAGACGGGAACAATGCCAAGTTCCAACCCGATGGCCAGCGATTCTGCCTCAGTTCTCATGGATGCCACGGAGCGCCTCGATCGCCCAACGGTATTCTGGCCGACAAGATGTCGGCAAGTATGGATTCTTACCTAGTCTACCACCCGCGAGACGCGGGGGGAAGCTCGGACACTTCGCTTCCGCTTAGTGATCGGGCACTACTCAGGCCGTATTGAAATCGCGTCACAACATCTCGATACTTCTCTTAGTAATCCTCGTGTCCTATTGTGCAACCAGGCTTTTTTCGCTTGCTGGCCGTGCGTATGGAGAGATTCGCGTATTGTACGATTGGCTTCGCGGCTTTGGCATTCGCGCCCTGGACAGGGAGCGCTGCCGAATACACGGATTGGTACGAGATTCGGCGGGAAGTCATCGAGGAACTGGCTGAGCGCGACGTGATCGACTGGTCGCGCCAATTGGCCGGCCAGATCGACAAGGCTGATCTGCCGGGGCTGATTACCGCCTTGGAAGTATTCATCCGTTCCGGCCACCAGGAGCGAGTCCCAGCGATGGTGCGCAGGCTGTGCGGCATCGAGGTGGGGGAGAATTCCAACCTCGTAGGCACTAGGCTCGACCGCCCCGCGTTGACGGACAACTGCAAGTACTACGTGGGCGAGACCCTGATCCGGTTTGGACTCTGGGACAGTACCCGGATTTTCTTTGATGCGTTCCCCGAATACTACCACGCTGACTTGCCCAAGTATCGCGAACAGTGGTGGAAGACGGGAGACCGTGACGAATTGGAGGCGTGGCTGAAGGGGCGATGCGATGTCAGCCGGGAAGGGTCGTTTGGCGAGGGAACGCCCAGAATCTTCCGCGAATACTACTGGGTTCTGTGGCAACACGGAAAACTCCAATCGCATGCGGCACAGTTGCGGCAGGAGATTGTTGCCCATCCGACGGACGCGCGGTTAATCAGGAAGTATTTGACGGCGGTCGACGTGCTGGCCTCCCACGCGGCTCCACCGCAGCCGGCGCCGAACATCGCCTGGTTGGGCGAGGTGGCCCGGCCGAAGTACGCCATGGACGCCTACGATCTCGGCCGCACTTTCGCCGGCAAACGGCTTCACAGCCAAGCGATCCGACTGCTCGATCATTCACTCTCACGGCCGATCACAAATTACGACAGGCAGGCCGTGCAGCAATGCTGTAGCATGCTGATCCCGGAAGAGGAGAAGGAAAAGCTCATCCGCCGATGGACAAAGGCCGAATTGGCGGCAAGCTGCAAAGAGGCGGGGCAGGTCGAGCGGGCGCAACAGCTCGTCGAAGAACTCCTCGGGCCAGACGCCGAAACGAGCGACCTGGGGCTGGTTCGCTTTGCCGGACAAGTCCAACGGGCTAGTGGCTATCGGGTGATAGAGAAACGCATCAAGAAAGCGGAGGACGAAAGCAAGGATTCAGTGCAGTACTGGCTCAGCCGGGCTTCGTACTACATTGGGCGAAAAGAGCTTGACCAAGCCGACGACGCCTTCAAGAAAGCCCTGGCTCTGCCGCCGGATGATTACCGCCGCACAGCGGTGGGGGAGTACGCGCGTTTCTTGATCCGAACATGCAAACAATACGATCGGACCAAACGCGTGCTGCGCGAAGAACTTCAGCGAATCGCACCGAACTACGACGTCGTCTCGCCGCTGGTTTATTGGCTCCTGGAACTCGACTCGAAATATGACGTGCCGATTTCTGCCGACGATCCCTTGTTGTGGCAGTTCCTGGCGGATCGAGAAACATACGACCATCAGGAAGAGCGAGTATTGAAGGTTCTCATGGGGAAGTCGCATTCGGCCGCGGCAACGGACTCTTTCTGTGCGCGGGCGGTGAAGCTGGCCGGCCCCGATGCGCATCCTTCGCGTCGCTACATCGTCGGTGGGCTACTCCTGAGGGCAGACCGAGCTCGGCAAGCGGCTCCACTATTGCAGGACGCCTTTCAACGCTGGCCGCATCCCGCAACGCGTTTCCAGCCGGCTCGACCGCTGTTGGCTGCTTGCCTGGAAACGGGCGACCTAGAATCGGCCGAGCAGACGCTTCGGTCCGTTCGCACCCAGTTGCACATCAGCGAACTCAAATCGTGGCTGGCCGATCTGGCCATTGCGGCCGCCGAGAAGGGTGACAAAGACAACGCTCTTCGGCTATGGCGGAAGCGGGCAAACGTCGACATGAACGATCTCGGTCAACTCGACGATCTGGTCGCGACCGGGATGCGGCAGCGGCTGCAAGCATATTATGCCGATGTGAAGAATCGCGATCCGAACAATCGAGCCGTGGAAGCGGCACTCGCGAGACTGAGACCCTAGCGTGGCGTCGCTGCGCTGGGCCGCAGCCAACTCGTCTAACCCACAGGGCGGAAACGGACAGCGTGAGACCGTTGCTGCTCAGTGCCTGTCTTCCACGCTGGATTCCTGCGGCCGTTTGGAGGAACGCTGCTTCGTGTATCGCTTGAGCAGTTCGTATTGCCCACCGGGGTCGTGAGTGGTGTCCTCTCCGTGCGCAGTGATGGCTCCGACTCTCCTGGGACCGTCCACAATTCGATACGTTTTTCTGCGCGGGTCACCCACGGTTGCCTGGGGGTCGGCACCGTGTTCCAAAAGGATCAGAATCACATCCTCGTTATCCCTATGCTGCACCGCTGCGGCAAGCGGCGTGAGCTTCAAGTACTTCTGCCTAGCGTCCACCCTCGCCCCGCGCTCCAGGAGGAACTGTGTCATTTCGGCGCGGCCGTTGGACGCGGCAATGTGCAAAGGGCAGCGTCCGCCGAACCCCGCGACGGCATTAACATCCGCGCCCGATGCCAGGAGGGTTTTGGCCGCCTCGACTTGGTCGAACTTGGCGGCCCAATGGAGCGCCGTCCCCAAGCCGTTCTCGTACGGCGAGTCCGTTTCGCGATCCGTCTGACGGACCAAGCCGGGCTCGTCCTGCAACAACTCGCGAAGTCGGCCAACCATTCCTAGCCCCGCGGCACTGAAGACATCGACTCTTGCGCCCTGCTGGATCAAATACCGTGCGATCTGCGGTTGGTTGCGTTCCACTGCGGCTTGCAGAGGTGTTCTCGCGCCCGCCTTCCGCCCGACGTTGATCTTGGCCCCCTTGTCCAGCAGGTACTGGACGATCTCGTTGTGCCCGCCGTATATCGCCGCGCAGAGCGGCACGTTGATGTTCGGGCTGGACAGGTCGAGGCGGACTC
>CAZURK010000565.1:0-3746 GCA_964623055.1 uncultured Pirellulaceae bacterium
GCAAGGGATGTAAGACTCTCGTGCGCGACGCGTCTGCGCCAAGAAGAAGTCCTTCACGTACTGATCACGCGATTCAATCTCGGCCAACCGAGTTCGGAATGGTTGGCGGCGCGGTGCCCCAGGTTTGAACGCTTTGCACTCCCATCCGTGCGAGCGCAAACGTGTCAGCGGTTTCATTGGATCCTCATGGGCGATTCGAACACACCACCCCAATGGCGCAGTCGGTTGGAGTCGCTCCTTGCCGACAACATGGAGTTTCTATGGTTAACGGATCGCAGCGATTCCCGTCGTAGAATCGCAGAGCTTCGGGCGGCGACTCAAACTCATCTGCTGACGACACGGCTGGACACGGACGACGCCATTTCGCGTGACTTCGTAAGCCGGTTGCAGAACACGGTACGCAAGAGAAGCCGACGCTACTTCCTTAACATGCCGGACGGTTTGATATGGAATAATGGCGAGGTTGCACCCAAACGGCATCGCAGCAACCAATTCATCAGTTGCTGCGAGCCATTTGATGGCTTCCAGACCGTCCATTGCGGACCGAAGCATACGAAGTTGAGCACGGTAGCCCACGTGTGGCAGGTGGGAGCTGGAAAGCCTGCGTGGATGTACACCTACCATGGCCATAATGTGTGGCTTCGCGGCCACAATCTGGATGTGGATGGCTGGCAAGACGAGTCGATGGTGGCCGACAGGTTTCGCATCGATACAAGCATTTCGCTCCTTCGCGCGGGGCCTCCTTCACCAGCCACCCGACTTTCGACCGACGGGACTACCTAGATGCTCAAGCCCTACCTAAAGCGTTTTCTACATTCCTTCGGGTGTGAGATTCGAAGACTCGAAGAGTAGGCCCATGGCCGGGTGATGATCCGTTTGGGGCTATGCACAGAATTCTTGTGCCAACGGATACGAACAGAATCGTTGCCTTCGACGTAGGGGCCAACACCGGGCAGAGTATCCGCAGGCTGCACCGGCACTTTCGACAAATTGAAATCCACGCATTCGAACCTGGGCGAAAAGCATTTGACCAGCTTCGTGCAGTCTAAGACGGGCCGTCTGGGGTTGTCCTAAGTCAGTTCGGCCTTGGCGCCGATTCCGGAAATCGCGTTCTCTTTGAATACGAATCCAGCAAGTTCGACTCCGTGTTACCGCCGGGCCCGGACAATTCTAGGCACGTGATCGGCAAACATGAGATTCAGGTTGCGACGGTGGATGACTACCGCACGCGTTGTGGCATCAATCGTATTGATATCCTGAAATCAGACACTCAGGGTTTCGATCTGGAGGTCCTTCGAGGTGCCGAGCGGTCCATGAAATCTGGTCTCGTTCGCTTGGTCCTTGTCGAGGTGAACTTTGTACGGCTGTACGATGGCCAGGCGGAGTACGGAGAGTTGATGTCATTCCTTCACCGAATGGGTTTTCGCTTGTCGGCGTTCTACCAATGGCGTTACAGGGGGGCCCGCGCTGCGTGGGCTGATGCACTTTTCGCCCATGAAAGCTGCGCAGACTGAAGCTCCGTCCCAATCAGAACAAATCGTCAAATACGAAGTGGGGCCTTCGGCTGCCATTGCATGACCTTGAATCGACGCGGCGACTGAACGCCTCCACTACCAAGCTTGATCTCGATCGTAGCTCGTAAAGACAGGCTCTCAGTCGAATGCGATACGTCTATCCCTTTGCGAAGCTGCCAATCAGCGCGCCGCGTCTTCGGGACCTGAGCGATGCCGCAAGTCGGCTGCACGACCGACTGCGGCAGATCGATCCCTCGGGGCTGACGATGACGGCTTACTGGCAGCGATATCTGAAATCCTATCAGAAGAACCTGGCCAGTTCTCTCACAAAATGTGTCTACTTGATCGCGCATCTAGTTCCCGATCATTGGCAGGCTGGCGGTGGTTGTGTCCTGGTCGACTATGGTGGCGGGCTGGGGTTCTTGAGCCTGCTGGCGCAGCAGGCTGGCGTAGCAGAGCCCCTTTATGTGGACTATAATCCGGAGCCGGCCGAGGCAGCTCAGGCAGTCGCCGTAGCGGTGGGGCTGGAAATCGGCGAGGCAATTGTGGGTGATGAGACCGCGCTGCTCGCGCATATGCAGACGCGGGACTGCGAGAGGGTCGCGATTGCCTCCTCGAACGTGATCGAACATATCTATGATTTGGATCGTTTCTTCGGATGCCTTAGACGACTGCCCGTACCACGGTTGCGGATCGGCATGGCGACAACCGTGAATGCTGTCAACCGACGGATACGAAACCGCTACAAACGAATCCACCTGAAGTATGAACTCCGTGGACGTTGCGGCAAACACGGCAGAACGCCCGTGGCTGCGATTCTCGATACTCGGCGAGAAATCGTTCGACAGGCGGCGCCAAATCTACCTCCCGAAAAGGTCGAACTGCTCGCCCTGCGCACCCGGGGATACCGGCGGGACGACATCGAGCGTTTTGTTGCGGAGTACGTCGAGGCCGAGACGGTCCCACCGTCAATCGGACACCCGACCAATACGTGTTGGCCCGACACGGGCAACTGGTGCGACCGGCTGTTGGATCCCTACGAAGTTGTCGCACTGCTGGACGGACACGGCTTCACTTCGCGCATGCGAACTGGATACTTTTCCCTGAAACAGGAAGGGGCCGTGCAGAACGGGACGCGTCTTGCGCTGAACTTGTTTTGCCGAGTCTTCAAGTCACGAGCGTTGGCGTTTGCTCCCTTCTATATGATCGAAGGAATACGGAACCTGGACAAGCGCTCCGCGCGGACCTTGGACGAGAGTGCCGCAAACAGAGGCCCTAGCGAGCTTGCAACCAGCGAGGGAAACCGGCGGTACGATGTGGATCAAGACCCAAAGCGTCAGCAAGGTAAAACGGGAATTCCTCACCAACGCTTCGGGTTGCGATAGCTAGGGCATGATAAACTCATGCAGTTGCAGAGTGAAGCCATCGGCATCCAGCGGGACAACACTGTGACCAGCCGCTTGTATGGGATACTGGTGACGTACCGTCGTCAGCATATCCTGGCTTCGACCATGACGGCGATATTGGATCAGCCGGCACATCTGTTTCGACTGTATGTGGTCGACAATGAAGACAGCCCGGGCACCGAGCGGATTGTCCAAGACATGGCGTCCCGCTATTCCATGACCGAAATCGTCTATGTTCGCAGTGACGAGAACGGCGGTCCTGCAGGTGGCTGGTCGACCGGCATGGAATTGGCGATTGAGGACGCGCATGATTCCGATTGGCTGCTGACATTGGACGACAACAATCCACCAGCCGCACGTGAGGAAATCTCCAGGGTTCTACGTTTCGCGAATGCGCAGAGGCTTGCCGACGCGCAGACTGCCGGAGTCGGCGTCATTGGTGCACGGTTCAACTGGTGGACCGGTCTGATCGTTCGCTTGTCGGACCAGGAGCTACAGGGCCCCGTCCCCGTCGATTACCTGGGCGGCGGCCATCTGGCCATGTACTCTGTGCATGCCGTACGGCAAATGGGCAGTCTTGATCCGTGCCTGTTTTTTGGTAGTGTGGAATTGGAGTTTGGCCTGCGCCTGCGGCGTGCGGGCTACCGATTGTACGCTTGTGGTGACGTCTGGAAGGAACGACGCCGTTTGGCAGGGCGTCTGAATACGGTGGTTCGCGCGTCGCCGTTTTGTCTGATCCACTGGCAGAAGTACTACAGAATACGAAACTATATTTTCATGATGAAGCGTTTCGGACGCGTGGATCTTTCCTTGCGGTGGGCGCTAA
>CAZURK010000566.1:0-3610 GCA_964623055.1 uncultured Pirellulaceae bacterium
TTCCGCCAGAGTACTCGTGCCAGTTTCGGAAGGCGTAGTGGCAGTTGCTGTAGAGAGGCACGCCGCCGCCGTAGCCCTTTCGCATCTCGGGTAGCGCTCGATAGAGGACTTTCGGTGCCGGGCCGAGCCAGAAGTCCCAATCCAGTTTTTCGGGAACAGGAGCGACTGGAATGACCGGTGAAGGGGAAAAACCGCCGATGCCGCAGGTTACCTTCTTCACGGTGCCGATGCGTCCAGCCTTCACCAACGCGACTGCCTGCAGGAAGCGACGCCCAGACTCGGTTCGCTGCATGGTACCAACTTGGAAGACGCGGCCCGTCTCTTCAACCGTCTTCTCGATCAGCTTCCCTTCATCAATGGTCAGCGTAAGTGGCTTTTCACAGTAGACGTCTTTTCCCGCATGCATCGCTTCGACCACAACCTTCGTGTGCCAGTGATCGGGCGTGGCTACCATGACCGCGTCGATGTCTTTGCGCTCAAGGATCTTTCGATAGTCCTTGTAGGCATCCGGTTTCTTGTTTTGTCCCTTTTCCGTGTTTTCGACATGGGCCCCCAGCACTTTCGAGTCGACGTCGGCGAGTGCTGCGAAATCGGCGAACTTGAACGACTTCCGGGTGATGGCCCAGCCTTGATTTCGAAGGCCGATGGTTCCAAAGACCGGGCGGTCGTTGGACGACTGGTAGCCGAGGGCTCGGTTCCTCGACGGGAGCATGATGCTTGCAGCCCCCGCGGCGGCCATACCTTGGAGAAATCGACGGCGTGTTGTTTGGCGAGTAGTTGACATCGTGCGATATCCTTTTGGAGAAAAAGTGTTTGCAGGTAAGGTCTGGTGGGGCAACGTGCTGGACGCGAGCGTATCTGGTAACCGCGAACCAAGCATTCGGCTCACATTCATTGACAACGATTCTAATCGCGAATTCCGAGTTAACCATAGCAAAATTGCCTGCCGCTTGCACTTGGTGGGCGGCATTTGGGGGACGAAGGGGGAGTAACGACCACCGCCAGAGTCGGTGGCATCAGGATAGACCCCAGAGGACAACGCCGTGCCGGACTCTGTTGTTCGTAGTCCCGCATTTATGTGGTCTTTGCACCGCTGAGCCGCCTGAAGGCGGTACTACGAACGGTTCGGCCCCCAATGATCAGCCGGCTATTCCAGGATTTCCGAATCGGCCGGTCTTCACCTACCACTCTGTCAAGATCCTCCGTTGGGATGCGAATACTGTACTGCCAGAAGACGCTCGCATATCATTTGTGGACGCTCAATCGTTATGTCGAACATCGAATCCAACGAGACGTGCGATGACTCGCCAGAGACGCGGCAGAAGCCTCGGCGCTGGCGCCGTTTCCGCCTGCGCACACTTTTCCTGCTAATTCTGCTGGCAGCGTTACCGCTTTCTTGGATTGCCGCCCGTCACCGTCAGGCTACTCGCGAAAGGGCGGCAATCGAAGCAATCCGCGAAGTGGGCGGCACATTCAGCTTTTACGGTAGAGGAGAGTTATTCGGCTGGACGGCGCCTGCGTGGGCGCACGAGTTGGCTGGCAGTGGACCACGCGTGGCCCATCTTTGGTTTCGAGAACCCTCGGAGTTCAGCGATGCGGATGCGGAGTTGCTTCTCCGGCTGGACCCTTTGCCCGCCCTTAGCCTGCACAACACTCAACTCACCGATCGCGGCTTGGAGACTCTTTCCCGGCATCGCGGCATTCAACGTCTCGATCTGAAAGGCACATCAGTCTCCGACGCGGGGCTCCGGTACGTGGCCGCCATGTCGCAACTTACCTCACTCGATTTGCGCGAAACGAAAGTTACGTGCAACGGCATCGAGCTCATCGGGGAAATGCCAAACCTGCAGGTCCTTGAACTTGGCGGTCCTCTTGTCAACGACGAGGCAGTCGAGAAACTGGCCGAACTGAAACTCGTCTGGATTGGCCTGCGCAAGACGGCCATCTCCGACAAGTCACTCGTCCATCTGACCAAGATGCCTCTCCGGCATGGCTATTTCGATGATTCACGCATATCTGACACGGGGATGAAAAAGCTTGCAAGAATCCGCACGCTGAAGATCCTGGATGTGAGCGGAACGCGGATTACCGACGTCGCGCTTGCTGCGTTTTCCAACCACCCGCGTCTAACCGCACTCGACGTAGACGATACCTCGATTGGTGACAAAGGACTTCAGTACGTTGCCTCCGTTCCCAACCTGCTCGCGCTGGATATGGCCAACACTGCCGTAACCGATGAGGGTCTGCGTCATCTGATTCAGGCGAAACGGCTCAATCGCATTGATCTGCAGGGTACGGTCGTCAGCGATCAAGGCATCGCCCAACTCAACGCACTCCCCAAGCTGGGCACGCTGAAGGTTTCACGGACAAACGTGAGGAATCCGGCGATTGTCAAGCTGCGGGGCATAAAGAACTGGGATCTCTTCTATCGCGACCAAGACGATTTTCCGCCTCATGTCATGAACTACATTCCCTGACGAAGCGGATGGTGAACGTCGAATCTGTCGGATTGTCTGCTTATTCCAGAGTTGTTGCTCTAGACTCTCGCTTCCACGGCTGCTGACAGGTGCCCAATGATCCCACATCATGAATTGCCCTGACGATTCTGATAGACTGTTATTCAATACGCTTAGTTGTTCAGGCCTCGCATTCCGAGAGCCGCTCGACACTCAGTTTCAACGCAGGAGCAAACCCACGATGAAACGCACCATTCAACTTGCCTTGTTGTTCGCCTTGGCCTTGCTACTCGTCCAGCCGCTGCGCGCCGCGGATGACGCAGCGAAAGCTCAGGAATTGGTTGACCGTGCCATCAAAGCCATGGGTGGAAAGAAGGCCCTCAACAAGACCGTGAACACCATCTGGGAAGACAAAGGAACGTATTACGGCATGGGTGACGGTGTACCGTACGAGGGCCGGTATGTGTTCCAAATGACGAATCCCGGCCGATATCGGATGGAGATCGTCGGGCAGTTCATCATGGTCGCGGACAAGGACAAAGCATGGATGTCTGCGGCGGGCAATGTAATGGACCAGGAGGGCGAAGCGCTCGAAGTGGCGAAGCAGGGCCTACTGGTCAACTACGCGATGTCGCTGATCCCGCTGCAGAAACCGAACAAGGAATTCAAGCTGGGCCTCGTGGAACCAGAAACGGTCGAAGGCGAGGAGTGTGAAGGCATCACGATCACACACGAGAAAATGCCCACGATCACGATGCAGTTCAGCAAGAAGACAGGGCTGATCAAAAAGACGAAGTACAAGATTAAGGTCGCAGAACTGGGCTTCGAGGAAGTCACGGAAGAGGCCGTCTATCACGAGTACAAGGAATTCGACGGATTCAAGAGCCCGACGAAGGTGATCATGTACCGCGACGGAAAGAAGTTTGTCGAATCACATCCGCAGAAGTTCTCCTATCCCGACAAGATCGACGAGAGCGAATTCAAGAAGCCGGAATAGCGTGCATCGATTTGAGCTATTGCGATGGCCCGAATCGATGTTGAATCGAGCATGTGGCCCTCCCGCCCGGAATTGGACATGCCTGCGCCGACGGTCTTGATTCCTAGTCAAGTAGGCCGGATCGAGGAGCGCAGCGACGATGCTCCGGCAGTCAGAC
>CAZURK010000567.1:0-3561 GCA_964623055.1 uncultured Pirellulaceae bacterium
GTGCTGGGCTGGAGCATATCAAGGGCTTGAAAGAGCTCGAACGGCTGGACTTGGCTGGCACGCAAGTCGCGGATGCAGGAGCGGAGCATCTCAAGGGGCTGACGAAGCTCATATGGCTGAGCCTCTACAATACGAATATCACGGAGAAGAAGACGGAGGAGCTTCGGAAGGCCCTCCCAACTTGTCACATAGACTGGGGCCGCCCAAATGCGGACAATCCCAAAGACCAACCTTGACACAAACAGGTACCCCGCTTCGATGCGCTGATTTTCTTGGTGCAGATTGCGGGCACCGGTGAAATGTGGCTCTTCAACCCTTTCACAAGGAGATGCCGTGAAACTGCAGAGCAGGTGGATGATGGTTGTAGTCCTGTGTTTGGCTCCTGGCTTGGCGACCTTTGGAGAGCGGAAGGTGATTTCGGATGGGCCGAAACACGTTGAGGGCCCATTGGGATGAACCGTTGCAGGACATTGATGGAGATTTGAGATGTCGAATGAAGGAACGGCCGAACCGCGTGGTTTGACGCGGCGCTTGGTTCGTTGGCTGGTGAAGCGATATTACCCGAATGTCGAGATCACTGGTGCGGATCGCATTCCGCAGTCCGGCCCTGTTCTGCTGTGCGCGAATCACGCGAATGCGCTTTTGGATCCCGTTCTGATCGGAATCGCCGCTCGTCGGCCGGTCCGGTTCATGGCCAAGGCGCCGTTGTTCGATCACCCGATACTCGGACCGCCAATGAGCGCCCTGGGCATGATCCCGGCTTTTCGCGGCCGAGACAATGCTCGTGAAGTCCGTCGGAACCTGGAAAGCCTCGATGTAGGGGCAAAGGTATTAGTCGAAGGCCACGCGATGGGGATCTTCCCGGAAGGGGTGTCAACCGATCAGGCCCATCTGGAAAAGGTGCGTTCCGGCGCGGCACGTATGGCTATCCAAGCGGTTGAAGAGGGGGCCGCCGAGTTGAAGGTCGTACCGATCGGAATCAGCTACGAGCGCAAGGACCAGTTTCGCTCGTCCGCCTGGATTCAAGTCGGCGACCCGATCGACGTGCGCGAGTGCCTCGACCAGCACGAGGGCGACGGTCGCAAAGCCAGGCGAGCGCTCACCGAACAGCTTGAAGCTCGCCTGAAGGAAGTCGTCGTCCACTTGGACGAACCCGAGTGGGAACCGTGGCTCGACGATCTGCAGACTCTTACTCAGCCCCCGAAAAAATCCAAGACAAAGCCGATCCCGCCGCTCGAGCGACGAAAACGTATCGCGGATGCCATGAACTACTTCCTGGCGAACGATCGAGAGCGTGCCGAATCCGTGGCCGATGATATCAAGGCGTATCGCGATAACGTTCACTCGGCGGGTCTACATATCGACTCGCCCGTGCTGCGCGTACACGGCCTGAAGGTCTGTGCGAAGCTGTTGTGGAGTTTTCTCTACTTGATTCTCCTGTTCATCCCGGCACTGGTCGGAACGTTGTTTCACATGGCTCCGCTCGTGTTTGCTCGCGTGCTGTCCGCACAATTGGATCGCGCAGGGCGGATGGCAATCTCGACCAACCGGATGCTGTTCGGCGTGCCGTTGTATCTGATCTGGTACGCCGTGGTCGCGTGGTGGGCCTTCGGATATTTCGACGCTTGGTTTGCGTGGACGTGGACGATCGCTGCGCCCTTCTTGGGCTTGATCGCCGTTTACTACTGGCGCAAGGCCCGCCAGACGGCTCGACTGTTGTGGCACCAGTTGCGTGTGACTGTACGCCGTGGAACGCTGAGACAATTGCGTCAACAGGAATCCAAGCTTCGTGAGCGGCTCACGGAATTGGCCGAGGAGTACTCGAAGATCTGCCCATGGTCTGGAACCGAAACGCCGCGGTTCAAGAAACGCTATTTGGGTTACGTGGCGGCGGGAGTCCTGGCCCTGTTGTTGTTCGCAGCGGTCGCGTGGATCGTCAAATACGGATTTTTCGACGAACCGTTGAGTGGTGACGGCCTCGACTTGAAGAACGTTTCTGAACCTCGCCTCAAAGCCTTCCTGGACACCGATGAAAGGGCAATCGTGCATCTGATCGACGGTCTCGAAGAACTCGAAACCGCAGCGATACAGATTCACCGCGAGTTTGCCGACGGGCGCCGTTCGTTTACCAATCAAGCGGACAATGACGACGTGCGCGAACTGCTGAGACGATTTATCACGTATCGCCAAGCTCTGCTGCGCATCATCTGGAAGTACCAGCGGTGCGCTGACATCGACAACGAGAAACTTCGCCTGCGGGCGTTTCTCTTGGACTTCACGGCGGCGTCCGAGCTGTATCGGGCCTCGTTGAAGTTCGTCTATCTGTTCGAGAGAAGCTCTGATGCCGTTGCCAAACTGAATGAACCCGAGTCGAACTGGGGAGTGCCGGCGGGGCTTTACGATACGATTCGACGCAACCTGGCCAGCCCCAAGAACATCAAGATGTTCGAGGTCGCCCGACGGTACTATCATCAGGACCACGTACAGGCGGCTTTCACAGACCACGGACTAATGGAATCGGCGCCTTACGGCCGCTTTCACGCAGCGATTTCCCGCGCGGAGAAAACGATCCACACGATTGACGATTCCATCTCTGAAAAGGTCATCGAAGTTGCCGTTACGGACCTCGGTAGGTTGTTTCATCAGGTTCAGTACGAAACGCAGTCGGCGGTCTCGACCTGGATCGGGGATTTCAAGATCCGAGAACCTCGCATGGGAGACTCGCTGATCGACGAACAGCAACTAGCCAAGCTGGCCGCCGTGCTCGAGCCCGGAGACGTCCTGTTGGAGCGACGGAACTGGTATCTCTCCAACGCGTTCTTGCCCGGCTACTGGCCCCACGGCGCGGTGTACGTCGGCACGGCCGACGACCTCCGTGAACGCGGTCTGGACCAGAACGAGTACGTTCGGAAGCATTGGGACGAGTTCGTCGCGAAAGACGACGAAGGCCACGAGCACGTGATCCTCGAGGCCGTCAGCGAGGGCGTGATCTTCTCGTCGCTGGAACACTCGATCGGCGGCGCCGATTCGGCAGCCGTGCTGCGGCCAAGAATCAGCGAAGAAGAGAAAAACGACGCCATCGCACGGGCATTCAGCTTTGCTGGCCGGCCGTACGATTTCGAGTTCGACTTTGAAACGACCGACATGCTCGTATGCACCGAGGTCGTGTTTCGAACTTACGGCGGAAACTCCGGTCCTATCAGCTTTCCGCTGGAGGAGATCATGGGACGCCAAACCATGCCCGCCATCAACCTGGTCCGGAAGTTCAACGAGGAATACGGAACCGACGACGCCGATTTCGAATTCGTCGCCTTCATCGATGGCGACGAACAAACGGGAACGTCCCGATACCACACGGACGTTCAAGCATTCCGTGACACGGTCAACCGCTCGGCCAGCACGTTTCTTCAGGGCTCGGAGGTTGACACCCTGAAGAGCATCGGCCCACTCGGCTGGATACTGCTTTCTATGACGGTGCTATGCACGGTCGCGGCGCTCGGCAGCACACTCACCCGGCGAATGCGGTCACGTTGACGTTGTGATTGCACCCGTCATTTACCT
>CAZURK010000568.1:0-3529 GCA_964623055.1 uncultured Pirellulaceae bacterium
GTTCATTTACGTCGTCAATTGCACCGGATTGCGACGATGGGTGTCGAACTTTCCGAGTGACGCATCCGTTTCATCCGCTTCGTGGGCGGGAGTTTGAGCTGGTGACGTATCGCCAGAACTGGGGCGAAGATCGCGTCTACTTTCACGACGACCAAGGGCAATTAAGGTCGCTTTCTGCTGGTTGGACCAGTCTGGGTGCGGACGATCCGTTTGTCGTCATGTCGTGCGGGCGCTCGTCCTTTCGGACCGTCGACCTGCTGGAACTGGTCGCGTTGATCGAGAACCTCCAGGAGGCCCGTCATGATGCATAGGTGTCAAGGAGATTTCGCCGTAAGTGTCAAGCAGATTATGCCGCACGGTCATGGGGATAGATGTCGTTTGGTCAGGATATATTCAGAAGAAATGCTGAATATTTCCGGCTTTCTGCGCAATAATCCTGTTGACAGTCGCACTCGTAATGGCATAATTATGTTTACACTCAAGCGATGGCATGTCAGGAGGGCCCATCATGAGCACGGACGGCAAAGACCCCAAACACGAAACGTTAAGGCAATTTGGCGTGTTCAACTCTGCCGCCGGCACGGTAAGCGACGAACTATTCTTGAGCCACGAATTCTTCGATCCGCACGATCTCGTACAGGTGAAGTACGAGATGCTGCGGCGGGTACGCATCGATGGCGCGTCGGTCAGCCAGGCGGCACGCGATTTTGGTTTTTCCCGAACCGCCTTCTATCAGGCGTTGGCGCTGATGGAAGAACAGGGGTTGCCAGGATTGATTCCCAAACGTCCCGGCCCCAAGCAGGCTCACAAGCTGAACGACGCGGTAATCGAGTTTATCGAGCAGCAACAGCAGCAGGCGGACGAAGTGCTGCGGGCCGATGCCTTGGCCCAGATGGTTCTGAAAAAGTTCTGCCTGTCCGTTCATCCGCGCAGTATCGAACGGGCTCTGGCAAAGCGGCGAAAAAAAGGGCGTTAGACGGCAAGGCTCATGCCGAGTACAGCGGCGCATCGGCCGAGGAATGGACGACCCGTTACGAAGCGATACGGCGACGAGGTATACAGACGCCCCATCCACAGGAGAGTGGATGGGAGTTGGCGCTGTTGGTTCGGCGGGGTGTCGTGGCTTGGATGCGGGCCTGGCCAGCCGCGGAAGAATCACAGAAGTGTCCTTCCCCATCGGACACTCAGACCGAGCGTTTCCCGGCGGCGGAGATCATGCTTCCGGTTTCCTTGTGCGAGCAGGTCACTTCGGTGCTGGTAGACATGATCCTGCCACAGCGACCCGTACCACTGGAATCGATTTCTTGAAAGGATTGGTGAAAATGAACACACAGGACAAAGTCCAGGCAAGTCACCTCAAGCGCGATGCGTATCTCTACGTGCGACAATCGACGCTGCAACAGGTTTTTGAGAACACCGAAAGCACCGAGCGTCAGTATGCCTTGCGTCAGCGGGCCGTGGCGTTGGGCTGGCCTCTGGAGCGGATCGTCGTCATCGATAGCGACCTAGGCCGATCGGCAGCCTCCAGCGAAGACCGGGAAGGTTTTCAGCGGTTGGTGGGCGAAGTTGGTATGGGGCAGGCCGGTATCGTCTTGGGGCTGGAGGTGTCGCGATTGGCTCGCAATTCGAGCGACTGGCACCGGTTGTTGGAAATCTGTGCGCTAACCGGCACGCTGATCCTTGACGAAGAGGGTCTTTATGATCCCAGCCATTTCAATGATCGTCTGCTGCTGGGATTAAAAGGCACGATGAGCGAAGCGGAGTTGTATGTCTTGCGAGCGCGGCTGCAAGGGGGACTGATGAACAAGGCTCGCCGCGGCGAATTGAAACTACCGTTGCCAGTGGGACTGGTCTATGACGCACGCGACCGCGTGGTGCTCGATCCCGACCAGCAAGTTCAAGATTCCCTGCAGACATTCTTCCAAACATTCGAGCGGACCGGGACGGCAATGGCAACCGTCAAGTTCTTCCGACAAGAAGGCCTGCTCTTTCCACGCCGTTTACGGCGTGGCGTGCGCAAGGGCGAGTTGGTGTGGGGACCTTTAGAACACACTCGCGCGCTGCAGGCACTGCACAATCCCCGTTACTCCGGCACGTACGTGTGGGGACGTTTTCACGTGGACAAGACGAACGGCTGTAAGACCCCACGCCGTTTGCCGCAAGACGAGTGGAAAGTGCTGATTCCCGACTCACACGCTGGTTACATCAGTTGGTCGCAGTACCAGCGGAACCTCCGGCGTCTGCAAGAGAATGCTCAAAGCTATGGGTTGGACCGGCGCCAAAGTCCCCCTGGCGAAGGTCCCGCGCTGCTACAGGGTCTGGTGGTGTGCGGCGTCTGCGGTCGGCGGATGACGCTTCGGTATCACGTGCGCGACGAACGCTTGACACCGACGTACGTGTGCCAGCGCGAAGGCATCGAGCACGCCCCGCCTATCTGCCAGTCGATCCCCGGCCATGTCGTGGACGAAGCGGTCAGCCGGTTGGTGCTCAAGGCGATGAAACCCGTCACACTCGAAGTGGCGTTGGCCGTGCAACAAGAGCTGGAACAGCGTCTGGAAGAAGTGGATCGGCTACGGCGACAGCGTGTCGAACGAGCGCGCTATGAGGCCGATTTGGCGCAGCAGCGATTCATGCAAGTGGATCCCAAGAACCGGCTTGTGGTCGACGCGTTGGAAGCGGATTGGAACGATCGCTTGCGCGCTCTTGCCGAAGCGCAAGAGCAATACGAACAACCGTCGCAGGCGGATCGCGCGTTGCTGGACGAGCAAAGCCGAGAGAAAATTCTCGCCTTGGCCAAAGACTTTCCCCGACTGTGGAATGATCCCAACACGCCCGACCGCGAGCGGAAACGGATGATCCGACTGATCATCGCCGACGTGACGTTGAGCAAGGATGACGACATCACAGCCCACGTATGCTTCAAAGGCGGAGCCAATGAAACGTTGACGATCCCTCGACCACTGAATGCTTGGCAAGCGCGCACCACCAATCCTGAAGTGATCGCCGAAATTGACCGACTCTTGAACGATCACACGCCCAGGCAACTCGCTGCGATCTTAAATGAACTTGGCTTTCGCTCCGGAGAGGGATTGCCGTTTACTGGCCGGATCGTGTCACGTCTCTGTCGCGAGTACCGGCTCACGAGCCGCTATGATCGCTTGCGTGCCGCCGGTAAATTGACCCTCGCTGAGATCGCGAAGCAACTCCAGGTGACGACACCCACCGTCAAGGTCTGGCGTCGACATGGACTGTTACGTGGCCATCCCTACAATGACAAAAATGAATGTTTGTTCGATCCACCGGATGAAGCGACTCCGGTCAAAAGCCAAGGTCGGAAATTGTCCGAACGACGCCGCTTCCACGAAGTCATAACCAATCGTACGAATGAGGTGCAACATGCAACATAGCCGTTCAAATTGGGACTCGCCTTCGGCAAGGCATTGGTCCTCAGGCCGCGTTCTTTCAGCCTGGCCGTGAACTCCTTGGTGAACTTGGTGTCCCGGTCGTGCATGATGATGTCAGGCTTCTT
>CAZURK010000569.1:0-3487 GCA_964623055.1 uncultured Pirellulaceae bacterium
AACCCCGTGATGTGTTGGAGTCCAGCATCGGTGATATCAGTTCTGGAAAGTCCAAGCGCCACGAGCTTGGTAAGAGGCTTCAGGTGCGGTAGGCCCGCGTCTGTGATTTGGGTGCGTGCTAGGGTCAGTCGCTCGACGCTGGTCAGGCCGGACAGGTGCGCAAGCCCTGCGTCAGTCACGTTGACGTTGGCGACCATGAGCATCCAGACTTTGTTGAATCCTCTCAGATGGGCCAACCCGTCGTCGGTGATTTGCGTATCGGAGACGTTGAGTCTCTCAAGGTTGGTGAGGCCGGCAAGGAGCGCGAGGCCCTTATCGGTTGCCGCGGGAGGAAGGCTCATCTCTCGGATTTTCGTCAACGCCTGCAAGCTCTGCAGCCCGACGTCGGTGACATTGGTGCGGTGCAGCCACAGGCTTTCCAGATTCTTCAGGCCTGCCAGGTGTTGTATGGTCGCGTCGCCGACCTTTTTGTTACTGAAGCCCAGTTCTCGTAGGTTGGTCATCATCCGGAGTCCGTCGAGCCCATCGTCGGTAGTCTCCCTGCCGACGTACAGCAATTTCAGATTCTCCGGCTTCGGAATATGCTGCAGTGCGTGGCCACTGGTGTGTGTGTTGGTCAAATGGAGCTTCTCGAGGTTTCCGAGCGCCCTCAGAAAAACGACGTGCGCATCCGTGATCTGTCGATCACCTCGGCTGGCCAAAGCGACCGAGGTCACTTGGCCTTGATCATTTCGCTCCACTCTTGCTCCCAGCGCCTTCAACACCGCCACCGCTTCTTCCACCGCCGCGGGCTGCGCGACGGATTCCGAAGTCTCGCCCAGGGCCGCTGGCGTATCGGCCTCCGCGTCACACGCGCCGGCCTCTCCAGTTTGCGGGACAAACGCGACTCCCGGCAGGAAGATCGCCAGACCTGCCAGAAGCGCCAGCCGGTAGGGACGAGGCGTGCATCGACGAAACGTCTGAGTCGGGTGCATGATGTGCTCCAATCGTTTCAGAGTAACTGAGGGTGTCCGGGAATTGATTGTAGCCGAATTCGTGAGAATTCGGGCGTGCAGGCAATTCACCGAAGTCTCACGACTTCGGCTACAGCTAGCAAACGTCGTGTTTTGTGGGACGAATTCCCGGACACCCTCAAGTAACTACCACGGAACGGACGCACGGCTAGTCCTTCTCGTCGTGAAGGACTTGGTCAATCTTCGTCTTCACCGCTCTTGAGAATCACTCGCAACATCTTGGCCTGCGTCTGGACTTGCGCGACCTGTCGTCCAACCACCTGTAGATCCATAAAATCGCCCACGCCGTTCTCGTAGCGAATTCTGGCGGCCTTCAGTTGTTCTTCCAAGAACGTCAGTTCGTTATCGGCTCCCTCGATTGCCAGTTCAATGAGTTGGCGTAACAACTGACTGCGCTGCTTGAGGCTGATTAGCTGTATCTTCGCTTGGTTCAATGACTTGATCATCTCCTCTTGCACTTGACTGCCCGAGCGATATCGAAGGACAATTCTCTCCGCATACGTGACTTCGGCTTCGGCGACACGGATCGCCGAGAGAGCCTCACTGTAGCTATTGGCCAGCGATATCACATCCACGCCGCCTCCCAACGCCATGACTCGCAAGCCATCGGCGCCCAGCGGTCTCGTCGAGTCTCGCAGTGTCCCCTTGCCCCGAGGTCGCTCCGAGGGCCGCGCCGTTTCCGGAGCTGTCTTTGCGGCTTGTCGTGGCGACGCGTCCAGTGCTGCTATGGCCGCTTCGATGGCTTTCAAGCGATCCGCCGGTGCAGAGACGACGACGGTATTGGTTACTGAATCGCACGCTATAGTGATTTGCGACTTGCCACGACTACCCACCTGCTCGCCGACCAGACCGAAAAGCTCTTTCAACGCGCGGGCCACGTCGTCCGCCAAGGAAAATCGAAGTCGAAAAACGCGGGCGTGGTTCTGCTCTTTTGTGCGAGGTCGCTTCTCCGCGTTGGGGGTCGGCTCATCGCGGTTCGTCTCGTCCGCAGGGGCCGGCGCGATCGATGATTCGGTGTCGCTGGGCTGATTCGATTCTTGTGCCACCAACTCAGGCCGTACCACGTTCAAACCGACCAGTGCCAGGGCGATACCCAAGAGAAGCCATTTTTTCATGGTTTTGTCCTTTCCGTTGGCATGAGTCAGGAGTCGCTTGATGCGTGTGTAAAACCGACCGCCTCGTGCAGCGGTGGCAAGTGACTTTGGATGCGTGTGATCGCCGCCAAGCTTCAGCAAAGCTCGCACGTAACCGTTGACATCGGCTCCGCTGGAACCGGCCGCCGAATCACAAGCCCATTCGGCGCATTCGTCCAGCCTTCGCACTACCCACCACGCAACCGGGTTGAACCAGTGGGGTAATGCCACCAGCCGGAATACGATCGATTTCCAGGCGTCGCCGCGCTGGTAGTGAGCCAGTTCGTGGCGCAGAATCGCCAGCCGCTGCTCCGAATCGAGTTCACTCCACGATCGCTGGGGGACCAACAGCCGGTAGCCGAGCGGTGCGCGGACCAGAAGCGGGCCAACGTCGCGCGTCACGCGCAATTCGATCGATCGTCGAACGTCATGTCTGGCGAGAAGGCCGCTCCATTCGTCGCCCCACAGCCTTGGTGCCCGAACGCTGGAGGAGACGTGCCGCAGCAAGCGGATGTAGCCCAGCAGCCACAGGACAGGCAACACCGCGGCACCGGCCAGCCAGACTGACAGAGCGATCGATTGCCAGTCCCAGCCGCGCGGAGATGTGCTCCCAACACGGTGTGCTGGTTCGATTCGCCGTGATGTCTGCGCCTCGGCCAGGGCGGTGGCCGACGCTCCGGGAACGATTGCCTCCCGGCGCGAAGTAGCAGGGTCCAGCGGCAAGGGCGGCACCTCACTCGCAACGTCCGATCGTCGGTGCGTATGCGAAGTGACCGCTACGCTTGTTGACGTGGATTCCACCACGTCCTCCGTTGCCCCATCGTTTTCCACGATCGGCGCAGGTTCTAGCGTCTCACGTTCATACCAGGCCACCCGCACCGGCAGATGCACAACGATCATGCCCTGCAAGAGTACCAGGAGCCAGATAATCCGCTGAAGCGTGACCGACGCCGGCTTGAGCCACCTGATCAATCCGGCAACAAGCACTGCCGACAGGCTCAGGGCAAAGGTTGCTTGGAGCAACAAACGAATCGCTTCAACAGAGGAAGGAACCATCATTCAATCCCCTAGGGCATTGTCCCCGATTGCCTTCCCCTCCGCTTCGGAGAGCAGTTCTTTGACTTCCTCGATTTCTTGCCGCGTCAGCGGCCTTTCCGATATCAGGTGACACACTAGCGGCGCGACGCTCGTGCCCGTCAGCTTGTCCAACATCTGATCCAAATGACCCGCCGCTACTTGATCAACCGTTACGGTCGATTTGTACCGCGCGGGTCGTTCCTCGCTGCGCGTCGCCAGCCCTTTATCCACGAGACGATTCAGGCGCGTCTGCATCGTCGGGTA
>CAZURK010000570.1:0-3480 GCA_964623055.1 uncultured Pirellulaceae bacterium
GACAAAGTCGCCATGGCGGAAGGGCCTGAAGCGTCTCAGCCGTTCCGCCCCGAACTGAAACCCGTGGAAGCGTACAACGCGGCCATTTTGGACCATATTGACATTAGGATTGACCAGCAGGACGAATAACTATGACTAACATCTACAAGACCAAACAGGACATCTGTGATATTGGCCGGCGGATCTACAACAAAGGTTTCGCCGCGGCCAATGACGGCAATATCTCGGTGCGGATCAACGACAACGAAATCCTCTGCACGCCCACAATGCACAGCAAAGGATTCCTGAAGCCGGACGACATCTGCACGGTCGATATGACAGGCAAGCAGACCGCCGGCCGCAAGAAACGTTCCAGCGAGGCGCTTTTGCACTTGGAGATCTACAAGCAGCGGGCCGACCTCAAGAGCGTGGTCCACTGTCATCCGCCCCACGCGACAGCATTTTCCGTGGCACGCGAGCCGATCCCGCAGTGCGTCTTGCCGGAAGTCGAGGTCTTCTTGGGCGATGTCCCAATCGCTGAATACGAAACGCCGGGCGGCCAGAACTTTGCCGACACCATCATTCCGTTTGTCGACAGGACCAACATCATCTTGCTGGCGAATCACGGTACCGTCAGCTACGGCGAAAACGTCGAGCGAGCCTACTGGTGGACGGAGATCCTGGACGCCTACTGCCGCATCCTGATGCTGGCCCGACAACTTGGCCATGTGAGCCACTTCAGCGAGGAAAAGGAGCGGGAACTGCTCGATTTGAAGCAGAGTTGGGGCTACCAGGATCCGCGGAACACCACGCAGTACAAGAACTGCGACATCTGCTCGAACGACATCTTCCGCGACAGTTGGAAAGGCACGGGAGTCGACCGACGCGCCTTCGACGCACCGCCACCCATGAGTCGCACAGATGCAGCCGAGAAACCGGCCGCCGCCCCAAATCAGGAAGCTCTGGTCCAAGCCATCACGGAACGCGTGATGCAAGCGTTGGCGAACCGGTAGGGGGCTGCGGCTTATCCGCGTTTGTGGGCGTGCTCCAGTACTCCCAGTGCCCTATCTGCCTGATGCGGCGGCCGCCGCTGCCACCACGTTGTCCACGGTGATCCCGAAATGCTCATACAGGGTCTTCGCCGGAGCGGACGCGCCAAAACTGCTCATCCCGACGAATCGACCGGACGAACCCAGGTATCTCTCCCAGCCGAGCTTCACTCCGGCTTCGACGGCTACGCGTGCCGTAACTTCCGGGGGCAACACCGAGTCGCGATACTCCTGCGGCTGCAAGTCAAACAGCTCCCAGCACGGAAGACTGACCACGCGGGTCTTGATCCCGTCCGCGGTCAGTTTCACGGCGGCATCCACACAGAGCGAGACCTCACTTCCCGTGCCCATCAGGATCACCTCAGGCTCGCCATCGGCATCGATCAGCACATAGCCACCCCTCTGGGCACCGGAAGCCGGCGCGCACTTCGAGCGATCCATCGTAGGCACGTTTTGACGTGACAGCACGAGGGCAGCCGGGTTCTTCTTCAGCGGCATGATTGCCCTGTAGGTCTCGGCCACCTCGTTGGCGTCGGCAGGCCGGAAGACGTACAGGCCAGGAATGGCTCGCAGTGCGGCCAGATGTTCCACAGGCTGATGCGTGGGGCCATCTTCGCCCACGCCGATCGAATCATGGGTGAAGACGCAGATCACCGGCAACTGCATCATCGCGCTTAATCGCAACGAGGGCCTGAGATAGTCGCTGAACACGAAAAACGTCGCTGCATACGGCCGAAGACCGCAGAGGGACATGCCATTGGCGATGGCCGCCATGGCGTGTTCCCGGATGCCGAAATGGAAGTTTCGGCCTGAGGGTACGTCGGCGGCAAAGCTCGGCTCGCCGCCGAGCAGCGTCTTGGTCGAGGGGGCCAAGTCCGCGGAGCCGCCAAGGAGCCATGGGACATTCTCTGCCACTTGATTGAGTACCTTTCCGGAAGAACCGCGGCTGGCGATCCCTTTCGGATCAGCCTCGAAGACGTGGATATCCGCGTCCCAGCCGTCCGGCAGTCCGCGGTTCTGCATCAGTTCAATGTCGCGAGCCAACTCGGGATACTGCTTGAGGTACTCGACGAACTTGCCGCACCACCCTTGGCGAAGCTCCGCGCCACGCCGGCCAATGCCTTCGCGGAATAGAGCGGTGACTTCGCCCGGGACCAGAAAGTGTTCGTCCTCCGGAACACCATAGGCTCTTTTGGTCGCGCGAATCTCCTCTTCGCCCAGCGGGGCACCATGCGCGTCGGGCGTGTCCTGCGCATTAGGAGCACCCCACGCGATGTGGCTCTTGGTAATGATAAGGGTGGGCCGGTCGTCTCGGTTCGCAAATGCCTCGAACGCGGATCGAAGGGCTTCCAGATCGTTTGCGTCATCAACCGAGGTGACGTTCCACCCGTAGCCTCGAAAGCGAGTTGCCACGTCTTCGCTAAAGGCCAAGTCCGTCGTGCCCTCGATGGTGATATTATTGTCGTCGTAGATCCAGCAAAGGTTGGGCAACTTCAAATGGCCGGCAATCGAGGCCGCTTCCGCTCCAATGCCTTCCATGAGGTCACCGTCGCTGCACAGTGCGTAAACGTTGAAGTCGAAGAGCTCAAACCCCGGCTGGTTGTATCGGGATCCAAGCCACCGGGCAGCGATCGCCATGCCGACACTGCTGCTGATTCCCTGGCCGAGGGGCCCCGTGGTGGTCTCGACTCCGCTGGTGTGACCGTACTCGGGATGCCCTGGCGTGCGGCTGGCAAACTGGCGGAAACTACGGATTTCGTCGAGCGACACAGCGGGCTCGTCCGTCGGATGATCCGTCTCGTCCAACTGCTTCACGCCGGTCAAATGGAGCATGGAGTATAAGAGCGTCGAGGCGTGACCGCACGAGAGGACGAAACGATCTCGTCCCGGCCAGGCCGGCGCGCCTGGATCGTAGCGAAGCACCTCGTTGAAAAGCACATACGCTACCGGCGCCAACGCCATGGGAGTGCCCGGATGCCCACTGTTCGCTTTCTGTACCGCGTCCATACACAGAGTGCGAATCGTGTTGATTGTCAGTTGTTCGATCGATTCGTTCGAAATAGACATTGCGTCCCCATCGAGACAGGTTATTGGCACCCCCGCGAGAGTGCACTGGAGTATACCAAAGCGTTGATTCTAGGAACCACGTGGCCGAGCGTCAACGTGCTAACGGGGCCGCCTCGGACGCGGTACCCGGTCGTTCCGCTTGTTGGCAGCGGCGCCGTCCGATAGACCGGTTTCCCGAGCGGACCTTGACCGTCGAACGGTGCGACAAAGCTTTGCGATTTCACGCAATCGCCGACTCTCGGCAGACAACCGCCGACATCAGACACCTTCAGCGCTGCGACGCATCAGATCGGACGTGGAACATTCACGCACGGGTGTGTAGCCCTTCAGCGGCAGAATGTGTTCGTGCACCGCGTCGATGATGTCCGACGGTTGTGGGAAGAAC
>CAZURK010000571.1:0-3465 GCA_964623055.1 uncultured Pirellulaceae bacterium
TTGACGTTGTTGATTACGGTCGGCTTGCCCCAGAGCCCTTTGACGGCTGGGAATGGCGGCCGCGACCGTGGCTCGCCGGCATGACCTTCGATCGAAGCGATCAGCGATGTTTCCTCGCCGCACACGAACGCGCCAGCGCCGCGACGAACCTTCACACGAAACGAGAAACCGGTCCCCAAGATGTCGTCGCCCAGCAGTCCGTGCTGTTCAGCTTGTTCGATCGCCTTGCCCACAGTGGAAACGGCCAATGGATATTCGCTGCGGACGTAGACATAGCCTTGGCTTGCGCCGATGGCGTAGGCCGCGATGATCATCCCCTCCAATGCGGCATGGGGATCGCCTTCCAGAACGCTACGGTCCATGAATGCTCCGGGATCGCCTTCGTCGGCGTTGCATATCACGTACTTGACGTCCGAACTTGCTTGGCGGGCGGTGTCCCACTTACGGCCGGTTGGAAAGCCAGCCCCACCACGGCCTCGCAAACCGGATCGGAGGACCTCGTCGATGACGTCCTCGGGCGTTTTTTCTGTTAGAGCACGAAACGCACCTCGATACGCGCCCCGCGCAATCGCCTCGGGTAGAGCCATCGGGTCGATCGAACCGCAATTTCGCAGGATGATCCGTTTCTGACGTGCAAAGAAATCCAAAGTCGACCACTCCGGGACCTGGCTGACGCCGTTCGTCGATTCTGGGTACTGATGCGTCTTGCCCATCGGCACGTTTTGTTCGCTCTCGAAGCGACACAAAGCCGTCTGGGGTTTGAGGTCCTTCTGCTCGGCGTACCTTTCCAGAAGGCTGCGGATCTTCTTGGGTGTCACGTTGCCGTAGCTGACGCGAGGGCCATCGGGAAGCACCAAGTCGACGATCGGTTCACGTTGGCAGAACCCGATACACCCGGTTCGTGAGACAGTGGCCTCCAGTTGGAGTTGCTTGACCGCCTCTACGGCCGCGGTTTCGACGTCGCGCGCACCTGCGGCGATTCCGCAACTGGCGGAACCGATCAATACCTTCAGTCGATCGGGATACAGCGTCGACGTTCCGATGACGCCCACCTGGTCCAGATCGTTTTCGGTGCGTATCGGCGCGGTCATTCAAACTGCTCCAGAATATTTGTGACGCGATCCAGCTTTACCTTGCCGAACGTGACACCGTCGATTCGCATGGCGGGGGCCAACGCGCAACAGCCGATGCAACGCACCGTGCGAAGTGTGAATCGCATGTCAGGATCGGTACCGCCGTCGGGCACACCGATCTCCTGCTCCAGCCGTTCGAGCAACAGCCCCGAGCCGCGGACAAAGCAAGCCGTCCCCAGACACACCTCGACCACGTGCCGCCCAACCGGCTCCAGACTGAAAGCGTTGTAGAAGCTTGCTACGCGAAGGATTTCGGCCAATGGGATGCTAAGCCGTACCGACAGATGCTCCAGCATTGTCCGGGGAAGGTAGCCGCGATCGTCGTTCAGATCCTGTAACAGGGGTATTAAAGGAGCGGGATCGTCGGCGTGCCGGCCTAGAGCCTGGGCAAGCCATTGGTCATCTTCCGCGTCTAGATCCTCGCTCGGTACGAACGGCGGGGGCAATTCGGGCACATTCTGGACCGGGCAGGCGCTCCAACAGTCGCCACATCCGGTGCATTTGTCGGCATCGACGCCCCGCGGGCGCTGCCGCACCTCAACTTTGAATTGGCCTGCTTCGCCATCCAGTCGCACCACATCCGCCATTGTCAGAACGTCGATGTTCAGGTCACGCATGCATTCGACCAACTTGGGCGAAATGATGCAGGTGGCGCAGTCGCCCGTGGGAAAGGTCTTGTCCAGTCGAGCCATGCCGCCGCCGATCGTGGGGCTTTTCTCGACAAGGGAGACGTGGAAACCGGCTGCGGAAAGGTCCAACGACGCCTGGATCCCGGCTACGCCGCCGCCGCACACCAGTACCGAACCACACGGGTCACTGCCGCTGTTGCTCGAAGCGGTTTCTAAAGTCTGCTGGTTCATCGCCATCAAAACGTTCCTTCCACTGCGGGCGCGGCGGCTTGCGAGACCCGCTGGATCAGCGAATCGGCCCTGATCGTGAGCGCCTCCAGGCCAAGCTCCTTTGGCTCGAGTCCCAGTGCGAGGCCAAGCAACTGCGTGACATACGGAGCCGGCGTATCTGGCAATTCGCCGTGGGCTTTCTTGGCGTCCGGTTGGCGGAGATCCAGGTTCACCTGGCACAGCGGGCAGGCCACCGCCACACATTCGGCTCCGGCCTCGCGAGCCATCGACAGCAGCTTGTGGCTCAATCGGCCAACGACTTGCGAACTGGTCATTGACAGCGCGGCGCCGCAGCATTCGGTCTTGTATGGCCACTGGACAGGCTCGGCCCCGGCAGCCTCCAACAGGTCATCCATAGCCATCGGGTGTTCCGGAGAATCGAAGGCCACGACCTCAGGTGGGCGGGTCAACAGACAACCGTAATAGCACGCGACACGTAGTCCCGCCAACGGGCGCTTCACGCGGGACCGAATCTCGTCGAGACCAAGGTCGTTGACCAGGACATCCAAAACGTGGCGGACCGCCACGCTGCCGTCGTACGGTTTGCCGGTGATTCGTTCGACGCGGGATTGTTCGTCCGAGTCGTCCGCGACCTTGTGATTCGCGGTTCGCAGTCGGGCGTAACACGATGCGCAAGCCGTCATCACCGGAAGGCCCATGGTTTCGGCCTTCTGCAGATTCACCACGGGAAGCGCCGTCGCAAGCGACGTATTTGTGGTGTGCGCCGGCGTCGATCCGCAGCAAACCCAATCTGGGATGTCTTCAAGCTCGACGTCCAACGCGCGGCATACTGTTCGCGTAGACCGGTCGAAATCCCACGCCGTGGATTCGAGGCTGCAACCGGGAAAGAAGGCGTATTTCACTGTTCTTTATCCTCGTCTTCGGAAAAAGGGGACAGGTCCAATTTGCCGGAACGGCCCGGAGGGTGCTTTGCACAAATTGGACCTGTCCCCTTTTTCCTCTCGTTTTCGCTACGGCGGAAGATCTCTCGCATCCGTTTGGCGTCGCCGCTGCGTTTAGGCAACAGGTTGATCTTTCCTTTCGCCAGCATCTGAGGAAATTTGCCGACGTCGGAAAGCATGTCGCCGCTTCGCAGCTTGTAAGCCGCCATCATCCCAAACTCGAACACGCGTCCGTGCCGGCGCACGCTGTTCAGGAACGAGCGATTGAACTTCTCGCCGCGGCCGTCCGGGATATCCGCTTTGCGATCAACGGCCATGATTCGTAGAGCATCCATCACTCCGGCAATGTCGATGTCCATGGGGCATCGCGTCGTACAAGCCTCGCACGAGGCGCATAGCCAAATTGCTCGCGACTCCAACAATTCCCGTTCCTGGCCGAGATGAATCAGACGCATGATCTGGCTGGACAGTAGGTCCATCTCGGGAGCGACGGGGCAACCGGTCGAACATTTGTGACATTGGAAGCACGCG
>CAZURK010000572.1:0-3403 GCA_964623055.1 uncultured Pirellulaceae bacterium
AATAATGATCATCATTGCCGTTGGAGTCTGCTAGCACAATGGACCCATCACAAAACGAGTCGCTTCAGACCGTTGCCGACGACGCGGCTACGGCCCCCGCAGCGGACCGAGTGCCGGTGGATTTGGACGACTGGGAACTGGAGGACGATTTCCACGTCATCGAACGGCTTGCCGAATCGCTTCGGATCGACGACGCACATGCGCCGGTGCCGTCGCCGACATCGTGCGAGCAAACAGAAGCGGATCCCGGCTTACCAGCCGACCAACCGCGTCAGCGTCGTTCTCGACGAAGACCCGTAGGCACTGTGTTGGCCTGGAGCGTCCTGTCTTTGGGGCTCGTGGCTTTTGTGTTCGGCGGCGCGCTGCTCGCATGGTCATTCATTGCCACCCGTGGGGATCTCTGGTGCTGGGGCATGCCGCTGACGCTGGTCGGTCAGGCATTGCTTCTGGTCGGCGTGGTTCTGCAGATCGACGGGCTTTGGCAGAAAAACACACAAACGGCCGAAGCGTTGGACGAGTTGGACGAACAGATCTTCAGCCTGCGTCACACAACCACACTGCTGGGCACCACGCACAGTTCGCCCGCGCAGTCGTTCTACGCCCACGTGGTCGGCGGCGCGAGCCCCCACATGTTGCTGGCCGATCTGAAAGGTCAATTGGACGTGCTGGCGATGCGATTGGCGCAGGAACGGCGCTAACCGACCCACGCGACGCTACCCCGCACCCAAACCTCGGTCGAAGGCGTCTTGATCGCGGTTGTAGACGGCCAGGTTGGATTCGAACGCCTCGGAAGAAATCTGCCAGACCGGTTCGCGGTCTACGTGCGAGTTCGAGTGCGCAACGAACAGCCGGTAGAGGAACTTGAACAGATGTCGCGGCGTGCGAAGGCTGCGGAAGGCTTCGATGATACGTTGATCGCTGACCGATGGGGCGATGAAATCACGTAGAGTCGGATATTGGCCGTCGATGGCGCAGGCTGCCAGACGAGCGTTGGCCACATCGTATAGTGCCTCGCCGGTCCACTCGAACGACGAAACCATGTTCTGCTTGTCCAAGCGAGCTCGCTGGTAGAAGTCGCGCCCCTCGCGCTCGATGAACCGGGTCAGTTCGATCGGCGCCATGATCTTCAAGCCTAGCCCCGGATGCTTGAGGAATTTGTTGTCCAACATGGGCCAGAGCAGCGCCTTCATCAGGTCGGCCGAACCGTTGATCAAATGCGGTTCGTCCAATCGATCCACCAGTACGACGACCCCCACGTATCCCTGGGTCTCCAGGATGCCCTGCAACTTCAACAGCATCTCGTAACGGTCGTCGGTGCTGTCCTTGTCGGGCAACGGCTGCGCGGCAAGCTCCGCCCATGTGAATTGAAGCAACACTTTGCGGAGCGACTTACGGTCACGGTTGCTCAGACGCATCTGCTTCAAAACACATCGCGACGTCCAGAAGCAAGTCCACCATCGCCACAGCCACGGGGCCCAGCCAGCCGCCGCCGCGATCAAGTACACCCAGAAGTGCTTGAGCAACTGCGCATTGCCGCTGAACAGAAACGCCAGCACCAAAGCAATGACAAGTACCGTCCAACCGGCGCCAACGGCCAGTTGCCAGTGGGCTCGGAGAGTCGAGAAGCGGAGTCTCTTGCGCAACTCGTGCCAACGATCCAGGAATGTGGTGGCAGTAGACTGGTCGTAGCAGGCGGCCAGCAGCAACAGGTCACGGGCCTGGTGGCGATCCAACGAGGTGATTGCCCCTTCGTCCACCTCGCAGTCCGTGAATGGGCTGGGCTGTCTCACTTTCAGAATCCGATCGACCAACCCGGTAACGCCCAACGACAGGATCGCGTCCATGTGATCCCACAGTCGCCAACCCTTCAAGACCCGATCCGCTCGTCGCCGCCTGCCGCTGAGACGCTCGCGAAAACGGTCCAGGAAGGGGTTGAAATCGTCGTAGTGGATCACAAAGAGCCGCTTGTCGGGATGCCGGTCATTGTGGAGTTGCAGGTGGCGCGCGATCTGCAATCGCATCGCGGTCTTGCCGGCGCCTTTCTCGCCGAACACCACGGAAGTCGAAGGCTCGGCAGGGTCTCCGTAAACCTTGTCCCATGTGGGATGGTACGTGCTCTCGATGCAGTGCTCCTTGAACACCGGGTCCGTTTGCGCGTCCTCTTCGGCGAAAGGGTTCCGTGCGACTCCGTGGTGCTCCAGAAACTGCTGAATCTGCATGGGATGGCCTAAGAATTCATCACAACGATCAGCGTGACCAGCAGCCCCACAACAACCAGCCCCAATAAAGCGACGATGGTGATTGCCTGGGCTGACGAATTGCGACGTCGTGGCCGAAGCGACGAGTTGGGCTGAGTCGGCGCGGGCGAGGCAGGGCCGAACGCGGCTGGGGCCGCCGGGGCCGGCGCAGGCACGGGAGGCACGGATGCCGATCCCAGCGACGGAAACACGTGGCTGGCCGTGAGCCAATCGTCCCAGCCTTCGCGCCACACTAACGAATCGGCACTCACGCGGCCTTCCGTGATCCACTTGCGCATGATCTCGCCCCGAGCCGGGCCGTATTGGCCACCTGATGGAGGCCGGACGTACCAAGTGGATTCGGGAGATTCGTCGATGGGATCCGCTGGAGCAGCGGGAGCCAGCGTTACCACGGGAGCCACCGGCTGGACCGGTGTGATGGGTTGTATGGGGACCGACCCAGGTGTTGGGGTAGACGGCGCTGCCGCCGTCGCAAGCGAGGCGACCGGCGACGCGGCGGCGGCTTCGGCCTTGGGCGCGCTCGATGTTGGAACGGTCAGTTGAGGTCCGCCAGACACCGCGGCGGGCACGTCGTCAACCGATGCCGGCGCGGAAACGGGGACGGTCATCAGGTCCTCGGATTCGACCGACTCGATCTTGTCACGCCCCGGCGGTTTGGCGGCTCGCTTCTTCTCGGACCGTTCTTTCTTGTGGATCTGACTTTCAAGCGGGATATCGAGCCCGGCTCCGCATTGTGGGCACACGCCCCGTTTGCCCGCCAAGAAAGCCTTGACGTTCAATCTGTGTGAACATGTTGGGCAGTGAAACCTGATACCCATTTTTTCCATCTACGTCGTGGGCGGTGGGCGTGTCTCGTTGTACTTTTTGCCCGGCCCGTTCTCGTTGTAGCCCAAAGGTAGTATGCCTGCAGCGGATTCGTCTACCGACGGCCCATATCCTTTCCTAGCATACGGAAAGGGCTGTCTGCAAATCTGCCAAAGGAAGGGATTGGTATGCCGCGCCCAACCTCATTGTCGGGGCGTCTCCCCCGTGTGCTCGGAGCTAGCCATCTACGCGAGAAAGCGAGACCAAGCGCTAGATTATACAACGCAGTAAGCCCTTGTGAAGCTTGCAGTTGCCGTCCTTATTGGTACACTTTGCCCAGT
>CAZURK010000573.1:0-3372 GCA_964623055.1 uncultured Pirellulaceae bacterium
CGGATCCGAGGCCGGGCCATGTCGTTCGGCGTGTTTGCCGTCTGGGCCACCTGTGGTCTGGTATCCCAAACGTTCCCCTGGCTGAAGGAGAACCTGGGCCCCGCAGGCTGCTTCTGGCTTTACGCCACGCTGTGTGCTCCGTCGATCCTGTTTGTCTGGGCGATTGTTCCCGAGACGAAGGGCAAGACACTCGAGGAGATCGAGAAGTCCTGGATCCGCTGAGGGACTGTTGGGGAACACCGTGGAACGAATACAAGACTCCGTCTGCGGAAGATCTGGTTCAAGCAGTAATTGAAGAGAGCTTGGCACGCGGTCCCCAGGCGTGGAATGATAGTGTCAGGACTCAGGCGTCTGTGGTAAAGTAGGGAGTAGCCAATGCGTCAGCGCCCTAGTCGGACAATGGCCGTTCGGTTGGCGATCCTGCTTTTCATCGCAAATCAGGAGAAACTCAAATGAGACCATGTATCTGGCGGCTCGGTTGCGTTTGCTTGCTCTCGGCCATCGGCCATCCCCAGACGTGGGCTGAGGAACCCAAGCCGCAACTGGTAGCCGATGAGTTCCAAGAGGCGCTGGCACGGATTTCCGCTCGGGGAATCAAGCCACCCAACGCCCTCGATTTCCCGCCCCAAGAGGCCCGGTTCGTGCGCGTGATCATTCACGAGACCAATGGCTCCTCGCAGCCGGGCATCGACGAATTGGAGATTTACGGTCCCGATGGGAAAGAGAACCTCGCCCTAGCCGAACGCGGCGCTGTGGCCAACGCTTCGTCGGTGCTTCCCGGCCATGCGATCCACCAGATCAAGCATCTGAACGATGGGCTCTATGGGAACGACCATAGTTGGATTTCCGCCACCAGCAAGTCGGAGTGGGCCCAGATCGAATTGCCCAAGTCGGCCAACGTAGCTCGAGTGATTGTCACGCGCGACCGCACCGGGAAGTATCGTGATCGCATCCCTGAGGTATACGACGTACTCGTCTCTCAGGACGGGCAGCAGTTTCAGCCGGTCGCCAAGCGGGATCGGACGGCGGCCAACCGCGAGCGACGCGTGCCCTACATGCCGATCGACCGCTTGCCCGAGAAGAGTTGGGACGGATTACTGCAGTACGCTTTCCTTCGCGAACGCGCGACGTGGAACAAGATTCCGGCAGATGATCACCTTTCGCCTCTTCTGGTCGATCGCCCGGCCGAGCCGGGCGGCGCGCCCTATTGGGGTCGCATCGCGCGTCTGGCTCCGCTCGAGCGGGTGCTGGTGCTGTTCGACGAGATGATCGAGCGGCTGGACCGGCAGGGGTTGGACGTCACCGCGGAACGCGCCCAGGTCGCCGATCTGCGCCGCCAAGCCGCCGACGATCCAGACTCGCAGACGCTGTACCTGGCAGCACGCCGCGCCAAACGGCAGCTCTTTTTCCGTGACCCCGCCTTGACGCCGCTGGAACGTATCCTGTTCGCCAAGCGACATCCGTTTCTTGAATCACACAACTACAGCGAGCACTTGGACGGAATCCTCGAACCGGGCGGAGGCGTCTGTGTGCTGGAGATTCCCCGCGACCATCAGGGCCGATTCCGGCCGGACCTCGCCTGCATCCAGCAGCTTTTCGACGGCAGCGAGGGCATTGTGCGCGAACCGGTTTCGGATTTCGACGCCAAGACCATCTATTTCGCGTACCGGCCCGACAAGCCGTTGGTGGAAGGGTGGGAACCGTACTGGAACTTGTACGCGATAGAATCTGACGGCTCGGGCTTGAGAAAGCTGACCGACGGACCGTTCCACGATTTCGACGCCGTGTGCCTGCCCGATGGCGGCGTGGCCTTCCACAGCACGCGGTGCGCAGTCCGCTTCCTTTGCTGGCGGCCACAGGCCTACGTGCTGCACCGCATGGAAGCCGATGGCACGAACATGCGGCGTCTTTCTCATGCCAACCTGAGCGAGTGGAAGCCGTCGGTAATGCAGAGCGGCCGCATCCTGTGGACCCGTTCGGAGTATTTGGACAAAGGAGCCGACTTCGGCCACACACTCTGGTCCATCCACCCCGACGGCACGCATCCCGAGTTGGTCTTCGGTAACAACACGCCCAACTGCTACAGCCAGGCACACGAGGTGCCCGGCAGCGAGGAGATTGTCTGCACGCTCATGTCGCACGGCGACCATCAGGGTCCGATCGCGCTGATCGACCGCGGCAAGGGGCCGTTCGATACCGAGGCGATTACGAACATCACGCCCGACACGCGACCGCACTACCAGATGAGCCGGTCGCACCATGACTCGTTCCGCGATCCGTACCCAATCTCACGCGATCATTTCCTTGTGACCCACAATCCCGACAATCAGCACATCTGGGGACTGTACGTCATCGACCGGTACGGCAACCGGGAATTGCTGTACGTGGATCCGGAAATCAGCAGCAAGCATCCGACCCCGCTCCGTGCGATGCCGCGCCCGCCCGTGTTGGCGAGCGAACTCGACGAGGAACTCGCGAAACAAGGGCTGGGCCAATTTACCGTGCAGGACGTCTACCAGGGTCTGGGCTCGACAGTCGCTCGCGGCCGGGCGAAGTACCTGCGAGTTGCTCAAGAGGTTCCTGCGACCTTGGAGACGCTTTCCTGTGGTCAGTTCCGCGCCGATCACCCGCCGTTTACCGACTTCTACGCCTCGCCTGTCCATCTGGTGCGAGGCCCAACGCCGAGTTTTGAGACACGGACACCCAACGCACCGCTCACAGGGTTGCGAACCAACCACGACTGGCCGAAATTGGTCTCGGAAATCGAGCCGGGGCTGTACCAGGTCCGCGAAGATGGTGGCTGGCCCAGCTATGTGGCCAAAGCATCGCTCGGTACCGTTCCCGTTGCCGACGACGGGTCGGCGAACTTCCTGGCCCCGGCCGGCAAGGTGCTTTACTTCCAGTTGCTCGATGCCGAGTACAACGAGTTGCAGCGGATGCGGAGCGTGATTCAACTACAGCCCGGCGAGCGGCGTAGTTGCGTCGGCTGTCACGACAACCGGCAGTCGTCGCCGTCGCCCGACACGGGCTTGGCGCTGACACAGGCACCGCAGAACCTGGAGCCCCCTCCGTGGGGCACCGAAGCGTTCGATTACCAGAAGGTGGTCCAGCCGGTGTTGAACGCTCGGTGCGTACGTTGCCACGACGGCAGTCAGTCGGGACAGACCGACCTGCGGGGAACGCTCGATGCGGAGCGCGTGCCCGTCTCGTACCGCACGCTGATCACGGGCGGATGGGTCCACTACTTCGACTTCACGTACGGCATGCGGCACTTCAAGGCCGAGCCGCTCTCGTTTGGTACCCTGCAAAGCCGCCTCTGGAAGGTGCTGGCCGACGAGAATCACAAAGAGGCTTCGCTCGACGAGTCCGGAA
>CAZURK010000574.1:0-3300 GCA_964623055.1 uncultured Pirellulaceae bacterium
GGTTTAGCGGCGGACGACTCCTCGCCCGATTCCAGTTCACCCGACACAAGGAGCTGGTAACCGCGTCCCTCCTCTTCGCCCACCACAGCACTGGAAAAGCGGAGCGGACCATTGGCGCTTTGTGTGGGAATCTCAATCTCAAAAGTTCCCTCGTATTCGTACAGATCCACGTCCACCGAATGAACGGAGCCAAAACCCGGTTTAAGAAACACCTTCGAGAAAACGAACAGTTGGTACTGCTTTCCAGGCAGGACATAACCTTGAACGAGTTTCCAGTCCATCGACACCTTGTGACCCCTCGCGCTGGGTTCGCTCTTCAAGCCGGACAATACAACCCAGAGTTCTTCTAAGGGGGGCTCTGGGGCTGCCACGGTTTTCACCTGTGGACTCGTAGGAGCACTGTCGGGTACGGAAACCGTTGACTCCGGACTAACCGGGGGGCGTTCCGGGGCGCCCGGTGTCGTGTGGCCCGCTGCGGCACCCGGCTCCCCGTTTGTCGGGCCCGGTGTGAGGGACGCTTGGCCTTGTGGCGACGTCGCGTTCTGAGGTGATTGTTGGTCTTTCTGGTTCCCGGCCGACTGCTGATCTTGAGTTGACGACTGATCGCCTGATGGTGACGCCTGGTTATCAGCAGTGGTTGTGTTCTCGGCCACATCCGAGTCACCGGAAAGCATCATCCATGCGATCAACCCGCCAACCAGCACCAAGACCAGGGCCCCGCCACCACCGATTGCCGCGATTAGTGCCGTTCGGTTGCCCTTGGCTTGCGGACCTTCGGTCGCGTTGGATGATGCACTCCCGACCAGGGGGGACGGCAGCTCATCCTGCGGGGACGATAGATCATCCAGCGGCAGGTCATCCAGCGGGGACGGCAGATCATCCAGCAGGGACGCTGCGTCCTCGCCCAAATCACCACCGGGAAGCGATCCCATGTCATCGCTCACATCGTGGTCGGCCAGTGCGTCCGTAGTGTCCTCGGTAGATTCGAGAGGGACGATCACGAGCGGTTGTTTGCATTTGGGGCACGCAACCGTCTTTCCCGCCATCTCATCTTTGGCTTTGATTTTGGCACCACACGTGCAACGCACAGATATTGGCATCGCGCAACTCCTCGATAGTCCAGTGCATTTGGCAATCCACGGCCGATGACGTGCCTTCATGATAGTGCGGTCTACCACGGGTAGCAGCTTGCCGCCGTCGCCGACGGGTGCTATTGATGGAAGATCTGAATTTGGACGAGCAATCTGTTACACTGCGTTCCGGGTACCATCTGCGAACAGACCTCGGAAGGGGAAGTCCAATGTGTAATGCTCGACTCTTCGTGGCATGCATCGTCGTGTTCATTCATGGTCTTCTGGGCACTGCGATCATGGCGACTCCACTGCGGCAGCTTGTGCCTGATTACATGGAAGGCGATCTCGAAACGGCGATCATTCCTACGCCGCAACAGGCAGACTTGAAGGAAACCGCTTTTGGCGCCGGCAAGGTGCTTGTCGTTCGGCCGGATCGGTATGATGCACCGGATACGCTGTTCGTGGAATTGAAGCGGCTGTTCGGCGACGATTCGATCGACGTAATCGCAGCGTCCGAATTCTCGTCCACGCGCGCCGGTACCGTGGTCCTTGTCGGTCGGATGCGGAAAGTCCGGAAATGGCAAACGCTGGTCGAGAGGCTTGGGTTGAAGGACTTGCTGGACGAGGCTGCGGCGAAAGGAACCGACACGTATGTCCTGGCAACGGCCGCGCGGAAGCTAGACGGCAAGAACGTGATCCTGCTTGCGGGAAACACGCCGGCTGCGGACTTTTGGGCCCTGGCGACGCTACGACAGATGGTATTTTCACACGATGGCTCACGCTACGTTCGCGAAGGTCGGATCCTTGACTATCCTCGCTTTACGTACCGTGGCAACAAACGGCCGCGGCAGTGGGAGTGGCGGTACAAGGCGAACTACGCGTGGTTCTTCTCGCAGCCGCGTTTTCGCTCCGGGATCGATCTGAAGCAGTACCACCGTCACCCGGCGGCATGGACCCATCACGGCGATCCGCTGCGAGCCACGGACAAGGAGATGGATCAGTTGATCGCCGGCTACCAGCACCCAGAGAAGAAGCGGCGAGTCGCGGGAGCCAAGGACTGCTACGATCAGGGCTGTCGTGAATTCATTCTGAAATTCGACGACACCAGTTGGACGCTCAGCGAAGCAACCAGCAAGAGGTTTTCGACCGGCAACGCTTCTGACGACTATTTCAAAGCTTTGCACCACTTCCTGACCGGCATGCATCGGCGGATCAAGGCGATTGACCGGGCCAACCGCGTCTTCTTCATGCCCCGGCCATACTGGTTCAACAGCTTTGAACAGCAGGAATTCGCCGACGCGTTGTTGTCGCATGGGCCGTTGCCGAAGGACATGGGTTTGAGTGTCTGTGGCCCGGAGGTGATCTCCTGGACGATTCCGACGGCCTGTTTGAAGGACTACCGCGAACTGTACGGGCTCGAGGGCAAGGCCCAGATATACGACAACTTCGGCCGTGGCGGCGAGTATTTCGCTTGCACGGGAAGGGACCGCGATCTGTGGAAGGAGGTCGATTGTCTTTTTCCCGAACGCGGTACGCCGGTGACGCGAATCACCGTCTACGACTATCTATGGAACCCGGAGGCATACGATCCGGATCGGTCGTTGAAGTTGGCGGTCCGAGAGCTTGCCGGCTGCGACCCACGGCTCTACGAAGCGTTGTGGCAGTACACCAGCTACTACAACCAAAACCGCGACTTTGCGTCCTATCCGGCGCGAGACGAAGTCCGTGGGAGGCTGCCGCAGACCAACCGCGAACTGAAATCCCGGTTCGATGCGTTAGTTCCGCTTTTGGAGCGGAGCGAGTTGGCCGACGAGACTGCTTTGAAAACGGAGCTGTGGGGACCGGACGAGCCGCGGACTTCGTACGAGTGGGGAGAATACGCACGGCTCCGGCGCCGCTTAGAGTATACGCCCTACGCGCTGACCTACGGCTACCGGGAAGCGCAGGTCGTGCCCACGACGGCCACCATAACCGTAGATGGAAAGCTGACTGAACCTGCGTGGAAGGCAGCAGAGTCCTCGGTCGCATTTGTCCAGCCTGCATGGGGTCGGAAGGACGTACCCAAGGAACTGGGCGAATTCGAATTGCCTGCCGACGAGAGCGCGAGCATCAAGATGCTCTATTCGAAGACGCACCTTCACTTGGCAATCGACTTTCGCTACCAGACAAGACCGACGCTACCGCAATGGGCGGCGGATCTCTGGCAAAGCAGCCAGCCCGGCGAACA
>CAZURK010000575.1:0-3178 GCA_964623055.1 uncultured Pirellulaceae bacterium
CCTGGTTGCCGAAATACACCATCAGCCCGGTGCCATCGGGATTGACCGTCCACAAGTGATGAAACGTAAGCTGATTGCGATCCACGTATTCCCAACGCATGAACAGCACACGCCCATCGGGCAGCATCCACGGCGTGTTCTCTTGCTCCGCGTTGTTGGACACCATGCGGATGTTTTTGCCGTCGCCGTCGCATCGGTACAGCACGGCCACTTGCGTCCGCCAGCACGGCACGAAGCGGTGGCAACGGCTGGAGCAGAACAGGATCCCGCCGTCGGGCAGGTAGATGGGTTCGATGTCATTATCCGGCCCGTCGGTCAGTTGCCGCAGATCTGATCCGTCAGCGTTGATTTCGCAGAGGTGATAGGTCTCCGTACCGCCACGTCGATACGAAAACAGGATCTTGTTGCCGTCGTAGTGGACATTCGGATCGCGGATGCCACCGAGTGGGTCATCAAGCAAGACCTTCAACTCGCCGGTTCGCAGATTCAGCCGACACAATCGCGATCCTTCGCCGAAGGCAAACCGCTTGCCATCTCGTTTGATCAGCGCCCCATCGGTGTAGTGCGAATCGTCGCAATAGTGCCCAAAGTTTCCGTACCAATGGTCGCGGCCCGAAACACGCTGGGCGAAGACGATTTCGTCGAAATCCGCCGCGGGGCTGACGAGATACCGCTTGAGCATCTCGCCTGGCTCGATCGGTTTACGTACGAAGACCGGTTCGGACCTCAGCAGGTTTTCGGCCGACGGCTCGGGCAGTCCGACAACACAAACGGGATCGAAACCGCCGCCAGGACTGTCGTCCTGAAAGAACAGACGCTCGACTGCTTCCCCCTCGCGATAGCCCATCGCGCCCAAGTCGATCCCCACGGCCAACGCCTTGAAGCCTCGTTCCGGGTTCGAGCTTTTCGGCGACACTCGCCCGGTGGTGAACTGCTCGAAGGTGCTCGGCGGCGTAGCGTGCAGGTAAAGGTCGAAGTCGTCGATCAGCAATGCCCGCGGATGGCGACCGTCAATATCATACTCCGCCACGGTCAGCGTTCTGAGTCCCGGCCGAAATCGAACGGGTCCAATGCGAAACCCGTCGCCGGCTGCGCCTCTGTCGATCTCGAACAGGATTACATCAATGCCCGGCCGATTGATTACGGGCTTGTCGAACCGCACGGCGCAGCCCGGCGCCGGAGACGCCCCATCCAACTCCGCGTCCTGCTCCAACGGCTCGCTACTGCCACGAGGGTTCACCGCCCCCGCGTTCAGCACCGCGTCGAGCAATCCAGTACGTCGTTCGGCGTTCGGAACCGGACGGCCCACCACTTCCGCGATGTTCGTGCCGTTGCCCGTGAAGTGTACGAGCCGCACACCAATCAGCGACTTGGCGCTGTAAATCAGCGGCCCCGTACCGCGAGCCACCGTGATGCTCGTGAGCACGGTCTGCCCATTATCGGTGTCGACTGTATAACGCAGCACTTGCGCGAGCGACAACGAGGTGACCATCGCCACCACCAAGCAAGCCAGAGGCGTCACAACCTTCATCCGATGTTCGATCCGCAGTTGTCTGAACATATCGCAACGGTAGCAGATTGCGTGGTTTTGGACGAGTGGTCACAGCACCGATGCTGTCTGAGACAGATTGGCGGTCTATCCCACTTGGTAGCATCCGGATGTCCCGTTAGGCTATGAAGTCGTCAGAGAAATCAAACATCCAGAAGTATGCGAGACAATGCAGCATGAAGAAACGGCGCATAGGCCGTAGCGGGATGGTGGTGTCGGAAATCTGTCTGGGCACCATGACATTCGGGACGACTTGCGATGAGACCGAGGCTTTTCGGATCATGGGCCGAGCAGTCGAAGCGGGTGTCGACTTCCTGGATATGGCGGAAATCTATCCCGTACCGCCCGACCCGGCGCACCTGCACCGGACGGAAGAAATTGTGGGCAAGTGGCTGAAGACCAAGAATCGCGATGGTGTGATCATTGCCACCAAGTTCTGCGGCCCCGGACACGGCTGGTTCGTGCCGCCCGTGCGCGAAGGGCACACCTGCATCGACCGGCACCATGTCCGTCGCGCCATCGAAGGTAGTCTCGGGCGCTTGTGCACCGACTATGTAGACCTCTATCAGACCCACTGGCCCGACCATGACATGCCCTACGAACACACGCTGGAACCGCTCACCGAGCTGATCGAAGAAGGCAAAGTTCGTTACATCGGTTCGAGCAACGAGAACGCTTGGGGTGTCATGAAAGGTCAAGCAGTGGCCGAGCAGCGAGGACTGGCTCGCTACGAATCCGTCCAAAACAACTTCAGCATCATCAACCGGCGGTTCGAGGACGAATTGGCGGAGGTCTGCCGCCGCGAGCAGATCAGTCTGCTGCCCTATTCGCCGATGGGCGGCGGGGTGCTCAGCGGCAAGTACAATCAAGAGAATCCTCCGGAAAACGCTCGTTTTTCTAATTACATGCGAACCGGCGGCGAACGCCAGAAGAAGATCGTCAGCCGCTTTGTGAACGAGAAAAGCCTGAACACCGCGCGGGAGATTAAGGAGTCGGCGGCCGAGATCGGAACCAGCGCAGCCGCATTGGCCATCGCGTGGAGCAAGCAGCACGACTTTGTCGCCTCGACCATCGTCGGCGCCAACACCGTCGAACAACTGGAAGACAGCCTCAAAGCCGCCGACATGGAGTTGGAGGAAGACGTGATGCGCCGAGTCGATGAGATCACGGCCAAGTATCCATATCCCCTAGGCTGACTCCACCGACGGCGCGTGTCCGATCATGAGCGACGAACAGAGCCACTCAAACCACGATGGCCTCTCCGGGGACGCACTATTGCAGTACGTCGGCGAGGTGGCCGAGCAGTTGAACCGCGATTTGCAGCAGGCAGAAAAGCTGACGGATGGTTGGCGCGACGCCGATCAGACGTTCAGGCTCGTGCGGGCGGCAATGCGGGAATGCCTGGACCGATTGGTCGAGACGGGCTGTTGGGGCGAAGCGAATCGGTTCCCGTCCAGCGTCCTATGGCAGAGCGCCAAGCACTGGTTGGAAGTCGGCTCGCTACAGCTTCACGCGCGGGCCAAACCGCGAGGATACGCCGGCGATTTTCAGATGCTCGAGAGAATCTGCACCGGCTATCTGTGCGACCATCCCTTGGGAAACGCGTTCGATCGCTTCTTTCAGTCCCAG
>CAZURK010000576.1:0-3166 GCA_964623055.1 uncultured Pirellulaceae bacterium
ACCATCACCATCATTGACACGGAACACCCGAACCGTGACGTCTGACTCCGACCAGCCCAAGAAGGACGATTTGCGTCGTCTGGCGACAGAAACGGGAAACCGCGCACTGGCGCTATTTCGCGAATTCAAACGCGAACAGTTATCTCCCACAGAACTGCAGGCTGCGCTTCGACAACTGGAACCGGCGGCCATCATGACCCGCTATTGGGACATTCTCAGCAGCGATCCACAATGCGCGCCATGTTTCGAGGTCTTGCAGCTACTCAGTTCCCTGGAGCAAGAGATGCCGTACCAGATGGACCGCTATGGCGAAACCTCGCTGTGGGATGATCTGACAGAACTGCAATCGGCCGTCCAACGCATCAGAAAACGGGAATAGCGACGGCGCACTCTTTTGATATTGCTGGTAAGATATCGCTGCAACAACCGAGCCACTTCCAGGAACGAGACTTGCGGATGTCAGTCCAGAATACTACCCGAAAAGTCATCCGCGTCAACAAGAGCTTCATTGGTCCCGAAGAGCCGCGGAGAAAGACCGTCTGCGCGAAACGGTTGTCCGATTACCCCGGTGTTTCGAAGGCCCATTTGACCGCGGCCAAGAGACTTTCCAGCCCGCTTCTGATGGGGCCGCCGATTTGTGACGAGCTGATCGCGTGTATCGAACACACGTTCACCGAAGAAGAAGCTGGGATGGTCAGGCATCTGAGCGCGGTGCGCGGCCGGACCGCCGAACAGATTGCCCGTCGTGCTCGCAAGTCGCTGGATGTTGTCGAGCCCATACTAGATCGGATGGCATTTCAGAAACGCGCCATTGGCTGCGATGGGGCCGAAACACAACGACGCTACCGGCTGATGCCAATCATGCCGGGGATCTTCGAGATGGTGTTGATTGGCGAGTCGCCTGAAACGCTGAGCGACTGGCACCGGCGGTTCGCGGAACTGTTCGAGGCACTGTACGAAACCGGGTACGTCGTCGAGTATCAGGATCGCCAAGCTCCTTTCATCAGATTCTTGCCCGTGGGCCGCGTCGCGGGAGGCCACCCCACGGCTCTTCCTTCCGACCAGCTTGAGGTGATCCTGGACCGTTACGACGCATTCGGTGTCGGCCATTGTCAGTGCCGCATGTCCACGCCGCCTACGGGAGTCGGTTGCGGGCGTCCGCTGGAGAATTGCACGGTATTCGGCGAGTGGGCCGAGCAGGGGATCGATGCTGGATGGGTCCGTCGCGTATCGCGGGAGAACGTTCTGGAAATCAAACGCGAGGCCGAATCACACGGCTTGGTCAATTGGGTGATCAATATCGAATCCGCCAAGGGGCAGGCGTCGTGCTCCTGTTGCGGCTGCTGCTGCAAGGCCATGCGGGCGGTCACCGAGTTCAACGCGCCGGGCATGATGGCGCCGCCACATTTCATGCCGAAGTTCGACGATACGGCCTGCAAGCACTGCGGCAATTGCGCCAAAGCCTGCCCTATGGGGGCCATTGCTTTGGATAGGCAGCAAAAGAACCTGCGGCATCAGCCAGCGCGGTGCATCGGTTGCGGGCTCTGTCAGTTGGCCTGCGAAAAGCAGCAAGCGATCGAAATGCAGCCGGTACCGGAATACCGAGTGCCATACAAGAGTTGGTTCTCGATGCTGTTACGCAACGTGCCATCCATGCTCCGGACCTCGTGGAAAGTCTGGCGGCAGAGGTGATCCGGCCCATGTTTCTCGCGAACATGTAGGGTGGGCCAAACAAGCCGTGTTCCTGCGGCCATATTGCCCAAAGCGCCGCGCATTGAAGCCTGAAGCGCAAGCGAAGGAGTCACCGCGGTTTCCCTCGCTTGCGCGTCGGGCTTGAATAATACGGGACAGGCTCAGTACGGATTCGACGGCATCATTTCCCAGGCTTTCACGCTGGAGAAGCTCGCCTCGCCGCCAAGTGCAAACAGCACGATGCCGAGGCTGTCGCTGCGACCTGGGTACACTCGACGACAAATCGCCTGGCGGCAGTTGGCGTACACTTCGACGACCGACTTGTCGACGAACACTCGCAGTTTCAGCGGTTCATCCTTTTTCAACACCAGCGGTGCCTGTTCCAAGGTCCGGCGTCCATCAATGCCACTACGCGTGGAGTCGAAACAGAGTTTCTTCGCCTCGGCGTCGTAGAACAGCAGCGTTTCTTCTTCGCCGCCTGCCGACGCACGCACCTTTACGCCAAACTGCCTTGCCGTGGCCGAGTCGATTGTGATATCCAGTTCGCAGGAATCGCCGACAATGTCCTCAAGCGTCTTCGTGTCACCATCGGCCAGCGTGACGTCGCTCCAGGTCATTTCGCCGCAGCGCAGCATTTCGAGTTCTTTCACGGGACGCATCCGCAGCGTACCGTCATCGCCCAGCCACAGCGATCGAGGCAATCCGTAGACGCCTGACCAGCCTCTTGCGGGCTCGCCGCCCGGGTTGTCGGTCAGCCATGCCCACATGATCTGACGTCCCGAGCCGTCGACCAATGCCTCCGGTGCGAAGTACGTGTTATCGACCCATGACATCCGGCCGTGACTATCGGGCATGAACTTGTCGTTTTCCGTGTCGTAATCGCCCACGTAATACTGGCAGCCCTTGTTGTGGCTGATGAACAGCAACAGATGCTTTCCGCTCGGTTCGCCGCCATCGGGACTGGCAGGCAGCGGCAGGAAGCTCGGGCACATGTTGTCTTCGCTGTCTTCGGTCCATTCGGGATTCCGTTCGTAGAAGACGCCTTTGTACTTCCAGTCCTTCAGATCTTCCGATTCCAGCAGGTACAGGCGATCGCCTTTCATTTCGTCGGGCGAATCCGGCTTGCGACCGTATTTGTTCAAGACCAGCAAGTTGCCTGTGAGGATGTAATACTTGCCGTCCTTCTTCCATAAATTGGTCGGGTCGGCCGAGCCGTAGATCAGCTCATTGCCGTGTTCGTCGGTAGTCTCTGTGATGCCCCATTCTGTAGATTTGATGACCGGATTGGCATCGAGTTTCTGCCAATTGTCGTAGTGTCGATCGCTGCTTTTGGCGAGTCCGATCCCTTTGTCGCCCCACAGCATCCAGTAGGACAGGTAGGCGGTTCCATCGTCGTCGACGAAACCGCCACCGCTGAAACACCCTTCGTCGCCGTCGCCGGGCCCGATCGAATCGGGATGATGGCGCCAGTGAA
>CAZURK010000577.1:0-2749 GCA_964623055.1 uncultured Pirellulaceae bacterium
AATCACCGCCCCGAAAAGTGCTGTGAGCCCAGTTGCCCGTGACGGTGATGTCTTGCTTGTCACTGTATTTGATCGTTTCTCCATTTGCCGCGACGATTGGGCTTCCGTCGCCGGGATGTGTCTTGATGACGGCAAAATAAAGCGAATTGCCCATGGTTCGCTTGCCGGCCTTCACGGGTGCAAGGGATTCGTTGAATTCTTCACGGGCTTCCTGGCCCATGCGGTAGTAAGCGCCGGCGTAGTAACCGATCCAACCGTGACCCGTGCAGTCGATAAAGCGCGGAGCGAGAAACTTCATGCGCTGGCCGGTACACACATCGAGCGCCAAGACAGATTGTATCTCCGCTCCCTTCATCTCCACGTCATATGCCCGCGTGTTCAGGAATAGCGAAAGATTCTCTTCCGCTCTGACAACCGACTCGATCGTCTCCGACTTGGCAAAGTTGTGCCAGCCCTGTTCGGGGAAGAACTCTTCGCAGAGCCCCGTGACATTCACTTTGTCCGGTGGATTTCCTATGTAGCCCATGGGCGGAATCTGTATCTCATTCGACGCGTTCCCGCCCAGCACAGGCCGGTCCTGGATCAGTGCTACCGTGACCCCGTTTCGAGCCGCCGCGACCGCCGCGCCGCATCCGGCCGGTCCACCACCAACCACAACGACATCGTAAGGCCCCATCTTCTTCGCCGTCGCAGCGACGCCGAGATACTTCAGACGCTGCGTGGCTAGTTCGCTCAGATCGTTCGCCGGTTTGAAATCACCTCCGGCCAGGATCACGGCATCACAGCGCCCCCACCAGCCCGTCAAGTCGTGAATGCGAACCTCCACGTCGCCTCTCTCCAGATCGAATGTCCCGCCATCGACCCACTGCCAAGCGTCGTCCTTTGCCTTTCCGAAAGTAACGGATGACGGTTCACCCGCGACAAGTACCTGAAACCGCCCTGGCGAATGTGACGGGAACCAGTCCTTGCATCGGACCCAAAGCCGGTACTTGCCCGTTTCAGGAACCTTGGCGTTGGTAACCGCGTCGGCAACAGGTTTGCCGATGCCGGTTGCCAGCAGGTACGGAGATCCCATGAGGTCGACGTACTGCGAATCATTAGACCACTTGCCTGTATCCGAGAACTGTTCTGCTTCGATCCAGATGACGGGAGAGCCAAATGCGTTCGCACCCAGTACTGCCGCCAACATGAAAGGAAGAATGCGTGTTATCTTCATTGTCTGTCCTCTATGGTTCCGGGTTGAAAGACATGAAGCCACGTCTGTCCGTTTCATCTCTCCTCGTCCAAAGGTCGTTTCCTCCTTTCCGTCACGATAGCACAAACCCGCGAAGAAAAAAGAGCTGGTCATCCGGAGGCGTTCGCGCGAATCTGATGCGGCAATGTTGAAATTCGTGTCCGCATTGTACAATGACCGTTGTCGTCATACGGTGCCGCTAGCGTCGATGGATCGGTGCACTCTATTTCGCCCGATGTCGACTTGGGCGACATGTTACGGTTGTCCATTCGCGACGAAGAGCAAGAAGTAGATTTGGATTGGTAATTGGAACCAGGGCAGCAAACGCATAATTGATCCATCTTGAGGCATCAGGAGCACACAGATGGAATACGAGACGCCGCCCCATCGGGTCCGCCTATCGGAGGTCGTGGTAGTGGTCCTGTGCATGGTCGGTCTGGCCGCGTTGGTGTTGCCGGCGCTGCTGACCACTAGGCACGGTCCATCAGGGCGAACGATGTGCATGAACAATCTGAAGAACATCTCGCTGTCGTTACAGAATTACCACGAAACCTTCCGGATGTTTCCGGCCGGTGTGACGCACGCGGGCGATCCCGAGAATCCTCGCGTCGGCCCTTCGTGGTGGTACGCTGCGTTACCGTTTTGCGAGCAGCGGAACCTGCATGACAAGATCGCCTTAACGCAAGATGCTCAATTCTATCCGCCGGGCATCGCGTTTACCTACGCGGACATGCCCGACACGCAAGCACATCCGATTCAAGACCGACTCCGACGAGTTCACCCTGACTACATGCGGTGCCCCGCCAGCCCCTTGCCCATCATGGAGGTTCGATCCGGCTACATTCTGATGCCATCCTACGTCGGCATTTCCGGCGGGTGCGATATCGATTCGAAATCACCGGACTTCGATGGCTGTCCCGACAGGCCCGAGACACAGATGATGTACAAGAACCCCAAGAAAGGCACGGGACCCAGCGGTTCGATCGTCACCTCCAGCGGCATGCTGCCACCGAACGAACAGATCGTCATCGCCAAGTGTACGGATGGAACCTCGAATACCATGATCGTCTCCGAGCAGTCCGACTTCCTGCGAAGTGTCAATCCCAACGTCTCGACTTCTTACCATGGCGATCCAGGCTGGAACCCACCTTCGGACAAGAACCCCGGCGGCTGGCTGTCCGGCACGGACGTGGTAGATCCAGTGGGGCTGGCGAACGGTTTGCCAACACCCCACGATCGCAACGCTTGGCTTACGGCTAGCAGCACGCCGGGCGATTGGCACGCAGATCTCTTGTTGAATATCACCACGGTTCGCTACAAACCAGACTTGAAGCAGGTCATCGGCGATAAGGGGCAGAAATCGTTGCCGGGTTGTGCCGAAGTGATGGGACACAACAACCCGCTGCAATCGCCGCACCCCGGCGGGCTCCTCGTGACGCTGGTCGACGGATCGGTGCAGTTTGTCGTAGCGACCGTCGATGTGGGCGTGCTGTTGCGATTGGCCATTCGCGACGA
>CAZURK010000578.1:0-2654 GCA_964623055.1 uncultured Pirellulaceae bacterium
AACGTGCCGCCGCGCAACTCGAGTAGCGACAGTTCCTCGCGCAACGGCTTGTCCGACTTGCCCGTGTACGGCACCACGATCGCATCGCCCTCGCGGGTGTGGAATTGTTGGCGGCCCGTGTGCCGGTCCCGTCCCAAGGTCCACGTGTGCGACGTGTCCTCGGGGCCGGTGGCCGTTATGGATACGATATCGGCCACGGGTCCCAAGACGACGCGGCCTTGGGCGTTGGTCTTGAGCGTCACCTGCTTGGCCTCGCGAAAATCGCGGTGTTTGAACGAGAAGCCTACCGGCCGATCGGCTTTGGGCTCGCCGGTCTTGCCCAGCACCTCCAGGACGTATTGACCGTCGGTCCACACCAAATGCAAGTCCTCGACTTTCTCGGTGCGGTCGATTTCGTTCAATGCAAAGGACTCGCCCACCGACAAGTCGATTTTCTTGTTCTGGCTTAGGTTTTGGACCTTGGCCTTCAAGGTAAAGCTGATGTTGGACAGTCGCCCGGGCGTCTGGAATTCGTAGATCGCTTCACGGTCTTCGTGCAGTTCGAAATTGGCCACTTCCTTGGTCGTGGACACGCCGTCGTGATCGGTAGAAGTAATCACCAGACGCACGTCCTCCAATACAGACAGCGTCACGGGGATCCCGTTTAGATAGAGCTGCGGCCGGACGACCACGTTCGCCTTTTTGCGTTGCAGCAACGATTCGCGATCCACGTAAATGCCCGCCGCCAGTGAGTAATTCTCGGCTTGGTGCTGGAACGAGGCGAGGGAACAGTAATCGCCGTGCGACAAGATAATCGACTGGCGCGTGGGCGAATTGCTGAACGGCACCACGATTTCACCTTTTTCGTCGGGTGCGTACTCGCGGCCGGCAAACCAGATCGTCGCATCCGGCAGCTTGCGGTTCTGCTCGTCCATCACCGTGAACACCTGGCCCGCCGTCGTCGTGCGAACCAGATGCCGGAGCCTTCCTTTGCGAATCACGGCCCGGCTGCTCTTACCGTTGCCGATGAAGTCGATCACGTACACGCCGGGCTTCTTCAGATCCGGGAACTCGAAGTGCCGGCGAACTCGACGCAGCGGCGGTTCGGTGTACTCGTGTGTAGTTTCCCAGTTGGCGACCAGACCATCGAGGCTGATGTCCGTATTCACTTCGGTCAGACGTTCGCGAGTGAAGTTGCGCGTGTTGATTTCGTAGACCTTGACGATCAGCGTCTTGACGTTCTTGACCACCAGATCCAGGCTAACCACGTCGTCGGCCACAAACCGCTTCTCGTTGGTGAAGGCAAAGTCGATGTCGATTCGTTCTTTCAACGCCTGGTACTCGGCCGGTTGCAGCATGGAATACCATTGTTCTCCTTCGCCAAGGCCATTGACGATCTTCGCCTCGGCGAAGTTGCGCTTCAGGTAGATGTCGTTGATGTACGGTTCGTAGGGTTTGTAGGTGGTCTCGTCGACAAAGAAGTGGTGCAAGTAGCTGCTCACCAACGGCTCGTCGTTGCCGATGGGCGGCAGCAAGATCATCTCCTGGAAGTTGGCGTTCAAGTTTGCGGCGTGGCGGCGGCTCTCGTCGGTGCGCATGAATTCCACGTTCATGTAGCTGGCATTTCGCGGCAGCTTGATGTAAGCCATGAACCGCTGCTTGTCGTACACACCCTGCGAGCGATCCAGCTCCAGCCGACGGTAGAGCACGTTGGCCTTCAGGGAATTGTGAACTGGCGCCAGTCGCTGGACGAATCCCCACAGACGATCGAGATACGCTCGATGCTGTTCCGCGTCGTGACGCCAGTCGACATCGTCGTTCGGATGCAGCTTGGCAAGGTACGCGTTGACGAAGTTGGTTTGGCTCAGCAGATCCGGCTTCAGCTTCAGGCACTGGTCCAACTGCTCCAGCAGCAGCATCCGGTGGATATTGAACGATCCGAATCCGCGGCTATGTTGGTGGTTCAGATCATCGACGACCAGCTTCGGCAGATTCGGATAGTCAGGCCGCTGCAAGCGTTCGAGCAAATGACGCCGACGATCCGCGTTCAATTCGGTGGCCACGAGCCAATCCAGGGCCGGAGCCTCGAAACCCTTCAGGTTCTGGTGGCGGGCAAGGGCTTCCTTCATCAACGCTCCGCGGCTGATCAGCTTCTGGTCCAAGCTGGTAGGCAGATTCGGTTTCCGGTCCAGCAACTCCCGTTGATGGTCGAACGTCAGACTCAACCGTTGGCGAATGAATTCGAGGGACTTATCGGGGTTCTTTGCATAGGTCAGAAGCGTTTGCCGGTTCTGGATTTCTCGAACGCGCGGCGTGTACTTGTGACGCTTGATCCATGCCTCCAATAGCTCCTCGACTTTGGCGAACTGTTCCGCGTTCTGATAGTGGATCGCGTGATAGTAGTAGTAATCCTCCGTGCCCGGAATCAGTTGGTTCAGCGGAACCGTACGGTCCCGGGCCAGTGCAAAATCCTCGATGTAGCCGATTTCCGCCGCGCTGATCGCCACGGGAAACAGAAAAAGGACCGCCCAGACCGGCAGTTTCAATGCAGATTTCATGCGATGCTCTCCCTCAACACGCGATACGGGCACTCTTGAGACGGACAGTAGAATTCGCGCAACAAGTTGCCAATCCAAGGTTTACGGCAGGATTCAACCGTCAGTACTGAGCTTTAG
>CAZURK010000579.1:0-2620 GCA_964623055.1 uncultured Pirellulaceae bacterium
CGTGTTATATGTCCAGGAGTATCCGAGTTTCGAATTCCGATTCCTGAAAAACGTGTTGGGCCGCAGCCTGAAACGCGACAGTAAGGAGAAAGCGGTCGAATTGACGACCGTCTTGCAGGAAGCCGATTTGGAGTACGCGGAATTGGACGAGACGGCACAGCGGGTTTTCCCAGTCAGCCGCGAGGAACTGTTCCGCTACGATGTGCTAATCTTCGGCGACGTGAATCCGTCGTTTCTCAGTAGATCGGTCATGGACAACATCGCGGCGTTTGTCGAGGAGCGAGGCGGCGGCATGGTTTTCGTGGCCGGGCCTCGCCACACGCCGCTAGCCTACGGTGAAACGCCGCTGGCCAAGCTGCTGCCGATCGATTTGGATACCGCCACCGCGCCGCCGCTCGGCGCCGTGTTGGAGCACGAGTACACGGTTCAGCCCACTAAGCTCGGTATCGACAGTCCGCAGATGCAGTTGGAAAGTACGTTGGCGGCCAGCCTGAGCGTATGGAGATCCTTGCCAGGCGTCTACTGGTTGTTGGAAGCATCGGATCTGCGACACGGTGCTCTCGCGCTGGCCGTCGATCCGACTCGCACCGGCTCCAGCGGCGAGAATCTGCCCGTGATCTGCATGCAATTCGTGGGCGCGGGGAAGGTGATTTTCCACGCGACGGACGAAAGCTACCGTTGGTCGCGACACGAAGCGGGCGAACACTATTTCGCGCGATACTGGATCCAGACGATCCGTTACCTGAGTCGATCGAAGCTATTGGACGGCAGCCGGCTGGCCGAATTGACGTCGGACCGAGAGGAATATCGTCGCGGCCAGTCGGTGCGGCTGCGAGTGCGTTTTTTTGACGATCGCCTTGCACCGGCCCGCGACGACGGCGTGACCGTGGTTCTGGAGCGAGAAGGCAGCAAACGCCGACAGATCACATTGCACCGAGACACGGCCAGTCGCGGCGTTTTCGAGGGCACGGCTGGCAACCTTACGGACGGCAACTACCGAGCATGGGTCGCCACGCCCACGCTGGACGGAAGGCCGCCGTCCCAGCGATTCTCTGTGGTGGCCCCACCCGGCGAACAGGCACGTCTGGAGATGGACGCCGCCGATCTCCGCACGGCGGCCAAAACATCGCAAGGTAAGTTCTACACCATCGAGACCGCACGCAGACTACTGAAGGATCTACCCCGAGGCCGCCAGGTACGCATCGAGTCGCTGCCGCCCACTCCGATCTGGAACCTGCCGCTCTGGGCCGCCCTATTCGTCGCGCTAATCGCTACCGAATGGCTGCTACGAAAGAAAGTGGGATTACTGTGAGGCCACAGCCGAACGACCAGGATAACGGGGCGGCGGCGAATGAGCCAACGACTGGCAACCAACCCTGATCGCCGCTCGCGTTCATCCGCTGGTTGCGGCCTTTGGGAAAGCCGTGCGAAACCCTATGTCGAAGGCATCGGTCGCTTTTTTCCGGTCCGTGGGAACCACGTCTTTCAAAGCTGCCTTCCGCATCTTTTCACGCAGGTCGTCATCGCTGACACTGATCATCCCATCTCGCCAATACCTCCGCACGGTCACGGTGTCGTTATCCTCCATCCGGACGACCTGGAAGACTCCGGAATCAGGGCCATTCTTGACGTACTTCACGCGTTGGTCAGCCGTGTCGGGAACGGCGTGAACCGGACGATATTCGATGGTTCCGTTCAGTCTCTCGCTGACGTTATTGATCAGATCAGCCAACGCGACCAGATGGGCGTACCTTGCGAATTCTTCTGTGAGTCCCTCTACCCCGGCGAGTAGTAGGCAATCCACATCTTCGTAACTGTCTAACCTCCAAACCTCGCAGGCTTCCACCACCTTTGGCGTCAGGCCGATCGAACGGGTATGTCTCTCCGCCGTGTATTCCAGGGCCGTAAACAGTCCGTCGTGGCTGCCATCCTTACGTCCGCGCAGCAGCGAGAATGCTTCCTTCAACATGATCGCACCGACGATCGGATGGAGCATGTTACCTTCCTTTCGAGAATAGCGGAACTGCGAGGCTCCGCTCCCGACCATCATCCTTCCGATGTCGTGAACGATCGTGAAAAGCCCCAGCAGGTCATGGTCAAGGGCAGAGTCATGGTTAGGGTCAGGGTCAGAGTCGCGTTCAGGCTCAGGGGCAGTCTCAGGGTCAGGATACTGGCCCTGAAATACCATGGTCAGATTCTCTGCTTGGCGAAAGCCAAACCGGTAGTGCTGGAGCGAATCAATCACCTGGCTCTGTTCAACCCTGTGATACGCGGCAATACTGGGCAGGGATTCGACACACCATTCCGACAGGAGCGACGCGACACTGCCTACGTCCTTAGACTCCGCAGACTTGCGCATGGCAAACTTGCGCATGAGATTGTCTTTAACTTCCGGGGGCAGAAGCTCTCCCTTTCTTTCGAGTCTATTGAGTTCGTCGATGAGGGTTGACATTTACTTCTCCACGTTCGTTTGACGAAGGACCCTGGCCACCAACTACTGATTCATGGGGCACGCCGATTCTGTTGATGGGGCGTGCAACTACCCATACGGAAGAAAGGGGTCGGGAGTCTTTCTAGCGGAAGAGAATTCTAGAAAAGACTCCCGACCCCTTTTCCGTCC
>CAZURK010000580.1:0-2595 GCA_964623055.1 uncultured Pirellulaceae bacterium
GTGGGCTGTGGTACATAAATGCCGCGTAGTTCGATGCTTACGGAGAGCATCGCGATTAGTTCGACCACTATTCTCTGGCCATAAGGCGCGGCTCGCATCGTTAGTCATTTGACCAAACCATCACGCGAAAAGCCAGCAAAACTTTGTCAGGAAAACAAAAGTCTACGAGTTTGCAATGCAGGGCCGGCGGCCCGCGCGGGAGTTGAGTTGGAACGGTCATCCCTCTCCAGGCTGGTGAGGAACGCACCCAACGTCCTCGCCGACGCGCGGCCCAGTGGGCACCGCGGTTAAACGAGGAAAACGTAACGGCTATCTGCTACGAGGTGAATCATGAACGATCAAAACGCGCAAAACGAAAAGAAAAAGGAAAGGGCAGCGGCGAGACGTTGGTGGATCAAAACGTTATTGCAGCCGCTGTTGTTGCTCGCGATAGGAGCGCTGTTGATATTCGGCTTGGGGTTGGCTCAGCGTTTCGACTGGATCTCCGCAGGCGGTGGTGAGGCGACCCAGCAGGCCGCCAGCGGCGGCGACACGCGTTACATATGTCCCATGGTGTGCACACCGCCGCAGACGGAACCGGGACGTTGCCCAGTCTGCGCGATGGAGCTGGTACCAGTGAGTTCCGGCGGCGATGACACGGACAATCTTTCAATCCAGGTGGATCCGGTTGCGCGACGAATCGCGAACATCCAAACGGTGGCCGTTCGGGCGGTACCGCTAACGCGGGAAATCCGTGCAATCGGCGAAATCACCTATAACGAAGGGGCGTTGGCGACTATCTCGGCGTACGTCGATGGACGCCTTGATCGCCTGTTCGCCGACTACACGGGTGTCGTTGTCAACAAGGGCGATCAACTGGCCTGGCTCTACTCGCCCCAGCTCTACACCACGCAGGTCGAACTGCTACGGATGAAAAAGGGGTTGGAGGAAATCCAGGCATCTTCGGCGTCACCAAGCGCCGTCGAGTCGCAGCGAAGGCTTTGCGAGAGTGCGCGGAAAAGGCTGATCGAACTGGGGACGACCGAAGAGCAGATTCAGGAGTTGGAGAAAGCCGGGCGAGCCAACAGTCGCATGCACATTTGCTCACCGATCGCTGGCACGGTGATCGAGAAGTTGGCGGTCGAAGGTGAATACGTCAAGACCGGTCAGCCGATCTGCCGCGTCGCCGACCTTTCGTCGGTATGGCTGATGCTGGAGGTGTTTCCCGAAGACGCCACCGCTATTCGCTACGGGCAGAAGGTCCAAGCTGAAGTGCAATCTCTGCCCGGGCGCAAGTTCTCTGGACGCGTGGCTTTCAAGGACCCGTCCGTGGACCCCAAGACCAGAACCATTGGCATCCGTGTCGTCGTCCCAAATGACGAAGGCTTGTTGCGCATTGGTGATTATGCCAAAGCCACGATCGAGGTCTCCGCTGCGACGGACGACGATTCGCCTCAGTTGGTCTACGATCCCGATCTTGCCGGCAAATGGATCAGTCCCCGACATCCGCATGTGGTTGAATCATCGCCTGGCAAATGCCGTGAATGCGGAGTCGAATTGGCTCCGGCCGCCACCTTTGGCTTCGCCGCCGAGTCGGTCCCGTCGCGCGTAGCGCTAGTCGTGCCTCGCGACGCGGTCTTAATGGCGGGTGACAATAGTGTCGTGTTCGTGGAAACCGAGCCCGGACGCTTTGAAATCCGGTGGGTCGTACTCGGACCAAGCACGGACGGTCAGATCGTTCTGTTGAAGGGAGTGAAGAAAGGCGAGCAGATTGCCACGTCCGGAAACTTCCTGCTCGATGCGGCAATGCAAATGGCCGGCAAGCCTTCGCTGATCGACCCAACCAAGGCCAAGCCCATCGAGGTGGACGAGGGCAAATCTGAGAAGATCGTTGCGGCCCTCTCCAAACTCTCGGACGAAGATCGGGCGTTGGCGGAAAAGCAGAAGATATGCCCTGTCACGAAACAGCTGCTGGGTTCGATGGGCACGCCGCCGAAGGTCGACGTCAACGGCAAGCCAATCTTCATCTGCTGCAAAGGCTGCGAAAAGAGGCTTCTGGACGATCCAGACAAGTACCTGGCGAATCTTGACAACAGTGCACAAGAGGAGGCCGCTGACGAGGAACTTCCACAGATGGAGCTTCCGCCGGTCGGTGTGCCAGAGATTGTGGAGGAAATGGAGCTTCCGGAAATGGAAGTTCCACAACCAGTGGAAACGACGGAAGTGGATGACGAAGAGGCCGCTGCAATCGCCGAAGCCTTCGCCAAACTGTCGCCTGCGGATCGAGCTTTGGCGGAGAAACAGAAGATCTGCCCGGTGGCGGACATGCCGCTGGGTTCGATGGGCACGCCGATCAAGGTCGACGTGGACGGTCGGCCTGTCTTTATCTGCTGTGAGGGGTGTCGCGAAGACTTGCTCGCCGAGCCGGCAGAGTATATCGCCAAACTGTCCAAGGAGGGTGAGCAATGATCAACAGAATTCTCGATTTTTCGATCCGCGAGCGGTTGGTCATCCTGGTAGGAATCATTGTGGTGATCGCCTACGGCTGGTATTCGACACAAAAAGTGCCGCTGGACGCAATTCCGAACGTGGGCGAGAACCAGGTGATCGTGCTCG
>CAZURK010000581.1:0-2346 GCA_964623055.1 uncultured Pirellulaceae bacterium
ACCACCGCTGCCAAGCGATATGCGCCAGTGGCGGACAGATCGGCAGGCCGTCTTTGGTGGTCCAACTGGTCCGGCGGAACTCGCGGAAGAAGCTCGGCGTTTCTTTCACCACCGAGACGTTCTTCCCATCCAAGTTTGCATAGGCCCAACCCTTCTTTCCGACCTCGTAGGGAAAACGCTGGTATGGAGCCTTACGCGGCACATGAAAGGCGATATCCCCCAACGGGACAACGAACGAACGCTGGCGAGGCCCGGCGTGCCTTGGATTCGGCCGGCGGATTGAATGGCCGTGAAACCACGTACGAGCCACGCCCTCGTCCAATAGAATCTGCAGCAGTTCGGATCCGCCTTCTCCCTGGATGCCGCTGGGACCTTGGTGCGTTATCAGGGCATCCACCTCGCCGCAGTCCAAAAGTTGCTCGATGGCGTCCTCGTCGATGTACGCCATTGGATGGTAAGCGGCTCGTCTCTGGCCCGGTTCGATTCCCCCGATCCCCGCGACGACCGATCCTGACGACATCGCAATTCGCCATCCTGAAGGTAGTAGACGAATATGACCGTTCGTGTCCACTGGCGGAAGATCGGTCGCTGTCACTGGCCCGTCAGGAAAACCCGTCGGAACAAGTCGCGCGAGATGGTCGAAGCCTTCGTGATTGCCATGCACCATGACGACGGGACAGGTGAGCCCCAAGCCCTCCTGTTCTTCCGGCTTGAAGATGTAGTCGAGCCACGGAGCCTGCGGCGCAGTCGACCACTGGTTCAAGAACTCGAGTTCGCACGGGTTCTTCTTCGCGTGAGCCCTTGTCGCGCTGTCGAGCTGAGATTTGTCCGTAAACGTGCCCACGTCGCCACAGAGAAAGACAGCCTCGAACTTTGTGTCGAGTTCTTTCTGCCAGCGAGCCACCATGGCGCAGGCCAGTTGAAGATGCCCGTGCACGTCACCGACAACCGCAATGGTCGAAGTAGAATCCATGTCAATGGCTCCAACGGGTAGGGGAAAAACGCACATGCGGCGTCTGGAGACTTGAGGGAGTAGCTGCACATCGTATCAAGCCGGATGCCAACTGCGGCTTTCCTTTACCCTATCGCTTTCTGATCCTCGTTGTTTGTAGTATCCTGCTGAGACTTGTACCACGACAATCCCAAAGTTGGAGTCCACGATTGCGTAATCGTGGAGGTTGGCATCATGCGGCAGTTGACTGTCACCGACTGGTGTGTTTTCGCGTGCTACCTGAGCGTGGTACTGGCCTTGGGGATCTTCTTCGCCCGCCGCCAACGCGACAACGAGGAATATTTCGTCGGTGGTCGCCGTATGAACTGGTTCGCGGTCGGCGTGTCGTTGTTCGCTACGGCGTTCAGTTCAATCTCGTTTGTCGCTCTGCCGCACGAAGGGGCCTACGAGAACTATCATCTGCTGGTCACATATCTCTGTATCCCCTTGATTATCACACCCATTTTGTGGTGGATCTTTGTGCCGGTTTATCGCCGTTTGGGTGTGACCAGCGTCTACGAATACCTGGAAATCCGATTCAGCCGATCGATGCGACGGCTGGGCACACTGCTGTTCGCTCTGTACGCAATCGGCTGGATGGGCAGCATGGTGTTCGCAACGGGATTGATCATCAAAGCCGTGCTAAAGCTGAACGAAACACAATTCATTTGGACACTTGTCGCCGTGGGAATGTTCGCGACACTTTACACGGTACTGGGTGGAATCAAGGCGGTTATCTGGACCGACGTCTTGCAGGCAGTGACGCTGGGCGGCGGCATGATAGCCGTGTTCTTCCTGACTCTCGGGCACATCGACGGCGGCTGGGACACCGTGGTGCGCCTGGGCATCGAGAACGACAAGTTCCAGATGTTCGACATGGACCTGGATCTGACGCGGGGCCGGACCTTCTTTTCGGCCCTTGCCATCGGACTGTTTGCCTATCTCCCTGGCTACACCACTTCGCAAATCACGGTTCAGCGGTACATTTGCACGCGAGACCTGAGCGACGCGCGGCGAGCACTGATAATCAACGCTGCAGTGGCCGCCATCGTAGCCGTACTGTTCTTTGCGGTGGGAAGCACCCTATTCGCGTTCTACCACCAGGAAGGAGGCAACGGGCTTCCCAAGATAGTGAAGCCAGAGGATCAAATACGGGAAACAAAAGACGAAACGCCGGAAACGAAAGACCAAGCGCCCGAAACAGAGAATCAAACGCTGGAATCAGAAGATCAACTGATGCCACATTTCGTCTTGAACGAGTTGCCGTACGCTGGCCTGAGTGGTCTGCTGCTTGCCGGATTGTTCGCTGCCGTGATGAGCACGATCGACAGCGGCATCAACAGCCTTTCCGCAGT
>CAZURK010000582.1:0-2335 GCA_964623055.1 uncultured Pirellulaceae bacterium
TCGTGAGCGTTGCATTGGTGGACGTCTTGCGTAGGGGGTGGCGGTTGGGCGATGATGTGGGGTGCCGCGTGTGCGTTGGGCGGGGCCGCGATGGGAGTCACTTTGGTTAGCGCGACGGAAGAGGGAACCGAGAACGAGGACGGCTACTACTTTCGAGAGTTCGACCCGAATTGTCCGTATCTCGCCCTTGATCCCGATCGGTGGTGGATCGATGATCTTGAGTACTCGGACAGGTCAGCTGCGTTTGCCAGTGGCGCGTGCCAGGGCCTTGCGACGGCGAGTACGTTGGGCGCGTTTGCGAGCCGCTTTCTCGTTCGACTCGTTGACGCGTGTCTGAATCAGACTTTCAGGATGAGCGGCTAACCAGTGGTCTGGGAGCAAGGGACTTAGCGCGGCGGGGTCCTCGGGATCGCACTGGGGCAACCGCTCGAAAACGTCCTTTAGGTAAGCATACGGGTCGATCTTCAGGCGACGGCACGTGGACGTCAGAGTATAGAAGACGGCCGCCGCGTGACCGCCTGCTTCACTCCCGAAAAACAGCCACGCCTTCTTGCCCATCACCGGATTTTTGACCGCTTGCTCCGAGGCGTTGTTGTCCAGGGGAATCGCACCGGATTCCAGGAACCGTTCAAAGCATTCCCAGCGTGTCGTCATGTAGCTGATGGCCCCGCGCAATGCGTGTTTCGGGCGAAGCCTCTGGAGCTGCTCGTCCATCCAAACTTTGAACTCCGCAACCAGCGGACGGGAACGACGCTGACGCTGTTCATGACGCTGCTCGTCCGACAACCCTCGCAAGTCGTCCTCGATGTCGAACAATCGCTGGAAGTAACCCAAGGCCGTCGACGTGGCCTTCGTCGAGCCAAGCACATGTAACTCCTCAAACTTACGACGCGCATGCGCATAGCAACCCGCCAGGCGGATTCGGCCGTGCGTATGAGGAGCCAAAAACTCGTAACCGATGTAAGCATCCGTCAACAGAACTCCGCGGAAGTCTGCGAAGAATTCGGCAGGCCCGGCGCGCGCACGACTCTCCGTAAACGAAAACGTCGTGTAAGGATGTTGCCCGTCACCGAGTACGGCCCAGAGATAGGTGGTCTTGGCTTTACCCCGGCCGGGAACGAGCATCTTCACCGGAGTCTCATCTGCCAGCACCACCGCCGACTGCAAGGCCACCCGACGCATCCAATCGGTCAGCGGCATCAGTTCTCTCGCCAGACGGATCATCCAGCGACATTGGGTGCTGCGATCGATCTCCAGTCCACTGCGTGGGAGAATCTCCTCCAGCCGGTAGTAAGGCAGATGGTCCGCGAAATGCTGGACCGCCAAACCGGCCAGCAGCGAAGGTCCCGCGAAGCAAGTGATGATTCGCGGGGGACGCGTAGCAGAGAGCATCGTCGTTTCCGTCGCGTCCGCATTGTCCACAGCCAACGTCTCGACGAACTCTTCCACCACCGTCAGCCGTGGCGGTTCCCATTCGACGTACTCGCCGATCTTCTTCAGGAAGCGACGAACATCTTGGCCTCGCAGGTGTTCGGGGATCTCCGAATCGTCGAGTTTGTGGACGCGTTTGGTACGGGGAAGACCCGCGGGAATCACTCGACGCTTCCGGCCGGTCCGTCGCGAAGATGTCGCCCCTCTCCCGTCGTTCGAGCTGTCCGATTCGTTGTCGTCGTTCGTGTTATTGTCCTGATTCGGTCCACCGACTTCCGCCGAATCGAATAACATGCCTTGACGAGGGTCTTCAAACCGTTCGCGTCGTTGACCAAACAACGTCCGTTTCATCAACGCCATGTCGCACTGCAGTTTCTCCAGCAGCGTCTGTTGTTCATCGATCGTTGCCTGCTGCTCCCCAAGCCGTGCATGGCACTCGGCGAGCGTTGTGGGCAGAGGGGCAGCAGCGTCGGACATGAGCATCGCTTATGAATAAGGCAGGCAGTGGCCAACTCAACGATGCGTGAGATTATGCACATCGGGGCCGATCGCGCTAGCCCTATCCGGAACTTTTCGAGACCTTTTTTCCGCCACCTCATCCCGCCCTTCGATAACGCCGTCGCCGCTTCGCCGAACGCAAGTCGATGCCGTTGATGATCAACGACAATTGCGTCACATCGATCTCGATCTGGACTTGATCCCGACCAGCGGCCGGCCTCTCGAAGACGCCCGATTCAAGTCGCTTGTACCAGATCCAAAAGCCTTGCCCATCCCAGCCCAACAGCTTCAAACGATCTCGCCGCCGGTTGATAAAGGCAAACCAATGTCCTGATGCCGGATCTTCCTCCAGCACGGATTCGGCAAGCTGACACAGGCCGCGAAAACTCTTTCGCATATCGACCGG
>CAZURK010000583.1:0-2263 GCA_964623055.1 uncultured Pirellulaceae bacterium
CGACCAATTGCCACACAGCCACGCCTCGCTCCTCACACCGTTCATCCGCGTGCCACGAAACGACAAAACGACCATCCCGTACGGCCTCGCGGATTCTCCTGAGGAGCCTGCTCATCGGTCTATTCTAGTGCCGTTCATCAATGGAAGCAACTCAGACAAAGGTCATGCTGATTGCGCATCATTCTGTGTCGTTCGAACTTGACACCATGGGCGTCTCAATCAGCCACAGGCAATCTAGATACACGTCGCTCACTCCGGTCCTGCCTCTGGCTATGTAGAAGACGCCGCCTTTTTCGGTCGGCTTCCACGGGCCGATGTCGAACACCTGCCAGGTACCATCGACTTCGTTGAGCTTGATGCGACGACTGCAGGTTCGCGGGTGATCTGGATTATGGATGCCTACGGTGATGGCATCCTGGTCGCTGCGTTGGAGCGAGGTCGCCTTGGCGCGGACGAACATTCTGTAGCTCTTTCCGACCTTGAAATCCCAAGGCTGCCCGAAGCTGTGTTGAATCGACCATCCAGGCGAAATGACCGCTTGCGCCCAGCCGTCGGTCGCGCCATCCATCTTCTTCAGAAATCTGACTTGACCGTCGAGTTGAGCACCTTGGAGGAAGTGGCAAGTCGCCGGATCGACGTCCTTGATCTCGGACGGCAGATCGCCTTTGGCGTCGCGTTGCTTGACCTTCCCGTAGTCCAGCGCCCAAGCGAAAAGCTCTTCGGCATGATCGCCTTCGCGCACACGACTGATCCGCGCCGACCGACCGACACGTGCGAATTGTTCCGTGTACGCGGCCCACGATAGATCCGAGCAAGCCTCACTGACCGGCTCCCACAAATGGCCTGCCCGTTTCAGGATCACGTACTGCACCGGAATATGGTCGATTTCTACGCGTCTTCGCAGCTCCAGATTGTCTTTGACCGCGGCTTCTGCTTGCTGGAACAGTTGCTCCGCGCGGGCCAGCAGGTCTGGAGACAGGTAGGGCGCCGAAAGGTACGTTCTTCGCGTGCACCAGATTGGCGTGCGGTTCTTGGCGATGGCATCGTGCAGCATGTTGGCATATTCCACAATGAATCGACCTGCCTTGGGGCCGTAGTATCCGAGACAGAACTCCTCGACCAGCTTCCTATCGTCAACATCGGGATCCCACATCGCTTTGGCCAGGATCCACATGCACAGCGGCGAGAATTGCCCGTGTCGCGTCGTGTGACTGCCCTGGTGCATGATGCCACGCACTTTGTGGTCGGCGTAGAACTGGACGTTCGGTGCCAATACGTAGTAGTTCGGGTATGGCAGCACGTAGTGGGTGAAGTTGGTTGTGTAGTCCCAAATGAGAAGCTTCGGGGCAAGCTCCGACCATCCCACGATATCGGCTTTGAACGCCGCGTTTTCCTCCGGGTATGCCTCGGCCAACGGTTGCCCGAAGTTGCATTCGATGGAGCACAGCGTGATGGCCATCTTATCGCCCGGCGCGATGCCGGTTGGCGGCTTTCGAGTCCAGCGATAGGCAGGCACATTGATGATCACATCGGCGTGCTTCTTGCGAACGATCGTGGCGATCTCCTTGGCAAAATGCACCTGTGCGCCACCATGCGAGCCGCACCGTCTGGCCAACGCCTCGCAGTCCTCGCACTGGCAGTAGTTGCTGTTGTCGTTCTGGCCGACGGTGAGGAAACGCCACTCGGGATGCTGTTCGACGAGCCGCATGATCGAGTCCGCCATGAGTCGGACCACGTCCTTGTTGGAGAAACATGGCTGTCCGGGAGTGTGTTTGCCGGCCCGCAGTGCATAGTAAGTTGGGTATTCGCTGAAGTACTTGCTGGGCGGAAGCAATGCGTCATAGCTGTGCACGAGCGTGTGAAACTTCCACGCTCCACCGTATTCCGGCTTCATGTCCTTGTAGAAGCCTCCGTTGACCTTGTTCCGCGCCCGCCAGATCATGGCTTCTTCGGAATTATCCATCTCGCCGTACAGCATGTCGCGATACTCCAACGCAGGGAGATGTCGTTCGTCTGTTGCCGGAATGCGAATGGTCTTTGCGGACGGAATGGTGCTGGCCCCGGGATACCACCATCTGCAGCCCAGCTTCTCCAGCAAAGTGAAGACACCGTACATCGTCCCACGCTCGTGTCCCCCGGCGATGACGAGTCGCTCGCCAGCAGTCCGGATCACAAATCCGTCAGAGCCCAGCGTGGCTGTGTCCAACTCGACGCCGAGCGACCGTAACGCCGGGCCATCGCCGATCAGAATGGCTTTGGCAGG
>CAZURK010000584.1:0-2121 GCA_964623055.1 uncultured Pirellulaceae bacterium
TCGCCGTTCGGCGCGATCGCCAGCGTCTGCGGCAAGTGCCAATACTCACCATACAAGCTGGGCTCGGTGCCGCACGTCTCGAACACCTCTGGAACGATCAACTCCACCGAGCCCTCCAAAACCGTCTTGCGGCACAAGTCGCTCACGCTGCCTCTGGGCAGCGTAGGATTGAACGGCATGATCGTGCGAAGATACTTCCCTTGCCGGTCGAAGACGCGCAGCTCGATGGCGCTTTTCCTTCGCGCCGCCGAGAGCACGTACAGCTCTCCCTTTTTCTCATCCACGGCCAAATCCCAGATCAGGGCCCGCGCGTGAACATTGCCGCCCAGCAGCAACTCTTCCAACTCGATCCGCACCTCACCGGTCGTGCCGGGGTGAGCCGAACCGGGCCCAAGCGGTATCGGCCTATGTTCCGCTCCGGCCGCGGCAGTATCCGCCGGAATGTTGAACCCCTGCCGATAACCGCCGTCGAGTTGGTAGCATCCTGCGTAGTTCGCTATCGGTGGAACCGGAAAACGATTTCGGGCCGGGATGCCTGTGAGTGTGCCTGCGTCGGCGGGATTGGCGAACGCGCCTCGCCAGCAGTGCATTTGCCCTGCGCGTCTGTCGTGTCGGCGGATGTTGAACCCGATTTTTGAGCTGAGGGTCTTGTTCTTGTCGAAGATCTCAAATGGAAACGAGAACTCTGCGCTCCAACCGCCTTCGCCCGCGGCCGCGGCGCATTGGAACCTTGGTTTCCGTCGGCTCCACGTCGGATCGTGCCATGGCGGAAAGTGTTCGTTGTACGAGGCCTGGGCGGTACCCTTTTCAGTCAAGATGATCAGATAGTATGAATTCCCGTCATGGTTCGAGTCGATCAGTAGCGCGACGTGCTCCTGTTTCGAGATGTCCGGCTGTTTGGCCGATTCTCTCTCCTTGGGTGCGGGGCCGCTCAACTCGCACGTGACCCCAACATACAGACGATCGGCGTCGCGTAACACGAACGCCTTGGTCGTCGACTTCGTCGGCTTACCCTGCTCCCGCGTCAAGGCACCTGTTGCGGCCGCTCCCTTCCAGCACGTTTCGTCAAGCCGTCCGTCAATCACCGGCGCGGCGTCGCTTACCGGCACCTGCAAAACGGGTCCGGCGTGGGTGCCGCTTCGCTGCCCGGCGGATGCATGTTCGGCCCCTTCCGCGCCCAGCGAAGCCGCAGACAGACTGAAACCCCAAAACGCTGTCGTCGAAGCCAGTAGAATCACGACCGTTCGCAATCTTGTCCAATAAGTCATCTTGATCACTCCTCGTAGATGATTCGACATTTGGCGATGCGTTCGTTGACCGCATCGACGACGAACAGCCGGTCTTTCCATACCGCCAGAGCGGATATGATACCAAAGGGAAGCTCGGGGTGGGGATAGGCGCTTCCCTTGCCCTGGCAGTCCATGTTGCCATAGCTGCCGAACTCGCCGACCAGCTTTCCCGTCTCGCAATCGATCACCTGAACGCTGTACTTGCCGGCAGAAAACAGATACCCCTTCCCATCCAGCGCCTGGTGCATTCTGGAGGTCAGACACATACATGGATAGACGGAGCCAATCCCACGGCCGACAACGCCTTCCCAGCGCCTGGACCACAATGGGGCTCCCCCGGATGCAGAAAACTTGGCGAGCTGGAGAGAAGGTGAGGTAGTCGGCCCGAAAAGAACATACAGGTTGCCCTGTTGATCGACCAGAAGTCCGTGTATCGCTTCGAGCTGGATCAGTCCTTTGTTTTGCAGATTTCCATCGGAGTCGTAAACATCCACGCGCTGTTGCGCTTTCCCGCGCCCAGGTACTCTGGCAGTACAATAGATGTTGCCATGCCTGTCGACATCCATGCCGTTGAATGCGTGGTGACGGTTCGAGCCTACGAAGCGCTCCTCAGGGCGGTCGACCGGTAGAACGTTCGTCCCTGTGGACTCGAAGGGAATCGGGCGTCCTGCACGATCAAAACGCAGGATCGCGATCTCGGTCTTTGTCAGTCTCCATCGGTATACCCTGCCGTCCTTGCCGAACAGACTATCGATAAACAGCGTCTCTTCCGGGTATCGGAAATGGCGGTCCAAGTTGTGTTTCGCGAAAGCATTGATCTCTGTCTTGCCCG